>NZ_JBPXLK010000001.1:0-709880 GCF_051843015.1 Nocardia sp. JW2
CGGTGTCATCCCGTTGGGTGGTGCGCAATCGGTTTCGGCCGCAGGCGGTGTCATCCCGTTGGGTGGTGCGCAATCGGCTTCGGCCGCGGGCGGTGTCGTACCGGCAGGTGGTGCGCAATCGGCTTCGGCCGCGGGCGGCGCCGTACCGACGGGCGGTGCGCAACCAGCCTCGACCGAGGCCGGTGTCGATGTCGGTGTCGGTGGCACAGTCTCGGGCGCACCCAACCGTGACGCCTGCACTCCGGCGGATCTCGACGCCGCTGTCACCGCCACCCTGCCCGCCTACATGGTGCCCGGCGCCTACGTGTTCCTCGACGAACTGCCGCTCACCACCTCCGGCAAGCTGGACCGCCGCGCACTGCCTGCCCCACAGGCGCGCCGCACCGATTACCGGGAGCCCGCGACCACGACCGAACGCGTCGTCGCCGCCACTTTCGCCGGCGTGCTCGAACTGGACCGGGTCGGCGCCGACGACGACTTCTTCGCGCTCGGCGGCAACTCCCTGCTGGCCACGCAGGTGGCGGCACGCCTCGGAGCCGCACTCGACGCGCGTGTCGCGGTCCGTGAACTGTTCGAGGCGAGCACCGTCAGTGGCTTGGCGCAGCGTCTGGACACTCTGCGTGGCACCGGGAGCAGGCGCGGACCGGTGGGTGGTACACGCCCGCAACGGATTCCGTTGTCGCCCGCGCAGCAGCGGATGTGGTTCCTGCACCGCTTCGACCCGCGGTCCGCCGCTTATCACATCCCCGTGGCCATCCACCTCAGCGGCGAACTCGACGTCGCCGCCCTACGCGGCGCACTGGGCGACCTGGTCGCCCGGCACGAGACCCTGCGCACCACCTACCCCGAATTCGACGGGCAGGCAACGCAACTCGTGGGCGAACCGTTCGTTCCCGAGCTCACGGTCACCGACGTTGCGCCCACCGACGTGTCCGGCGCCGTCGCGCAGGTGCTGTCGGGCGGTTTCGACATCACCACCGAGGTGCCGGTGCGCGTCGCCCTGCTTCGGGTGACGCCGACCGAGCACGTGCTGGTGCTCGTCGTGCACCACATCGCCGCCGACGGCTGGTCGATGGGTCCGCTCACCCGTGACCTGGTGGCCGCCTATGCCGCCCGCGCCACTGGCAGCGCACCGCAACTGCCGCCGCTCACCGTGCACTACGCCGATTACGCGCTGTGGCAGACCGAGGGGCTCGGCAGCGTCGACGACCCGGACGCACCGCTGGCCCGCCAGCTCGGCTACTGGCGGCACCGCCTGGCCGCGCTGCCCGATGTCCTCACCCTGCCGACGGACCGTCGCAGGCCGCTGATCGCCTCGAATCGCGGGGCCACCTTCATCACCGCCTTCGACGCGCACCTGCACCGGGGGATCGAACAATTGGCTCGGGCGCGCCGGGCGACCACGTTCATGGTGCTGCACGCGGGCCTCGCGGTGCTGTTGGCCAGGCTGTCGGCGGGGTCCGACATCGTGGTCGGCACCCCGGTGGCCGGGCGTGGTCATCGCGAACTCGACGACATCGTCGGCATGTTCGTCAACACGCTCGTCCTGCGCGCCGAGGTGCGCGGCGAAACCGGATTCGCCGACCTGCTCGACCAGGTCCGCACCGGTGACCTCGATGCCTTCGACAACGCCGACGTCCCGTTCGAAACCCTCGTCGACGCGGTGAACCCCGCACGCTCGCAGGGCTATTCGCCGCTGTATCAGGTGTCGCTCGCCCTGCAGAATCAGCGGCGCGCCGCGTTCGAACTGCCCGGGCTCACCCTCTCCGGTCTCGAGCTGCCGGACGCGCCGATCGAAGTCGACCTGGACTTCACCTTCGTCGACCGGTTCGGCGCCTACGGCGAGCCCGACGGCCTCGATCTCGAACTGCGCTATGCGACGGACCTTTTCGACGCCGAGACCGTCGCGGCGATGGCCACCATGCTCGAGCTCGTGCTCCGCGCGGCCGTGCGGGCTCCGGCGACACCTGTCGGAGATCTGGAACTGCTCGCCGAACCCGCCCGCACCGAACTGGTGGCGGGACCGCACGGCGAGGTGGTTCCGCTCGACGAGGAGCTGACCGAGCTCGGCATCGGCGCACCGCTGGCCGCGCACCTGCTCGATGCGGCGGCCGCGCGCGATCCGCAGGCGGTCGCGGCCGTTTTCGAGGGCACCGAGATCACCTACGGTGTGCTCGCGGCCAGAGCCAATCGGTTGGCGCGCAGACTGATCGGGTGCGGTGTCGGGCCGGAAACCCCGGTCGCCGTCGCTGTTCCGCGCGGGATCGAGCTGCTGGTCGTGCTGCACGGTGTGCTCGCCGCGGGTGGCGTGTACGTGCCGATCGATCCGGCCCAGCCCGCCGACCGCATCGGGCATGTACTTGCCACGGCGGCACCACGATTGGTCGTCGTGGTCGAGGCGAGCGACCTCGATCACGTGGACGCGGGCATCCGGTCCGCCACCGCCTCGGTGCATTTCGCGGCCGCCTCGCGGTCCGGTTTCCCGGTGCTCACCGTCGCCCAGCTCGAGGATCCCGCGAAGGTCCCGGTGCCGGGCACCCCGGTCACCGATGCCGAACGCCTCGCACCGCTGCTGCCGGACCATCCGGCGTATGCCCTGTTCACCTCCGGTTCCACCGGCCTGCCCAAGGGCGTGCTTATCACCCACCGGGCGGTGGTGAACGAATTGTGCTGGCTGCGAGGGGAATACGCCTTGACCGCCGAGGATCGCCTGCTGCAGCGCGCCCCGCTGACCTTCGATGTGTCGCTGTGGGAGCTGCTGGCCCCGGCGTTGCTCGGCGCCACCCTGGTGCTGCTGCGCCCCGGCGGTCACCTCGACCTCGCCTATCAGGCGCGGGTACTGCGCGAACAGCGTGTCACCGTGGTCGAACTGGTGCCGTCGGTGCTGTCGGCGATGCTCGCCGAAGGGCTGGGCGATGCCCTGCGCGGCCTGCGGATGCTGCATGTGGGTGGTGAGGAACTGCCCGCCCCGCTCGCGGCGACGGTGCTGGCCACGCTCCCGGTCGAGCTGCACAACACCTACGGGCCGACCGAGGTGGCGATCACGAGTACCTTCCAGCAGATCACGGCACCGGTCGAACAGACCGAAATGCCCATCGGCAGGCCCACCTGGAATGTGCGCGCCTACGTCCTCGACGAGCGGCTGCACCCGGTGCCCACCGGTGTGACGGGTGAGCTGTACCTGGCGGGTGCCCAGCTGGCCCGTGGCTATCTGGGGCGGCCGGACCTGACCGCCGACCGTTTCGTCGCCGACCCGTTCGGCGCGAACGGTACCCGCATGTACCGCACCGGCGACCTGGTCCGCCGCGATCGCAACGGTGCCCTGATCTATTTGGGTCGCAACGACTTCCAGGTGAAGATCCGAGGCCTGCGGATCGAGCTGGGTGAGATCGAGGCCGCTCTCGGCGACGCACCCGGCGTCACCCACGCGACGGTCCTGCCCGCCACCGACGACGCGGGCCGCCAGTGCCTGGTCGGTTATGTGGCCGGTGCGGTCGACGCCGCGAATGTGCGCGGTCATGTGGCGAGCCGGGTGCCCGCCTACATGGTTCCCACGCATTTCGTCGTGCTGGACGCGGTGCCGCTGAACTCGGCGGGCAAGCTCGACCGTGCCGCGCTGCCCGCTGCCGATCTGTCGGTCACCACCGCCTACGTGGCGCCACGTCCCGGCGCCCAGACCACGCTCGCCGAGGTGATCGCCGACCTGCTCGGCGTGGCCCGCATCGGTGCCGACGACGACTTCTTCGCCGTCGGCGGCAACTCGCTGCTGGCCATGCGGCTGGTCGCCCGCGCCAACGCGGCGCTCGGCAGCGCCCTCGACGTGCGCGACGTGTTCGAAGCACCGACCGTAGCCCGGCTGGCCGAACGCGCCACTGCCGGCGAACAGCTGCCGCCGCTGGCCGCGGTACACCCGCGCCCCGACCGTATCCCGTTGTCGCTGGCTCAAACTCGCCTCTGGCTCCTGAACCGCATCGACCCCGACTCGGCCGTCTACATCCTGCCCATCGCCCTACGCCTCACCGGTGACCTCGACATCGCCGCCCTGTGGGCCGCCCTCGCCGATGTCCTCGCCCGCCACGAGGCCCTGCGCACCGTCTTCCCCGAAGACGCGGACGGCCCCACCCAGGTTGTCCTTCCGGTCGACCAGGCCCTACCCGACGCGGTACTCGAAGAGGTCCCCGAGTCGGCCCTGACTACCGCGGTCCGCGCCGTCGTCGGCGCAGGCTTCGACCTCACCACCCAGCCGCCCCTGCGCGCGGCGCTCCTGCGCCCGATCGCGGCGTCGCCGCTTTCGACAGACGGTTCCGCGCGGGACCGTGAGCATGTCTTCGTGCTGGCCGTGCACCACATCGCCGCTGACGGTGTGTCCATCACGCCGTTGGCGCGGGATCTCATCGCCGCGTATGCCGCGCGGACGGCGGGGGTCGCGCCGCAGTGGGAGCCGTTGCCGGTGCAGTACCCGGACTTCACGCTGTGGCAGCGTGAAGTCCTCGGTGAAGCCGAGGATCCGCAGTCGCGCCTGGCACGGCAGCTGGCGCACTGGCGTGATGAATTGGCCGGGCTGGCACCGGCTCTGGAGTTGGCGACGGATCGGCCGCGTCCCGCTGTGCGCGCGGGGGAGGGTGCCGCCGTCGGGTTCGATGTGCCCACCGAGGTCGTCGCCGGGATCGATGCGCTGGCCCGCAGGCACGGGACGTCTACGTTCATGGTGGTGCACGCGGCGTTCGCGGTGCTGCTGGCCCGGCACGGTGCGGGCGGCGATATCGCCATCGGCACTCCGGTCGCGGGACGAGCCGATGCGGCGCTCGACGATCTCGTCGGCATGTTCGTCAACACCCTGGTCCTGCGTACCCCGGTGGACGCGGGGGCGGCGTTCGCCGACCTGCTCGCCACCGTGCGCGAGGCAGATCTGCGCGCTTTCGCGCACGCGGACCTGCCGTTCGAACGGCTCGTCGACGAACTGAACCCGGTGCGCTCCACCTCGTACGCGCCGATCGTGCAGGTGATGCTCGCGTTCGAGCACCGCGACGACACCACCGTCGAACTGCCCGGTTTGCGGATCGACGAATTCGCGCTGCCCGCGGCGACCACACAGTTCGACCTGTCGCTCGCCGTCAACGAAATCGCCGGTGCGAGTGGTGAACCGGGGATGCGTGGATGGCTGCGGTACGCCACCGACCTTTTCGACGCCGAGACCGTCGCCGCCTTCGGCGCGCGGTTCGTCCGGGTGCTGCGCGCCGTGGTCGCGGACGACACGGCGATCATCGGTGAGATCGACCTGCTCGACGACACCGACCGGGCCCAGCTCGCGGCCTGGAACTTCACCCACGCACCTCTGGACACCGACGCCACGCTCGTATCGCTGTTCGCCGAACAGGCCCTTCGCACCCCGGATGCCATCGCCCTCGAATTCGAGGGGCAGCGAATCACCTACGGCGAGTTCGCTGCTCGTGTGGCTCGTCTCGCGCGCCGGCTGATCGCGGAGCGGGTGGGACCCGGCGCCATCGTGGGTGTCGGGCTGCGGCGCGGAATCGATCTGCTCGTCGCGCTCTACGCGGTGCAGGCGGCGGGTGCGGCGTACCTGCCGCTCGACCCCGACCACCCCGCCGACCGGATCACCGATGTGCTCGCCACCGCGGCACCGGTCTGCGTCCTCGCCGCATCCGGCTTCCCCGAAACCGGTACGCGCACCATCGATCCCGGCGAACTCGACCTCGGCGGTTTCGACGCCCACCCGGTGACCGATGCCGAGCGTCTCCGTCCGTTGCGCGGCGCCGACCTGGCATACGTGCTGTTCACGTCCGGATCGACCGGGAAGCCGAAGGGTGTGGCGGTGAGCCACACCGCCATCGTCAACCGCCTGGTCTGGATGCAGGACACCTACGGGCTCACACCGGCCGACACCGTGTTGCAGAAGACGCCGATCACCTTCGACGTGTCGGTGTGGGAACTGTTCTGGCCCTTGCAGATCGGCGCCACCCTGGTGATCGCCCGCCCCGACGGGCACCGTGACCCCGCCTACCTGGCCGAGGTCATCACCCGCACCGGAGTGGGTGTGGCGCACTTCGTTCCGTCCATGCTCGCCGCGTTCCTCGCCGAACCCCACTCCGCCGACTGTGCGTCGCTGCGTCAGGTCTTCGCCTCCGGTGAGGCACTGCCCGCCGCCGATGCGCAGCGCCTGCGCGCGCTGATTCCCGGTGTGGCCGTGCACAATCTGTACGGCCCGACCGAGGCCGCCGTCGACGTCACCTTCCACGAGGTCACCGACGCCGACACCGTGACCGTGCCGATCGGGGCGCCTGTCGCCAACACCGCCCTGCACGTCCTCGACGCCCGCCTGCGCCCCGTGCCCGTCGGCACACCGGGCGAGCTCTACCTCGCCGGTGTGCAGCTGGCCCGTGGCTACCTCGGCCGCCCGGACCTGTCGGCCGACCGCTTCGTCGCCAACCCCTACGGCGCGCCCGGCGAACGCATGTACCGCACCGGCGACCTCGTCGTACGCACCCGCAACGGTGAACTGGAATACCTGGGCCGCACCGACTTCCAGGTCAAGCTGCGCGGCCTGCGCATCGAACTCGGCGAGATCGAGTCCGTGCTCGGCGCCATCGACACGGTCGACCGCGCCGTGGTGACCGTCCGCGACGACGGCACCGGCCCCTACCTCACCGCCTACCTGGTCCCGTCGCGCGGACAGCACTCGACGGCCTCGGCTGCAGCGCGCGGCCAGGAGCCGCCCGGACGGACGCCTCGGGCCGGCCTCGCCTACGCCGGTGCGGATATGTCGGGGGACGCGAGTGGTGAGAGCGCTGCGACCCGTGCCGGAACTTCGCCGGCAGGGGTGGGTGCGCAGGTTGGTTCGCGCCCTGCCGGTTCGTCCGGGAACGAGTCGGCCGGCGGCGACCTCGCTCCCGATATCGACCTCGCGGGCGTGAAAGCCGGGCTGCGGGAGTCGCTTCCGGCCTATATGGTGCCGAGCGCGTTCGTGATCCTCGAGTCACTGCCGGTGAACGCCTCGGGCAAGCTCGATCGCCGGGCGCTGCCCGCCCCCGAGCTGACCGCGCGCGAGTTCCGTGCTCCCGCGACGGCGACGGAGGTGTTGGTGGCCGGGATCGTCGGGGAGGTACTCGGGATCGACGAGGTCGGTGCCGACGACGACTTCTTCGATCTCGGTGGCAACTCACTGATCGCCACCCGGGTCGCGGCCCGGCTCGGGGCAGCGCTGGACCGGCAGGTGCCGGTGGCCCGCATTTTCGAGGCGCCGGTCGTGGCCGCGCTGGCCACCGCGCTCGATACCGAGGCGGGCCCGGCCCGGCTCGCGCTGACGGCGAGGGAGCGGCCCCCCGTGGTTCCGCTCTCGCCTGCTCAGCAGCGCATGTGGTTCCTCAACCGGTTCGACCCGGACTCGGTGGGCTACAACGTGCCCATCGCTGTCCGGCTGCGCGGCGTACTCGACACCGACGCGCTCGCGGCCGCCGTCGACGACCTGGTCGACCGGCACGAAGTGCTGCGCACCTACTACCCGGAGACCGCCGACGGTCCGGTGCAGCGCATCGTGTCGGCAGCCGAGGCCGGTGTCGCGCTGGAGATCCGCGACATCACCCCGGACGAGGTGGCCGGTGCGGTGACGAAGCTGGCCGCGACCACCTTCGACGTGACCGCCGGGGTCCCGTGGCGGGTCGTGCTGTACCGCCTCGACGCCGACGACGCCGTGCTGGCCCTGGTCGTGCACCACATCAGCGCCGACGGGTCGTCGGTGCCACCGCTGGTGCGCGACCTGATGACCGCCTACCTCGCCCGCCGCGACGGCACCGCCCCCGCGTGGGCGCCACTGCCGGTGCAGTACGCGGACTACGCGCTGTGGCAGCGGGCGGTGCTCGGCGACGAGACCGACCCCGCCTCGGTGGCCGCCCGCCAGCTCGACTTCTGGCGCACCGAACTCGCCGGTGTGCCCGACGAACTCGCGCTGCCCCTCGACCGGCCACGCCCGGCCGTGCGAACACTGGCCGGCGGCACCGTGCCGGTCACTCTCGACGCCGCCACCCACGCCGGGCTCACCGAGCTGGCTCGCGAGTGCGGTGCCACGCTGTTCATGGTGGTGCACACCGCCTTCGCCGCCCTGCTCGGACGGCTGTCGAACAGCACCGACGTGACCGTCGGTACCCCGGTCGCCGGACGCGGTGAGGCCGCGCTCGAAGATCTCGTCGGCATGTTCGTGAACACACTGGTGTTCCGCACCCGGCTGCGGTCGGGAGAATCGTTCCGCCAGTTGCTGATCCGGCAGCGCGCCACCGACCTCGCGGTGTTCGCCAATGCCGATGTGCCGTTCGAACGGCTCGTGGAGGTGCTCGACCCGGCGCGCTCCACCGCCCGGCACCCCCTGTTCCAGGTGGGCTTCTCCTTCCAGAACTTCGAACGCGCCGAACTCGAACTGCCCGGCATCACCGTGTCGGGTCTGGACACCGACGGGGAGTTGTCGCAGTTCGATCTGCACCTGATCGTCAGCGACGACTACACGAACGACGGTGCCGCAGCCGGCGTTTCGGGCGTACTCACCTACGCCACCGACGTGTTCGATGCCGAGACCGCCGCCACAGTCGTCACCCACCTGGAACGGCTGCTCACCGCCGTCGCCGCGGCACCGCAGACTCCCGTGGACGCCATCGACGTGCTCGATGCCGAGGAGCGCACCCGCATCCTCGACCACTGGAACGACACCGACCACGAGATCGACCGCACGGCAACCCTTCTCGCCCGCTACCGTCGCCAGGTCGCCGCGCGCCCCGACGCGACGGCCCTGATCTTCGAGGGCGAACACCTCACCTACGGCGAGCTCGACGCCCGGGTCAACCGCCTGGCCCGCCACCTCGTCATCGACGGCGTCGGCCCCGACACCTTGGTCGCCCTGGCCATGCGCCGCTCGGTCGACCTGGTCGTCGCCATGTACGCGGTCCTCACCGCAGGCGCCGCCTACGTCCCGATCGACCCCGACCACCCCGCGGACCGCATCACCCAGATCCTCACCACCGCCCGCCCCCAGATGGTCCTCACGACCAGCCGCGACCGCTTCGACATCGGCGCCATGCCCGGTGCCGACCGCTCGGACGTAGTGCCGGGTCCCTCCAGTCCCTCGGGGGAAGCGAAAGGTGGTTCCTCGATCGACGGCCACGCCGCATCGTCGGCAGGTGCGGCGGGGATTCCCGTCGTTCGCATCGACCGACTCGACCTGGATCGTTACCCGGCACACACCGTCGGTGACGCGGAACTACGTGCACCGCTGCGGGATTCGAACCTGGCTTATGTCCTGTTCACCTCCGGCTCGACCGGACGGCCCAAGGGTGTGGCGATGAGTCATGCCGGCGTGCGCAATCAGGTGGCGTGGATGATCGAGCAGTACCGGCTCGGGGCAAGGGATGTGTACCTGCAGAAGTCGGCCGCGACCTTCGATCTGTCGGTGTGGGGGTACTTCGCGCCGCTCGCGGCGGGGGCAACGCTCGTGCTGGCCGCGCCCGACGGGCAGCGTGACCCGCTGTATCTCGCGGAACTGGTCGCGCGGCAGCGCATCACGGTGGCGGACTTCGTGCCGTCGATGCTGAGTATGTTCGCCGCGCACGCGGAAGCCGAGCAGCTCAGCAGCTTGCGCCTGGTGCTCGCCATCGGCGAGGCGCTCACCCCGGATACGGTCGCCGCCTTCCGGGCGAAATCCGATGCGGCACTGCACAACCTGTACGGACCGACCGAAGCGGCCGTTTCGGTGACCGCCTGGCCCGCCGACGACGCGACCGGCCCGACCGTGCCGATCGGGGTGCCCGAATGGAACACCCGCGTCTACGTGCTCGACGACCGGCTGCGCCCCGTCGCGCCGGGTGTGGCGGGCGAGCTGTACCTCGCGGGCGACCAGCTCGCCCGCGGCTACCTCGGCCGCCCGGACCTGACCGCCGACCGGTTCGTCGCCGACCCGTTCACCGCGCCCGGCGAGCGCATGTACCGCACCGGCGACCTCGTGCGCTGGACCCGCGACGGTGTGCTCGTCTACCTCGACCGGCGCGACTTCCAGGTGAAGTTCCGCGGTCAGCGCATCGAACTCGGTGACATCGAAGCGGCGCTGCGGGCCGTGCCCGGCGTGCGTCAGGCCGCGGCTGTCGTGTCGCCGAGCCCGACGGGCGACCGCCTCGTCGGTTACGCGGTGCCGCAGCCGGGCGCCGAGCTGGACCCGGCGTCCCTGCGCACAGCCGTCGGCGGTGCCCTGCCGTCGTACATGGTTCCGTCGGTCGTCGTGGTGCTGGATACCTTCCCGCTCAATACTTCCGGCAAGCTCGACCGGACCGCCCTGCCGACACCGGAGTTCGTGGCCCGCCCGTTCCGTGCTCCGATCACCCCGGCGCAGCGGGCCGTGGCCCAGGTGTTCGCCGAAGTGCTCGGCCGCGAGCAGGTGGGTCTGGACGACGACTTCTTCGAACTCGGCGGCAACTCGCTCATCGCCACCCGCGTCGCCGCGCGCCTCGGCGCGGCACTGTCCACCAGGGTGCCGGTGCGCACCCTGTTCGAGGCGACCACCGTCGCCGCACTGGCCGAGCTGCTCGCCGGCCACGCGGGCAGCGGCGCGGGCACCGCACTGGTTGCGGGCCCACGCCCGCAACGGATTCCGCTGTCGGCAGCACAGCAGCGCATGTGGCTGCTCAACCGCCTCGACCCGGAATCGGCCGCCTACAACATCCCGATCGCGGTGCGGCTCACCGGCAATGTCGACGCCGACGCCCTGGCCGCCGCCGTCACCGATGTGCTCGAGCGGCACGAAGTGCTGCGCACCGCCTACCCGGCCGTCGACGGCATCGGCCACCAGGCGGTGTGGGAGTTCGTCCCAGCCCCGGTGGTCGAAACCGTCGATCCGATCGCGGTGCCCTCGATCGTGGCCGCCGAGATCGGCAGGGGATTCGACGTCACCGTCGCCCCGCCCGTGCGGGTGCGCGTACTGCGGTGCGCCGCCGACGAAGTGGTGCTGGTCGTGGTGATCCACCACATCAGCGCCGACGGCTTCTCCGCCGGACCGCTGCTGCGCGACACCACCGCCGCCTACCTGGCACGTCGTGCGGGCGCCGCGCCGGACTGGGCACCGCTGGCGATCCAATACGCCGACTACACCCTGTGGCAGCGCTCCGTGCTCGGCGACGAGCACGACCCCGAATCCCTGGCCGCCCGTCAGGTGCGGTTCTGGCGCACCGAACTCGACGGGCTCGCACCGCTGCTCGAACTGCCCACCGACCGGCCCCGCCCCGCTGTCGCCTCCCAGCGCGGCGCCAGCCTGGAAATGGTTGTGCCGGAAGAAGTCTGGCAGCGTGTCGCAACAGTGGCGCGGCGGGCGGACGCGAGTGAGTTCATGGTCGCGCACGCGGCACTGGCCGTACTGCTGGCCCGGCTCAGCGGGTCGGCCGACATCGCCATCGGCACCCCCGTCGCCGGACGCGGTGCCGCCGCGCTCGACGACCTGGTCGGCATGTTCGTCAACACCCTCGTCCTGCGCACCGGTGTCGACCCGGCCGCCTCCTTCACCGCGCTGCTCAAGGACGCCAGGCGGGTCGACCTCGACGCGTTCGACAATGCCGATGTGCCCTTCGAACGCCTGGTCGACGTACTCGACCCGGTTCGTTCGGCCGGACACAGCCCGCTGTTCCAGGTGATGCTCGCCTTCCAGAACCTGGGCGCCACACCCACCGAGGTAGTGCTGCCGGATCTCACCGTCACCACCCTCGACGCCGACGCCGCGGTCGCCAAGTTCGACCTCGATCTCGTCCTGTCGGGCACCGACGACAGCCACTGCGCGGTGCAACTCACCTACGCCACCGACCTGTTCGACGCCACCACCGCACACCGGATGGCCGAGGCGTACGTGCGGATACTCGACGCTGTCACCGCCGACCCGGACATCGCCGTCGGTGATGTCGACCTGCTCACCGACGCCGACCACCGAATGCTCGAAAACTGGTGCGACACCGACCATCCGCTCGCACCGGAGACATTGGTCGACGGCTTCTACCGGCAGGTCGCCGCGACCCCCGCGGCCATCGCGCTCGTCGACGACACGACCACCCTCACCTATGGCGAATTCGCGGACCGGGTGAACCGGCTCGCCCGGTACCTGCTCACGCTCGGCGTCGGCCCCGACACCGCCGTGGCGGTGGCGGCCCGCCGCTCGACGGAACTGCTGGTCGGGCTGTACGCGGTGATCGTCGCCGGTGGCACCTATGTGCCGATCGACCCCGACCATCCGGCCGAACGCATCGCCCGCGTCCTCGACATCGCCCGTCCCGCCTGCATTCTCACCACCTCGGGCGACCTGGCCGACCTGCCGACCTCGGTGGGCCGGGGAATCGACGTGGTCGTGCTCGACGAGATCGAGACGGCAGAACTCTCCGGGCTCCCCGTCGACGACGCCGAACGCACCCACCCGCTGCGCCCCGAACACACCGCGTACGTGATCTTCACCTCAGGATCCACCGGTCTGCCCAAGGGCGTCGGCGTGCCGCACCGGGCGATCGTCAACCAACTCGACTGGATGGCACAGGAATTCGGCTTCACCGCCGAGGACACGGTGCTGCACAAGACGCCGACCACCTTCGACGCCTCGATCTGGGAACTGTTCCTCGGTCCCCGCGTCGGCGCCCGCACCGTCATCGCCCGCCCCGGCGGCCACGGCGACCCGGCCTACCTGGCCGCCCTCATCACCGAACACCGCATCGACACAGCGCAATTCGCGCCGACCCTGTTGGCGGCCTACCTCGCACACATCGACGGCGGGGCAGAGGTGGTCTCGCTGCGGCGGATCTTCGCCGGTGGTGAAGCGCTGCCCGCCGCGCTCGCCCAGCAGGTGCGGGTGGTGACCGGGGCCGAGGTCGTGAACCTCTACGGACCCACCGAGACCGCCGTGCAGGTGAGCACCCACGTCGTCACCGACGACGACACCGTCACGGTGCCGATCGGCACACCGGTGTGGAACACCGGACTGTACGTGCTCGACGCCCGACTGCGTCCCGTGCCGCCGGGGGTGGTCGGCGAGCTGTACGTCGGCGGCGCCCAACTTGCCCATGGCTACGTGGGGGCAGGCGCGCTGACGGCCGAACGGTTCGTCCCCGATCCGTTCGCAGCGGCGGGCTCCCGCATGTACCGCACCGGTGACCTCGTTCGCTTGCGCGGCGAAAGGGCCGCACTGGAATACGTCGGCCGCTCCGACCTACAGGTGAAGCTCAACGGTCAGCGCATCGAACTCGGCGAGGTCGAAGCCGTGTTGGCACGGCAACCGGGTGTCGCGCAGGCCGCGGCCGCCGTGGTGCCGGGTACGGGCGCCGACCGGCTCGTCGGGTACGTCGTTCCCGCACGGGGGCGAAGCTCCGTCGGCTCGTCCGCGGATGTCACCACTCCCGGAGCTGTTGTCGCCCAGAGCGTCTCGGTGCTCGACACAGCGGCGCTCCGATCGGTGCTGGCCGACGAACTGCCCGGTTACCTCGTGCCGTCGGTGATCGTCGAACTCGACGAGTTCCCGGTGAACACCTCGGGCAAGCTCGATCGCGGCGCCCTCCCTGTCCCGAGCCTGCGCCAGGCCACCTATCGGGCACCCGTCACCGAGACCGAACAGCGGGTCGCCGCCGAATTCGCCAGGGTCCTCGACCTGGACCGAATCGGCATGGACGACAACTTCTTCGACCTCGGCGGCAACTCCCTCACCGCGGTCCAGCTGGCCTCGCGACTGAGCGAAACCCTGGGCACCCCGGTGCCGGTGGCCTGGTTCTTCACCGACCCGACCCCGGCCGTCGTCGTCGAACGCTTGCGCGGCGACGACGCGCAGGGCGACGCCTTCGCCGTCCTGCTGCCGCTGCGCACCGGCGGCACCGGGGTACCGCTGTTCTGCATCCACCCCGTCGGCGGCCTGTCCTGGTCGTTCGCCGGCCTGACCCGCCACCTCGATTCCCAACGCCCCATCTACGGTCTGCAATCACCCGCGCTGACCGCCGACGAACCGCTGCCCGGCAGCATCGACGCCTGGGCGCGGCGCTACATCGACGCCATCCGGTCGGTGCAGCCCGAAGGGCCGTACCACCTGCTCGGCTGGTCGCTCGGCGGCTTGCTCGCGCACGCGGTGGCCACCGGCCTGCGGGCCGAGGGCGAACAGGTCGCGCGACTGGCCATGATGGACAGCTGGCTCGGCGACGGACCCGAGCAGACCCCGGCACCGACGGTCGGCGACCTGCTCGGCGGCCTGGCGGGCGAGGACCTCGACTTCGGCATCGACGGACTCACCGCGGCCGCCGCGAACCTCGGCGGGCCGCTCGCCGGACTCGACCGCGCCCGCATCGCCCGCATCATCGACGCCGCACAGGCCTCGATGAGCATGGTCGACGACTACCGTCCACGCCGCTTCGACGGTGACCTCGTCTACTTCGCGGCCACCGTCGACGACCCGACCGGCACACACGGAGCCGCTACCTGGGCGCCGGTGGTCGACGGCGCCGTGATCTGTCACCGCATCGAGGCCACCCACTGGGCGATGGCGAACGAGCACGCGCTCGCCCGCATCGCGCAGGTCCTCGACGCACCCGGCCGTGGTGAACCGGCGCCGCGGCCACGGGCGACGACGAGGGTCGATGCGCGGGCGGGGGCAGGCGGCGCATAGAATCGCTGAGCCGGCCGTCGTGCCTGCAGCCTGCTCCCGCGGCAGGCATCCGCGCACGTCGCCAGCCCCCGTTTTCGAGAGGTCGAGAAAAGCATGCCAGTACAGCCGTCCGGTGGGATCGGGTGACCGAGCGACAGTTGAGTGAACCCGGAACCGGCACCGCCCAGGACGTGACCACCGATGGTGGAGTGCGGCGGACCGTGCTGCCCGGCGGGCTGCGCGTAGTCACCGAACACGTGCCCGGCGTGCGCTCGGCCTCGGTCGGCGTGTGGGTCGGTGTCGGCTCGCGCGACGAAGGTCCGACCGTGGCCGGTGCGGCGCACTTCCTCGAACACCTGCTGTTCAAGGCGACCCCCACCCGCACCGCGCTCGACATCGCCCAGACCATGGACGCCGTCGGCGGCGAACTCAACGCCTTCACCGCCAAGGAACAGACCTGCTACTACGCCCACGTCATCGACGAGGACCTGCCGCTGGCGGTCGAACTCGTCTCCGATGTGGTGCTCAACGGGCTGTGCCGGGCCGTCGACGTCGATGTGGAACGTCAAGTGGTGCTCGAGGAGATCGCCATGCGCGACGACGATCCCGAGGACCTCGTCGCCGACTGCTTCCTCACCGCCCTGTTCGGTGACCACCCCATCGGGCGTCCGGTGATCGGCACCGTCGAATCCATCGAAGGCATGCAGGCCGCCCAGTTGCGCGGCTTCCACCAGCGCCGTTACCGCCCCGAACGCATGGTCGTCGCGGTGGCGGGCAATGTCGAACACGAGCGGGTCGTCGAACTGGTCCGCCACGCCTTCGGCCGGCACCTCGACCCCGCCGCCGAACCGGCACCCCGTCGTGAGGGCAAGTTCCGTGCCCAGGGCGCACCGGGACTCGTGCGCATCAACCGTGACAGCGAACAGACCCACCTCACCTTCGGTGTGCGCGCGTTCGGCAGGCACGAGGGGCAGCAGCGCTGGCCGCTGTCGGTGCTCAACACCGTGATCGGCGGCGGACTGAGTTCGCGCCTGTTCCAGCGCATCCGGGAGGAACGCGGCCTGGCGTACTCGGTGTACTCGAGCGTCGACACCTTCGCCGACACCGGCGCGTTCTCCGTGTCACTCGGCTGCCAACCCGAAAACCTCGCCCAGGTGGCCACTTTGGCGCGTTCGGTGCTCGACGAAGTCGCCGCCGAGGGCATCACCGACGCCGAATGCGCCCGCGCCAAGGGCTCGTTGCGCGGTGGCCTGGTGCTCGGACTAGAGGACTCCGCATCGCGGATGAACCGCATCGGCCGCAGCGAACTCAGCTACGGCAACCACCGCAGTGTCTCCGCGACCTTGGCCCGCATCGACGCCGTCACCACCGACGAGGTCAATGCCATCGCCCGCACCCTGCTCGCCCGACCCTACGGCGCCGCCGTCGCGGGCCCCTACCAGCGGACTCGCGATCTACCCGCTTCGGTTCGCAGACTCGTCGAGAACTGATCCTGGCTCGCGCCTCGGGTGTGCTGGCGTCCGACTACGGCCGCGGCATGACCTCGCACCCGCAGAGCGATCCGGCCGGCTGCCTGCGAGCGCGCCCGGCAGCATCGGTGTCTCTTGCCTGCGTCGCTTCTGTCGAGGTGACGGTTGTCGGCGGGCTTAATTGTGCGCGGCGTCGATACGCCCGTTGTGCAAGGGAAGTGACGCGGCGACAACGTACTTCGCGTCGCTCGCGCCTGCGCTGAAGGTTCCGCCGAGCATCGTCGCGCGTTCGCGCATGCCGAGCAGTCCGTGGCCCGCACCGGCGGCAGGCACCGTCGCACACGGATTGGCGACACGGATGTCTATCTCCTTCTCGGTCACCACAACGGTGACCTCGACCGGTGCGCCCGGTGCGTGGCGGATCGCATTGCTCAGTGCTTCCTGCACGATCCGATAGGACGAAAGGCCGACGGCGTCAGGCGCTTTCGTCGTATCACCGGTCAGCGTCATCGTGATGTGCGTACCGCCCCCTCGCACCGTCTCCACCAGTTCGGTGAGGTCTCCCAGGGTGGGCTGCGGCAGGAGGGTGGCGTCACCGCTGCGCAGCACTCCGAGGATGTGGCGCATCTCGGACAAAGCGACCGTCGCGCTGTTGCGGATGGTGTCGAGCCGGGCGCTGGTGGCGGGCGCGAGATTCCGGTCGCTGTGCTGGGCGGCCTCGGCCTGGATCGCGATCACCGTCATGTGGTGGGCGACCACATCGTGCAGCTCACGGGCGATGCGGGCGCGTTCCTCCCATAGCGAGGTGAGCTGGCGTTGCCGCTCGGTGCTGTCGCGTTCGCGGCGCAGGCTGGTGCTGGTGACGCCGACCGTGCGCACCGCGATCACAGTCGAGAGCACCAGCCCCGACACCGCGCTCGCCCCGAGAATCCCGACCAGCCATTCGGCGGGCCGCAACCACAGCGCCAGACCGATCCCGGTCACCACCGTCGCCGCCCAGGCCACCGCCGCGGCGCGGGCGCCCGCCCGCACCGCCCCTACACCCAGAACGATGAAATAGCTGGTCAGCATCGGATCGACCCACAACTCCGCCTGCGGTCCGGTGAGCACGGACGCGGCGGCCAGCGCCGCGAGGCCCAGCGCCCACCCCGCCACCGGAACCCACATGGCCAGCGAGACAGCGGTACCGATGCCGAGCGCGAGCGCGACGACCTGAACCACCGCCAGCTCGGTATCGGCCACCATGGTGGCAAGCACGGCGAGGAACCCCACCACGCCCGCCGCGACGCTCAACGACACCTGCTGCCACCGGCCCAGTCGCGGAGGCCAGGACTCCAGCACGCGGGCGGCGATTGTCTCCATGCGCACATCCTTGTCGATCGCGGGTGCGGATACCGTCAGACCAGGTCGCGGCGCCGGACGACGACAACCGCGCAGGCGAGAAAGATCACCGGGTACACCGCCAGCGCGACAACGGCTTGTGGCCAGTCGAGGAGGTCGAGCACGCCCGGCGTCGCTTCGCCTTGCAGCGTCCGTAGATCACCGGCGAGCGAACCCGCCACCGATCCGGGCAGGTAGTCCGTCACCGCACCGGCACTGCCGAGCATGTCACCGAAGAAGCGAAGTACGTTCTCCAGCACCAGTACCCACACCAGGCCGAGCCCGACCGCGAGGGACGGCCCGCGCGCCAGCAGACCGATCAGCGCGCCGAGCAACGTCCACATGGTCAGAATCGCGATGCCACTGCTGATTCCGGCCAGCAGCCGGCCCACCGAGGGGAGCACGAGCGGCTGGGATTCGGCCGAGGCGATGACGCACGCGACACCCAGATCGAGCACGAACGCCCCCAGTACGGCCACGACCGCCACCGCGAGCAGCGCGAACACCGTGCCCAGCAGGGCCGTGACGCGCCCCGGTCCCTGGGTGAACACCGTCTTCCAGGTGCCCCAGCCGTACCCGCTGCCGGTAGCGAGGGCACCGAGGATCAACATCAGCGCGCCACCGAAAAGGACGGTGCCGCCGACGAATTCCTCCGGCACGGCCGTGGGCATCATCTGCGCGAGCACGTACTCGCGCGGCTGCCCCTCGGTGGCATCGGCGGCACTGCCCGAGCTGTAACTGAGGTAGTTGAGCAGGTACATGAAAGTGAGGTTCAACGTCAGCCAGACCGCGAGCAGGCTCCACAACACGGGCCAGCGGCGCAGCCGAAGCACTTCCGCGCGAATGCTGTCGATCATGCGACGTTCTCCACATCCGGTGCGGTCATCTCGAAGTACGCTTCTTCCAGGGAACGTTCCGTCGAACGCAATTCGTGTAGTTCGGCGCCCGCGTCGAGCACCGCGCGGGCGATGAGCGGTGCCGCGTCGGGGCCCGCTTCGACCCGGATGCCGGTCTGGGTCCGGGTGGCATCGCCGACGGCGACCCGGATCGCGTCGACGGCGGTCTGCACCGGTTGGGCCCGCACGAAAAGGGTGCTGCGTCCACGCATTTCGGCGACGGTCGATTCGGCGATCAGTTTCCCGCCGTTGATCACCCCGACCCGGTCACAGATTTCCTGCACCTCGGCCAGCAGATGGCTCGACAGCAGAATCGTGTGCCCGTCGGAGGCGAGATCGGTGATGAGGGTACGCATCTCGGCCATGCCACCGGGGTCGAAACCGTTGGTCGGCTCGTCGAGAATCAGCAGTTCGGGGTTGCCGAGCAGGGCGCAGCCGACGCCGAGCCGTTGTTTCATGCCCTGCGAGTAGGTGCGGAATCGGTCGTCGCCCCGGCCGGCGAGGCCGACGCGGGCCAGTGCGTCGTCGACGGCCGAATCCGGGATGCGCCGATAGCGTGCCATGACGCGCAGATTGTCGCGTCCGGACAGATACGGATAGAAGCCGGGACTTTCGATCAGGACCCCGATGTGCGCCAGCGCCTCCGGATCACCGGGTGCTTTTCCGAGGATCCGTGCGGTTCCGCTGGTCGGTTCAATGAGGCCGACCAGCATTCGCAGTGTCGTAGTTTTGCCCGCGCCGTTCGGGCCGAGAAAACCATAGATTTCCCCGGCCCGAACGGTGAGGCCGACCTTGTCGACAGCGACTTTGTCGTCGTATCTCTTGGTCAAATTCTCCGTGACCACAATCATGATCCAACCCTAGATTTCAGCTGGTCCCGGCACATCCCGCCGCAGAGTGATCACCGGTGGTAGCTCTCAGGAGTGACGGTCATTCCACCAGGTGGCCGAGCCGTGGCACGGCGACCTCGAATTCGGCGTGCATTTTCGACACCTGCGTTTTGCCGACCACCGTCTTCATCATCAGATCGCGCACCTTGGTCGCCGCGAACCCGTCCCAGGACGAAATCGTGCCGATTTTCCAGGATGCCTTCTGCAATGCCTCCGCTTCCGGTCTGCGCGCCTTTTCGTACGACGACAGCGCCCGCGCCACCGCCGCGCTGTCACCGACATCGATGGAGCCGAGATGATTCGCCAGGGTGATCGCGTCGACGATGCCCTCGCTGGCGCCGCGGCCGAGATTGGGGGTCACCGCATGCGCCGCGTCGCCGAGGAAGACGATGCGGCCCGAACTCCACGCGGGCATCGGGCCCAGCGCGCGCACATTGTGGTGCAGCATCACCTCCGGCGGCGTGGCCGCGATCAGGTCGCGCACCGCGGCGGGGAACACCTCGAACCGGCGCAGCAGGTCGTCTTTGACCGTGCCCGCCGGTGCGTCGAGTTCCAGGGTCGGCCTGGCCAGCCCCGCCACCCAGAAGACATTGTTGTTGCCGCAGTCCTTGATGGCGATGCGGTTGCCCCGCCCGAAGAGCAGCGTGAACATATTGCGCCCGAACGGCGGTACGTGATCGGCCACCGCGTGTACCAAACGGTAACTGGCGGTGCGCAGTTCGACTTCGGGGAAGATCTGCTGCCGGGTCGCCGAGTTGATGCCGTCGGCGGCGACGAGCAGATCGGCCCGCTCCCGATGACCGTTGTCGAATGTCACGGTGACACCCGAATCGTCCTGCGTGATGTCGATCGCCCTGTGGTCGAAGTTGATCGGGCCGAGATCCGGTGAGCCGGCGAGCGTATCGATCACCTCCGCGCGCCGGATCATCACCGGCATCGGCGCGTCGTAGCGCTGCGCCATCGCGGCCAGCGGCGCGTGATAGAGCGGGGTGCCGTCCTGGTTGAAGAACTGCTGGCGGTGCACATCGGCCCCGCGCGCCCGGATCTGTTCGACCAGACCGAGTTCGGCGAAGGCCTTCATGCCCTTCACCCAGATCTGCAACGACGCGCCGACGGTGCCGAACGCGGGCGCCTGCTCGAACAGGGGTGCGTCGATCCCCACCCGGCGTAACGCGATGCTTGTGCTGAGACCACCGATCCCGCCGCCGAGAATGATCACACGACCGTTCGCTGTACTCATGGGTGCTCCAACCGGGTGCGCTGGGTGGTGGCGACGAGATCGAGATCGAAATCGCCGGAACGGAATTCGGGTCGCGACAGGATGTCGGTGTGGAAGCTCGCGCTGGTGGTGAGGCCGTGGCCCTCCAGTACGAGCTCGTCGAGAGCGCGGATCATGCGTTCGATCGCGGCGGATCGATCCGCGGCCCAGACGATGACCTTCGCCAGTAGCGCGTCGTAGTACGGCGACACCGTCACACCCGGCTCGAGGTGGCTGTCGACCCGCACCCAGGGCCCGGCAGGCGGGCGATAGCGGGTGACCTGCCCGGTCGTCGGTGCGAAATCGCGCGCCGGATCCTCGGCGTTGATCCGGCATTCGATCGCGTGCCCACGCACGACGACGTCGGATTGCCCGAAGCTCAGAGGCTGCCCCTGGGCGATCCGCAGTTGCTCGGCCACCAGGTCGATTCCGCACACCATTTCGGTGACCGGATGCTCCACCTGCAGGCGCGCGTTCATTTCCATGAACCAGAAGCCACCGTCACGGTCGAGCAGGAACTCCATCGTCCCGGCCCCTTCGTACCCGACCGAGCGGGCGCCCGCGACGGCGGCGGCGCCGATCGCCGCCCGGGTGGCGTCGTCGAGCGCGGGCGACGGTGATTCCTCGAGCAGCTTCTGATGACGGCGCTGCACCGAGCAGTCCCGTTCGCCGAGATGCACGATATTGCCGTGGCGGTCGCCGAGGATCTGCACCTCGATATGGCGGGCGCCCTCGAGGTAGCGCTCGATGTAGAGGCTGCCGTCACCGAAGGCGAGGGCGGCCTCGGTCTGGGTGCGGCGGAAGGCGTCCTCGATCTCGGCGCGCTCGCGGACCACCCGCATACCGCGGCCACCACCACCGGCAGCCGCCTTGAGGATCACCGGGTAGCCGATCTCCTCGGCGACCCGCTCGGCCTCCTCGGATCCGGTCAGTACCGACGTCGTCCCCGGCAGCAGGGGCAGCCCCGCCGCGCTCATCAGCGCACGGGTCACCGCCTTGTCGGCCAGCGCGGTCATCGTCTCCGGCGACGGCCCGACGAAGATCAGGCCCTCCTCGGCGCACACCGACGCGAAATCGGCGTTCTCCGAGAGGAATCCGTAGCCGGGGTGGACCGCGTCGGCACCGGTGCGCAGGGCCGCGCCGATGACATTCGGGATATTGAGGTAGCTGCGACCCGGCTCAGGCGGCCCGATGCAGACCGCGTCGTCGGCCAGTTGCATGGCGATCGAATCGGTGTCGGCGGTCGAATACACCACCACGCTGCGCAACCCGAGTTCCCGGCAGGCCCGCACCACGCGCAGCGCGATCTCACCCCGGTTGGCGACCAGAACGGTCTTGATCGGCCGTTCGGGATCGGTCACCGGGTTCATGACGCGATCTCCATCGGCGCGGATTCGTCGGGCTCGAGCAGGATCAGCTGCTGGCCGTACTCGACGACATCACCGTCGTCGGGCAGGATCCGCACCACCCGTCCCGGACCGGGCGCGGTGATGCGGTTCATCAGCTTCATCGCCTCGACGATCGCGACCACCTGACCCTCCGCCACGAAGTCGCCGGGGGAGACGAACGGGTCGGCTCCGGGCTCGGGGCTGCGGAAGAAGTGCCCGACCAGGGGCGACTCGATCGCGACGGCGCTGGATTCCGGCGCCGGGCTCACCGCTTCGACGGTGACGACCGGGACGGGCGCCGCGGTCACGCTCGCCGGACCGTCCGGCCATTCCATCTCCAGGTCGAATTCGCCCGCCCGCACGCGCAGCCGGCGCGGCCGGGGGTTCAGGTCGGCGACCAGGCCCCGTACCTCATCGATCATGTGGCTCAACGATTTGTCTGTGGTCATCGGTTTGTCTCCCAGGTGTGTCACGAGCCGAACTTCCGGAACTTGCGGTACCTGGCCTCGATCAGGTCGGGGCCGGGCACGGTGGACAGCGCGGTGAGCGCGTTCGACAGGGCCGCGCGCAGATCGCCCGCCATCCGCACGATGTCGGGTCCGCCCTCGGCGTCCTCGGGGATGACCCCGTCGACCACGCCGAGCGACAGCAGGTCCGCCGCGGTGAGTTTCAGCGCTTCGGCGGCCGTGTTGGCCGCCGCGCGGTTGCCCCACAGGATCGCGGCGCACCCCTCCGGGCTGATGACGGAGTAGTAGGAGTTCTCGAACATCAGCACGGTGTCGGCGACGCCGAGCGCCAGCGCGCCACCGCTGCCGCCCTCGCCGGTCACCACGGTGACGATCGGCACCGGGAGCCTGCTCGATTCCATGATGGCGCGCGCGATGGCGCCCGCCTGCCCGCGTTCCTCCGCACCGACGCCGGGATAGGCGCCCGGCGTATCGATCAGGGTGACGATCGGCATCCCGAATTTCGCCGCGTGACGCATCAGCCGCAGTGCCTTGCGATATCCCTCGGGCTCGGGCATGCCGAAGTTCCTGGCGATGGATTCCCTGGTGTCGCTGCCCTTTTCGTGGCCGATCAGCATGACCGCGCGGCCACCGAGGGTGGCGAGCCCGCCGACGAGGGCCGAGCTGTCGGCGAACATGCGATCACCGCGCAATTCGACGAAGGTGTCGAAGGCGACCGCCGCGAAACTCAGCGTGGTCGGGCGGGCCTGATCCCGCGCGACCTTCACCACCGTCGCCGCCGGGCGCGGGGACACCTGCGCGGGGTCGGTGACGGTGACCGGTGGGAGCAGCGGGCCAAGCGGAGTGTCGGGTGCGTGCGCGGTGAGGACTTTCGCCAGATACGCGCGCAGCTGTGCGCGCGGTACCACCGCGTCGATCAGCCCGTGTGCCAGCAGGAATTCGGCCGTCTGGAAGCCGGGCGGCAGGTCCTCGCCGATGGTCTGGCTGATCACGCCCGGCCCGGCGAACCCGATCAGCGCGCCGGGCTCGGCGACGAGCACATCGCCGAGCATGGCGAACGAGGCGGTGACACCGCCGAAGGTGGGGTCGGTGAGCAGGCACACCACGAGCAGTCCGGCCTCGTGCAGACGGCCGATCGCCTGGCTCGTCTTGGCCATCTGCATCAGCGACAGGCTGCCCTCCTGCATCCGCGCGCCACCCGATGCGCAGCACAGCAGTAGCGGAAGCCGTTGGGCGAGTGCGAGTTCGGCGGCGCGGGTGATGACCTCGCCGACGGCCGAACCCATCGAACCGCCCATGAACCCGAATTCCATCGCCGCGACGACCAGCCGCCTGCCGTCGAGAGTGCCGATACCGAACACGGCGGCGTCGTATTCGCCGGTCTTGGCGCGGGCGTGGGCGAGCCGTTGCCGGTAGGACTTGTGGTCCCGGAAATCGAGCACGTCGCGGGTTTCGATGTCGTCGTAACTGCCCGGGGCCCAGGAGTTCTCGTCGAGCAGCAGGGCCAGCCGCCGGTGCGCGCCGATGCGCAGATGGTGGCCGCAGCGGGTGCAGACCCGCAGGTTGCGTTCCAGCTGGGGTTTGTACTGGTATTCGGCGCAGGACGGGCATTTGGTCCAGGTGGTGTCCTGGTCGGTGCCCTGCCTGCCGATGGTGTCGATCACTTCGGTCATCGGAACTCTCCGTTCGGCTCTGACTTGTCGATCTGTTCGGCCAGGAACGCCCGCAGCGCGTCGGCGACGGGGCCGGGCGCTTCCGCGTGCACGGCATGGCCGGTACCGGGCACGAACACGTGCGAGCCGTCGGCGAGCAGCCCGAGCGCGCGCCGCACGTGTTCGTCGGTCATGAGCGCGCCGGTGCGCTCGTCGCCCTGGACGAGCAACACCGGACACCGCAGTCGCGACATCAGCTCGTCGGGGTCTTGTTCGCGCTGGTTGCGACCTTCCACCCAGCGTTGATTCAGTTCCGGATCGGCCATGCGCAGCGACACCGCGATCGAACGCATCGCCTGGTTGGGGACCGCGTAACCGAGCATCGCCGCGCGCTGGGAATCGTTGAGCCGGTACAGCGCCGAGTCGACGATCACCACCGCGCGCACCAGATCGGGGCGGGCGGCGGCGACCAGGGCGGCGATCCAGCCGCCCATCGAATGCCCGAACAGCACCACCGGCGCGCCGATGCGCTCGGAGACGAACTGTTCGACATCGGCGGCGAAGTCGGCCAGCGCGTAATGGCCTGCCACCCAGTCGGATCGGCCGTGCCCGCGCAGATCCGGTGCGTAGACGTCCCAACCGGGGCCGAGCGAGCGGACGAGCGGCCGGAAGGTCTGCCACCGCGCGCCCAACCCGTGCAGCATGCACAGCGACGGCCTGATGTCACCACTGACGTGGGCGTATTCGAGCGTCGCCGCACTCGTGCGAAACCGGCCCGTCTCGATCGGGCCCACGGCAGGGCGCATCCCTCAGCCCGCCCAGACCAGGGTCATCCCGGCGTACTTCCACTTGCTCGTCTCGATGGCCAGCAGCAAGACGTTGTCGCCCGTCCGCAACCGGCCCGCGCGCGCTGCCTCGTCCAGGGCGAGGGGAACAGCGGCCGAACCGGTGGCGCCGACCCGTTCGATGTTCTCGTAGATCTTGTCGCGCAGGGCCAGCCACTCGTCGGTGAGCAGACCGGCCGCCTCCAGCTCACTGGTCATGTAGCCGGCGTTGCCCTCGGGGACGACCCACAGGGCGATGTCCTCGGCCTTCACCCCGCTGATCTCGAGCATCTCGCGCAGCGAGCGGGTGATCATGTGCGGGATGAACTTTCCCGACTCCACGACGTCGACCTTCAGCTCCATCAGGCGCTTGGCCAGCACCTGCTTGTGTAGCGGTGCGTGCGTCGACCCGCCGATCACCTGCATGCCCGGCTTCTTGGTGCCGCCCATCGTGACGATCGAGGAACCGAGCACCCCGGCCCGGGTCTGCGGGTCGGCCGGTTCGGCGCGCAGCACGAGTGCACCCGCACCGTCGCCGAAGGTGTAGGCCACCAGCCGATCCCGCATGCGGATCCGCTCCGGGTCGATGCCGCGATACATCGGGACGAGCAGGGGCGAGATGGCCTCGCTGCCGATCACCACGGCGGTGCGGTGGGTGCCGCGCTCGAGGTAGCCGCGTGCCACGTCGGCGGCTTCGACGAAACCCGCACAGCCGGACCGCACTTCGATGGTGGTGCACTCGGCGATCCCGAGGTGCTCCTGCACGAACGTCACCGCGGGCGGCAGCAGGTATTCGGGGCTGGCCGTCGACATGACGATCAGGTCCACCTCACCCGCCTCGATGCCGGCCTGCTCGAGCGCCGCGGTGGCGGCGCCCGCGGCCATCTGGGAGTTGGTCACCAGGTGTTCGCCGGTGTCGGGGTCGATCATCCAGTGGCGCTCCTTGACCTGGATGCCCTCGAGAATGTCCTCGGGTACGGGACCGAGCAGTGCTTCGATCTGCTTGTTGTCGATCGGGTCGCCGTGCAGGTAGCTGCCCGTGCCGACGACCTGGGCCGTGAATTCCGGTGTTGCCATAACGCTTGCCGTCCTTTGTGTTCGGATGCTCAGTCGGTCAGCGGCGCGAGCACGATGCTGATGTGGGTACCGCCCAGTGACGAGCTGTTCACCAGGGCCACGCCTCGATCGGGCCGGACACAGGCGGCCAGTGCGGCGGCGAGCAGTCCGCCTGTGCCGAGTTGTTCGCCGAGCGCGCGTTTGGCGGCGATGCGCTGCGGGGCGTTGTCGCCGAAAAGCCGGTGCAGGGCCTGGTTCTCGGGCTCGTCGAAGGCGGGCAGCCCGACCTCGTTGGTCCACACCTCGGCGATATCACCCGGCGCCAGACCTGCGGCGTCGAGTGCGGCGCGCATGGCGCGTTCGACGGCGGCGCCGGTCGGATCGGTGCGCCCCACACCGCGCGCGTCCGATGCGGTGGCATGCCCGAGTACCTCGGCGTACACGGTGGCGCCCCGGCGAACGGCGTTGTCGTACCGCTCGAGCATCACCGCGGCGCCGCCCTCGGCGAGGGCGAACGTGTCGTGCGGGCCCATGGGCAGGCCGAGCCTGCGGTAGCCACGCACCACGAGCGGGGTGAGGGTGTCGGCGGCGGTGGCCAGGATCGCGGTCGCGCGGCCGAGCGAGACCATGTCGTAGCCATAGCAGAGCGCGTTCGCGCCCGCCGCGTGCCCGGAGGTCACCGTCGAGGTGGGCCCGAGCGCCCCGAGCAGCGTGGCGACACTGCCCGCGGCCGCGTTGTACACGGTGTTGGGGAACACGGCCGGGTTCGCCGCCGCCACCCCCTCCGCGCGCAGCGGACGCACGAACTGTTCCATCGCCTCCATCGGACCGAGCCCGGTGCCGAAGACCACGCCGACCCGGTCGGGGTCGTCGGCGATCAGGTCGGCACCGGCCTCGGCCAGTGCCCGGCTCGCCGCGAAGGTCGACAGCAGGCCGAGCCGGTCCATCCGCCTGGCCTCCCGCCTGGTCAGATGGTCGCTGGGATCGGTGTCGATGAGACCCAGCCGCACACCGTCGTCGACCTGGGTGCAGTCACGGCCTTCGGTGACCGCGCGCAAGGCCGCCCGCACATCGAGGCCGGCGGCGCCTACGGCGCCCGTCCCCGTCACCACCACGCGCGAACGCTCGACGCGGGTCGGCTCGGCGGCGCGTTCGGAGAACACCACGCTCGCGTTCGCACCCGCGAAGGCGAAGTTGTTCGAGATCGCGTGGTCGATCTGGCTGACCCGCGGGGTCACCGGGATGTGGTCGAGCACGCATTCCGGGTCGGCCCGAACGAGATTCGCGGTCGGCGGCAGCACGCCGTTGCGCAACGCGCCGACGGTGATGATCGCCTCGACCGCACCCGCCGCGCCGAGCAGGTGCCCGATCATCGACTTGGAACTGCTCACCGGCACGGAATCGGCGGCGTCGCCGAGCGCGAGCCGGGTGGCCTTGGCCTCGGCGCTGTCGTTGCGTGGGGTGCCGGTGCCGTGGCTGTTGACGTAGCCGATGTCGCTGTCGCGCAACCCGGCCCATTCGATCGCCGAACGGATGGCCCGCGCGGCGCCGGTGCCGTCGGGGCGTGGGGCAGTCGGGTGGTAGCCGTCGGCGGACAGCCCGTAGCCGCGGATCACGCACAGCGGCTCCACCGCGGCCGCGGCCGCCAGCTCGGCGCTGGTCAGGACGAGCATGCCGCTACCCTCACCGAGCGAGAGCCCGGTTCGCTTGTCCTGGTACGGCGCCGCCGGTGTCGGCGACAGCGAACCGAGCGAGTTGAATCCCGCGTAGGCCACGTCGGACAGGGCGTCGGTACCGCCGGCCAGCACCATGTCGGCCCGCCCGAGCGCGATCAGATCGGCGGCGTAGCCGATCGCGTTCGCCCCCGCGGCGCAGGCGGTGTTCACCGAGAACACCGGACCGGCGCACTGGAAGTGCGCCGCCAGCGATTCGGCGATGGCCTGCGGCGGACCGAACATGGCGAGTTCGGGGGTGCCGGCGCCGACACCGTCGTCACCGAGCCACTCGAGGGTGCTGAGCAGACCCGCGTTGCAGGTGCCGAGCACGATGGCCCGGTCGTGCGGCGCCACCTCGGCGACCAGGGCGCCCGCCGCCTCCATCGCCTCGGTGGCGGCGGCGAACGCGAAATCGAAAGCGCGGTCCCGGAATCCGCCTACTTCGTCGGCGATCGGTGAGGGTGCGACGGGGGAGCGGACCTCACCGCCGATCCGGGTGTTGTAGTCCGACATGGGCAGGTGTTCGACCGGGTCGATCGCGACATGACCGGCGCGCACGCCGTCCCACAGCGCCTTGGCCGTATCGCCCTGCGAGGTGACGGCGCCGACAGCGACGACCACCACCGTTCGCAGGGACATGTGCTGGGTTTCTCTCGTCTTCACCGTGCACTCCTGTTCATGGTTCCAGCGGGCTCTACAGGCGCCGCAGAGCCAGCGCCGCGGCCTGGCCCGACAGTCCCCGGCCCAACGCGAGGCTGTAGTCCGCGCGCAGTTCGCGTGCCGAACCGGGCACCCAGTCCAGGTCGCACCGCGGCGCCGCGGCGGACAGATTCAAGGTCGGCGTCACGGTGGCCTCGCGCAGCGCCATCGCCGCCAGCGCCACATTCAAAGGACCTGCGGCGGAGAGCAATTGGCCGAGGGCAGGCTGCACGCTGCTCGCCGCGACGGTGTCGGCCCCGGCACCGAGCGCGGCCCGTAATGCCCGCGCCTCGGCCAGATCGGCCCGGATCACCGCCGCGCCGTCGGCGGCCACATAGCCGATATCGGTGCCCGCGACACCCGCCTCGCGCATGGCCGAGGCCATGGCGTTGCGCAGACCGGTGCCGTCGCCCCAGATCTCGCCGGGCGTCACCGGATCGGAACCACCGCCGAAACCGACGACCTCCGCGTACGGTTCGATCCCGCGGGCCACTGCGGTGTCGTAGTCCTCCAACACGAGCATGCACGCGCCTTCGCCGAGGACGGTTCCGGTGGCGTCGCGGTCGTACGGGCGCACCGCACCCGCCTCGTTGCGGTCGGTGAGCAGGTCGAGCCGGTCCAGTTTCGACATGCACCACCAGGAGACGCCGTCGTCGAAACCACCCGCGACGGCGACCGTGGTCTCCCCGCGTGCGATGGCCCGGTAGGCATTGCCGATCGCGCTGATGCCCGCGTCACCCGCCCCGGAGAGAAAGGCGCTCGGTCCGGCGAAGCCGAATTCCTCGGAGAGGAAGAACAATTCGGCCGAGGGCAGCCCTTCGACGAAGAACAGCGGGTACATCCGGGCCGCCTCGTGCCCCAACCGGCTCGGGTCGATCCGGCCGTCGGGCCCGCACGCCTCGACGGTCGCGTCGAGAATGTGCAGGGGATCGGAGATCTGGTTCTCGCTGGCGAGGAAGACACCGACCGAGTCGTTGCCCGAGGTGGCCGGGTCGATGCGCGCCTCCTCGGTGGCCAGCCGGACCGCGGCGTGCGCCAGCTGGTTGGCGCGGGTCATCAGCCGCAGTGACTTGCGGTTACGCACAAAGGGTTTCGCGTCGAAGTCGGTGATCTCGGCGCCGAACCGGGTGCGCAGCGAGGCGGGGTCGTAGGCGGTGATCGGGCGCACCGCGCTGCGCCCGGCCACCAGTTCCTTCCAGGTCTGGGTGAATCCGGTACCCAGGGGCGACACCACACCGATGCCGCTGATGACAACGCGATTCATGAGACTTCCCTCTCTGGACCCGCGTCACGGGTCATGGTGAGCTCCCGCGCGAGGACGACCACCGCGCCGGCCCGGGTGATGCGCCCGGTGAGGCGCGCCACCGTGCCGTCGAGTTCGCGGATGTCGACCGCCACGTGCAGCTGGTCGCCGGGGCGCACATAGTGGCGGAACTGCACCCGCCGCGCGCCGGTGAGCCGCCACCGGCCGCCGTCGCGGGCGAGCAACAGGTCGGCCAGGTTCGCCATGCCGTGCAGCATGAGCACCCCGGGCAGTACCGGGAACCGCTGGAAATGGGTGTCGAACACGGGCAGGGTGTTGGGCACGTTCGCGAGGGCACTGGCACGCGCACCGGGTCGCAACTCGAGAACGCGGTCCAGGCGCAGGCCGCCGGCCACGGCCAGGGCGTCGGGCGGCACCGGCGACCCGGCGCCGACATCCGTGCTCGGCACGGTCACCGCTGGGGTACTCATGGCGCCTGCACCACGAGTGAGGCGTTCGTGCCGCCGAATGCGAACGAATTGATCAGCGCCACCGAGACATCGGCCTTTCTGGCCTGGTTCGGGACATAGTCCAGGTCGAGTTTGGGGTCCGGGTGCGTGTAGTTGATGGTCGGCGAGACCAGCCCCTCGGTGATTCCCCCGAGCGCCGCGAGCACATTGAGCGCGCCCGCTCCGGCGGTGAGGTGCCCGGTCATCGACTTCGGCGAGGTGACGAGCAATTCGTAGGCGTGCCTACCGAAAACCTGTTTGATGGCGGCGGTTTCGGAGACGTCGTTGCCCGGTGTGCTCGTCCCGTGCGCGTACACACAATCGACCTCGGTGCCCGCCACCCCCGCGTCGGCCAGCGCGTCGGCCATGGCGGTGATCGACCCGCCACCGTCGGGCGGGGAATCGGTGATCCGGTACGCGTTCATCGTCGAGGCGTAACCGGTGAGCCGCGCCAGGATCCGGGCGCCGCGCGCCTCGGCGATGCGCCGCTCCTCCAGCACGAGCAGTACCGAACCCTCACCGAGCACGAAACCGTCGCGTTCGGCGTCGAACGGTTTCGAGGCCTTGGTCGGATTGTCGTTGTAGCGGGTGGTGAGCGCACCGAGCAGCGAGAATCCGGCGACGTCGAGCCAGGTGGTGAGCGAGTCCTGGCCGCCGGCGACGGCCATGGTGATCTCGCCCGCCTGGATCCGGCGCATCGCCTCACCCACGGCATGGGTCGCCGACGTGCACGCGGTGCTGATTCCGCTGATCGGCCCACGGCACCGGCCCACCTCGGCGATGGCCATCAGGTCGACACCCTGATCACAGCGCCACGTGCTGTCGGTGCTGCGGCGATGGATCACCGCGCCGTCGCTGGTGCGCCGGGTGAGCCCGATCTCGGCGAACTCCTGCGGCTCGGGCCTGCCGACGTGGCCGCCGACGAAAACGCCACGGGCGGCCTCGTCGTGCGAGCCGATATTGCCCGCCTGGGCCAGCGCCTGTGCCGCGGCGACGACACCGAAACCGCCGGACCGACTGAGCAGATCCCAGCGCTGGGTGGTCAAGAGCTCGGGCGCGGGGCTGAATCCACGCACCATCCCGGCGATCCGGACTTCGAAGGTGCTGGGATCGAACGTTTCGATCCGGCCCACTCCGCTGCGCCCGGCGGCCAGCGCCGACCACGTGTCCGGTGCGGTGTTTCCCACGGGAGTGACGGCCCCGATACCGGTGATGACGACCTCGTTGTTCATGATCGGACCCCGCTTCGCAGTAGTTCTTCGCGCATCCGCACCGACGCCGCGTCCTCGAGCATGTCGGCGTCCACCAGGCCGCACATGAGGTCGTCGACCTCGAAGACGACGCTCTCGCCGACCAGGAGCCGGCCCCCGGCCACGATGGTGTCGCCCTTGGACAGGATTTCGACCGAGGCGACGACGTCGTCGCCGGGCACGATGGCGGATCGGGTCGTCATGGCGCCGACCGACAGCAGCACCGCCCGCTGCCGCCGCTCGGTGCTGAGATAGATCAGCCAGGCCAGACTCTGGGCGAGCACTTCCAGCTGGATCGACAGCGGCATCAACGAGCCGAAAGCCGTTGTCGACCAGTAACTCTCACTCGAACTCGTCCGCTTGACCGCCTCGACCCGCGCCCAGGGTTCGATGGTGTCGATGCGGTCGACGAGATGGAACCGCACGGGTCAACTCGCCGCGACGGTGTGTTTGGACACCATGTCCGCGAGATTGCGCACGGTGAACAGACCCATCACGTCCTCGGCGCCGAGCTTGCCGCTGAGTTCGGCCGGGTCGATCTGGGGCATCACCTTGTGCAACTGCTCGAGGCCGAGGTCGGAGACCATTCCGTCGTCGGTGCCGAATTGCTCGTCCGGGATGCCGCCCTGGATTCGCTCGCTCAGCTGGGTGGTCGTGATCTTGACGCCGAGGCGGCGTTCGATTCGGAAAAGAATGTCGAGCAGATCGATCGACTCGGCGCCGACCTCACCGAACAGGGTGGCATCGGCTTCGACCTCGTCGATGTCCAAAGCGACTGCCTCGGCGACGATTTCGCGGACGGTATCGATAACGCTGATTTCGGACATGCTGGTTTCCTCCATCTGGAAGTGGTCGGATCGGGGTGGAGCGGGAATGCCGGCTAGCGGCGCGCGGTCTTCTTGAGCGGTTTGCCGGTCAGTAGCGTCCCGGCGACCATGCCGTCGACCGGGACGAGCGCGCCGGACAGATGCCGGTTGCCGGGCGCGGCGAGGTAGGAGACCAGGTCGGCCACCTCGTCGACGGTGGTCGCACCCGAAATGGGTACTTGCCCGATGACGGAGTCGCCACCGTCACCACTGAGAACGTCGGCGATCATCTCGGTCTCCACGAAGCCGGGCAGCACCGCGTTGACCCGGATGCCGAAGCGGGCGAACTCGAGCGCCGATGCCCGGGTGAAGGAGTTGATCGCCGCCTTGGACGCCGCGTAGCTGGACGCACCGAACCAGGCGCGTTCGCCCATCACCGAGGAGATGTTGACGATGGCCGCGCCGTCGCTCTGGGCGAGCGCGCCGCAGGCTGCCCGCGTGCCGTTGAACACGCCGCCGAAGTTGACCCGCATGACCTCGAGCCAATCGGTCTCCGACATTTTCATGATCAATTCGTTGCGCGTGATACCCGAATTGTTGACGAGGATATCGAGTTTCCCGGCGTATTCCAGCACCTGCTCGACAACCGACTCGGCAGCGCTGTAGGAGGAGATATCTCCCTGAAGGGCAACGGCCTTTCCGCCGTTGTTCTCGATTTCGGTGACCACTTCCTTGGCGGCCTGCTCCCCGCGAAAGTAGTTCACGGCGACAATGGCGCCTTCCGCAGCGAGGCGATGACAAACCGCCCGCCCTATTCCACCTGATCCGCCGGTCACCAGTGCGACCCGGCCGGTGTGAATTGCTGACATCAAGTACCTCCCCAGGGGTCAGCATGAAAAGCGTGCGATGGTCCGGTTCGGACGATCTCATCCACACTTTCCGAAACCGATGATCCGGCAGTTAAACCCCAGGTGCAACCGGCATAGATGTGATTTGCGCCATAATAGCTATTGGCTATTACTTCGTGGAAGGGCTCTTAGCACGTACTGTTGCAGTGCGCTAGCTAGTAATTCCATGGGCCGCGATTGGCTGATCTTCGCGCGGGAAGAACGGAATAGATGTGGCGTTAACGTTGAATTCATCATGGCGTGAGTCGACTGCGAAAACCGACCGGTCGGAGATTTGGCCGAGATATGCTTCGCGGTATACCAAACACGCAAGTCTTGAACTCCGGACCGCTCGCGAGCAGAATCGAGCAACGACGCTCGTCGTCGAGCGGAATTCCGTGTATCCGTACCGGCAGATTGTTTTTGACACCTGTCCAGGATGATACCCGTTCTATATTCAGGGGAAGAAACGCATGACATCCACCGCTTTCCTGTTTCCCGGCCAGGGTTCGCAACGAGTCGGGATGGGGCACGACCTCGCCCAGACCTACCCCGACCTGGTCGCACCGCTGTTCCGGACCGCCGACGAGGTGCTCGGCTTCGAGCTGTCGCAGCTGTGCTGGAACGGGCCGGAGGACCGGCTCGCACGCACCGACATCACCCAGCCCGCGATCTTCGTCGCCAGCCTGGCCGCCTACCGGGTGCTGGCCGAACTCGTTCCCGCACCGGCGGTCGTCGCCGGCCACAGCCTCGGCGAGTACACCGCCCTGGTCGCGGCGGGCGTACTCGAGTGGACCGACGCGTTGCGCCTGGTCCGGCGGCGTGGCGAACTCATGGCACGGGTCAACGAATCGAATCCCGGTGCGATGGCGGCCGCGCTCGGGCTGTCGAGTGACACGGTCGAGCGCCTCTGCGCCGAAGTACGCGAGCAGACCGGGACTGTCGTCGAGGTCGCGAACTACAACGCCGAGGACCAGACCGTGGTGTCGGGCAGCGAGGCTGGTGTGACCGAGTTCACCACCAGGGCAACACGACTCGGCGTCGAGGGGGCGAAGGTGAAGCGGCTCGCGGTCGGCGCGCCCTTCCACAGCTCGATGATGGCCCCGGTCGAGGCGGAGTTCGCGGCCGATCTCGCAGGCGTTCGGTTCGCCGATCCGGTGATCCCGCTCGTCGCGAATGTCACTGCGGCGCGGGTGCGTACGGGGGAGCAGGCGCGTGCGGGGCTACGGGCACAGCTCGCCGGATCGGTGCGCTGGAGTCAGAGTCTGCGCGCTGTGCGGGAATTCGGTGTCGAGGCGTTCGTCGAGGTCGGCCCGGGACGGGTGCTCACGGGATTGTGCAAACGCGCGTACCCCGAGGTGGCGAGCTATTCCGCGGGGGACCGGCGGCGCATCCGCGCGGTGGCCGACGAGGTGGGCGGTGTGTTCCCGGTCGAAGCGGTGGGCTGAACCGCCGCCCTGCGCTGTTCGATCTCGCCCCAGAACTCGACGGACAGGGCTTCGTAGCGGATGCCGAACTCGAGCACGAGCAGCTCGTGGGAATCGCTGGCCGGATCGCCGGAGAGCGAATCATGGGCGGCCAGATAGCGATCGAGTCGTTTCTGATGCGCCTGCTTCTCCCCGGCGGCGACCTCGACCACGTCGTCGGGGGAGGACAGGCTGCCGAAGTACAGCTTGAGCAATCCGCTGTCGCGCAGTTCGTGCGTGCGCTTGTCCTGTCCGGTGGTGAGCCAGTCCTCGAGTTCGGCTCGGCCCGCGTCGGTGATGGTGTAGATCCGGCGGCGGCGACCGGTGGTCTCCTGATAGCCGGACAGCAGCCCCTCTTCGACGAGGCGTTCCGGTTCTGCGTAGATCTGGGAATGGGGGAACGACCAGAAGAATCCGATCGAGCGATCGACCTGCTTCTTGATGTCGAACGGCGTGCAGGGTCCGGTGCGGGCGACCAAGCTGAGGACCAGATAGGACGTCGGGCTGAGCTTCCGGTCGGCCAAGCAGCTCACTCCTCTGGTATCGGGTGACAACATCCTGGGTGAGAAACAGGAATGTTTCATTATTGGAGCCGGATATCGCGATCCGCACTATACGTTTCGGACTATGGGCTGTCAAAGGCTGCTCGCAGTCGTCCGCCGTGCGACGACAGCGTCACACGGCGGACGAAGGCTCAGGCGACCAGCGGTTTCAGTGCCTCGCCTGCCATCTCGAGAACGCCGGGATGGTGGCCGTTGGCGACCATATTGATGATGAGGCCGTCGACGCCGTGGACGAGGACGCGGTCGGAGATCTGCTCGGCGACCTGCTTCGGCGTTCCGACGAACAACTTGCCCGCCATCGAGGCACGCACCCGCTCGACCTTCGCCCGTTCGCCCACGCGCGCGGCGAACATGTCGTCGATGAGCTGTTCGGCGCGGTCGGCGTTTTCGTCCATCACGACGAAGGCGAGGTAGCTGACGTCGAGGGTCGACCGGTCGCGCCCGGCCTCGGCGCAGCGCTGGTCGAGGGCGGCCATCTTGCGCGGCAGCTCGTCGGTCTCGCAGCCGATGCTGAGATGGTCGGCGTGCCGCGCCGCCAGGGCGAAGGTCTTCTTCTCGCCCGCACCGCCGAGCATGATCGGCACGTCGTCGCGCATGCGTGGTTCGTTGATGACGTTCGCGACGCGATACCAGGTGCCCTCGAAGCTCGGGCGTTGTCCGCGGAACATCGGTGCGATGATCTGCAGTGCCTCGTCCAGCTTGGTGAACCGGTCGGTGAAGGTGCCGAATTCGTAACCGTAGGCGAGGTGTTCGAGCTCGAACCAGCCCGCGCCGATACCGAGCATCGCCCGGCCCCGGCTGATCACGTCGAGGGTGGTGACGATCTTGGCGAGCAGCGCCGGATTGCGGTAGGTGTTGCCGGTGACCATGGTGGAGAGTCGGATGGTCTCGGTGACGGCGGCGATCGCGCCGAGCGTGGTGTAGGCCTCGAGCGTGGGGCCGTTCGGCGGGCCGAAGCGCTGATAGAAGTGGTCGGTCAGGAACAGGGTGTCGAATCCGGCCTTCTCCGCCGCCTGCGCCTGCGCGACGATGGCGGGGAACAGTTCGTCGACCGGAGCGCCGAAATTGAAGTCGGGCATCTGGAAACCGAGGCGGACAATGCCCCGGCCGGCGGGTGCGGACATGTCAGACATCCCTTCGGAGCAGGGCGCGGCGGGCGAGGGCCGACACCCCGAGTGTCACGGTTATCACGATCGCCAGCCGGGGCCAGCCGCCGAGCGCGCCGATGAGTTCGGCTGAGGCATCGGCACTTTGGGAGAGCTTGCCGACCACGGCACTGGGTGCCTGCAGGGTCGCCAGCTTGTGCAGCTCGCCGAACGCCGTCGCCGACGCCGCCTCGGGCAGCACCACGTGCGCGGCCGCCGCGGCCACCGCCCCAGCCGAGCTGCGCATCAGGATGCCGAGCGCCGCACCGAACAGGGCCACCGCCGGAAAGACACAGACGATGCCGAGCAAGCCCGGAAACGCGTCACCCGCGGCGTATTTCGAGCTGTCGATAGCGAAGATGCCGACCAGGTAGGTGAGCGTGGTGGCCGCGATGCCCAGGGTCGTGCTCACCGCGGTGGCGGTGAGCATCTTCACCCCGAACACGACATCGCGTTGCGGTGTCGCCGCCAGGACCGAGCGGATGGTCCCCGAGGTGTACTCGGTGGAGGTGACCAACGCACCCCAGGCGCCGATGAGTGCGATGGGCAGGGTCATGGCGGTGAAGGCGCCGCCGATGACGGTGTCGGTGGTCTCGAGGCTGTCGGACAGGCCGACCAGTGCCGCCGACACCGGGCCGATCAGCAGTGCCAGGATGGGCAGCAGGAGCAGCGCCCTCGACGACCGGATCTTGATCAACTCCGAGATCACCTGGTACCGCATCACCTCCCAGGGCGGCGCCGAGCGGTTCGGGGTGGCGGTGGTGCTGGTCACGATGGTGGTACTCATGCCGACTCCTGCAGTGTTTCGCTGTCCTGGAAGGTGTGCCGACCGGAGACCAGCCGGGTGAAGACCTCTTCGACCGTCGCTGTGACCGGCGTGAGCTCGTCGAGGGCGATGTCGTGGGTGGCCGCGAGGCGCCAGATCTCGCGTGCGGTCACCCCGCGCACGGTGCCGGTGTCGCCCCGGATCTCGATGCGGTCGCCGAGCACGGCGGCCAGCCGGGTCAGCTCGTCCCCGCGCACCCGCACCCGTGGTTCGGCATTGGCGACGAAGTCGGCGGTCGGCTCGTCGGCGACGATCTTGCCCCGGCTGATCACCAGCAGGTGATCGGCGACCAGCTCGGTCTCGCTCATCATGTGGCTCGACAGCAGCACCGTGCGGCCCTCGTCGGCCATGGCCCGCAGGGTCTGGCGGATCCAGCGGATGCCCTCGGTGTCCAAACCGTTGACGGGTTCGTCGAGGATCAGTACGGCGGGGTCGCCGAGCAGGGCGGCGGCCACGCCGAGGCGCTGGCGCATGCCGAGCGAGAAACCTTTCACCCGCATCCCGGCCACGTCGGCGAGCCCGACTCGCTCGAGTACCTCGTCGACCCGCGTGCGTGGGATGCCGTTGCTCGCCGCGAGGAAGGCCAGATGATAAGCGGCGGTGCGTGATCCGAGCACATCGCTCGCATCGAGCAGGGCGCCGACGGTGTGCAGCGGGAATCGTAGGTCGCGATAGTCCTGGCCGAGCACCGTCGCCGTACCGGAGGTTGGGGTGTCGAGTCCGAGTATGCAGCGCATCGCGGTCGACTTGCCCGAACCGTTCGGGCCGAGGAACCCCGTGACCCGACCTGGTTCGACGGTGAAGCTCAGGTTGTCGATGGCGCGAGTCCTGCCGTAGAACTTGGTCAAGTTACGTGCTTGGATCATGCTTTCGAGCCTATTGAGCAGGCATTTCGGCCACATCCATCCCGGGAGCCAACTGCGCGGGTAGTCCTCGAGAGGGATGCGGCGCTGCCCGGTGCGTTCGCGCGGTGGCGATTACGCTGATGTCGCAGGGTGGTTCGGATCGGTTCGGCGCCTACCGCGCCGTCCGCACAGAGGGGCGAATACCGTTGTCGGACAGTCACTATGAGGCGAATGATGCGACGAAGGCGAGCATCCGGGTGCTGATCGCCGACGACCAGGAGCTGGTGCGTGAGGGATTGAGCGTGCTGCTGGACTCCCAGCCGGATATCGACGTCGTCGGCCAGGTCGCCGACGGTGAGCAGGCGGTGCGCGAGACCGAGCGGCTGGCGCCCGATGTGGTGCTGATGGATGTGCGGATGCCGGTGTGCGACGGAATCGAGGCCACCCGCCGTATCACCGCCGCCGGGCCGGCCAAAGTGATCGTGCTGACCACCTTCGACCTCGACGCCTACGTGTACTCGGCGCTGCGCGCGGGCGCCTCGGGGTTCCTGCTGAAGGAGTCCTCGGCCCGTTCGCTCGGTGAGGCGGTGCGCGTGGTCGCTACCGGTGAGGCACTGCTCGCCCCCTCGGTCACCAGGCGCCTGCTGTCCGAGTTCGCCAGGCAGGGGCAGTCGGTGCGGTCGGCGGAGAAGGCGGCGGGGCTCACCGCGCGGGAGACCGAGGTGCTGGTACTCATCGCGCGGGGGTTGTCGAATGCCGAGATCGCCGGGGAGATGGTGATTTCCGAGCAGACGGTGAAAACCCATGTCGGCCGGATCTTGGACAAACTGCAATTGCGCGACCGGACACAGGCGGCGATCTACGCCTACGAGACTCGGTTGGTCAGTCCGTTGTAATCCCGGTGTTGTGCGGCTTGTCCCCGACGAGGCGTCCTCGTTGCCGCTGCTCGCCTGGTTGTGTGCTTTCGGGCCTCCCGGAACACCCGTACTGCGAAAGCGTCGGGTGTTCTCGGCGTCCTGACCTGAGCTTTGATCGGCAGGCAGGTCGTCTTGGATACCGCGACGGCGGTAGTGTGCGCCGGAGGAATCCAGGGGAGGGGAAGAGCCGTGCCGGTGCAGGCGGCGCTCGAGCGGGCGCGGGTGGCTTTGGAGATCGGGCGGGCCGAGGAGGCTCGGGGGATTCTGGGGGCTGTGCTGGCGCAGGCGCCGGACGACCCGGAATTGCTTGTGGCGCTGGGCAACACGGCCTTCGCGCTCGACGATCCACAAGAGGCGTTGCGGTGGGCGGGTCGCGCCATCGGTGCCGACCCGGAACTGCCCGAAGCGCAGATGCTGGCCGCCATGTGCGCGGCGATGCTGGGGGAGTGGGGGCGGGCGCGCGAGCACAGCGAGACCGTTCTGCGGTTGTTGCCCCACGAACCCGCGTCGCTGTTGCTCGCGGCGTGGATGATCGCCTTCGGGCCGGCCGGCGACAACGACCGGGCCGCCGTGCTCGTCGGCAAGGCCGTCGCACTCGCGCCCGACGACGCCGGGGTGCACTGCTCCGCCGCCGAGATCTACCAGCGTCTCGGCGACTTCGACGGGATCCGGCGCCATGTCGGCGCGGGACTCCAGCTCGACCCGACACACACAGACCTGCTCCGCATGCAGGCGCAGCTGGAGTTCGGCGGCGTCGAAGGCGGCAGGCAGTCGGCGGTGGCGACGCTGCGCGGTGTCCTCGCGCAGTCGCCGACCGACAGCAAAGCCAAACGATTGCTCGCCGAAGTGCACTGGCGAGCGCTGATGCGACTCGCCGCGTGGGTGTGGTTCTTCGCGGGTTGCTATGCGGCCGTGGCGATGTGGGCGCCGACGGTACTGCTCCGAATCGTGTCGCCGGTGCTGCTGGCGGCGATTCCGCTCGCCTGGTTCGGTGTGTTCCACAAGCTGCGCAAGCAACTGCCCGACGGGTATCTGCGGGCTCGCGTATTGCGCCCGCGCGTGGTGTTCGCGCTGCTCGTGGTGGTCGGTTCGGCGTTCGGTGTCGTACTCGGCGCGGTGGCGATGCGCTCGGAGTACGTGGCGTTCATCCGGATCGGGAGCTGGCTGCTGGTGCTCGGCGCGCTCGGGGCCGCGCTCGCGCATCTGCTGCTGTACACGGCGTGGTTGCGGCCGGGCCGCGACGACCCCGATCCGGAAGACGGCTTCGACTTCGCGGCCATGCAGATCATGGTGCTGGGCATCTGCGTGGTGCCGCTGGTCGTCGTCGCCGGACTCGCACGCGGATTCGCGCGTCAGCCTGCTGTATTCGGTGCGTTTCTCGCCGTGGTCGGTGCGGTGTTGTTCACCCTCGTCCTGGAAGCCGGAATCGGGATCTGGCGCGATCGGGCGGGATACCGCAGGCTGCCCGTGATCGCGGCGATCGTGTGCGCCCTGTTGGCCGGGGCGGGTGCGGCCGTGTGGTGGGGTGGCGGCGAGATCGTCGACGGTGAGATGCGCGGCCGTGAGTTCATGAATGTGCCCGCACCACCGACGATCTCACCGCGCGAGTTCCCGACGATCCCGACCCTGCGGGTTCCGACGCTGGTCGAACCACCGACCGCCACGGGGGTACCGGCCGTGGCCCCGACCCGATGACAGCGGCAACCGGTCCGCAGGGCCACGTGGTCGCGCTAGGAACTATCGGTTCCGGTGCCTGGCGACCGTAGGCCGCGAGGGCAGGGTCGCCGCTCGTCAGTCGTCGGCAGCGCTGTTGGCGGCGGCGACGACCGCGGGGAGCAATCCAGGGACCGCCGATTCGACGTCTTCGGTGCGCAGGCGCTGATAAGTCTGGCCGTCGAGGGTGAGGCGCTCGATGAGACCCGCTTCGCGCAGGATCTTGAAGTGGTGCGTCGCGGTGGACTTGTTGATCGCGTCGTAGAGCGCCGAGCAGCGCAGCGGGCCGCCCGCGTTGCTCAGGCGGCGCACCATTTCCAGGCGCACGGGATCGTGCAGCGCGCCGAGTACGGCGGGCAGCTCCGCCACGGGCAGGGTGGGCGCCGCGGGGAGATCTTTAGCCTGAGTCATGATCTACCTCACTCCCGGGTTTGATAGTCATCATACCCGGCGTAGGGTCGGGTTCGTTCGATGGTTATCAAACTCACCTGATGGGGGCTGCGATGGCAGCGACAACGATGGTGCCGACCGAAACCGGTCAGCGGTGGGCCTACGGGCTGGTCCTCGCCGCCACCGGCGTGGCACTCGGTGTCTCCGGGGCGCCCGCCCCGCTGTACGGAATCTACGAAACCGAATGGCACCTGTCGCCGTTCACCACGACGATGGTCTTCGCCGTGTACGCCGTGGCCGCGCTCGGCGCGGTGCTGGTGTCGGGTCGCGTGTCCGACGTGGTCGGGCGCAAGCCGGTGATCGTCGGCGCGTTCGCCACCATGATCCTCGGGCTGCTGGCCTTCCTGCTCGCCGACTCGGTGCCGATGCTGCTGCTGGCGCGGGCCCTGCACGGCGCGGCGGTCGGGGCAACCGTGGTGGCGGGTGCCGCCGCGCTGCTGGATCTGCGACCCGAGCGGGGCGCGCGGTCCGGTCAGCTCAGCGGGGTGGCGTTCAATGTGGGCATCGCGATCGCGGTGCTCGGTACCGCTGTGCTCGCCCAGTACGCGCCGTCGCCGCTGCGCACGCCGTACGTGGTGATCGCGGTGATCTGCCTGGCCGCCGCGGCCGGGATCCTCGCGTTGCGCGAACCGCACGTCGCGCGCGTGAAGGGTCGCATCACGATCGCCAAACCCGCTGTGCCCCAGGAGATCAGGGCGGATTTCTGGTTCTCCGCGATCGGTGTGATGGCCGCCTGGTCGGTGCTCGGTGTACTGCTGTCGCTGTATCCGTCGCTGGCTGCCGCGAAAACCGGCGTGCACAACCTGGTGTTCGGTGGGGCGGTGGTGGCCTCGACCGCCCTGGCCGGTGCGCTCGCGCAACTGTTCGCCACCCGCATTCCGGCGCGCAAGGCCGCGATCATCGGTGACCTCGGGATGGCCGCCGCGTTGCTTGCCACGATTCCGGCGCTGGCCACCAGGCAACCGGCTGCCGTGCTGATCGCGGGGCTGGTGCTCGGCGCGACGTTCGGGCTCGGCTTCGGTGGTTCGCTGCGCCATCTCTCGGATGTGGTGCCGCCGCATCGGCGCGGAGAAACGATGTCGGCCTATTACCTGCTCGCCTATTCGGCAATGGCTTTGCCGACTCTCGCGGCGGGCTGGGCGGCGACCACCTGGGGAATCGCGACGGTATTCCCGTGGTTCATCGCGATCGTCGCCGTGGCCTGTGTGCTGGCCGCACTGCTCGGTTTGCGCGGTAGCCGAGCGAGGGTTTGAGGACGAACCCCGTCCGGCCGGTGTGAAGCGGCCGGACGGGGTCGGGCATTTATGTGGGCCAACCGCCGTAGGGCACGGTGATCAGTTCCAGGAAATGGCCGTTGGGGTCGAGGAAGTACACGCCTCGGCCCCCGTCGTTGTGATTGATCTCGTTGACGCCGTGCTGCTGCGGATCGGCCCAATGGTCCAGCTTGTAGCGCTGGATCTTGGCATAGGCCGCGTCGAACTCGGCTTCGGAGACCAGGAACGCGTAGTGCTGCGGCTGGATCTCGGAAACGAACGGCGGCACCTTCGCGAAATCGAACGTGACACCGTTGTCGAGCGGGATGGGAATGAACGGACCCCACTCTTTTCCTATGTCCAACCCGAGGATGTCCGCCCAGAATTCGGCGGTTTCCCTATTGTCCCGACATCCGACAATGGTGTGATTGAACTGTACTGACAGGGGATTTCTCCTTGGTTCGTGACGGCGCCGACCCTGGGCTCGGTACAAGGCGGCCGACAGGAGCACCGTCACCGGAAACGAGATTAACGCCGAATCCCGGGTCCGGCAATGCCGATGGCGCGGTAGGTTCGCGCCATGAGGATTCGTGGAGCCGTTCTCGAACGTGTCGCCGATCCGGCGCCGTTCGCGCAGTCGCGGCCGATCACCGTGTGCGAACTGGAGTTGGCCGAGCCGGGTGACGGCGAGTTGCTGGTGCGGATCGAGGCCGCCGGGCTGTGCCATTCGGACCTGTCGGTGGTCGACGGCAACCGGGTGCGCCCCGTGCCGATGCTGCTCGGCCACGAGGCGGCGGGCATCGTCGAAGCGATCGGCGCCGGTGTCGAGGATGTGACGGTGGGGCAGCGCGTGGTGATGACGTTCCTGCCCCGCTGCGGCGACTGCGCGGGCTGTGCCAGCAACGGCCGCACACCCTGTGGGCCCGGCAGTGTGGCCAACAACGCGGGTGAGCTGCTCGGTGGTGGGCGGCGGCTGCGCCGCGACGGCGAGGACGTGCACCATCACCTGGGGGTTTCCGGGTTCGCCACGCACGCCGTGGTGGATCGGCGGTCGGTGGTCCCGGTCGACGCCGACGTGCCACCGGAGGTGGCCGCGGTCCTGGGCTGCGCGGTACTCACCGGCGGCGGCGCGCTGCTCAACGCCGCGAAACCCGGTGCGGGAGACCGGATCATGGTGGTCGGTCTCGGTGGTGTCGGGATGGCGGCGGTGCTGGTCGCGGTGTCGCTCGGGCTGGGCGAGGTGATCGCCGTCGACACCGTGCCCGAAAAGCTGGCGCTGGCAAGAGAATTCGGCGCCACCGCCGCCTTCACGCCCGCCGAGATCGTCGACAAGGGGGTGAATGCCGACGTGGTGATCGAGGCGGCGGGCAACGTGCGTGCGTTCGAAACCGCCGTCGCCGCGACGGCTCCCGGTGGTGTCACCGTGACGGTCGGGCTGCCCGCACCCGATGCCACCGCCACGATCTCCCCGCTCGCACTGGTCGCCCAGGGCCGAACCATCATCGGCAGCTATCTCGGCTCGGCCGTGCCCGCCCGCGACATCCCCGAGTACGTGCGGATGTGGCGGGCCGGGAAACTGCCGCTGGAACGACTCGTGTCGGCGCGCATCGGACTCGACTCGGTGAACGAGGCCATGGACGAACTCGCCGCGGGCGCGGCGCTGCGGCAGGTGATCGTTTTCGGTTGACCTCGGCGTCCCCGGCCGGTGCCTGCTCGATAGGCTTGCGGACAAGCGGAAACGACGACGAGGAGATGCGGTGACCATTCGGGTCGGAGTGCTCGGAGCACGCGGCAAGGTCGGGCAGGCCATCTGCGCGGCGGCGGAGGCGGCGGCCGATCTGGAGCTGGTGGCTCAGGTCGACAAGGGTGACGCGCTGGAGGCGTTCACCGAGACCGGCACCCAGGTCGTCGTCGACTTCACCCACCCCGATGTGGTGATGGGCAACCTGAAGTTCCTGATCGAGAACGGCATCCACGCCGTGGTCGGCACCACCGGCTTCGACGAGTCGCGGCTGGCCGAGGTGCGCGGGTGGTTGGCGCAGCGTCCCGAGGTAGGGGTGCTGATCGCGCCGAACTTCGCCATCGGCGCGGTGCTGTCGATGCGGTTCGCCGAGCAGGCGGCGCGGTTCTTCGAGTCGGTCGAGGTCATCGAACTGCACCACCCGAACAAGGCCGACGCGCCCTCGGGCACCGCCTACCGCACCGCCGCGCTCATCGCCGCCGCCCGCGACGAGGCGGGGGTCGGGCGCAGTCCCGACGCGACGACGGCCGAACTCGAGGGTGCGCGCGGCGCCGATGTCGACGGGGTGCGTGTGCACTCGGTGCGCCTGGCCGGGCTCGTCGCCCACCAGGAAGTGCTCTTCGGCACCCAGGGCGAGACGCTGACCATCCGTCACGACTCCATCGACCGCAGCTCCTTCGCCCCCGGCGTGCTGCTCGGGGTTCGGGAGATCGCCGGACGGCCGGGCCTGACCGTCGGGCTCGACCCGTTCCTCGACTTGTGAGCGCCGATCCGGTGACCCAGGCCGAGCCGAACCGTCAGGTCGTGAAAACCGTTGCGCTCGTTGCCTTCCTGGTGCTGGCGCTGGTGTTCTACTTCGTCCGCCTCGGTGGCCTTGCCATCGCCTACATCGCCGACGGCAAGCCGGCGGGCATCGCCATCGGCATCGGCATGCTCTTGCTGCCGATCGTCGGCGTGTGGATCGTGTGGACCACCTTGCAGGCGGCCCTCGATCATCAGCGCCTGGCCCGGCGCATCCACGAGGAGGGCCGCGAGGTCGACACCTCGCAGCTGCCGCGCCGCCCGTCCGGCCGCATCGAACGCGACGCGGCCGATGCCCTGTTCGCCGAGATCAAGGCCGAATGGGAGGCCGATCCGGACAACTGGCGCAGCTCCTACCGCCTGGCTCGCGCCTACGACTACGCCGGTGACCGCACCCGCGCCCGCGAAACCATGCGCCGCGCGGTGGCACTGGAGAAACTGGAACGCGACGGAAAGTAGCTCATGGCCCGGTTGCTGATCGTCCACCACACCCCCTCGCCGCACACGCAGGCGATGTTCGAAGCGGTCCTGGCCGGTGCCACCGACCCGGAGATCGAGGGCGTGGAAGTGGTGCGCCGAGCCGCGCTGGCCGTCACCGCCGTGGATGTGCTGGAGGCCGACGGCTACCTGCTCGGCACCCCGGCCAACCTCGGCTACATGAGCGGCGCCCTCAAACACGCCTTCGACACCATCTACTACCCGTGCCTGGACTCCACCCGCGGTCGGCCCTACGGGCTGTACCTGCACGGCAACGAGGGCACCGAGGGCGCCGAGGCGAGCGTCGAGCGGATCACCACCGGGCTCGGGTGGACGCGTGCGGCCGCGCCCGTGGTGGTGTCGGGTCCGCCGGGCAAGGCCGAACTGGAACGCTGCTGGGAGCTCGGTGCCACCATCGCCGCAGGTCTGATGGGGTAAATGCGCGTCGCCCCGAATTCTGGTGGCTGACATCACGGCTCCCGATACGGTAGAACTCGACTCCGACGTGTTGCGGGCTGGCCGCGGATGGGTGTTCGAGATGGGGAGTGGTCGGTGACCGAGGTGCATAGGGTGCGACGGATCGGGTTGGTCGAGGACCACGAATCGGTGGCGATCGGGTTGGCCGCCATGCTCGGCCCCGAACCCGACCTGGAACTGGTCGCCACCGCCGAGACCGTCGCGGGCTTGCTCGCCGACGCCGACGACCTGGACCTGGTGGTGCTCGACCTGCGCCTGCCCGACGGATCGAGCCCCGAGGACAACGTCACCGCGCTGCGTGAGCGCGGCATCGAGGTGCTGGTGTTCACCGGCGCCGACAACGCCTTCCTCGTCCGCTCGGCCGCCAAGGCGGGCGTGCTCGGCGTGCTGCGCAAGTCCGAGGGCGCGGCCACCGTGGTCGATGCCGTGCGCCGCGCCGCCTCCGGCGAACAGGTGGTCACCACCGACTGGGCCGCCGCCATCGACGGCGACCCGCAACTGTCCGACGTGGGTCTGAGCCCGCGCCAGGAGGAAGTGCTCATGCTCTACGCCTCGGGCGAGAAGGCCTCGCGCGTGGCCCGCCTGACGGGGCTGTCGGAACAGACCGTCAACGACTACCTCGGCCGCATCCGGCAGAAATACGCCGACGCGGGCAGGCCCGCGCCCACCAAGACCGACCTGTACAAACGGGCCGTCGAGGACGGGTGGCTGCCCGTGCCGGAGAGGCAGCAGCGCACGTGAGCACCGCGGTCGCCGCCGCGCCCGCACCTGTCGCCGAGATCGACCTGTCACACGCGGCGACCGATCAGATCCTGCGCAGGCTCGGAGTGGTCATCGGGATCGGTGCGCTGATCGTGATGATGCTCGAATTGCCCGCGGTGCTGGTGCAACCGGTCTACCTCGCCCGCTGGCCCGAGATCCACCTCGTGTCGGCCTATGTGCTGTTCGCGGTGCTGGCGATCGTGTCGGCGCGCGGTCCGGTGCGCGCCATCCGGCGTGCGGCCGGAGCCGCCGCGGTGGTCTATCTCGCGGCGGCGGCGGTGACACCGCTGCTGTACTCGGTGACCTACATCGGCTCGTTCGCGTCCTGGCCCTACCGGGGGCTGGCCGTCGGTGCGCTGGCGGCCGGTCTGGCATGGCCACGGCGGGTGGCTGCGGTCTTCGTCGCGCTGCTGGCGACGGTGGCCGCGATATCGAATGTGCTGGTGATCCCGGGCAGTTCGATGTGGACGCTGGTCGGGGACATCACCCGGGCGCTCGGTGTGGCCGCGCTGTTCCTGTGGTGCGTGGTGTACGCGCGGGCCGCCGCCGAACGAGTCGACCGGGAGGCCATCCGGCAGCGGGTGCGCGCCGCGACGGTCGCGGCGACCACCGCCCGCGAACGCGAAGGCGCCCGCTTCGCCGCTCTCATCCACGACGCGGTGCTGTCGACCCTGCTGGAGGCCTCACGCAGTGCCGGGTCGACGCCGGTGCTGCGCCGCCAGGCCGCGCGCACCCTCGAACAGCTCGAACAGTCGCGCAACGCCCCCGAGATCGACCACTTCGACGCCGCCGCCACGGTCGAGTTCCTGCGCGACGCGGTGCGCGAAGTGGATCCCGAACTGCCCGTTCAGGTTTCCTCACGCGGTGCCGACCTGCGGCTGCCGGTGGAATCGGCGCGGGTGCTCGGCGCGGCACTCATGGAGGCAGTGCGCAACAGCTTGCGCCATGCGGGCACACCCGGTCGCACCGTCCGGCGTGGCTTGTCGGTGACCATCGCGACCGGCGGCATCCGGGTGGTGCTCACCGACGACGGTGTCGGCTTCGACCCGGCTCGCGTCCCGGCCGACCGGATGGGCATCACCGGCAGCATCCTCGGCCGCATGCGCACCCTCGCGGGCGGCGCGGCGTTCGTCGAGTCCTCGCCCGGCGCGGGCACCGTGGTCACCCTGGTGTGGGCCAGCGATGGCTGAGCGCGACCTGCCCTTCGGGATGCGCGACCTGTTCGGCCTCAGCGATGGAACCGCCTGGCTGTTCGTCGTCATCTTCGAAGCGACCATCGTGATGCACCTGCGGGTGAACTTCGGCATCGCCCCACTACTGCCCGCCACGGCCGCGCTGCTGTTGATGGCGGCGGCCGCGCTGGTGGTGCTGGTGTTCCCGATGGATCCGCTGCCCTGGCCGCCCACGGTGTTCGTCGCGGCCGCCGGACCGATGGCGATGGCGCTGACCGTGCCGTGGGTGCAGAACCCCTCGGGCTTCTCCAATCAGCTGTGGACGGCCTATCCCACTTCGTACCTGCTGGCCATGCTCGTCCTGCGCGGGCGGGTCGGTGCGGCCTGGCTCGGCGTGGCCGCGGCCGCCTCGGTGCTCATGACACTCGGGGTGTTCACCGACTGGCACGCGGAAACCGTGGTGCGCGCGCTGACCCCGATCGCGACCGTCGGCGCGGTGACGGTGTTCATGGCCATCGTGCGGCCCACTCAGCGCTCGCTGCGCGAGCTGGGATCGCAGGCGAATCTGCGCGCCGCCACCGAGGCGGCCCTGCACGCGGCGACCGCCGAGCGGGACCGTCAGCTGGTCCGGCTGGACCAGGTGGCGGGCCCCATCCTGACCCGCATCGCCGAGGGCCGCGAACTCACCGACGACGAACGCGAACAGTGCAGGCTGCTGGAAGCCGAACTGCGCGACGGGTTGCGCGCCCCCGAACTGGTCACCGAACGCCTCAGCGCCGCCGCCCGAGGGGCGCGGGCGCGCGGCGTGGAGGTGACACTGCTCGACGACGGTGGCTTCCGTGGTGTCCCGGAATGGGTGCGGCGCAATGTGATCGACGCCGCCGTCGAGGCACTCGACGCGGCCCGGGCGGGCACCGTGACCGTGCGGGTACTGCCCATCGGTAGGCGCTGGGTGGCGACGGTGCTGGCCACCGGACCCGACGGTGACCGGCGCACCGAGATCGATACCGCCGGTGACGTGCGGGTTTCCACCTGACCCGAACCTGTCGTACCCCTGTGCCAGGGTGGTGGCATGCAGCGGATGAATGCGGCGGCGGCCCGGCGGATCGCGCTGGCCGCCCAGGGTTTCGGCAAACGCCGCCCGGCCAACCCCAAACGGCGGGCGATTCTCGATGTGGTGGCCAGAACCCGCCTGCTGCAACTGGATTCGGTCTCGGCGGTGGTGCGCGCCCACTACGCGCCGGTGTTCAGCCGGATCGGCCCCTACGATCGCACCCTGCTCGACGGCGCCGCCTGGAGCGACAGCCCACGTGCCAGGCGCGGGCTCGTCGAGTACTGGGCACACGAGGCCGCGCTCATCCCGGTCGCCGACTGGCCGCTGATGCGGTGGCGCATGGCCGAATACGAACACGGCCGGTGGGCGGGCATGCGCAAGGCAGCCGAACGCAACCCGACGCTCGGCAAGGACATCCTCGACGTGGTCACCGAGGTCGGTGCGGCCAGCGCCCGTGAGATCGAACGACACCTCGAACTCGACAAGCCGCGCCCCAAGGGCACCTGGTGGAACCTCAGCGACACCAAACTGATCTGCGAGCAGCTGTTCGCCGCGGGCGAGTTGTCCACCGCGCGCCGGGTCGGGTTCACCCGCCACTACGACCTCACCGAGCGCGTCGTCCCCGCCGACATCCGTGAGCGCGAGATCGCCGAAGCCGATGCGGTGCGGGAACTGGTGCGCCGCGCGAGCCGGGCGCTCGGCATCGCCACCGAGCCCGACCTGCGCGACTACTACCGGCTGCACCGCCGCCAGAGCGCCCCGGCCATCGCCGAACTCGTCGACGCCGGCGAACTCGTGCCCGTCGATGTCGACGGCTGGGACGCACCGGCCTACCTGCACCCGGAGGCGAGTATCCCGCGCCGGATCACCGGTGCGGCTCTGCTGTGCCCGTTCGACCCGCTCATCTTCTTCCGCCCGCGCACGCAGCGGATCTTCGACTTCCACTACCGCATCGAGATCTACACACCCGAACCCCAACGGGTGCACGGGTATTACGTCTTCCCGTTCCTGCTCGACGGCAAGCTCGTCGGCCGGGTAGACCTGCGCGCCGAACGCGCGACCGGGCGGCTGCTCGCGCCCGCCGCGTTCGCCGAGCCCGGCCACGCCACCGCGGAGACCGCGCACGCCCTGCGCGGCGCGCTGCGGGAGATGGCGGACTGGCTCGAACTCGACGAGGTGGTGATCGGCGAACGCGGCGACCTGGCCCCGCTGTTATGACCGGGTGCGTGTCACCACTTCTGCCCGCGCATCTGATCGCGCAACGCGCCGGTGACCGCACCCGAGAGCCACGAGTTCAGTGACTGTCCGTTCTGCTGGGCGGCTTCCTCGGCGCGGGACTTGAGCTGTTCGACCAGACGCAGGGTGACACGGCTGATGTCACCGGTCATCTCCTCGAAGGTCGGGGGTTCGGCGTCGTCGCCGGACGTGTTCTTGCGCACGTCGGCCACGACGTCGGTGCCGTCGAGACGCACGTGCACGGTGCGGTCACCGAGCACGGTACTGATCTCGGCGGCCAGTTCCGACAGCGCTGACAGCAGCACCAGCCGGTGCGAGCTCTCCACCGCTGCGGCCAGTGCGGCGGCGGTGGCCTGCGTTTTCTCGTCGCCGAGAGCCGCGGCGGCGAGCAGTTCCTCGCGCAGCCGCGCGGTGTGAGCGTTCAGATCCATGACATCAGCATGACGTCACATATGACATCACGCAAGGAAGGCGACCCCTACCGGCCGCGACTTCGGCCGCTAGGGTGTCGAGGCTCTCGAGCCGACCGGGTAGCCTTTCTGACCATGACGAACGGTGAATCGACGCCCACGGAGCTGCACGCATCCGGCACGGTAGGTGTCGCGATGGTGACCCCCTTCAGCGCTGCGGGCAAGCTCGACGTGGACGCCGGGGTGGCACTCGCCGCTCGCCTGGTCGATCGCGGCGTCGATCTGCTCGTCGTCTCGGGCACCACCGGCGAGTCGCCGACCACCACCGAATCGGAGAAGGTCGACCTGCTGCGTGCCGTCGTCGACGCCGTCGGCGACCGGGCCACCATCGTGGCCGGTGCCGGAACCTACGACACCGCGCACTCCATCGAGCTCTCGCGCGCCGCCGAGAACGCGGGCGCGCACGGCCTGCTCGTGGTGACCCCCTATTACTCCCGGCCGACACAGGAGGGGCTGATCGCGCACTTCACCGCGGTCGCCGACGCCACGTCGCTGCCGGTGACGCTCTACGACATTCCACCGCGGTCGGTGGTGCCGATCGCCATCGACACGATCCGATATCTGTCCGAGCATCCGAACATCGTCGCCGTGAAGGACGCCAAGGGCGACCTCGTCTCCGGTGCCGATCTCATCTCGAGCACCGGACTGGCGTTCTACTCCGGTGACGACGGGCTCAATCTGCCCTGGCTCTCGGTGGGTGCTGTCGGATTCATCAGTGTGATCGGGCATCTGGTGCCCGAACGCCTGCGCGAGATCCACCAGGCCTACACGGCCGGTGAGGTGGCTCGGGCCAGGGAGCTCAACGCGACACTGCTGCCGCTGTACGCGGCCATGACCCGCCTGGGAGGTGTGGCGATGTGTAAGGGAGGACTTCAATTGCTCGGGATCGACGTGGGTGAACCACGGTTGCCCCAACTGATGCCGACGCCGGCTCAGCTCGACGAGCTGGCGCTGGATCTGCAAGCCGCGGGGGTGACCGCGTGACCGAACCCACTGGTCGTAAGCCCCGCCGTCGGGCCGCGTCGCGTCCCGCGGGCGCGCCGGAACCCACCCCGGCCGAAACCGTGCGCGAGACCCAGCCGGTCGCCGCGCCGCCCGTGGCCGAGCAGCCTGTTGCCGCACCCGCCGCGGTCGAGCCGGTCGCCGAGATCGTCGCCGAGGCGGAACTGACGGCCGAGGCCGAGTCGGTACCCGAGGCGCTCGAGATCGCGCAGGACCGCGCCCCAGCGAAGAAGGCGGCGTCGCGTCGCGCCAAGGCCAAGCCCGCCGAGCAGGCCGCAACCCAGCAGCCGAACCGTCGCGGTGGCGGCGGTGGCCGGGGCAGGCAGGGTGGCCGGGGTCGCGGTGACGCGCAGGCCGAGCCGCGCGAGAAGGCGGCTCAGGACAAACTGGGTCTGCCGCCCAAGCTGCCAAAGAACGGGCTGCGCGTGTTCGCGCTCGGCGGCATCGGCGAAATCGGCCGCAACATGACCGTTTTCGAATACAACGGCAAGTTGCTGATCGTCGACTGCGGTGTGCTGTTCCCCGAGGACCAGCAGCCCGGCGTCGACCTGATCCTGCCCGACTTCCGGCCCATCGAGGACCGGATGGACGACATCGAGGCGATCGTGCTCACGCACGGTCACGAGGACCACATCGGCGCGGTGCCGTTCCTGCTGCGCATGCGCCCCGACATCCCGGTGATCGGCGCCAAGTTCACCCTCGCCCTGGTCGCGGCCAAGGCTCGTGAGCACCGCCTGCAGCCGCGGCTGCGCGAGGTCGCCGAGGGTGAGACCACCGTGCACGGGCCGTTCGAGCTCGAGTACTTCGCGGTCAACCACTCCATCCCCGACGCGCTGGCCGTGGCCATCCGCACCCCGGCGGGCGTGGTGCTGCACACCGGCGACATCAAGCTCGACCAGCTGCCGCTGGACGGCCGCCTCACCGACCTGGCCGGTTTCTCGCGCCTGGGCGACGAGGGCGTCGACCTGTTCCTGGTCGACTCGACCAACGCCGAGGTCCCCGGCTTCGTCACCCCCGAACGCGAGATCGGCGGAGTGCTCGACAATGTGATCGGCAAGGCCCGCAACCGGGTGATCGTCGCGTCGTTCGCCAGCCACGTGCACCGCATCCAGCAGGTGGTCGACGTGGCCCAGAAGCACAACCGCAAGGTGTGTTTCGTCGGCCGCTCGATGGTGCGCAACATGCAGATCGCCCAGGATCTCGGCTACCTGTCGGTGCCCGACAACGTCGTGGTCGAGATGGATCAGGCGGCGAACCTGCCCGGCAACCGCCTGGTGCTGATCTCGACCGGTTCCCAGGGTGAACCGCTCTCGGCGCTGGCGCGGATGGCCCGCGGCGACCACCGCCAGATCAACATCCGCGCCGACGACCTGATCGTGCTCGCGTCCTCGCTGATCCCCGGCAACGAGAACTCGGTGTTCGCCGTGGTCAACGGCCTGGCCCGGCTCGGCGCCACCGTCATCACCCAGCAGAGCGCCAAGGTGCACGTCTCCGGGCACGCCTCGGCCGGTGAGCTGCTGTACCTGTACAACGCGGTGCGCCCGACCAACGCCATGCCGGTGCACGGCGAATGGCGTCACCTGCGCGCCAACGCCGCGCTCGCGGTGGCCACCGGTGTGCCGGAGGAGCGGGTCGTGCTCGCCGAGGACGGGGTCGTGGTCGACCTGGTCGACGGCATCGCCTCCATCGTCGGCCGGGTCCCGGTCGGGCACGTCTACGTCGACGGCCTCTCCGTCGGTGACGTCGGCGAGTCGACGCTGTCGGACCGCCTGGTCCTCGGTGAGGGTGGCTTCATCTCGATCGCCATCGTCATCGACGCCACCACCGGCAAGGCGGTGAGCACCCCCGAGATCAACGGGCGTGGTTTCTCCGACGACCCCACCGCCCTCGACGGTGCGAACGAGCTGGTCGAGGCGGAGCTGCTCCGCCTGGCGGGCGAGGGCATCACCGACACCCACCGCATCGCCCAGGGCGTGCGCCGGGTGGTCGGCCGCTGGGTCGCCGACACCTACCGTCGCCGCCCGATGATCGTGCCGACGGTCATCGGCGTCTGACCCACGAGATGCGAAAACCGCCGGGTGACGTTGTCGCCCGGCGGTTTTCGTCGTTTCTCAGGCCTGGCAGGCCGCGGAGTCGAGCTTGGCCGACTTCACGATGTTGCAGGCGAAGGTGTGCGACACCTTCCACGACTCGTCCTCGGCGACGAAGTCGATGAAGGCGTCCTGCACGGGCTGGCCGTCGATGGTGACATCGGCGTCGGCCTTGAGCTTGCCGTCGGCGGGCTCACCCACGTTGGTGATGGAGACCTTCACATTGTTCTTCTTCGCGGCGTCGACGAACTTGTCGACCAGCATCGGGTCCTGATCGGCGTCCTCGATGTAGGTCTTCTTCTCGTCGGCGGTGAGCTGGCCGCTCATCGCCTTGGTGAGCCGCGCGTTGAGTTCCTCGACGGTCGGCTTGGGCAGGTTCGGCGGGGTGGTCTCGGCAACGTCGCCGCCTTCTTCCTTGTCCTGCTTGGCCGTACCGGACTCGAAGGCGGCCGCGGTGGTGGTGGCGCCCGCGCTGCTCGACTCGGTGTCCGAAGAACCGCACGCGCTCAGGCCCAGCGACGCGACGAGCGCGACGAGGACGGCGGCGGTCTTGATCGGTCGGTTGTTCACTACAACTCCCATGATGGTGGTCGAAACGGTCGGGCTAGAGCTGGTAACCGCTGGTGCAGTTCCAGTGCTTGATCGAGGCATTGCCCGGATTGCGGTTCAGCGCTTCGCGTTTGGCGCCACCGATGGTCGAGGCCGAGCCGTAGCTCCACCAGCCACGCGAGATCGCGATGGCTCCGCAGCCGTTGCGGTAGGAGACCTTCACGTCGCAACCACCGCCGCCACCGCCGCGCCGGCAGGCGGCCATGGCGCCCGCCTCGGCATCGGCGTAGCTGCCGTAATCGGTCGCGTACCCGTACACCCCCGAATTGACCGACGCCGCGATGGCGCCGTAGTAGCCCGACTGCGCCTGCGCCGGTGCGATGTGCCCCGCGAACATGGTCGCGACGGTGGCACCCAGCACGGCCGCGCTGGTGAGCATTCTCTTCACTTGTTCCCCTTCATACGCATGGGTCGACGACCCGATGGAGCGCAGTCAAAGTACCGAGCGGTGTGCTGCCCGCGCCACCGCTGGCCGCCCAGATCGGCCGAAATGCTGGAAATCGGTAAGGATTCGGTAAGCGACGGGCCGCGAAACGCCCTCGATCCGGGATTTCCGCGCGTTGACCGGCGGGCCCGCGACCTGCGGGTCCGGCGCGTATCGGCGGTCACATCACCGGTGGGACCAGTGTTGCGGATGGTCTCGATGGTGTGCGAGCGGCTAGCCTGATCGTCATGGCAGGTAAGTCCCGCAGCACCACGACCTCTCGTGCGCGGGCGGGATCGAGCAGGGGGCAGACGCCGTCGGCGCGGTCTCGTTCGACGACACCGCGAGCGTCGTCGGCCGCGCGTGGGCGAACCACCCCCGCCCGCAGACCCGTCAAACGCGCCTCGAACACCGCACCGCTTGCCGTCATCGGCCGGGGCGTCACCAGCGGCTGGACGATGCTGGCGCGCGGTCTCGGTGCCACCACCCGCACGCTGAGCCGTGCGGGCGAACTCGAACACGGGCATCGTCGCGACGGGATCGGCTTGGCGCTGATCGCGTTGAGCGTGATCATCGCCGCCGCGGTGTGGTTGTCGGCCGGCGGCCCGGTGGGGCGTTTCCTCGAGGACGTCGTGCGCGCGATCGCCGGGTCGGCGGCCGCGGTGGCGCCGCTGCTGTTCGTGGCGATCGCCGTGGTGCTGATGCGCACCGAACCGCATCCGGAGATCCGGCCACGGCTGGTCCTCGGCGGGCTGCTGGTGATCCTGCCCGCGCTCGGCATCTGGCATCTGGCGGCCGGGTCACCCACCGACGCGCACGGACGTTCGCGTGCCGCGGGCGCGCTCGGCTACGCCATCGGCGGCCCGCTCGGCCAGGGCCTCACCCCGTGGCTGGCGATGCCGATCCTGTTGCTGGCCATGGTATTCGGTGTGCTGTTGCTCACGGGGACCACGGTGCGCGAGGTGCCGTCGCGGTTGCGCGAATACTTCGGTCTCGGCGAATACGCCGACGACAGCGACCCTTACGACCCGGCCAACTACGACGCCGACGGATTCCCGGTGCACCGCAACCGGTCCCGACGCGGCGCGGCGTCGGCGGCCGACGATTTCGCCGGATCCGACGCGGTCACCGAGTCGCTGGGCGAGCCGCCGCTGCGCGATGCCAAACCCATCGTCGACGAGCCGCCCGCCCCCGCGCCGAAACCGGCCCGCAAGCGCCCGGCTCCCGCACCCGTCGACCAGACGCCGCCGCCACCACCGGAACCGGAGTTCGTCACCGACCGCGTGGTCGACGGCGACTACTCGCTGCCGCCGCTGAGCCTGCTGCTCGACGGCGACCCGCCCAAGAAGCGTTCGGCCGCCAACGAATCGATGATCGAGGCGATCACCGAGGTCCTGGTGCAGTTCAAGATCGACGCCGCGGTCACCGGATTCGTGCGCGGGCCGACCGTCACCCGGTACGAGGTGGAGCTCGGCCCCGGCGTGAAGGTCGAGAAGATCACCGCCCTGGCCCGCAACCTCGCCTACGCCGTGGCCACGGAGAACGTGCGCCTGCTCGCACCCATCCCGGGCAAGTCTGCGGTGGGTATCGAGGTGCCCAACGCCGACCGCGAACTGGTCCGTCTGGCCGACGTGCTCAAATCGCCGCACACCCGCAACGACCACCATCCGCTGGTGATCGGCCTCGGCAAGAACATCGAGGGCGAGTTCGTCTCGGCGAACCTGGCCAAGATGCCGCACCTACTGGTGGCGGGTTCCACCGGTTCGGGTAAGTCCAGCTTCGTCAACTCGATGCTGATCTCGTTGCTGCACCGGGCCACCCCCGAAGAGGTCAGGATGATCCTGATCGACCCGAAGATGGTGGAACTCACGCCCTACGAGGGCATTCCGCACCTGATCACGCCCATCATCACCCAGCCCAAGAAGGCCGCCGCCGCGCTGGCCTGGCTGGTGGAGGAGATGGAACAGCGCTACCAGGACATGCAGGCCAACAAGGTCCGCCACATCGACGACTTCAACAAGAACGTGCGCTCGGGCAAGATCACCGCTCCGCTCGGCAGCGAACGGGTCTACCGGCCCTACCCGTACATCCTCGCGATCGTCGACGAGCTGGCCGACCTGATGATGACCGCCCCGCGGGACGTCGAGGACGCGATCGTGCGGATCACCCAGAAGGCGCGTGCGGCGGGCATCCACCTGGTGCTGGCCACCCAGCGGCCCTCGGTCGACGTGGTGACCGGCCTGATCAAGACCAACGTGCCCTCACGGCTGGCCTTCGCCACCTCCTCGCTCACCGACTCGCGCGTCATCCTCGATCAGCCGGGCGCGGAGAAGCTGATCGGCATGGGCGACGGCCTGTTCCTGCCGATGGGCGCCGGTAAGCCGACCCGTCTGCAGGGTGCCTTCATCTCCGACGAGGAGATCCAGGCGGTCGTCGAGTTCAGCAAGACCCAGGCCGAACCGGAGTACCAGGAGGGCGTCACCGCCGCCAAGGCGGGCGAGACCAAGGATGTCGACCCCGATATCGGCGACGACATGGACGTGTTGCTACAGGCGGTGGAACTGGTCGTCACCTCACAGTTCGGCTCCACCTCCATGCTGCAGCGCAAACTGCGTGTCGGTTTCGCCAAGGCGGGCAGGCTGATGGACCTCATGGAGACCCGAGGTGTCGTCGGTCCGAGCGAGGGCTCCAAGGCACGCGACGTGCTGGTGAAACCCGACGAGCTCGATGGTCTGCTGTGGTCGATCCGTGGCGGTGATCCGGCGGATTCCGGGGACGGCGAATAGCGCACTGCTGGTTTGCTCTGACCGTGCCGTCAGCGAGCGGCGACGAACGAGGAGGGACCGGGGCGCGGGGTGCCGATCGCGGGGAGCGGCCGGAGGCGGGCTCGGGTCAGCTGCCGATGCCCGCGCGCGACACGCGCTGCGGTCGCGCGGCATCCTCGGACAGCCGTGACATCGCGGCGAAATGGTCGTACTCGGCGGTCACGGCTGACTCCTCTCGCGGTGCCGGTGGGTGGTCGATGTGTCGACGGTAGCAGCGGCCGTGACGAGGCGAAACGGGTTTTCGGCTCGGCTACCGGCGCGGACGGGTTCGCACGGCTGTGTGTGGAATCATGGCGGGCAATCGCTCCGCAAAGTTGGCTGAAACGGACATATTGGACATGATGGACGGCATGAACCTCATCGATCGGACCACTTCATGGATGTGACCACGCTCGAATGGGTGATCACCGGCTTGGTGATCCTCGGACTGTTCGTCTTCGACTTCTTCGCCCACGTGCGCACGCCGCACGAACCGACGTTCAAGGAATCGGGCATCTGGTCGGCCGTCTACATCGGCCTCGCCCTGCTGTTCGGCGGGTACGTCGCCTGGAAATGGGGCGGCACCTTCGCCGGGGAGTACTACGCCGGTTTCGTCACCGAGAAGGCGCTCTCGGTGGACAACCTGTTCATCTTCCTCATCATCATGACCACCTTCGCGGTGCCGCGGATGTACCAGCAGAAGGTGCTGCTCATCGGCATCGTGCTCGCCCTGGTGATGCGCGGTGTGTTCATCGCCGTCGGCGCGGCCGCGATCAGCGCGTGGAGCTGGGTGTTCTACCTGTTCGGCGCGTTCCTGATCTACACCGCGATCAAGCTGCTGCGCGAGAGCGGGCACGAGGCCGAGCACGAGGAGCAACGCGACAGCCGCATCGTCGCGCTGGCCAAACGGGTCCTGCCGACCACCGACCAGTACGACGGCGACAAGCTGATCACCAAGATCGACGGCAAACGAGTGGTCACCCCGCTGCTGATGGCGCTGCTCGCCATCGGTTTCGCCGACCTGCTCTTCGCCCTCGACTCGATTCCGGCCATCTACGGCCTCACCGAGGAGCCGTACCTGGTGTTCACCGCCAACGCCTTCGCCCTGATGGGTCTGCGTCAGCTGTACTTCCTCATCGGTGGGCTGCTGGACCGGCTGGTGTACCTGTCCTACGGGCTGGCCGCCATCCTGGCGTTCATCGGTGTGAAGCTGGTGCTGCACGCGCTGCACGAGAACACCCTCGGCTTCATCAACGGCGGCGAGCACGTGAGCGTGCCGGAGATCTCCACGCCGGTGTCGCTGAGCGTGATCCTCGGGATCCTCGTGATCGCGACGGTGGCGAGCTTGCTGAAGACCCGCCGCGCGTCTGTCTGACCGACGAGGAACGGCCCGGAACCCCTGGGGTTCCGGGCCGTTCGCGTATACGGGCTATTCGGAGAAGGCGCCCATCACGGGCAGCCACTCGACCACGCGCACGTCCTCGATCAGGCCGAGCTTCGCGAACGGGTCCTCGGTGAGCAGTTGCTCGAGCGAGGACTTGTCCTCGGCCCGGAACAGCAGCAGGGCGCCCGAACCGTCCGCGTACGGGCCGCTGGTGAGCACGGTGCCCGCGTCGACCAGGGCGTTGAGCCAGCCCCGGTGCTCGGGTCGATTGGTGGTCCGCTCGGCCGCGGTGGCCTCGGTGTAGGTGTAGTGGACGGCGAAGATCGGCACGTCGATCAACTTTCTCGCGGTGGGTTTCTACAGGGTGAGCAGCATGCGGGTGTTGCCGAGGGTGTTCGGCTTCACGAAACTCAGGTCGAGGAACTCGGCCACACCGGTGTCGTAGGAACGGCACATCTCCGCGTACACCTCGGCCGTCACCGGCGTGCCGTCGATCTCGACGAAACCGTGCCTGCCGAAGAAGTCGACCTCGAAGGTGAGCACGAACACCCGCTGCAACTGCAGCTCCCGTGCCACCTCGACCAGCTGACGCACCACCGCGCCGCCCACCCCGCGACCCTTGACCACCGGATCGACCGCGACTGTGCGCACCTCGCCCAGATCGGCCCACAGCACGTGCAGCGCGCCGCATCCCACGACCCGGCCCTCGACCTCGGCAACCCAGAACTCCTGCACCGACTCGTACAGGGTGACCAGGTTCTTCTCCAGCAGGATCCGGCCGGCGTACTCGTCGACCAGACGTTTGATCTCGGGGACATCCGAGGTTCGCGCTCGTCGCACGGTGACGTCTCGAACTGGCGCCACGGTAGGCGCGGACGGGTGCGCGTCGCTGGTCGGACCACCTGCTGGTCCCCGTGAAGTCATGGGGTGCACAGTAGTCGGCCCGGTTACCGATAGTCTGAACATGTGCCGCACATCCTGTCGTTCCGCTCATCGCATCGCGCCGGGCCCGGCGACCGGGGAATACGGCACTGCACGCGTGAGCAAACATCGCGCGACACACCCGATATTCGGCGCAGTGCCGGTGAGTGCCGAGAGGGCGGGGGCATGAGAGGTCAGCGCCTGGCGGCGGAAGCGTGCGTGACCACGGAGGGCGCCCGATCATGCCGAGAAGACGCAGCATGAGCGTGCGACCCGAGGAGATCGAACGCGGGGCGGCTCGGCTGCCGGGGATGGCCGAACATCAGGTCCCGGTGGTCAATATCGCGAATGTGCTGACGGTGGCGCGCATCGTCCTGGTGCCGCTGTTCGTGCTCGCGCTGTTCGCCGACGGTGGGCACGACACCCGCTGGCGCGTGATCGCGGCGGCCGTCTTCGGCCTCGCCGCCATCACCGACCGGTTCGACGGGCAACTCGCCCGCAAATACGGTCTTGTCACCGATTTCGGCAAGCTCGCCGACCCCATCGCCGACAAGGCCCTGATCGGCGCCGCCCTGATCGGGCTCTCGATCCTCGGCGATCTGCCCTGGTGGATCACCCTGGTCATCTGCGGCCGCGAACTCGGCATCACCCTGCTGCGGCTGGTCGTGGTGCGGCGCGGGGTGATCCCGGCCGGGCGCGGCGGCAAACTCAAGACACTCGTGCAATCGGTGGCCATCGCCCTGCTGGTGCTGCCGCTGTCCGGTGCGTTCGCCACCGCGGGCATGGTGCTGATGTACCTGGCCGTGGCGCTCACCGTGATCACCGGCCTCGACTACGTCGGCCAGGCCGTGCGGGTGTGGGTGGCGGGTGGTCGCGCGCGCAACGAGTCGCGCGGGTGAGCGACCCCCTGGTCGCCGGTGCGCCGACCGCCCAGCTGGTCGCGGCACTCACGGCCGCGGGCCAGACCGTCGCCACCGCCGAATCGCTCACCGCGGGGCTGCTCGCCGCGACGATCGCCGGGGTGCCCGGCGCGAGTGCGGTGCTGCGCGGCGGGCTCGTCGTCTACGCCACCGACCTCAAGCACCGGCTGGCGGGGGTGGACGAAGAGGTACTGCGCGTCGAGGGCGCGGTCGCGGCGTCCACCGCCGAACAGCTCGCCGTGGGCGCGCGCGAACGCTGCGCGGCGGACTGGGGGATCGGCCTCACCGGGGTCGCTGGACCCGATTCCCAGGACGGGCATCCGGTCGGCACGGTATACCTCGGAGTAGCCGGACCCGATCACAGCGCGGTGAGCCGGTTGAAACTGCACGGTGACCGGTGGAACATCAGGATCGGTGCGGTGCACAACGCGATCGGGGAGTTATTGCGCTGTGTCGGTGGGTACGGCGATGTGACGACGGACTAGCCGCGTCCGGGAACCCCCGGCCGCTGCTCGACGTTGTGCCAGAAAGAGGTGAGCACCGCCCGAGGCGGTGACCCGAGGTGGAGGAGAACGAGATGACGCTGCTGCGGGAGGCAATCGGGGACAGTCTGCGGCGTGCGCGTCTGGCCCAGCATCGGACGCTGCGCGAGGTGTCGACCTCGGCGCGCGTGAGCCTCGGCTATCTGTCGGAAGTGGAGCGCGGCCGCAAGGAAGCCTCCAGTGAACTGCTCGCCGCCATCTGCGAGGCACTCGATGTGCCGTTGTCGCGGGTGCTGTGGGACGTGAGCACCATCATGGCCGGAGCCGACGGCTCCGCGCCCCGCGAACCCGCGCTCACCGAGCCCGTGGCCGAACCCGTCGCCGAACCGGTGCCCGCCGAGCCGTCGGCCACCGCCAGCGCGCAGGCCGACGTGGACGCGCGCATCGGGATCGCCGAGGACACCCGCATCGTCATCCCGGCCCCGCGGGCCGAGATGCTGGTATTGGTGAAAGGGATGTGACGCGGCGAACCCGCGTGACGCTGCGCACTACTGGTGAGAGCGGATAGATTCTCATCAGGCGTCGAGTGGGCCGGTCATATCGGTCCGGGTGCCGCATGGTGAAGGATAAGCACATATCTGGTGCGTGACGGTCGCGCACCACCAGTCGCACGAGCGACGCACAGATGGAGGCGGGATCAATCGATGGCTAATCCGTTCGTGAAGGCCTGGAAGTACATGATGGCCCTTTTCGACTCCAAGATCGAAGAGCATGCGGATCCGAAGGTCCAGATCCAGCAGGCGATCGAGGAGGCGCAGCGTCAGCATCAGGCGCTGTCGCAGCAGGCGGCGTCGGTGATCGGCAACCAGCGTCAGCTGGAGATGAAGCTGAACCGCCAGCTCGACGAGGTCGAAAAGCTCAACGCCAACGCCCGGCAGGCCGTCACCCTCGCCGACCAGGCACAGGCCGCGGGCGACACCGAGAAGGCGATCCAGTACACCAACGCCGCCGAGGCGTTCGCCGCCCAGCTGGTCACCGCCGAGCAGTCGGTGGAAGACCTCAAGGTGCTGCACGACCAGTCCCTGCAGGCCGCCGCACAGGCCAAGAAGGCGGTCGAGCAGAACGCGATGATGCTGCAGCAGAAGGTCGCCGAGCGCACCAAGCTGCTCAGCCAGCTCGAGCAGGCCAAGATGCAGGAGCAGGTCTCGGCCTCGCTGCAGCAGATGGACTCCACCCTGTCCGCGCCCGGTTCCACCCCCAGCCTCGACGCCGTGCGCGACAAGATCGAACGCCGCTACGCCAACGCCCTCGGTTCGGCTGAGCTGGCCCAGAACTCGGTGCAGGGCCGGATGATGGAGGTGCAGCAGGCCAGCATCCAGATGGCCGGGCACAGCAAGCTCGAGCAGATTCGCGCCTCCATGCGCGGCGATGCCCTGCCCACCGGGAACAGTGCGGCCATCGACCCGGCCACGCAGCAGCCCGCGGCGCCGCAGATCAACAAGGGTGGCCAGGCGGCTCAGCAGTAGTCACGCCACCTCGGGCCGTCGGCCGACGCTCGATACTCGCGCCCGTCGCGGGCATCGAACGCCGACCGGCGGCCCGGCCCTGTTCAGGGTGAGGTTGTCGTACCCGCGTGGCACTCTGGGTAGGTGGAAGGATCACGATGAGCGGGAGAACGCGGCGCGACCGGATCGAGGTCGCCGATCCGATGGCAGTTGTGCAGTCGACGATGAGCGGTGGCATGCCCGCGACTCTGCGCGGCGTGGGGGAGCAGGCGCTGGTCGCGGTGCGCCGCTGGGCCGATCCGCGCGAGCGTGAGTTGCGGCGCCGGCGCCGCATGCGCAGGCGCAGTTTTCAGCTGGGCACAGCGTCGGGGATCACCACCGTCGGGGCTGTCGGCCTGGCCGTGGTGTCGGCGCCGGCGTGGGCGGTGGTCGTCATCGGCGGCGGCGCAGTGGCTTTCGTGACCGGCGCCGCGGTGAACGCGCGCCGCTATCTGCAGACCCGCCATCAGCCGTTGCCGCAGGCGACGTTCGTACCGCGCAAGTCGCCGGGACTGCGCTCGGCGGCCCGCGCGCCGATTCAGCGATTGATCCGGGCTGAACGCGCGTTGCACGGGCTGGGCGCCCAGATCGCGCGCACCCGGCGGTTACCCGAGGACGAATTGCGCGACCTGCTCGCCACCGCGAGCTCCGGGGCGGCCGCGCTACACGCCCTGGCCGCCGACGTGGTCGCGATGGAACAGGCCGTCGACACGGTAGGCCGGGCGAACCCGGAGACGGTGTCGGCATTGAAGACCACGGTCGCCGCCGTGCTCGCGCGCCTGGAAACCGGTGTCGTCGAATACGAACAGCTCGTCGCGGCGGCTGCTCGCATCCTGGCCGTCCCGGAGGACACCGTGGTGGCCTACCAGTTCAACGGCATCGTCGCCGATCTGCGCGAAGCCGCCGACCGCCTCGACGGCTGGGCCCAGGCCCTCACCGAGATGGCCGACGGACCCGGCTTGTCGTCGCCCGATCTTCCCCGCTGAAAATCTCGCCCGCACGGATCCCCTACTCGTGCAGCGGGTACCGCGGGTCGGGCGGCCCGGCTCGACAGACCTGCCGAGCAGTCCGGTTCTCAGGAGCGAATCGCCTGACGGAGGGCGGCTAGCTCCTCGGCGCGCGGATTGTCGACCGTGGACGACGCGGGGTGGTCGAAGATGCGGACGTTCTTCTCTGCCGGAGTGAACGCCGACCAGCCCGTGCTGCCATGTGTGGCGAAAGAGACCCAGGCTGCGTGGATTTCGTCGGCCAGCGGCTGCGGCGGGGTCGGCCCGGTGAGGGTGTGGGCGTTGTCCACGGCGTCGAAGACGAACGGGACTTCCAGCACATGGCAGGCGCCGAGGCCGGGCAGTGCGGTGGGCCAAGCGAACTCGTAGACGTAGGTCGCCGCGGTGGCGGCATTGGTTTCGGCGAGGTCCATGGTGCCCGCGCGGAAACACCAGTCGGTGAGGATCGCGTTGAAGATCTCGGCCGGTGCGGCATCGGGACGTTGCCGCGAATAGGTGTGTGCCACCGACGGATCGATGCCGTAGCGGGCCAGCACGAACGGCAAGCTGTCGGCATCGACGCCCGCGGTGATCCCGGTGGGCACCGTGAAGAAGCGGAATTCGTCGGCGGTGGTGCCCGCGACGAGCGGAACCCGGCGCTGCGGGTTGGCCGCGAGTACCTCGGTGGGGGTGCCCTCGACGACATCCCCGTCGACCACCGGGAACAGGCTCATGATGCCGAGGCCGCGCTCGACCACCGAGGTGCCCCACCGCTGGGGGTCGGGGTCGGTCATCAGCGCGAGCGCGACGGCGTTCTGCGCCGAGCACAAGTCGGCCGGACCGAGTGCACCGAAATCCGCCGCGGTGGGTGTGATTCCGAGGTGTTCGGCCAGCGCGGCCGAAACCAGGCGCGCGTCGTCGGCCTCGGCGGCGACGGAGCCGTTGCCGCTCTGCACGATCGCCCGGCGGAACAGTCCCGCCGACTGCGGCGCCGCCATCAGCGCGGCCACGCTCATACCGCCTGCGGACTCCCCGAAGATCGTCACATTGTCCGGGTCGCCACCGAACGCGGAGATGTTGTCCCGCACCCAGCGCAGCGCGCAGAGCTGGTCGTGCAGACCACGATTCGACGGTGCGCCGTCGAGCACCGCGAACCCGGAGATCCCCAGGCGGTAGTTGATCGACACCAGGACCACACCGTCGCGCGCGAACGCGGTGCCGTCGTAGATCCGGCGTGCGTTGGACCCGCGCACGAACGCGCCGCCATGAATCCACACCAGCACCGGCAGGCCCGCCCCGCCCACCTCGGGTGTCCAGACGTTCACATTGAGGTAGTCGTCGCCGGGGATGCCGTCGCTGCCGATCAGGGCGTGGATCGGCGCGGGATACGGTGACTGCGCGCACGTCGGCCCCATACTCGTCGCCTCGCGCACCCCCTCCCAGCGCTCCACCGGTTCGGGCAACCGGAACCGTCGCGCGCCCACCGGCGCCGCCGCGTACGGCACACCGAGAAACCGGGTGACGCCGCCTTCGGTCGTGCCCCGAATCGCGCCGCCGGTGATCGTGACGATCGGTTCCATCGGTCCTCCTCGCAGTCGAACCCGATTATGGACGCATGTCCGGTTCGGTGGGGCGCTTATGGAACCAAGGGCCCGGCCAGGACGCGCAGCCCGGCGGCGCGGTCACCGTCCCAGCGCAGACCCTGGTCCTCGGGCGGGATGCGGGCCCACAACGCGAGCAGCAGATCCGATGCCGTACCCGCCAGCTCGGCCACCGGTTCGCCGGGACCGTAGGTCCAGCGGCGATCGGTGTCGGTGGTGCGAACGCGCAGCGCCACCTCCGGTTCGGTCGCCAGGCCGCGGTGGATCATTCGGGGTGCGAACAGCTCGAAGACCTCATCGATGCCGTCCTCGGCGATCGCGCGGTCGAACGGCTCGGCCTTCCCGAGTGCGTGTTGGCCGTCCCACCGGTGCATCAGCGTCTCGTGGGCGCGGCGACGGCGCCAGAAGCCGACCGTGCGCGGCATGGCACGGGTGAAGGTCCACGCTTCCTGTTCGGGATCGGCCGACAAGGTGGCGGCGAGGGCGTCGGCGGACTCGTCGTACCACTTGCGCAGGGCCGCGGGATCTTTCGGCGCGGGCAGACCGTCGTCGTCGCCACGGAGCTCGGTGACGGCGGTGACCACCCACTGATTACCCCGGCCCAGGTGATCGACCAGATCGTAGAAGGTCCAGTCGCCGCAGGTGGTGACGGGTGCGGCGAGATCGACGTCGTCGGTGATCAGCTCGCCGAACATGGTGAGTTCGGCACGCAGCAGAGCCAGGTAGTTCATGGATTCACGGTAGATGGCGACGGCGGCAGTCTCGGGGTGAACCCTGATCTCTACCCGGATATCAGCGCTGACCTGGTGATTTACCACGGCCGCGGTGGCAGCATCGAAGGTGTCGATCGCGGCTGTGCGGTCGCGGACACCGAGGAGTCACATCATGGTTTTCAAGGTCATCGGCATCGTCGTCGTAGCGGTCATCGCGTTCTGGATCATCGGGGCGATCCTCGAGGCGGTGCTGCCGATTCTGGTGCTCGCCGCGATCGGCACCGGGCTGTACCTGCTGTACAAGGCGGTGACGGGGTCGGGAGACAAGACGCCGGTCAGCAAGATCTAGCCCTAGCATGGGCGGGGTGGAACAGCTACCCGAGGATTGGCAGCGCGGACTCGTGATCGTCGCGCATCCGGACGACATCGAATACGGTGCGGCGGCGGCCGTCGCGCGATGGACGAAGCAGGGCAAGGACATTCGCTATCTGCTCGTCACCCGAGGGGAAGCCGGGATCGCGGGCGTTCCCCCCGCGCAGGCCGCGCCGTTGCGGGAGGCCGAGGAGATCGCGGGCGCACGCGAAGTGGGCGTGCACACCGTCGAATTCCTCGACTACCCCGACGGACGCATCGAGGAGGGCCTGCCGCTGCGCCGCGACCTGGCCGCCGCGATCCGCAGGCACCGCCCCGAGATGGTCGTGCTGTTCAATTTCGGCGACACCTGGGCGCCCGGCTTCGTGAACAGCGCCGATCACCGGGCCGTCGGCCGCTCGGCGATGGACGCGGTCTCCGACGCGGGCAACGAATGGATCTTCCCCGAGATCGCCGATCTGGCACCGTGGTCCGCGCGCTGGGCCGCCGTCGTCGGCCCGGTCGCCACCCACGCGGTGGACGTGAGTGATCAGCTGGACAGGGCACGGGCCAGCCTGGCCGCGCATCGGCGCTATCTGCAGGTGCTGAGCACGGTCCCGGTGGAAGAACAGGTGGACGAGATCGTGGCGATGGCAACGGGCCCCAAGGACGGATTCCCCGCCGCGCACGCGGTCGGTTTCGAGCTGTTCACCTTCGCGGGCTGAGCGCGCGCCGGAATCGGTGACGCGGCCCGATTGTCTTGGGCGCGTGGGCGGGTCGGCCAGACATCGGCCGATCTGGGCCGTGTCGACGGGGTCGCGACCGTGCGTCCTGCGGATATGGCATGGTGAGGCGCATGCGAGTAGCTGTGGTAGCCGGGCCCGACCCAGGGCATGCGTTTCCCGCGATCGCGTTGTGTCTGCGGTTGCTGGACGCCGGAGACGAGCCGGTGTTGTTCACCGGTCCCCGGTGGCTCGACGCGGCACGGGCCGCGGGCATCGGCGTGCGCAAACTCAAAGGGCTCGCGCCGCGCTCGGTCGACGACGACACCGACGCGGGCGCCCGGATCCACGAACGCGCCGCCTACATCGCCACGGAGAACCTGCCCGAACTCGGCGCCATGCTGCCCGACCTGGTCGTCTCCGATGTGCTCACCGCCGGCGGCGGTCTCGCGGCCGAACGCCTCGGCGTGCCATGGGTGGAGCTCTCACCGCACCCGCTGTACCTGCCGTCGAAAGGTCTGCCGCCGATCGGGAGCGGCCTGGCACCGGGCGAGGGAGTACGCGGCCGGTTGCGCGACACCGTGCTGCGCACCATGACCGACCGCGCGGTGCGGGCCGGTGAGCGGCAGCGTTCGGCGGCACGGGTGGGCATCGGGCTGCCCGCCGAGGACCCCGGCCCCGCCGCTCGCCTCATCGCCACCCTGCCCGCGCTCGAGCTCCCACGACCCGATTGGCCCGCCGACACCTACGTCGTCGGCCCGCTGCTCTGGGAACCCACCGACGCCGTGCTCGAACTGCCACCCGGCGACGAACCACTGGTGATGGTTGCCCCGTCCACCGCCCACACCGGGGTGGCCGGCATGGCCGAGACCGTGCTCGAGGGTCTGTCCGGACTCGGTGTGCGCGCGGCGGTTTCGATGCTCGACACCCCACCGGCAGACCTGCCCGCCTGGGCGACGGCGGGCCTGGGCCGCCAGGACGAACTGCTCACCCATGCCGCGGTGGTCGTCGGTGGGGGCGGGCACGGGTTGCTCGCGAAATCCCTCTCCGCCGGGGTGCCGGTGGTGACCGTGCCCGGCGGCGGCGACCAGTGGGAACTGGCCAATCGTGCGGTGCGCCAGGGCAGTTCGCTGCTGATCCGGCCGCTCACCCCGGACGCCGTCGCCGCGGCCGTGCGGCAGGTCCTCGACGACAAGGCGTTCGCCGCCGCCGCGCGCCGGGCCGCGGACGGCCTCGACGAGGTCGCCGACCCGGTCGAGATCTGTCATCGCGTCGGGGCCACGGTCTGAGGTAGCCGGTCGGGCTCGCAACAGCCGCATCTTCGGTTGGCCGTCGAAAGCAGGCGGGACTGGACCGGCGTCCTGACGGGTGCACGACAGCGCGAGTATCTTGGGCAAGGTGCGGTTGACCGAATTCCAGGAGCTGATGCACACCGAGTTCGGCGTTGCGCGCGCCGACGCCATGCTGGCCGATCACGTCATTCCGGCCTTCGGAATGACCGGTGCGGCCGCGATCGAGGCGGGAATCGACCCGCGCGAGGTATGGCGGGCGCTGTGTGCCGACTTCGACGTCCCCAGAAACCGGTGGTGACCAGACCATGTCCGTGACAGCGCAGAACTCGTCGGCACGTCCCTACCGGTTCGACGAACGATTGCGGATGATCCCGGTCGACGCCGAATCCCTCGCCGCCCGTGTCGCCGCCGCCGATCCGCACGACTTCGGTGGTCTGCGCAGGCTCGGCATCGCGCTGATGCTGCTCGGGCGCCATGACGAGGCGCTCGACCGCCTGGACCAGGCCCTCGAACTGGCCGATACCGAGCGCCGCCGCATCACCGTGTGGATCAATCTGGCCGATGTGTACCGCTATCAGGGCGAACCCGGTCGCGCCGAGATCCTGTACCGCCGCGCGCTGGACGCCAGCCGCGCCCTCGACCCCGAACTCGTCTCCTTCGCCGCCCACCACCTGGGCAAATCGCTGGCCGAACAGCATCGGCCCGCCGAGGCGCGCGAGCTGCTCAACGAGGCGATGCGGTTGCGGGTGGCCGACGGTGACTCCGAGCTGATCGAGTCGACCAGGGCGGCGCTCGACCACCTCGACGAGCTGGCTCTGCCCTTGCCGCCCGAGGTGATCGCCTTGGTCGGACCGCTGGCCGATTGGTCCGACGAGCACGAGGGCCGCGGCGGCAATGTGCTGCGGGCGGGGGAGTACTGGATCAAACGCGGCCCACGCGCCGTCGCCGAACACGAGCGCCTGATCTGGTTGCGCGACAAGGGCATCGCCGTTCCCGAAGTGGCGGCGTTCGCCGAGGACGTGCTGGTTCTCGCGGACGTGGGCGGCGGTTCGGTGTCGTCGCAGGCCCCCGACCCGGCCGCCGCCGGTACGCTGCTCGGTTCGCGGCTGCGTGCCCTGCACGACCTGCCGGTAGCGGACTGCCCGTTCGACGCCGGGCTCGACATCACCCTCGCACGGGCGCACCGCAATGTCGTCGAGGGCTTCGTCGACGCCGACGATTTCGACCCCGATCACCGCGATCGGACACCGGCCGAGCTGCTCGCGGAACTGGTCCGCCGTCGTCCGGCGAGCGAAGATCTCGTCGTCGCGCACGGCGATTTCACCCCGGGCAATGTGCTGGCCGGTGGCGTGCTGATCGACGTCGCCGAGCTCGGCCGCGCCGACCGCTACCGCGACCTCGCCCTGGCCGAACGCGACCTCGGGGAGGATTTCGGCGCCGAAGCGGTGACGGCGTTCCGTGCGGCCTACGGCCTGACCGCACCCGATGCGGACAAACTCGACTACTACCGCCTGCTCGACGAATTGTTCTGAACGCTCACCCGCTCTTGGCGTAGTGGCGGGCGGCCTTGGCACGGTTGCCGCAGGTCGCCATGGAATGCCAGCGGCGGGTGCCGTTCTTGGACGTGTCGTAGAAGAAGAGCACACAGTCGGGGTGGGCGCACTGGCGGATGCGGTGCGGCGCTTCGGCGATCAGCCGCAGCAGGTTGTCGGCGGCGAGCCAGCCGGGTAGCCAGGCGGGGTCGGCCACCTCCGGGATGTCGCGTGGGCCGTCGTCGGTGAGTTCGCGGCGGATGCGTCCCTGGTCGAGCACTCGGTTGAGTGCGGTGTGGTCGGCGCGGGTGACCGTGTCGTATACGGCGTCACGTGCGGTGTGCAGCGCGGTGAGGGTGTGCTCGTCGGCGGGCACCCGGTCGGTCAGGTCGAGCAGCGCCAGCCAGGTGCGCAACCCGTCGAGATCGGCCAGCAGATCGCCGGGTTCGGCGCCTGCCCATCGGGTGTTGAGCAGGTCGAGAGCAGGTGGTTCGCCGGTGTGCGGACGGGGATCGCGCATGTCTGAGGCTATCAACTCACGTTCCTAACCATCAAAAAGTATTTCAAGGGTTGACGGCAGTGCTTCGTCGTCTTATGTTCTAACCATCAAAACGTTCATAGATAGTTTCCCATTCCTGGAGGACTCATGACCGCCGTCACCGCTCCCGTGCTCACCACCGGCCACATCGGGCTCAATGTCACCGACCTCGACCGCTCCGCGGAGTTCTATCGCCGTGGTCTCGGCTTCGAGGAACTCGGCAGCGGCGCCGACGGTGCGCGCCGCTGGGCCTTTCTCGGTATCGACGGTGTGCTGATGCTCACGCTGTGGCAGCAGAGCACCGGCGAATTCGCCACCGGCGCACCGGGACTGCACCACCTCGCCTTCCAGGTCGCCGACCTCGACTCGGTGCGCGCCGTCGAGTCGGCGCTGCGGGAACTGGCCACCGAGTTCTTCCACGAAGGAGTGGTCGCCCACGGCGAGGGCGCGTCCTCGGGCGGGATCTTCTTCGCCGATCCCGACGGCATCCGGCTCGAGGTGTACGCCCCGGCCGGCGCCGAATCCGCGCCCGCTCCCGCGGGTAGCGCGCCGACCTGTGGATTCTTCTGAGGAGTCGTCATGTTCCATCCGGGTGAGCTGGCCGTGCAGCAACGCCTCGGCCAGGCCGGGATCGCCGATCGCGTCGGGCGTTCGATCCGCACCGGGATCCCGGCCGTCGCCGCGGGCTTCCTCGCCGAGCAGCCGATGGTCGTCCTCGCGGCGGCCGACGCGGCCGGGCGGCTGTGGGCGAGCCCGCTCACCGGACCCGCCGGATTCGTCCACGCGATCGACGACACCACCATCGACATCACCGCGCTACCCAGTGACGACGACCCCTTGTCCGACGCGTTGACCGGCGATATCGCGGTCGGGATGATCGCCGTGCAGGCGCAGCGGCGGCGCCGGATGCGCGTCAATGGGACCGCGCGGCCGCGGCCCGGTGGGGTGCGGATCAGCACCGAACAGGTGTACGCGAACTGCCCGAAGTACATCTCACGCCGAGAGATCCGCGCTGTGTCGGCCGGGCAGGCCGGTCCGGCGCGGCACGGCACGGAACTCACCGCCGAGCAGGGGACGATGATCGCCGCCGCCGACACCTTCTTCGTCGCCACCGCCGACGCCGACGGGCACGCCGATGCCTCCCATCGCGGCGGCAACCCCGGCTTCCTCGAGCTGCTGTCGCCGACCCGGCTGCGCTGGCCGGACTATCGCGGCAACTCGATGTTCATGACCCTCGGCAACCTCGCCGTGCACCCGCGGTGCGGATTGCTGATCGCCGACTGGTCGACCGGTACGCTGCTGCAGCTCACCGGCCGGGCCGAAATCATCTGGGACACCGCCGATCTCACCACCGGTGCGCAATGCGCCGTCGACTACACCGTCGAGCGGGTGATCGAACGCCCCGGCGCGCTCCCACTGCGCTTCGGCGCACCCGAACTGTCACCGCACAACCCTTGAAAGGCGACACCGTGCGACCACCGCTGCCTCCCTTCGACCTCGACTCCGCCCGTGCCAAGGTGCGGGCCGCCGAAAACGCCTGGAACACCCGTGATCCCGAGCGGGTCGCCGCCGCGTACACCGAGGATTCGGTGTGGCGCAACCGCGACGAGTTCTTCACCGGCCACGCCGCGATCGTCGAGTTCCTCACCCGCAAATGGGCCACCGAGAACGGCTACGCACTGCGCAAGGATCTGTGGGCCTTCCACGACAACCGCATCGCCGTGCGCTTCCAATACGAATGGCACGACGACACCGGGCAGTGGTGGCGCAGCTACGGCAACGAACAGTGGGAGTTCGCGCCCGACGGGCGGATGGCCCGGCGTGAGGCGAGCATCAACGATGTGCGCATCGAACAGTCGCGACGACGGATCCTCGGGCCGCGTGCCGAGGGCGACGAATCGGTGCTGCCGCAGCACTGACGACGGTCGTGGCGTGTTTGCGGGCGCGTCGCTTGACTCGAAAGAGTGTTCGACTAATCTTGGCGACAGAACTTGTCGGTGCCGCCCTCTACTGTGGGCGCCAACCAGAGAGACACTCACCTCGAGAAGGGGACCACATCATGGCACCGCAGGCCTACGATCGCGACAAAGCGCTGGAACTGGCGCTGGCTCAGGTGGAGAAGAGCTTCGGCAAGGGCGCGGTCATGCGCCTGGGCGAAGAGGCCCGCCAGCCCATCTCCGTCATCCCGACCGGCTCCATCGCCCTCGACGTCGCGCTCGGGATCGGCGGGTTGCCGCGCGGTCGCGTCGTCGAGATCTACGGCCCGGAATCCTCGGGTAAGACCACCGTCGCGCTGCACGCGGTGGCCAACGCCCAGGCCGCGGGCGGTGTCGCCGCCTTCATCGACGCCGAGCACGCGCTCGATCCCGACTACGCCCGCAAGCTGGGGGTCGATACCGACGCACTGCTCGTCTCCCAGCCCGACACCGGTGAGCAGGCCCTCGAGATCGCCGACATGCTCGTGCGCTCGGGTGCCATCGACATCATCGTCATCGACTCGGTCGCGGCCCTGGTACCGCGCGCCGAGATCGAGGGCGAGATGGGCGACAGCCACGTCGGCCTGCAGGCCCGCCTGATGAGCCAGGCGCTGCGCAAGATGACCGGCGCGCTGAGCACGTCGGGCACCACCGCCATCTTCATCAACCAGCTGCGCGAGAAGATCGGCGTGATGTTCGGTTCGCCCGAGACCACCACCGGTGGTAAGGCGCTCAAGTTCTACGCCTCGGTGCGCCTGGACGTGCGCCGCATCGAAACCCTCAAGGACGGCAGCGACGCGGTCGGTAACCGCACCCGCGTGAAGGTCGTCAAGAACAAGGTGAGCCCGCCGTTCAAGCAGGCCGAGTTCGACATCCTCTACGGGCAGGGCATCTCCAAGGAGGGCTCGCTCATCGACATGGGTGTCGAGCACGGCTTCATCCGCAAGTCCGGCTCCTGGTACACCTACGAGGGCGACCAGCTGGGCCAGGGCAAGGAGAACGCCCGCAAGTTCCTGCTGGAGAACACCGATGTGCGCGACGAGATCGAGAAGAAGATCAAGGAAAAGCTCGGCATCGGCGCGGATCTGACCGCCGAGGCCGACGCACCCGCCGACTTCTGAGCCGATGCGCACGCCGAACCCCGGCCGCGCGCGCCGCGACTCGGCCGATCCGGTCGAGGACATGCGACGTCAGCTGGCTCGCCTCGGTATCGAGGTGCAACCGCAGTCGCTGACGTCCGAGGTGACGCGCGAACCGGGGTCGGCCACCGAACTCGCCCCGGCGGCTCGTGCCGAACGAGCCGCCCCGGGCGCGAAGGGAATTCGGTCGGGTGCGGGCGATCCGCAGCGCGCGCACCCGACCGGATTCACCGATGCACACAATCCCGCCGATTCCGCCCCGCGAACCGGTGTTGATCATGAAGAGTGGGGGAGCGGGGCGGCGACGCCCCGCCGCGCCCGGCGTTCTCGCCGATCCACGCGGCGCGACACAGACTCCCTGTCGACCGTCGTCGGTGGTGACGACGGGCGGCAGGTGGATCCGGTGGCGGCCGGATCCCCACCGGGAGAGCCCGAGAGGCGAGCCGGCACACGCCGGCTCGCCCCGGGTGACCGGCCCGGAGCCACCGTGGAACAAGCCAAGGACGCCTGCCTGCGGTTGCTGGCCGTGCGGGCCCGCAGCCGCGCCGAACTGGAGAAACGGCTCGGCGAGAAGGGTTTCCGGCTCGAGGTCACCGCAGCGGCACTCGAGCGGCTCACCGAAGTGGGCCTCATCGACGACAGCTCCTTCGCCGAACAGTGGGTACACGCCCGCCACACCTACTCCGGCAAAGGGAAGAAAGCGCTCCAGCGCGAACTGCGCGACAAAGGGGTAGCCCCCACCGACGCCGAACAGGCTTTGTCGATGGTCTCCGACGACGCCGAACGCGACCGCGCCACCGATCTGGTTCGCCGTAAGCTGCGCACCCTGCCCCGAGACTTGGACCGTGACAAGGCGGTTCGCCGCCTGGTCGGCATGCTGGCCCGTCGGGGCTACGACCAGTCCACCGCCTTCGCTGTCGTCACCACGGAACTCGATGCCGCAGGTTTCGCCCGAACCTCGGCCACCGGCACCGATTACAGCGCGAACCACGACGGCGCCGAGCAGCCAGGCACCGACGACGGCCGCGCCCGGCAGGCCCGGGCCGGCACTGCCCGAGAACCTTCCCGTGGCACCGCAGCCCCCGCACGCCGCCCCCGTCCGGAGCCCGGCGACGACGAAGCCGCCGCCGACCTGGTCCGCCGCAAACTCCGCACCACGCCCTCCGACCTCGACCGAACCAAACTCACTCGCCGCCTCGTCGACATGCTCGCCCGCCGCGGCTACAACCCCGCCACCGCCTACGCCGTGGTGAAAGCGGAACTGGCCGAAGCGGGTCGATGATTCGGTTGTCCTCGTGATCCGGGGTCGGAGAGCCGGAACGGCCGCGGGTGTCGGGGTGGGGCGTTAGCATGAGGCGGAAGTGAAACGCGGGTCCGCGCAGGTGGATTCGGGTGCTCGGTGGGCCGAGGGTGTGAGACGGGTTGTTTCGCCCGTGTTGTGGGTGGGCATCTTGGGGCAGGGCCCGTTGGGCCGCCGGACGATGGGGAGGTGGGGATCCTGGACGCACTGTGGTCGTTCGTGGTGAACCGGCGTGAGCAGTTGCTGGTCGATTCGTATCTGCATGTGTCGGCGGTGGTGCAGTCCCTGCTGCTGGCGACGGTGATCGCGGTGCTCGTGGGGATCCTGGTCTACCGGAGTCCGCTCGGATCGGCGGCGGCGACCGCGACGGCGGGCGCGATTCTCACCGTGCCGTCGTTCGCGCTGCTCGGGCTGCTGATCCCGTTCCTCGGGCTCGGCGTGGCACCGACCATCGTCGCGCTGGTCCTCTACGCGTTGCTGCCGATTCTGCGCAACACCGTGCTCGGGTTGTCCACCGTCGACCCGGCCGCCGTCGATGCCGCACGTGGCGTCGGGATGGGCCGGTGGCAGTTGCTCACCAGGATCGAACTGCCGCTGGCGTGGCCGTCGATCCTCACCGGGATGCGGGTGAGCGCCCAGATGATCATGGGCATCCTCGCGCTCGCGGCCTACGCGAAAGGCCCGGGGCTCGGCAACCTGATCTTCTCCGGGCTCGCGCGCCTCGGCAGTCCCAACGCGGTGCCGCAGGCGCTCACCGGCACCATCCTCATCGTCGTGCTCGCACTCGCGCTCGACGGCGTCCTGGTTCTGCTCGGACGGTTCACCATCTCGAGGGGTATTCGTGACTGACACCAGCACCGCCGAAACCGGCGCCGGCACCGCCGTTTCCGGGGTGGAGATCGTCCTGGACCGGGTGACCAAACGGTATCCGGAGCAGCCGGACCCCGCGGTCGAAGAGGTGAGCATGACGATCCCCGCCGGGGAGATCGTCGTCCTCGTCGGACCGTCCGGTTGTGGCAAGACCACAACCATGCGGATGATCAACCGCCTCATCGAACCGACCTCGGGCACCATCACCATCGGTGGCCGCGACGCGCTCGCCATCGACGCCGACGAATTGCGCCGTGGCATCGGCTATTCCATCCAGCAGGCCGGGCTGTTCCCGCACATGACGGTCGCCAAGAACATCGCGACGGTGCCGGGCCTGCTCGGCTGGGACCGGCGCCGCGTCGCCGCCCGCACCGACGAAATGCTCGAGCTCGTGGGCCTCGATCCCGACACCTATCGCGACCGCTACCCGCGCCAGCTCTCCGGCGGCCAGCAGCAGCGCGTCGGAGTCGCACGGGCGCTGGCAGCCGACCCACCGGTACTGCTGATGGACGAACCGTTCGGTGCCGTCGACCCCATCACCCGCGCCCTGCTGCAGGACGAATTGCTGCGCCTGCAGGGCGAACTCGGCAAGACCATCGTGTTCGTCACCCACGATTTCGGTGAGGCGGTGAAACTGGGCGACCGCATCGCGGTGCTCGGCGACCGCTCCCGCATCCTGCAGTACGACACCCCCGCCGCGATCCTGGCCGCCCCCGCCGACGACACCGTCGCGGGCTTCGTCGGCGCCACCGCGACCATCGACCGCCTGGGGCTCGCGGTCCTCGCCGACCTGGACCTCGACCAAGGCGTCGCCGTCACCGAGGACACCGACCCCGCGGCACTGACCACCGCGCTGCACGACGCGGATCGCACCTGGGGAATCGTCCTCGACCCTCAGCGTCGCCCACTGCGCCGGGTATCCAGAGACGAATCAGCACAAGCGGATTCCCTGACCGCCGCAGGCACGCCCATCGGCACGACCCTGCCTGCCGACGCCACTCTCCAAGACGCCCTCGCCGCCCTGCTCACCGAACGCACCGCCTCGGCGATCGTCCTCGACGCGAGCGGCGGTTACGCCGGTGTCGTCACCGTAGACACCCTCATCGACCATCTGGCCACGTCCGCGAAGGCGTCGTCATGATGCCCGACCAGCAGAATTCCCGACCCGACCACCGATCGACTCGAACTCTCGTCGCGGAACGGGTGGGCTCATGGTGACCGCTACCTCCTCCACTCGTCCGGTCGTCGACCTTCCCGCCGCCGCCTCCGCACTTGCCACCCAGCGGCGCGCAGAACTCCTGCGGCTGCTCGCCCAACCGGTGATCGTGCTGATCCTCACCGTCGGTGTGCTGCTGTGGGCGTTCCGGCGTGAACTCACCACCATTCAGCAGGCCAGTATCAGTGCGGGCAATATCGCCGAGGTCACCTGGCAGCACGTGCTCATCACCGCGGCCGTGGTCGCGATCGTCGTCGTGATCGCGGTGCCGCTGGGCACGCTGCTCACCCGTCGCCGGTTCCGCCGTCTCGCACCGTTTTTCGTCGGGATCGCCAATATCGGGGCGGCGGCGCCCGCGATCGGGTTGATCGTGCTGTGCTACCTGCTCACCCGGACCACCGGGTTCTGGGTGGGTGTCGCGCCGATCGCGTTCTGCTCGTTGCTGCCGGTGTTGCGCAACACGATCCTCGGCTATCAGCAGGTGGACCCGGCTGTCATCGATGCCGGTCGCGGTCAGGGTATGTCGGCCGTACAGGTGTTGCGGCGCATCGAGTTCCCGCTCGCCATTCCCTACATCCTCGCCGGGTTGCGTACGTCGCTTGTACTTGCCGTCGGTACCGCGACGCTGTCGTTCATGGTGAGCGCGGGCGGCCTCGGCATCCTCATCGACACCGGCTACAAACTGCGCGACACCGTCACCCTCACGGTCGGTGCGGTGCTCGCGGTGGCACTGGCCCTGTTCGTCGACTGGCTCGGCGCGCTGGCCGAACAGTTTCTCGGGCCGAGGGGGCTGCGGTGAGAAAGAGCAGATGGTTGCGCGGGCTGATCCCGGTCCTCGCGGTGGTGCTCGCCGGATGCGGTCTGCAATCGGGCGGTTCGGTGCCGCTGCCGGTGGGGCCGGGCAGTATCACCCCGGTTCCGGAACTCGACGGTGTCGCGGTGACGGTGGGGTCCAAGGACTTCACCGAGGCCAATATCCTCGGCTACCTCATCGAATTCGCCCTCACCGCCGCAGGCGCGAATGTGCGCGACCTGACCAATATCCAGGGCTCCAACAGCCTGCGCGACGCGCAACTCAACGGCCAGATCGATATCGCCTACGACTACACCGGCACCGGCTGGATCAACTACCTCGGCAACGAGACCCCCGAACCCGACGAACGCAAACAATTCGACCTCGTCCGCGACGCCGACCGCGCACAGCACGACATGGTGTGGGCGGCCATGGCACCGATGAACAACACCTACGCCCTGGTCACCAGCAGGCGCACCGCCGAGGAGACCGGCGTGCGCACCCTGTCGGACTACGCGAAACTGCTCGCCGCCGACCCGGCCGCGGCCGCCACCTGCGTGGGCACCGAGTTCAACGTCCGCCCCGACGGCTACCCGGGCTTGGCCCAGAAATACGGCATCGACGCGGGCAGAGCGCAGAAACAGATCGTGCAGGACGCCCTGGTCTACCAGGCCACCGCCGACGCGAAGCAGTGCCGCTTCGGCTCCGTCGCCGCCACCGACGGTCGCATCCCCGCCCTGGACCTGGTGCTACTCGAAGACGACAAGGGCTTCTTCCCCAAGTACAACGCGGCCCTGGTGATGCACGGCCCGTTCGCCGACGCCAACCCCCGCGTGGTCGACATCATGGCGCCGATCTCGGCCCGGCTCACCAACGAGGTCATCACCGAACTCAACCGCCAGGTCGACATCGACGGCCGCGAACCCGCCGACGTCGCCCGCGACTGGATGATCGCCGAGGGCCTCGTCACCGCCGGCTGACCCGCCCCGGCGCCCGAGCCGGACCACCTCCCCACGATGCCGACCGGCCGGGCCATGATGGACGGTGGCTACACACCGGCACACCGACATCGCTGGGAGGAACACGCATGACCATCGCATTCCGCAAGGTGACAGTTCTCGGGACCGGCGTCCTCGGTTCCCAGATCGCGTTCCAGACCGCTTTCCACGGCTTCGACGTGACGTCCTACGACATCGACGACAAGGCGATCGCCGCCGCCCGCACCCGGTTCGACGAACTGGCGAAGACCTACCAGGCCGAAGTGGCCGGAGCCGACACCGCCAAGACCGAGACGACGGCCGCGGGCATCACGCTGACCACCGACCTGGCTGCCGCGGTCGCCGACGCCGACCTCGTCGTCGAGGCGGTGCCGGAGTTGCTGTCCATCAAACGTGACCTGTACACGAAGCTGGGCGGCCTCGCCCCGGAACGCACGGTCTTCGCGACGAACTCCTCGACCCTGCTGCCCAGCGACATGGCCGGATTCACCGGGCGCGCCGACCGCTTCCTCGCCCTGCATTTCGCCAACCACGTGTGGAAGTTCAACACCGCCGAGGTGATGGGCACACCGGAGACCGACCCGGAGGTGTTCGCCTCGGTCGTGAAGTTCGCCGCCGACATCGGCATGGTGCCCATCGAATTGCACAAGGAGAAGGCGGGTTACGTGCTCAACTCGCTGCTCGTCCCGTTCCTCAACGCCGGCATGGGGCTGGTCGCGGGCGGCTATGCCGAACCGAAGGCCGTCGACGAGACCTGGCGCATCGGGACCGGCGCACCGATGGGACCGATGCAGATCCTCGACATCGTCGGGCTCACCACGCCCTACAACATCCTGACCAACGGCGGTCCGGAGGAGCAGAAGCTCGCCGACTGGCTGAAACAGAACTACATCGACAAGGGCAAGCTCGGCCTGTCGACCGGTGAGGGCTTCTACCGCTACACCGAATGACGCGAACGGGGCCCGGTCCAGGAGATGGACCGGGCCCCGTCGGTTCCGGGCCTACTTCTTGGTGATGTCCACGCCGGGTGCGGCGTCGGTGACGATCGAGTCGGCGGCCAGCACCGCACCGCCACCCTTCTTGCGCCGCGACCGCAGCCGCTTCTCCAACCGGGTCGCCAGGAACGACAGCGCGATATTGAGCGAGATCATGATGACCGCGATCACCATCAGGGCGGGGATCGTGTTCTGCTCCGCCGCACCGACCTGCTGACCCGAGCGCACCAGCTCCACATAGGTGATCTGGTAGCCCAGCGCGGTGTCCTTGAGCACCACCACCATCTGCGAGACCAGCGCGGGCAGCATCGCGGTGATCGCCTGCGGCAACAGCACCAGCCGCATGAGCTGGGTCTTGCGCATGCCGAGCGCGACGGCGGCCTCGCTCTGGCCCTTGGGCAGCGACCGGATACCGGCCCGCACGATCTCGGCGATGACGGAGGCGTTGTAGACGATCAGGGCGATGACCACCGCGGCCAGCGCGAGCTGATCGGACGGGAACACCTTGTAGTCGCCGAACACGGCGAACAGGAAGATCATCAGGATCAGCACCGGGATGGCCCGGGCCAGCTCGACGATCGCGCCCGCCACCCAGCGCACCCAGGTGTGATCCGAGAGGCGCAGGATGCCGAAGATCATGCCGAAGATCAGCGCACCGATGATCGAGAGCACCGCGGCCGTGAGCGTGCCCTCGAGACCGGGCAGCAGATAGGTCTCCCAGACCTCGGCCTCGAGGAACGGCTTCCACTTCTCGGCGGTGAACTGACCTTCGCGCTGGAAGGCCAGGAACATCCACACCGCGATCGCGACGAGTACCGCCGCTACCAGGACCGAGTAGATCCAGTGCCGCACCCGGGCCTTGGGGCCGGGAGCGTCGAACAGAACCGAAGCGCCTGAACTCACCGGACAACCTCGAATCGCTTGGCCAGCCAGCCGAAGAACAAGCCGGTCGGCAGGGTGAGCACGACGAAGCCGAGCGCGAAGATCGCACCGATGGCGAGCACCGCGGCCTCGTTCTCGTTCATCTCGCTCATCAGGAACGCGGCCTCACCGACGCCGATCACCGAGGCGATCGTCGAGTTCTTGGTCAGCGCGATCAGCACGCTGCCCAGCGGGGCGATGACAGCCCGGAAAGCCTGTGGCAGCACGATCAGGCGCAGGTTCTGGGCGAACCCGAAGCCCAGCGAGCGGCCCGCCTCGGACTGCCCGATGTGGACGGTGTTGATGCCCGACCGCAGCGATTCGCACACGAAAGCCGCGGTGTAGACGCTCAATCCGATGATCGCCCACCAGTAGTTGTTGTCCTTGATCGAATCACCGGCCAGCTCCCACCGCAGCGTGCTGTAGAGGCCGAGCGAGCAGAACACGATGATCAGCGTGAGGGGGGTGTTGCGGAAGATCGACACGTAGGCGGTGCCGACCCAGCGCGCGACGGGGATGGGAGACACACGCATTCCGGCGACGATGGTGCCGAGAATCAGGGCGCCGATCGCCGAGAAGAACGTCAGCTTGATGGTCACCCAGAAGGCAGCGAGGATTCGGGAGTCATACTCCGAGATCAGGTCGAACACGGACGCGCGTCCTCCGATCGATGAGAAAGGCCAGCAGGACAAAGACCGTCGCGGTGGCGCACGGCCACCGCGACGGTGTTCGGGATCAGTAGCGGTCGACCTTCGGCGGCTCCGGGACCTTGAAACCGGTGCCGGGGAAGGACTTCTCCAGCGCGGCCTTCCACGAACCGTCCGCGATCATCGCCTCGATCGCGTCGTTGATCTTGGTGCGGGCCTCGGTGTCGTCCTTCTTCACGCCGATGCCGTAGTTCTCGGTGGTGAAGGTCTTGCCCACCAGCTTGTAGGTGCCGGGCGCCTGCGCGGCGTAACCGGCCAGGATCACGTCGTCGGTGGTCATCGCGTCGATGGCACCGCCACGCAGGCCCTCGAGGCACAGCGAGTACGTGTCGTAGGTCTGCAGCTGGGCTTGCGGGTAGTTCTTCTCGATGTTCTGGGCCGGGGTGGAGCCCTTCACCGAGCAGACCTTCTTGCCCGCGAGCGAATCGGGGCCGGTGATGTCGGTGTTGTCGGCACGCACCAGCAGGTCCTGGCCCGCCACGTAGTACGGGCCGGCGAAATCGACCTTCTCCTTGCGCTTGTCGTTGATCGAGTAGGTGGCGACGATGAAGTCGACCTGACCGTTCTCGATCATCGTCTCGCGCTGCGCCGACGGGGTTTCCTTGAACGTGATGGCCTCGGGCTTCACCCCGAGCTTGTCGGCGACGTACTTGGCGACCTCGACATCGAAGCCGCTGTAGGTGCCGTCGGTGTTGCGCAGGCCGAGACCCGGCTGGTCGAACTTGATGCCGACGGTCAGCTTGCCTTCCTTGGCGTGGTCGAGCGCGCTGCCCTCGTCACCGCCGCCGCAGGCCGCCGTCACGGTGGCGGCCAGAGCCAGAGCCACAGCGCCGACGCCGACGCGCACCGCACGATTGATCCTCATCGAGTTTCCTTCTCCCTCTTGTGGTGTCGCTACAAGTCAGTGGCTGAGAATTTTGCCGAGGAAGTCCTTGGCGCGGTCGGATCGCGGTGCGGTGAAGAACGTTTCGGGCTCCGCGTCCTCGACGACCTCGCCGTCGGCCATGAACAGCACCCGGTCGCCGGCACGGCGGGCGAAGCCCATCTCGTGGGTGACCACGAGCATCGTCATGCCCTCCTTGGCGAGGGAGACCATCACCTCGAGCACCTCGTTGACCATCTCCGGGTCCAGCGCGGAGGTGGGCTCGTCGAACAGCATCACCTTCGGGTCCATCGCCAGCGACCGCGCGATCGCCACGCGCTGCTGCTGGCCGCCCGACAGCTGGGCGGGGTACTTGTCGGCCTGGTTGGCGATGCCGACCCGGTCGAGCAGGGCGAGCGCGTGCTTGCGCGCTTCGTCCTTCTTGATGCCGCGCACCTTCATCGGCGCGAGCATCACGTTCTCGAGAATTGTCTTGTGCGCGAACAAATTGAACGATTGGAAGACCATGCCCACCTCGGCGCGCAGCGCGGCGAGGGCCTTGCCTTCGGCGGGCAGATCCACCCCGTCGATGGCGATGCGGCCCGAGTCGATCGGTTCGAGCCGGTTGATGGTGCGGCACAGGGTGGACTTCCCCGAGCCCGAGGGGCCGAGGACGATCACGACCTGCCCGCGGGGCACTTCCAGGTTGATATTGCGCAGAACGTGGAGCTCACCGAAGTGTTTGTCCACGTTGTGCATCGAGATCATCGGCGGCGCGCCTGCAGTGGCAGCGGCGTCGGCTTTCCCGGTCGCGGGTGCGGCGTCGTCGGTCATGCTCAGAAACCTTAGGCGTTCTTCGGAGATTTGCCCTGCTTTCCGTGACTCGCCGTCTCGGCTCGCCGAGAAGACACCTGCCGGTAACCGGGCGGCAGCCTCCTCGTCGCGGTCGGCCTGCCCGACCGCGACGCAGGTCACCGGGGCGGTGGCCGTACCCTGGACGGGTGGATTCGAACGGACAGAATGCGACGCACGGCTCGGTCACCGAGGTGCGCACCTACGAGGTCCGCACCTTCGGTTGCCAGATGAACGTCCATGATTCCGAACGCTTGTCCGGCCTGCTCGAAGACGCGGGTTATGTGAAGGTCGCGCCGAGCGACACCCCGGACCTGGTGGTGTTCAACACCTGCGCGGTGCGGGAGAACGCCGACAACAAGCTCTACGGCACCCTCGGGCACCTCGCGCCGGTGAAGCAGGGCAGGCCGGGCATGCAGATCGCCGTCGGCGGCTGCCTGGCGCAGAAGGACCGCGACACCGTGGTACGCAAGGCGCCGTGGGTGGACGTGGTGTTCGGCACGCACAACATCGGTTCGCTGCCGGTGCTGCTGGAACGGGCACGGCACAACGAGCAGGCCCAGGTGGAGATCCTCGAATCGCTCGAGGCCTTCCCGTCCACCCTGCCCGCCAAGCGTGAATCGGCCTACGCGGGCTGGGTGTCGATCTCGGTGGGGTGCAACAACACCTGCACCTTCTGCATCGTGCCCGCGCTGCGCGGCAAGGAGGTGGACCGCCGCCCCGGTGACGTGCTCGCCGAGGTGCAGGCCCTGGTCGACCAGGGTGTGCTCGAGGTGACCCTGCTCGGCCAGAACGTGAACTCCTACGGCGTGAACTTCGTCGACCCCGAACAGCCGCGCGACCGCGGCGCCTTCGCCCAGTTGCTGCGCGCGACCGGGCAGATCGAGGGGCTCGAGCGGGTGCGGTTCACCTCGCCGCATCCGGCGGAATTCACCGACGACGTCATCGAGGCGATGGCCGAGACACCCAATGTCTGCCCGCAGCTGCACATGCCGTTGCAGTCGGGCTCGGACCGGGTGCTCAAGGCGATGCGCCGCTCCTACCGCAAGGAACGCTTCCTCGGCATCATCGACAAGGTGCGCGCCGCGATGCCGCACGCCTCGATCACCACCGACATCATCGTCGGCTTCCCCGGCGAGACCGAGGAGGACTTCCAGGAGACCCTGGACGTGGTGCGCCGGGCCCGCTTCACCAGCGCCTACACCTTCCAGTACTCCAAGCGCCCCGGCACCCCGGCCGCCGAACTGGCCGATCAGGTGCCCAAGGCGGTGGTGCAGGAACGCTACGACCGGCTCATCGCCCTGCAGGAGCAGGTGTCGCTCGAGGAGAACCAGGCGCTGATCGGCACCGAGGTGGAATTGCTCGTGGCCGAAGCGGGCAAGAAGAACGCGGCGACCGCGCGGATGAGCGGACGCTCCCGCGACGGCAGACTGGTGCACTTCCGGCCCGGCACCGACGCGGGGATCCGGCCCGGTGACCTCGTCGTCGTCGACATCACCGCCGCCGCACCGCACCACCTGATCGCCGACGGTGTCGTGAAATCGCATCGCCGCACGCGAGCGGGTGACGCGCACGAACGAGGGGTCACGCCCAAGACCGCGCCGATCGGTGTCGGTCTCGGCTTGCCGCGCATCGGCGCGCCCGCGGTCGAGCCGGTGGACAGCGGTTGTTCGACCGGGTGTCCGGCGTGAACGCCGAGGACCCGGACTCTACTACCGGTCGTAGTGGGTCGGGTGCCGAGGACGGCGCGGGGGATGGCAGAGTGGAGCCCGGCGCACACGAGCCGAGTAACCCTGCGGACAGGAGCGACGTGAACCGGGTGGGCAACGATCAGGAATTCGAGCAGTTCCGCGGCGAGATCGACGCCGTCGAACGGCGGATCGCCGGTGAGATCGATCCCGGCGCACGGGCCATGGTGGTGGCGGGCGCGGTATTCGCCCTGCTCGTCTCGCTGATCCTGCCGCACGCAGGCGCCGCGCGCGGCTTCGATGTGCTGCTGAGCACCGATGCGGCCCGCCTCGAACACATCGGGCTGCCCTCCCGCGTCTTCGTGTGGCTGGTCATCGTGTTCGGTGTCGGCTTCTCGCTGCTGGCCCTGACCACCCGGCGCTGGGTGCTGGCCTGGCTGGCCTGTGCGGGCTCGGCCGTGGCGAGTGTGTTCGGCGTGCTGTCGATCTGGCATCGCCAGACCCCCGGCCTCGGCAACTACGAGGGCGCCGGGCCCGGCATCGGCCTGATCCTTGGCACCCTGGCCGTCATGGTGCTCACCTTCCACTGGATCCGGGTGGTCTGGAGCCGCACCGCCGTGCAGCTGGCCGCGGAGGAACAGCGCCGCAATGCCGCCCGCGAAGCCGAGGAACGCGACCGCAAGCGCCTGCTGGGCGAGGAATAGCCCCCGAAACGAAGAAAACCCCGACCGAAGGCGGTCGGGGTTTCTCGTTCTCGTCAGAGATTGCTGACGGCGCCTTCGGCCGCTTCCGCCCATTCACGCCACTGCTTGGCCTGCTCGAGTGCCTTCTCCGCGTCCCGCTTCTTGCCCGCGGCCTCGGCCTTGGCGGCCTGCTCCTCGAACTGGGCGACGCGCTCGCGGAACTGCGCGGCCCGGGCGACGGCCTCCGGGTCGGTGCGGCGCCACTGCTGGTCGGCCGCGTCGCGCACCCGCTTCTCGATCGCGCGCAGCCTGCCTTCCAGCTCCTGCATCCGCTCGCGGGGGACCTTGCCGATGGCATCCCACTTGTCCTGCAGTTCGCGCAGGGCGGCGCGGGCGGCCTCGAGGCCGTTGGCCGGGTCGATGTGCTCGTAGGCGTCGAGCAGTTCCTGCTTGGCGACGGCGTTGTGCTCGAACTCCGCGTCGCGTTCGGAGACCGCCGCGTTGCGGGCGGCGAAGAACACGTCCTGCGCGCTCTTGAACCGCCGCCACAGCGCCTCGTCCGCCTCGCGGGGCGCCCGGCCTGCCGCCTTCCACTCGGTGAGCAGGTCGCGGAACACCGCGGCGGTGCCGGTCCAGTCGGTGGAGCCGGACAGCTCCTCGGCGCGCACGCACAGCTCTTCCTTGCGCGTCTTGGCGGTGGCGCGTTCGCGATCGAGCTCGGCGAAATGGGCGCCGCGACGGCGGTTGAACGCCTCACGCGCCTTGGAGTAACGCTTCCACAGCGCGTCGTCGACCTTGCGATCGACACCGCGGATCGACTTCCACTCGTCGAGGATCTCGCGCAACCGGTCGCCCGCGGCCTTCCACTGGGTGGACTCGGCGGCGATCTGCTCGGCCTCGGCGGCCAGGGCTTCCTTGCGCTCGGTGTGCTCGTGGCGGGCGCGTTCCTTCTCCTCCTTGGCGTGCGCGGCGGCTTCCTCGGAGTGCTCGGTGATGGCCTGCAGGCGGGCGGCCAGGCCGTCGATGTCACCGATGACGGCGGCGGTCGGCAACGTCTCGGCCAGCGCGAGCGCGGCGGCCTTGGTCTTGCGCGCATCGGCGCCGGCGGCCAGGCGCGCCTCGAGCAACGCCACCTCCGTGGCCAGGTCGTCGAAGCGGCGGCCGAAGTGGGCAAGGCCCTCGGCGGCGTCACCGGCCTGCCAGGAGCCGACGACACGTTCGCCGTCGGCGGTCTTCACCCAGGCGGTGCCGTCCTCGTCGACGCGACCCCATTTGCTCGGGTCGGTGGACGCGGGCACCACCACCGCGTGCGGGTGGGCCTGGTCGGGGCCGGGAGCGGGTTTCACGGCGTGTGGTTTGGGCGGACGCGCAGCCTTGCCGCCGGGCTTGGGGGTGCCGGAGGGTCGCGGACCCGGACCGGGGGTGGGCTTCGCGGTTCCGTTGCTGTCGGTCATTGCTCTCCGTCCCTGCCGCGCGTCACGGCTGCCTGGTTACGCTCTAGCACATCCCATTGAACCCGCTTCGAGCCGAGGAAACCATCGATCCCGGGGATCGGATGCCGCGTTTCCTGGGATTTCGTCCCGGACGACGGGGGTGGGCGCATCAGAAAACACTAGCAATCTCGCGGGGCGTCACGGCGCCGGACACTCGCTGACCCCGGTGCGCTCCTCCTGCGCCGGATGCTGGTGCGGGCCACCGGTGCGGCTACGGTTACCTCGTGTTCTCGATAGCGGCCCTGGTCCCGTCGCCGCCGATGCTGGTGCCACAACTGTGCGGACACCAGGTGGCCTCCGGCGATGCTCCCGACGAGCCGGTGGTGGTGTTGCGCGCGGCTGCGCTCGAGGCCGCCGCCACCCTCGCCGACCGTGCCGATCGCTGGGTCGTCGTCGGCGCAGGCGCGCGTGCCGAAACGTTCGACCCCGGTGTGCGGGGGACTTTCCGTGGCTTCGGCGCCGATGTCGTCGTCGGTCTCGGCCCGGGCGCGAACGCCGACGCACCGGCAGACCCCCAGCTTCCGCTGCCCGTCCTGATCGCCGCGTGGTTGCGGGAGCAGGCCGCGCCCGGCGTCTCCGTGCGGGCGCGAGTGATCGCCGCCGACACAACACCGGGGGAGTGCGCCCGCTTCGGTGCCGACCTGCGCGCCGAACTCGACGCCGATCCGGCGCCGTGGGCGGTGCTCGTCGTCGCCGACGGAGCCGCCACCCTCACCCTCAAATCCCCGGGCTACCTCGACGAGCGCGCCGCCCCGTTCCAATCGGATCTGGATGCGGCCCTGCGCGACGGCTCCCGTGCCGGGCTCGCCGCACTCGACCCCGACCTGTGTGCGCAACTGCGGGTCGAGGGTCGCGCCGCTTACCAAGCGTTCGGCGGCCTGTTCGCCCCCGATCCGGCCGACCCGCGGGTCCGCACCCTCTACCAGGGCGCACCGTACGGCGTGGGCTACGACGTGAGCGTGTGGGAGGCCGGCCGATGACGAAGCGTCCCGTCGCGGTCGTCGGACCCACCGCGACCGGGAAGTCCGATCTGGCCCTCGACCTGGCCGAACGGCTCGACGGCGAGATCGTCAACATCGACGCGATGCAGCTGTACCGCGGCATGGACGTCGGTACCGCGAAACTGCCGCCCGCGCAGCGGCGCGGCATCCCACACCACCTCCTCGACGTTCTCGACGTCACCGAGACCGCCACGGTCGCCGCCTACCAGAGCGCGGCCAGCGACATCGTCGAGGACATCATGGCGCGCGGCCGTATCCCGGTGGTCGTCGGCGGCTCGATGATGTACGTGCAGGCGCTGCTCGACCAGTGGGACTTCCCGGCCACCGACCCCGAGGTGCGGGCCCGGTGGGAAGCGGTGCTGGCCGACGGCGGTGCCGCGGCCGTGCACGCGGCGCTGCGGGCGGCCGACCCGGTCGCGGCCGACACCATCCTGCCCACCGACGGGCGACGGATGGTCCGCGCACTGGAAGTCGTCGAACTCACCGGCAAACCGTTCGCCGCCTCGGCCCCGACCATCGGCGCACCGCGCTGGGACACCGTCATCGTCGGCGTCGACCGGGAGACCGCCGCCCTCGACGCCCGCATCGAGGCCCGCACCGCGCACATGTTCGACTCGGGCCTGGTCGAGGAGGTCCGCACCCTGCTCGACGCCGGACTGCGCGAAGGCCAGACCGCGCGCCGCGCGATCGGGTACGCCCAGGTGCTGGCCTACCTCGACGGCGAATACGATCTCGCGCACGCCCGCGAACGCACCCTCATCGGCACCCGCCGCTATGTGCGACGGCAGCGCTCGTGGTTCCGCCGCGACCCGAGGGTGACCTGGGTCGACGGCGCGGACCCCGACCTCGCCGCCACCACGCTCACCCTGCTCGACGAACAGACAGGACGGACCGCGCAGTGACCCGACGAGTGAGTACCCGCAACGCCTCGGTGCAGGTGTGGCAGGCCTACCTCAACAACCGGACCAAGCGTCATCGCGACGGCCGCTTCCTCGTGCAGGGCGTCCGCCCGATCACCCAGGCCCTGGCCAACGACTGGCCGCTGGAAACCCTGCTGTACCGGCTCGGCACCCCCGATCTGTCCAGCTGGGCGCGCGAACTGCTCGACACCACCGACATACCGCAGGTGGGTCTGGTTCCCGAGCTGATGGCCGAGCTGGGGGAGAAGTCGGGCACGATTCCCGAGATCGTGGCCGTCGCCCATTCGCGTCAGCCCGACCTGGACACGTACACGCCCGGCGAACCGGGCGAGGACTTCCCGGTCGTCGTGGTCTTCGACCGGCCGAACTCGCCCGGCAACCTCGGCACCCTCATCCGCTCGGCCGACGCCTTCGGGGCCTCGGGCGTGATCGTCACCGGTCACGGCGCCGACCAGTTCGACCCGCAGGCGGTGCGCGCCTCCACCGGTTCGCTGTTCGCCGTGCCCGTCCTGCGCGCGTCGGGCCCCGCCCAGGTCGTGGAGTTCCGCGACCGGCAGGTGGCGCGCGGTATCCCCACCCGCATCGTGGGCACCGACGAACACGCGCCGTCGACCATCTACGACTACGACTTCACCGAGGCCACCATCCTGGTGGTCGGCAACGAGACCACCGGCATGAGTTCGGCCTGGTCGCAGGCCTGCGACGACCTGGTGACCATCCCGATGGGCGGCACCGCCAGCTCGCTCGGCGCCCCGTCGGCAGGCGCGATCGGCCTGTACGAGATCGCCCGGCAGCGCCGCACCTTCGCCCGATGACGGGCTCGGCGCCCGCACAGGGGACAATGGCGGACGTGTCCGACATCGAATTCAGCAAGGGCCACGGCACCCAGAACGACTTCGTGGTGCTGCCCGACCTCGAGGTGCGTCTCGACCTGAACGCCGACCGCGTCGCCGCCCTGTGCGACCGCCGTCGCGGCCTCGGCGCCGACGGTGTGCTGCGCGTGGCCAAGGCGGGCGCCCTGCGCGAGGCCGGCGTGCTCGACACCCTGCCCGACGGTGTCGCCGACGACGACTGGTTCATGGACTACCGCAACGCCGACGGGTCGATCGCCGAGATGTGCGGCAACGGCACCCGCGTGTTCGCCCACTACCTCAACGCCACCGGCCTGGAAACCCGCACCGAGTACGTGGTCGGCAGCCGCGCGGGTGGACGACCCGTCGAGGTGCACAGCGCGGGCCCGGTCGACGGCGAGGTCACCGTCGACATGGGCGCCGTGCGTGAGCTCGGCAGCTCCACCGCCACCCTGGCCGGCTGGGCACTGTCCGGAATCGGCATCGATGTGGGCAATCCGCACCTGGCCTGCGTCGACGAGAGCCTGACCGCCGACGCGCTTGCCAAGCTCGATCTCAGCGTGTCGCCCGGCTTCGACCCCGACCTGTTCCCGCACGGCGTCAATGTCGAGATCCTCACCGCGCTGGGTCCCGACAACGCCGTCGACATGCGCGTCTACGAGCGCGGTGTCGGCGAGACCCGTTCCTGCGGAACCGGAACCGTCGCCGCCGCGGCCGCCGCGCTGACCGCCGCCGGAGTGCCGGTCGGGTCGGGTCGGGGCGAGGTCACCGTGCGCGTACCGGGCGGGCAGGTGCGAGTCACCATCGACAACGGCCGCGCCTGGATGCGTGGCCCCTCGGTCCTGCTCGCCGCGGGCACACTGTCGCGCGACTGGTGGAACGCGCAAGCCCAGGGATAACCGGATGCGCCGTGTCACTGTGACGTGGCAGCATGGAAGGCGTATGACGAAACCAGAAGTACCCTCAGACACCACATCGGACCGCGACACCACCGCGGCCGATGCCGACGTGGCCGCCGACCGCGGCGACGTCGACGACGCGCTGGCCCGCCACGCGGCGCGGATGCAGCGCCCGGGCTGGTCACCCGAACCGACCGTCGGTGAGATGCAGCTCGACGAACGCACCTCGTTGCGTCGCGTCGCGGGGCTGTCCACCGAGCTCACCGACATCACCGAGGTCGAATACCGCCAGCTGCGCCTGGAACGGGTCGTGCTCGTCGGCGTGTGGACCACCGGCAGCGCCGCGCAGGCCGAGGCGAGCATGCTCGAGCTGGCCGCACTGGCCGAGACCGCGGGCTCGGAGGTCCTCGAAGGCCTCATCCAGCGCCGCGACAAGCCCGACCCGGCCACCTACATCGGCTCCGGCAAGGCCGAGGAACTGCGCACCGTCGTCCTCGACACCGGCGCCGACACCGTGATCTGCGACGGTGAACTCACCCCCGCCCAGCTCACCGCGCTGGAGAAGGTCGTGAAGGTGAAGGTCATCGACCGCACCGCGCTGATCCTCGACATCTTCGCCCAGCACGCCACCTCCCGCGAGGGTAAGGCCCAGGTCGCGCTCGCCCAGATGGAATACATGCTGCCGCGGCTGCGCGGTTGGGGCGAGTCGATGTCGCGGCAGGCCGGTGGTCGTGCCGGTTCCAACGGTGGTGTCGGTCTGCGTGGTCCCGGTGAGACCAAGATCGAAACCGACCGCCGCCGCATCCGTGAGCGAATGGCCAAGTTGCGCCGCGAGATTCGCGAGATGAAGACCGCACGCGACACCATGCGCGCGCGCCGCAGCGCCAGCGGGGTGCCGTCGGTGGCCATCGTCGGCTACACCAACGCGGGCAAGTCCAGCCTGATGAACTCCCTGACCGGCGCGGGCCTGCTGGTGCAGGACGCGCTGTTCGCCACCCTCGATCCGACCACCCGCCGGGCCGCGCTCGACGACGGTCGCGAGATGGTGTTCACCGACACCGTCGGCTTCGTGCGTCATCTGCCCACCCAGCTGGTCGAGGCGTTCCGGTCCACCCTGGAAGAGGTCACCGGCGCCGACCTGCTGCTGCACGTGGTCGACGGGTCCGACCCGTTGCCGCTCGAGCAGATCCGCGCGGTGCGCGAGGTCATCACCGACGTGATCAAGGAGCAGGGTACGGCGGCTCCGCCGGAACTGCTGGTGGTCAACAAGATCGACGCCGCCGACCCCGACGAGCTCACCCGCCTGCGCGGGCTGCTGCCGGGCGCCGCGTTCGTGTCGGCCCGCACCGGCGCGGGCATCGAGGAGCTGCGCGAACGCCTCTCCGAGGTACTCGGCGGGCTCGATGTCGACATCAGTGTGCTGCTGCCCTACAGCCGGGGTGACCTGCTCGCCCGCATCCACGCCGACGGCCGGATCATCTCCTCCGATCACGAGGAGGGCGGCACCCGCGTGCGCGCTCGGGTGCCACACGCGCTGGCGGCGGCCCTGTCGGAATTCGCCCATTCCGGACCTGCGGAGTCGGCTGGTCGATAGCCGGGTTGCCGCGCGTTTGCGGCCGACACCGATGCGACACAGCCATATTCGCCGCGCTATGGTCGATTGTCGACAGCAGGAGGGTGTTATGTCGAACGACCAGAAGAACGAAGTCGAGCAGGGCGACCACGTTCTCAGTGATGGTGCGCCGTTGAATCCGGCGCCGAGCGAGTGGGAGATCCGGGCCTTCGAGGCGGTGTTCGCACCGGTGCGTGCCTGGGCCAGCCCGCGCTTCTACGGTTTGGAGAACATTCCGGCCGAGGGCCCGGTGCTGATCGTGGCCAACCACAACCTGCTCGGCGGGATCGATGCGCCGCTGTTGATGCCCGCGATCCTGCGGGAACGGGGGCGGTTGGTGCGTGGTCTGGCCGAGCATGTGCTGATGGTGCCGGGTGTGCGGGAGATCCTGCACCGTTTCGGTGCCGTGCGCGGTACCAGGTCGAACTGCCTCGCGCTGCTCGAGCGCGGCGAGGCGGTGGTGGTGTTCCCCGGTGGCGGTCGTGAGGCGATCCGCCGCAAGGGGGAGAAGTATGTGCTCAAGTGGGAGGGCCGCACCGGGTTCGCGCGGATGGCGATCCAGGCCGGCGTTCCCATCGTGCCGTTGGCGATGATCGGTATCGACGATGCCTTCGACATCGTCTTCGACGGCCAGCATCCGGTGATGTCGCCACTGCGGTGGACGTGCCAACTGCTCGGCATCAACCCCGAGCTGAACCCGCCGCTGGTGAAGGGCATCGGGCCGACCCCGATTCCGCGCCCGGAACGGTTCTACTACTCGGCGGGCGCACCGATCGATCCCACCCCGTGGATCGGCACCGACGACATCGACAGCGCAGCCGCCGACCTGCGTGACGTGGTGCAGAAAAGCCTGGAGGAGGAGCTGCAGTTCCTGTTCTCCGAACGTGAGCGCGATACCGGCCGCGGCCTCATCGGCCGATTGCGGAGCGCGCTGCCCTTCTGACCCGGCCGAGCGGTGGGTGTTCGCGGAATACCCACCGCTCACCTCGCGTTACGCGCTATACGGACCAAGGTCCGAATAGTGAGAGGCGAGGTCGATGGTGGCACAGGTGCAGGTGATTCCGGGCGCGGACCGCAGGTACTGGCGCACCGAGTGGCTCGACTCGCGCCAATCGTTCCCCGTGACCGGCAATTTCGTGCTCGAGGACTACGCGCACGGGCTGCTGCTGGTGCACAACGAGGACATCGTCGACCCCGGCGAGGGCTTCGACACGCATCAGCATCGTGACACCGAGATCCTGACGTGGGTGCTGGAAGGCACAGTGGTGCACCAGGATTCGGCGGGCAACTCGGGACTGATCCGGCCCGGCCTCGCGCAACGGATGAGTGCGGGTACCGGCATCCTGCATTCCGAACGCAACGGCGCAGGCTGGACGGAGCGGGAACGGCTGCACGTGGTGCAGATGTGGATCCCGCCGGACGCGCTCGGTGCGACGCCGAGCTATCAGGAACTCGATGTCGACGGTGCGTTGCGCCGCAACTCGCTGGTGCCGGTGGCCTCCGGCATGCCGAGGTATCGAGGCGACGCCGCGATCGGAATCGGCAACCGCCACGCCACTTTCCATGTGGCGCGGCTGGACCCGGGCCACAGCATCACCGTTCCCGACGCACCGTACGGTCACGTGTTCATCGCCCGGGGCAGTGTCGACTACGAGAACCACGGCGCGCTCGGGCAGGGCGACGCCGTGCGGCTCACCGCGACGGGCGGCCACCGCGTGACTGCGACGACCCCCGCCGAGGTGCTGGTCTGGGAGATGGACGCGGCGGCGAGCCGCTGACCTCACACCTTGCGGATGACGGTGACGACTTTCCCCAGGATTTGCGCGTCGTTTCCTGGGATCGGTTCGAAATGTGGGTTGTGTGGCATCAGCCACACGTCTTTGCCGGTGCGCTTGAAGGTCTTCACGGTCGCCTCGCCGTCGATCATGGCCGCGACGATGTCGCCCCCCTCGGCGACGTTCTGCTGACGCACGACCACCCAGTCGCCATCGCAGATCGCGGCATCGACCATCGACTGGCCGACCACCTTGAGCAGGAACAGCGACCCGTCGCCGACGAGTTCGCGCGGCAGCGGGAACACTTCCTCCACCGCCTGCTCGGCCAGGATCGGCCCACCGGCGGCGATCCGGCCGAGGACCGGAACGAAGGTGGGAGTGGGGCGGCTCGGATCGGCCACGTCGTCCACGGGTTCGGCGGGCAGGGTGGTGACCGCGCGCACCGCTTCGTCGAGTCCGCGCACATTCACCGCGCGCGGCCGGTTCGGGTCGCGGCGCAGATAGCCCTTGCGTTCCAGGGCGCGCAGCTGATGGGCCACCGAGGAGGTGGAGGTGAGCCCGACCGCGTCGCCGATCTCGCGGATGCTCGGCGGGTAGCCGCGTTCGGTCACCGAGGAGCGGATGACCTCGAGGACCGTGCGCTGACGCACGGTGAGATCCGCGCCGGATCCCGATGTGACGGTGCCGGTAGCGCTTTCGTCACCCGTGTCGTCTGTGTGGGTCACCTGTCCCGCCCTTCCGCTTGTCGAATTCGCCTCTCTCACGCTAGTCGGGCCACGCCGAAGTATCAAACATCTGTTCGAGCATGTCGGGCGTTTCGTGCTGACATGTGCGTCGCCGCGTGGTAGAAATCGAACATCAGTTCGTCGCACAGGTGTTCGAACAGGTTCGGTCATCGTCGCCTCACCTGCCCTTTCATCCAGCGGAGCACACCACCCCGGAGGTTCTTCCGATGAGCACAGCGATCAGCGCCTTGCGTTCCTACGATCCCGCCGAAGTCCCCGAACCGGTGCTGCGTCGCCGCCGAACCGCCCGCGCTCCACGTCCTTTCGCGCTCGTGCGCGGACAGGGCAGGAACGGTGCGGCGCGGCGGGAAGTCGCCGCACGTTTCATCCCGCATCCGCCGCAACCCCCGGCCGCGCCGGTCCGGCGCTCGCGCGAGGCCGAGGTGGTTCGTGGTGCCGAGCTCCGGGCCAGGGGTGCGCGCACCTTCGACATCACCGAGGCCGAGGTGGATCTCGCGTTCGCGACCGTGCCCCGCTGGGAGTCGACGCGGTCGCGCTCCGCCACCCGGGCGCTCGTCGGAGACCCGTCGCCGATCGAAGCGCCGACCCGGCGGGTGCATGCGGGTGTGCGGGCGTCCGATCGTGGGCCGGAATTACGTGGGCCGCGCTCGGAGCAGGCGCTCTACGCGCGAGTGGTCGGTTCCCGTGCGCGCGGTGCACATCCGATGGTGCGGGTGCGTCAGGCGCAGGCGGGCTTGGCGGCGCTGGCCCTCACGGCACTGGTGACCGCGTTGATCGTGGTGACGTTCTTGGGATTGGCGCATCTGCGGGCGGGCAGCTTCGGCGAGTGGACCGAGTCCACGCCCGGAATCTCCCAGCCGGGTGACCACCCGCAGGTCGGCTTGTTCGAAACGCGACCCCAAAACTAGAACACGTTGCTACCGTGACGATTGTCCCTGCCGGGCTGGCCGGTCGGGGCACGGATGCGAGGTCACGTGCGCAGCTTTTGGATCGTTCTGCTCCTGGGTGTGCTGCCGGCCGTGGCGCCCGCGCCCCTCGTCCGAGCCGAACCCACCTACACCGCCTATCTGGACCTGCCCGCCGTCAACGACGACGGTGAATTCGCCGGCGGCATCCATCCGGCGCTGCCCCTGAATGCCGAGCCCCTGCGTACGGCGCTCGACCAGGCCAGAGCCGACGGGATCGCGCCGAGCCGGTATTCCACACTGCTGCATCAGTATTGGCTCGTCGTCGCCACCGACAACGCGGGCATCGACCTCGCCGGCTGGGCGCCGGAGCGTGGCGTGGCAGCCAACACGGACACCTTCACCCGTGTGTACGTGAACTACTTCCGCATCGCCGCGGCCCGCCCGGACTTCTACTGGGCCGGATTGGCGGGCATCGCGGGCGGCTCGTTCGCATCGGGATTCTTCGACGTGGGCGATATCGGCGCCCTGCTGTCGGTGCCCGGAATCCACGAACTCGGCACGGCCGTCGCCGACCTGCTGCGCGCCACCCCACCGGAACTTGTCGCCGCCGTACCGCCCGATATCGCCGCGCTCGCCCTGCTCGGCCCGCGCCTGACCGCCGACGATCTGGCGTGGTACCAGACCAGGCTCATCATCATGCAGCGCCACATCTTCACAGATCTGGTGCCCATGCACGAGGCCTACCTCGCCGACGGGATGGCGGCGATCGACGAGATGCACGCGGCGGGCCTGCTCGACGACGCCATGCGCGCGGCCTGGACCGGAATCGACGACGGCACCGGCCTCGCCGCGGCGCTGGTGACCATGGCCGACCGCGAACAGAACCACATCGTCCCCGAACAATGGGACGCCACCGCCGCCGGACGGGGCGGCCTGGGCCGGGTGCTCACCTACGTCACCACGGTCGCGGGCAAACCCGCCCTGACGGGCGCCCGGGCACCCGGTGTGTACGCGCCCGCCACCGTGCGCTCGCCGATTCCCGGCAGCAAGCTCGGCCTGCGGATACCGCTGCCCGCGTTCAACTGGGCCGACCGCGACGACCGCTGGGCCTACCTCGCCGCCGACCTGGTGCCCCGCCACCTCGACCTGGCCACCGACCCCGCGCGGGCCGTGGCCGTGTACCGCGAGCCGTTTCCGGGCAAGCTCGACCGGGGCCGGTTGGTCGCCCGGCTGCCCGACGTGATCGCGGACCTGACCACGCAGTGGCAGGTGACCCATACCTGAGCGGTATCCTGTCAAGAGTCATGGAGTAGCGAAGTGAACTGCGCACCGACGAAGGAACCCCTCGGATGCATTGCCCGTATTGCCGTCACCCCGACTCGCGTGTCGTCGACTCGCGGGAAGTCGAGGAGGGCACGGCGATTCGCCGCCGACGTTCCTGCCCGTCGTGCGGGCGCCGGTTCACCACTGTCGAGACCGCGGTGCTGTCGGTGGTCAAGCGCAGCGGTGTCACCGAACCGTTCAGCCGCGAGAAGGTGATCGTCGGTGTGCGACGCGCCTGCCAGGGCCGCGAGGTCGACGACGACGCCCTGAACCTGCTGGCCCAGCAGGTCGAGGACGCGGTGCGCGCCAAGGGATCTCCGGAAGTCCCCAGTCACGAGGTGGGCCTCGCCATCCTCGGCCCCCTGCGCGATCTCGACGAAGTGGCCTACCTGCGCTTCGCCTCGGTCTACCGATCCTTCACCAGCGCAGAAGATTTCGAACGCGAGATCACCGAGATGCGCGCCGCCCGCGCCGCTACCGCAGCCACCGACTGAGCCGCGTCGCCGCGCCCGTGCCGCCCCCGTGGGTCGGTTCGCCCACTTCTTCGCCGAACCTCTCCCGTCAACGCCGGATGGAGGCGATCGCCTTTTCGATGCGTTTGGTCGACACCGGGTACGGGGTCCCCAACTTCTGGGCGAACAAGCTGACGCGCAATTCCTCGATCATCCACCAGATCTCGGTGACATCGCGGGCGTTGCGGCGGTTGTCGGGAAGGCTGCGGACGAGTTTGTCGTAGGCGGCGAGCATCCGGTCGACCTCCACCATTCCCTGGCGGTCGCGCACCGCCGAACCGGGCAGCGATTCCAGACGCTGGGCAGCGGCAAGCAGGTAGCGGGGCAGTTCGCGCAGGCGGGTGCGTCCCCATTCGGCGACGAAGCCGGGGAACAGCAGGTCGTCGAGTTGGTGGCGGACGTCGTCGGCGATGTCGGTCTCGGCGGTGTCGGCCAGAGCGGCGCGAGCCTGGTGCGCGGCCGACAGCACCGGCGCGACGAGGCGGATCAGTTCGCTGACCGCGCCCGCCAGCTTCGGGCGAACGGCGGCGACGAGCTTGTCGAATTCCTCCGGTGTACGCACCGGACCACCGGCGCGCGCGATGAGTTCGTCGGCCGCGGCGACCCGGCAGTCCTCCACGAGCTTGTCCAGGGACCCGTCGGGGTTCTGGCTCAAAGCCAGCCGGTCGGCGGCCGACAGCCCGGCGGTGACGGCACGGGTGGATGTCGGGACGGCGGCGAGCAGCAGGGTACGCACCCCCGCGCGCATGGCGGCGGCCTGTTCGGCGGGTGAACTCAGCACGCGCACGGCGACGCCTTCACCCTCGGGGACCAGGGCGGGGTAGCCGGTGACGGTCTGCCCGGCCACCTCACGTCGCACCGTCGGCGCGACGGCACCGAGCGACTCGGAGGTCCACACGGTGGCGGGCGCGCGTTCGGCACCGGCGGTGGCACGCGCGACGGACGCCGAAACCTGTTCGGCCAGCTGGGTTTTCAGCTGTGCTAGGTTCTTGCTCTTGGCGAGCACCTGCCCGCTCTGATCGACGGCGGCGAAGGTCATTCGCAGGTGGTCCGGCAGGGCCGCGGGCGACAGGTCGTCGGCGCTGATGGTCACCGACCCGAGCCGCGACAGCTCCCGCGCCAACCCGATCCGCAGCGGTTCCGCGCGCGGTGTGAGCCCACGCAGGGCCGCTGAGGCGAAGTCGGGCGCGGGAACCACCGCGCGGCGCAACGCCTTCGGCAGCGTCTTGATATAGGCGGACGCGAGTTCCTCCCGCATGCCGGGAACCAGCCAATCGAAGCCCACCGCGCGCACGTGCGCGAGCTGCTCGACGGGGATGCGGACGGTGACACCGTCGTCGTCCTTGCCCGGCTCGAATTGATAGGTCAGCGGGAAGGAGAGTTCCCCCTGACGCCAGGCATCGGGGAAATCGGTGGGGTCGAGGGCGGCGGCACCGGCGTTGACCACGGTGTCGGTCGAGAAGTCCAGCAGCCCTGGGTCGTTGCGTTCGGCCTTGCGCCACCAGGAGTCGAAGTGACGCACCGACACGATGTCGGCGGGGATGCGCTGGTCGTAGAACTCGAACAGCACCTCGTCGTCGACGAGGATGTCGCGTCGGCGCGCCCGGTGCTCGAGGTCGGCGACATCGTCGACGAGCGCTCGGTTGCGGGCGAAGAACCCGTGCCGCGTCTGCCATTCACCCTGCACGAGGGCATGGCGGATGAACAGTTCACGCGACAGTTCCGGATCGATGCGCCCGTAGTCGACGGGGCGGCCGGTCACCAGCGGCACACCGTAGAGCGTGGCCCGCTCGTAGGCGCGAGCCGCGCCACGCTTGGCCGACCAATGCGGTTCCGAATAGGTGCGTTTCACGAGGTCACCGGCGAGCCGCTCGGCCCACTCCGGTTCGATCCGCGCCGCGATGCGCCCCCACAGCCGCGAGGTCTCCACCAGTTCGGCCGCCATCACCCAGCGCGGCGGCTTCTTGGCCAGCGACGAGCCGGGGAAGATCATGAACTTGGCATTGCGTGCCCCGAGGAACTCCCGCGACTCCGCTTCCCGCACACCGAGATGCGAGAGCATGCCCGCCAGCAAGGACTGATGGATCTGCGCGCTCGGCCACGGCATCGCCGCCTCGGCCTCACCGATCGCCGAATCAGTGGACCCCGCAGCATCTTTCGCGCCGGAGCGACGACCATCGGCTGGTGGCTGCCCGGCCCCACGGCCACGTGACTTGCGGCCGCCCCGCCCCGGCTCGTCGCTACCGGAACCCGCTCCGCTGCGGTTGCCCCCAGCTGTGGCGGCGCCCGTGCCTCGGACGCCGGATTCGGTTCGCGCGGAACCCGTTGTTCGGGGACGTGATCCGGCCGGCGAGGCTGCGGCGTCCGAGGCGCTGTTCTCGGCTGTCCCGGCTCCGAGGGAAGTCGTCAAAGCGCTACCGGCAGCCGTCGAATCCACCTGGGCGCGTTGGGGTCTGCCCCGCCCGCGACGTCGTCCACCGTCCGGCACCTCCGCACCGTCTCCCGACGGCAGGTGGCCCGTGCTGTCCCACCCGAGACCACGGGTGATGGTGCGCAGCTGGCCGTGCAGGTCCTGCCATTCGCGGATCCGCAGGTAGTGCAGGAACTCGTCGCGGCACATGCGGCGGAACTGGTTGGACGACAACGACTTGCGCTGCTCGGTCAGGTAGTCCCACAGGCGCAGGTAGGCCAGGAAGTCCGAACCGTCGACGGTGAAGCGGGCATGCTGGGTGTCGGCCGCCTGCTGATGCTCCACGGGCCGTTCCCGCACGTCTTGGATCGACAGTGCCGCGACGATCACGAGCACCTCGTCGAGACAGCCGTTGCGGTTGGCCTCCACCAGCATGCGGGCCATGCGCGGGTCGACCGGCAACTGTGCCATCTCCCGGCCGACCGGGGTCAGCGTGAGATGCCCACCCGATTCTTCTTCGCTGCCGACAGCTTTGGAGCTGCCGTGGGCGAGTGCGCCGAGTTCCTCGAGCAGCGCGATGCCGTCACGGATGGCGCGCCGGTCGGGGGCCTCCACGAACGGGAAGCTCTCGATATCGCCGAGGCCGAGCGCGGTCATCTGCAGGATGACCGCCGCCAGATTGGTGCGCAGGATCTCCGGTTCGGTGAACGCGGGCCGCGACTCGAAATCGTCCTCGGAGTACAGGCGGATGCAGATGCCGTCGGCGACACGACCACATCGACCCGAACGCTGCCGCGCCGAAGCCTGCGACACCGGTTCGATCGGCAGCCGCTGCACCTTGGTCCGCATCGAATAGCGCGAGATGCGTGCCGTACCCGGGTCGATGACGTACCGGATGCCCGGCACGGTCAGCGACGTCTCGGCCACGTTCGTGGCGAGCACCACCCGGCGACCCGTGTGCGGGGCGAACACCTTGTGCTGTTCGGCCGCCGACAGACGCGCGTAGAGGGGGACGATCTCGGTCCGCGGCAGTTTGAGGTCGCGCAGCGAATCGGCGGTGTCGCGGATCTCGCGTTCGCCGGACAGGAACACCAGCACGTCACCGTCGCCCTCGGCGAACAGTTCGGTGACCGCGTCGCCGATGGCATCGGTCGGGTCGCGGTCGACTACGCGGGTGTCGTCCTCGTCGTCGGTGCCCGGCAGCTCCAAAGACAGGGGGCGATAACGGAGTTCGACCGGATAGGACCGGCCCGACACCTCGACGATGGGGGCCGGGGTGCCGTCGTCGGCGGCGAAGTGGCGGGCGAACAGTTCGGGATCGATGGTCGCCGAGGTGATGATCACCTTGAGATCGGGCCGCTTCGGCAGCAGCTGTTTCAGGTAGCCGAGCAGGAAGTCGATATTGAGGCTGCGTTCGTGCGCCTCGTCGATGATGATCGTGTCGTAGCGGCGCAGCAACCGGTCGCGCTGGATCTCGGCGAGCAGGATGCCGTCGGTCATGAGCTTGACGAGCGTGCGATCCGAGGCCTGATCGGTGAAGCGGACCGTGTACCCGACCACGTCGCCGAGTTCGGTGCCCAGCTCCTCGGCGATGCGTTCGGCGACCGTGCGCGCGGCCAGCCTGCGTGGCTGGGTGTGCCCGATGGTGCCGCGGATGCCGCGACCGAGTTCCAGGCAGATCTTGGGGATCTGGGTGGTCTTGCCCGAGCCGGTCTCACCGGCGACGATGACGACCTGGTTGGCGGCGACGGCGGCGGCGATGTCGTCGCGGCGCGCCGAGACCGGCAGCTGTTCGGGGTAGGTGATCGACGGAACCGCCGCGCGGCGATTCGCCACGCGGGTCTCGGCGGTGGCGATCTCGGCGTCCAGCGCGGGCAGGTCGTCGGGGCGCGCCCGGTCCAGTTTGCGCCGGAGCCGATGTTCGTCGCGCAGCGAGACCTCCGCCAGGCGGGTGCGCAGCGCGCGGGTTCCGGTGCTAGCTGTCCTGGTCATTGCGTCTACCAGCCTAGCGAAGCACGCCACCGGTTTTCCCGGCGCGCCCGTCGTCGTCGGCGTGCTACACCCGGATCACCGACATCTCATGCGAAGATGCGGGCATGACCAAGCACCGGTCTCGGCGCGTCCCCGCCTCTGGACTGACCGGAGGGTGCGACGAAGGAGTGCCCGGAGGGAGGGAAGAGGTGGGGTTCAGCGCCGAGACCCGCGGCGCCAGCCGCCAAAAGATTCAGCTGAGGGGCTCGGTGCGCACGGCGTGGTGGATCAGGGCATACCGGATCGGTTTCGGAGTGCTCGGTCTCGTCGCCCTGCTGTGGATTCCCCTGCGCAACCTGGACTCGCCGACATTCTCGATCGCGAACTACTTCAGTTACTTCACCATCGAGTCCAACATCCTGGCCGTGATCGTGCTGCTCGTCGGTGGCCTGCTCGCGCCGCAGGGACCCGGCTGGCAGGTGGTGCGCGGCGCGGTGACGCTGTACATGCTCATCACGATGGTGGTGTACGCGGTGCTGCTGGCCAATATCGACGTGATGCTCACCGACAAGTGGATCAACGACATCATGCACCGGTACCTGCCGCTCGTCCTCGTCGCGGACTGGCTGCTGGTGGCCATGGCGCGTCGGCCGGCGGCGACACCGGAGCTGGTGGGGAAGTGGCTGATCTTCCCGCTGCTCTACGGTGCCTACACGCTGATCCGCGGCCCGATCGTCGACTGGTACCCGTACCCGTTCATCGACCCGCGCCACCAGGGCTACCTGTCGATGACGCTCGGCCTGATCGTGTTGAGCATCGTGTTCGCGGTGCTCGCGGTTGCCATGGCGTCGCTGGGTGACATGCCCGCGTGGTGGAGGGCCCGACGAGCGCGCGAGGGCGAGCCGGTGTAAGTGTGGAGCCATGAATGCGCTCTGGCATGGATTCGCCGATATGGGTGCCGTCACTCGTGACGGTGCGTTCGTTGTCGCTCGAGGCGACGGTGCCTACGTCTACGACACCGAGGGCAACCGGTACCTCGACGCCACCGCGGGTCTGTGGTTCGCCAATGTGGGACACGGTCGCGGGGAGATCGCCGACGCGGTCGCCGATCAGTTGCGCACCATCGCCCACTACTCGAACTTCGGTGACCTCACCGAGCCCGCCACCCAGGAGCTCGCCGAGAAGCTGGCGGCCATCGCGCCCGTGCCCGGTAGCAAGATCTTCTTCACCTCCGGTGGTTCGGACTCGGTGGAGACTGCCGCGAAGCTGGCGCGGCGCTACTGGCACGAACAGGGCCGCGGCGACAAGAAGATCCTGGTCGGGCGACGCCTGGCCTACCACGGCATGCACTATGCCTCCACCTCGCTCGGCGGTCTGACTCCGAACAAGGAGGGCTACGGCGTCCTGGTCGAGGACACCCGCACCGTCGAATGGAACGACGCCAAGGCGTTGCTCGCGCTGATCGAGGACGTCGGCGCGGAACGGATCGCGGCGTTCTTCTGCGAGCCGATCATCGGTGCCGGTGGGGTGTACCTGCCGCCCGAGGGATACCTGGCCGAGGTGCGCCAGATCTGCCGCGACCACGACATCCTGTTCGTTGCCGACGAGGTGGTCACCGGCTTCGGGCGGATCGGCGGCTCCTGGTTCGCCTCCACCCGCTTCGACCTGGAACCCGATCTGATGACCACCGCCAAGGGCCTCACCTCCGGCTATCTGCCGATGGGTGCGGTGTTCATCGCCCCGCACCTGGCCGAGCCGTTCTACGCAGGCGGTGTGTGGTTCCGGCACGGGTACACCTACGGCGGGCACGCCGGTGCGGCCGCGGCGGCGCTGGCCAACCTCGCCATCGTCGAACGTGAGGGTCTGCTCGAGGAAGCGGCCCGGCTCGAGACCACTCTGCACACCGCCCTGGCCCCGTTGGCCGATCACCCGCGCGTGGCGGAGGTCCGCAGCGGTCTCGGTGCGGTGGCGGCCGTCCAGCTGGCCGACCCCTCCGAAGGCCCAGGATTGGTGAAAGCCCTTCGTGTCCAAGGGATCTCGGGTCGTGCTGCCGGAGCGGGTGCCATGCAGATCTCCCCGTCCTTCGTGATGACAGACGCCCAGGTGGCCGAACTCGCCGAAGGTTTTTCGCGCGCCCTGGGCTGATGCGCCGCACCGGCCCGTCGGCGAAACTCGCTGGCGGGCCGGGCGATCCGCCCGATACTCTCCTGCTCCGACGCAGACAGGGGAGGGAACCACGTTGCAGGCATCCGTCACGGTGACACCGGACCAGCTACCGGAGCTACTGCTGCATGTCGCCGTGGTACGGCCCGTATTCCTCTGGGGCGCACCGGGAATCGGGAAGAGCTCGCTGGTGCGCACCTTCGCCGACTCACTCGGCCTCGACTGTGTGACCCTGCTCGGCACCCAGCTCGCACCCGAGGATCTCATCGGGGTGCCCCAGATCGTGGACGGCCGCAGCCGGTTCGCGCCGCCGGAACTGATCGCCCGCGCCCAGCCCTACTGCCTGTTCCTCGACGAACTCAACGCCGCCTCACCCGAGGTGCAGAAGTCGTTCTACTCCCTGATCCTGGATCGGCGCATCGGCACCTACGAACTGCCCGAGGGGTCGGTGGTGATCGGGGCGGGCAACCGGGCCACCGACAACGCGCTGGCCCGCCCGATGGCCTCGGCGCTGGTCAACCGCATGGTGCACCTGCATCTGCGCGCCGACGTGGACGACTGGCTGAAATGGGCTGCCGTCAACGACATCCATCCGTGGGTGATCCGCTACCTCACCCAGCGCCCCGACCACCTGTGGTCGGCACCGCCCAAAACCGAGGCGCCCTTCTCCACCCCGCGTGGGTGGCACATGCTCTCCGACGCGCTGTACTCCTGCGGCGACGACATCGACGACACCACGCTGAATGTGCTGGCCACCGGCACTCTCACGCTCGGCCACGCCTCCGGCTTCCGCGCCTTCGTCAAGACCGTGCGCCACGCCTTCGACCTCGACGCCGTCTTCAAGGGCGATGCCGCCTGGCCGCGCGATCCAGCCGACCGCGACCTGCTGTACTTCCTGGCCGAGACGATGCGGGCCCGCCTCGTGAAGGATCTGCCCGGCGACCGCGAGCACACCTCCGCCGCGGTGCGCCGGTTCGTGTTGCGCGCCAAGTCGCTGCTGGTGGAGCTGGCCGAGATCTCGGTGGAATGCGCCCAGTTGGTGATCGCCGCCGATGCCGAGGGCGTGCCGGTGCTGCCGTCGTGGTTCCTCATCGAGGTGTCGCGTGACCTGCCGCGACTGGCCGCGCGGCGCTGAGCATGGGTGCGCGAAAGACTCGCCGGATCGACCCGTGGTACCAGGCTGTTCAGGACGGGTGGGCGATCGTGCGCGCCCACCCGGCGTTGCGCCCGCTGGCCGGTCAGCTCTACCAGTTGGACAAGCGCGCACCACACGAGATGTGGGCACGGCTGGCGGGCGGCCGTCTCGAGTACCACCCGAATCGGCGTGCCACGGCGCAGGAATGGGCGTGGACCTTCGCGCATTGCCTGCTGCACGCCGGATTCGGGCACCTCGATCCGCGTAATACCCTGCCCACCAACATCATCGAGCTGCCCAGCGACGACGCGTGGTTCTCCTCGCGGGTGCGCGCACCGCATCCGGTGTACCGCGCCGCGTGCTGCGCCGCCGTCGACACCTATCTGGCGACGATGAAGATCGGCACCCCGCCCGATCCCGTGCCGCCCGCCTTGGCCGACGAGCACGCCGCCGCGGTGCGCTGGCACGACACCGCGGTGCCGGACGCGTTCGCGCGCACCGGACCTCCCGACTTCCTGCTCACCGACGCCGAGACGGCGGCCCGTGTCGACGCGCCTGCCCGGTTCGCGGCGGGGGTGTCCGACGCCGCCCGTGCCGCCCTGGCCACGGCCGGTGGCGACCACACACCCGACGGCAAGCGGCCGCGTACACAGTGGGACGCGGCCCTCGGCTGGTTCGTCTCGTCGTTCCCGTTGCTCGGTGCGCTCGCCGCCGGAATGACCGTGGTCGCCGATGTGGAAGTCGTTCGGGCCGCGGATATCTCGATCGCCGCGGTGAACGCCGACGCCGCCGAGATCTATGTGAATCCCTATGCCGGGCTGAGTGAGGAGGAATGGCGGTTCGTGCTCGCGCACGAGATGCTGCACGCGGCCCTGCGCCACGGCGAACGGGCGGACTGGCGCGACCACTACCTGTTCAATGTCGCCTGCGATTACGTCGTCAACGGCTGGCTGGTGGAGATGAATGTCGGGCAGATGCCCGAAGGACTGCTCTACGACCCGGAACTGAAAGGGTGTTCAGCCGAGGAGATCTACGACCGCATCGCCGGCGATCTGCGCCGGTTACGCAAGCTCGCCACCCTGCGCGGTCGCGGACGCGGCGACGTGCTCGGCGAACCCCTGCCGCATCCCGGCAGCGCGGGCCGCTACGTCGACCTCGACGAGTACTACCGCAACGCGCTGGTCACCGGACTGGCTTATCACACGAACAGCGGTCGCGGACATGTTCCAGCCGCGTTGGAGCAGGCGATTCGCGCCCTCGATCAGCCACCGCTGCCATGGGACGCGCGGCTGGCCCAATGGTTCGACGAGCACATACCCACCGCCGACAAACGCCGCAGCTACGCCCGCGCCTCTCGCAGACAGGCGGCCACCCCCGACATCCCGCGCCCGGCGTGGGTGCGGCCCGAGGAGAACGTGCGCCTGCCGACCTTCGGTGTGGTGCTCGATACCTCGCTGTCGATGAACGTCACCCTGCTCGGCAAGGGTCTCGGCGCCATCGCCTCGTACGCGCTGGCCAGGGACGTGCCACGCGCCCGTGTCGTCTACTGCGACGCGGCACCCTACGACGCGGGGTACGTCGCGGTGGAGGACATCGCCGCCGGAATGCGCGTGCGCGGCCGGGGTGGCACGGTGCTGCAACCTGCCGTCCGGCTCCTCGAACGTGCCGAGGACTTCCCGGTCGACGGCCCGATTCTCGTCATCACCGACGGCGACTGCGACCCGTTACGCATCCGCGGCGAACACGCCTTCCTGATCCCCGCGGGCGCGTCCCTGCCCTTCACCCCGAAAGGCCCGGTGTTCAGGATCCGGTGACGGCCAGGTCGAGGGTGAAGAACTGGCTGTACGGGTCGAGGGTGTAGTCGGCGAACGGCTCGCATTCGACGAAGCCGTGCCGCAGATACAGGCGCCGGGCCGCGGCGAAGAACTCGCTCGTCCCGGTTTCCAAGCTCAGGCGCCGGTATCCGCGCCGCTCGGCCTCCTCGATCAGGTGGGCGAGCACCGCGGCGGCGACACCGCGACCGGTGAATCCGGCAGCGGTCCGCATGGACTTGATCTCGCCGTGCTCGGGATCCAGTTCCTTCAGGGCACCGCAGCCGACAAGCACCGGCCCCGACCACGCGCTCCACACGGTGACCGCCGGATCGCGCAACCCGGTCAGGTCGAGGGCGTGCATGCTGCACGCGGGAGAGTTGCCCGCCATTTCGGTGTGGTGCTCGGTGAGCAGGGTGGTGATCTGCTCGCCGGTGAGGTCGTCGACGGCGAGGGTGAGCTGCTCCGCCCGGGTGGTGTCGTGCATCGGTCCATTGTGCCCGGGGCGGAAATGACGCGGGAAAACGGCACACGGCCGGGGTGGGCGATGCGACTATGAGGACGAGGGGCGAGCCGAAGGTGGTGGGGCGTGGCCGAATTCGTGGAGGACTATGCGGTTTTGCGGTGGGCCGTGGTGTCGGCGTTCGTACTGGCGGCCGGGATCGTTGTCGTGCGGTTGAGCAGGCGCGCGGTCCGGGCGGACGCGGCGGCCGACGGTGCGCACCTGCTGATGTGCCTGGTGATGCTGGCCATGTTGGTGTTCCCGGCCGCCACCGACCCGCACGCGATGCGCGGTTTGCTGACCGCGCTCACGGTGGCCTTCGTGCTGCTGCTCGCCGAGCGGGTGGTGCAGTGGCGCAACGGGGCGGTGCCGACGGCCGACGGGGTGCTCGCGCTGGGATATCACACGGTGGCGGCGGCGGTGATGCTCTACGCCATGGCCGGGCACGGATCCGGTCACACCGGGATCCCGCCGGGGCCCGCGCTGGTGCTGGCGGCGCTGTTCGTGCTCGACGCGCTCGTCGCGCTCGGCACCGTCGGTCACCGGCCGCGCTGGCACCGCTTCGCCCATCCGGCAGGCACACACCCCCTGACCTCGGCCTTGGTACCTCATGTGGTGATGGATATCGGGACGGCATTCATGGTGATCGCCGCTGTCGGCGGGTGAATACCGATCCACAACCGTCCGGGCTGCGAATCGCCTTTGTGCGGACAGGAATTCGACTATGAGTGGACAACGCGTTTCAGGCATGTCACCCGGGCGTCGGGGATTCGGTACGCCCCCACCGGAAATCCGGCCGGCCGCCGCCGACCGAGAGGTGGTGCGTGCGCTCTACCGCGACGCGGGCCCCGCCGCCTACGGACTCGCCCTGCGGATCCTGCGCAGACGGGGATCGGCGGAAGAGGTTGTCCGCGAAGGGTTCCAGCGCATCGCCGCGAGTCCGTGGATCACCGAGGGCAACGGTCATGCCCCGGCCGGTGCTGCGCGCCATGACCGCGCCACACCGTGGGGCCGTTCGGCATTCGTCGCGAACGAACCACGCACCGACCTCGGGGGCCATCCCGACCGCGCCGGCGGCTTCGACCACGAGGACCGCCCGGGTCACGCTGACCACCGCGACGATGCCGGCCGGTGGGATCACTCGTCCGGACGAGATCATGCGGGAGGCTTGGACCATTCGGGCGGATTCGGCAATTCGAACGGGTTCGACCGTTCGGATCTTCTCGGGCACTCGGATGGGACACCTCGTTCGGGCCGACGTGACCACGAGGGCCGCGACGGTTGTTCAGGTCAACTCGGGGACATCGGCGGCCTCGGCCATGAGCCGAGATTCGAGGGGCCGCACGAGCGGGTGGGGCGGCTCGACGACGAAGGCCGACTGGATCGAGCGGGCCGACGCGGCCACGCAGGCGACCACTCGGAGGGATACGACCACAGGGGTCGCCTCGATGACTCCGGTCGCCTCGACTACGCGGCGCTGCACGACCCACGGCTCGGTTTCGCACGCCGAGACAGTGAGATGGACCCCCACAGCCGAGCGGGCCGAACGGCACACACGGGTCGCGGGGACCACGCGGGCGGACGGGACGACTCAGGTCGGTCGGGTGACGCGATCATGTTCGACGGCGTGGATTCGATGGACGGTGCGGGTCCACTCGCCGGGCGTCTCGATTTCGCCGGTCACCCGGACGGTGCGCACTTCGATGTCACCGACCCCCTCGCCGACCCATCCCACTTCGACACACCCGACGCGACCGGCACCCGGTACACGCCGACCCTGCACACCAGACTCCTGGCCCAGGTCCACCGCCTCGCCATCCAGCGCCTGCGCCTGGACCGCAACGACCGCATCGACATCCCCTGGCTGGCCGCCTCGGCCCGGCTCGGTTTCGACCCGCTCGACAGCCGCTGCGAAGTCTTCGTCCTCGCCTACTACGGTGGCCGCACCTACCGTTCGATCGCCCGGGAACTGGGCATGCGCGTCCCGGCGGTCACCCGCCTGCTGGCCGAGGGCATCGAACGCCTCGCCCACCAGCGTCTCGTCCGGGTCGCCGCGCGTCGCCCCTGGACCCCGCCCGGTTCGGTCCTCGCCCTCGCCGACGCCTACGCCCTCGACGCCGTCGCCGAACTCGAGCATCACCACATCGAGAACAAGCTGGCCACCACGACCACTACCGGCCTCGCCCAGTTCGACGCCAGAGTCGGCGGAGTGCACGAGCTGCTTGCCCAACTGGCCGCCGACGATCGGCAGCCCCCGCCCCGCAATCTGGAACAGCGCATCCTGGCCGCGATCGACAGCCCGGGCAGACGCGGTGCCCGGACCGGCAGGCCGCCGTGGTTGCCCCGCTTCGGGAGTTAGCGGCGAACCGGAATCAGAGCACCACCACGTGGTCTTCGACGACCCGTCCGCCCAGGCGCACCCAGCCGTCGGAATCCCACTCGGTGTAGAGCTGGGACCCCTGCCCCTGGGTGATGACCAGCCCGCGCCGCAGCTTGGCGGTGAGGGCGACGGCGGCCGCGCCGGTCGCCTCGTCCTCGGCGATGCCCATGGCGGGTGCGAACATCCGGGAGCGAACGGCACCGCGCGATTCGTCGGTCCACGTCCACACGTAGTGCTGGCCCTCGGTGTAGTCGGAGGGGCGGAGCATGGCCAGTTCGTCGAGTGAACCGGCCTGGTGGAAGGTGAAATCCGGTGCCCATTCGGCGCGGGCGGTGATCCAGGTGAGCCCGTCGGTCTCCGTCACCCGAACCGGGCCCGCCGGCACGTTCAGTGTGTGCACGGGGGTGCCGCGCGCGGCCATCCACCATCCGGTGCCCACGGTGGGGTGCCCGGCGAAGGGCAGTTCGACGGCCGGGGTGTAGATCCGGACGTCGGCGACACCGTCGACAGGTTCCCCGACCACCGTGGTCTCGCTGAATCCCAACCGCGCGGCGAGTTCCTGTTTGTCGAGCGCGACGACGTCGCCCGCGCGAGCGATGCCGAGCGCATTGCCGAGCCTGCCCGTCGGATCGGTGAACACGCGGACGACCTCGACCTGGATGTCAGGGGCTTCCGGCACATCGTGTGCGTTCATGCTCGCGAGCCTACCGCGCAAGATCAACACCGCCGTCCGGGCGGTTCTCGCGCCGCGTCACGCGCGCGAACGCGAACGACCCCGATCCGGCACGCGGATCGGGGCCGTTCGACGAGCGGATCAGACGGCGGCCGCGGCCAGCGCCTCGGTGGCGGCGACGGCCTGGCCGACACCGGCCACGATCGCCGCCGCACGCAGCGACTCGAAGATCACCTCACGCGAGACACCGGCCTCACGCAGCGTCTTCTCGTGCGAATCGAGGCAGTGCGCGCAGCCGTTGATGGAGGAGACCGCGAACGACCACAGTTCGAAATCGGCCTTCTCCACGCCCGGGTTGCCGATGATGTTCATCCGCAGACCCGCGCGCAGATCGTCGTACTTGCCGTCCAGGAACGCCTTGCCCCGGTAGAACACATTGTTCATGCCCATGATCGACGCGGCACCCAGCGCGGCCTCGTAGGCTTCGGCGGACAGCACGTCGGCGGCTTCCTCGGCGATCTCGCGCAGCGTGGTGGCCGAACGGGTGGCGGCCGCGGAGGCGAGCAGAGTGCCCCACAGCTGCTGTTCGTTCAGCACGGTGGTGCGCGAGATCGAGGACAAGTTGAGCTTGAGGTCCTTGGCGTACTCGGGAAGAGAGTTCTTCAGGTTCTCGATGCTCATGGAAAAGGCGCTCCTGTCAGGGGGATCGGGTGGAGAAGGGTGGATCAGACGCTGGCGGAGAGCAACTCGCCCGCGTTGATGGTCGGGTCGCCCTTCTTCCAGTTGCAGGCGCACAGCTCGTCGGACTGCAGCGCGTCGAGCACGCGCAGCACCTCGTCGACGTTGCGGCCGACGGAACCGGCGGTCACCGAGACGAACTGGATCTCGTTGTTCGGGTCGACGATGAAGGTGGCGCGGTCGGCGACACCGTCGGCGTTGAGCACGCCGGTGGCGGTGGCCAGTTCACGCTTGAGGTCCGACAGCATCGGGAAGGGGAGGGTCTTGAGATCCTCGTGCTGCGCACGCCACTGGAAGTGCACGAACTCGTTGTCCACCGAGGCGCCGAGGACCTGGGTGTCGCGGTCGGCGAACTCGTCGTTCAGCTTGCCGAACGCCGCGATCTCGGTGGGGCAGACGAAGGTGAAGTCCTTGGGCCAGAAGAACACGACCCGCCACTTGCCCGCGTGGTCGTCGCTGGTGATCTGGGTGAAGTAATCGTCGGGCTGCTGCGCGTCGACCTTCGACAGGTCACCTCCGATGACGGCCTTGAGGTTGTACGCCGGGAACTGGTCGCCAATGGTCAGCAGAGCCATGCTCATCTCCTCGTTGATGGTGTGGTCGTGCTCGTCGTGTGAGCCCGCAAAGATCTTGCCCAAAGCCTACTGAAAGGTAAAGCCGATCGCTCGTTCTACACTGATAGGCGTGACTGATCAGACTTATCAGCCAACCCTCTCGCAGCTGCGTGCGTTCGTCGCCGTCGCCGAATACCGGCATTTCGGCACTGCCGCAGCGCGTTTGGCTGTGAGCCAACCCACGTTATCGCAGGCACTGGCATCACTGGAAAACGGCCTCGGCCTGCAGCTGATCGAGCGCAGCACGCGCCGGGTGCTGGTCACCGCCGCCGGGATGCGGCTGCTGCCGCAGGCGATGGCCACGCTCGAGGCGGCCGACCGTTTCGTCGCCTCGGCGACCGGCGACAGCCTCGGTGGCGTGCTGCGGTTGGGCATCATCCCGACCGTCGCCCCGTATGTGCTGCCGGGTCTGCTGCCCGAGCTGCGCCGCAAACTGCCCAACCTGGTGCCCCAGGTCGTGGAGGACCAGACCGCCCGCCTGCTCGACGGCCTGCGCACCGGTGTGCTCGACGTGGCGGTGCTCGCCTTGCCGAGTGAGGCGCCCGGCCTGGTCGAAATCCCGCTCTACTCCGAGGAATTCGTGCTCGTGACGCCGCGCGGGCACGAGCTGGCCGGGCGCACCGATCTGGCCGCACCGGTGCTCGCCGACCTGCCCCTGTTGTTGCTCGACGAGGGGCACTGCCTTCGCGATCAGACACTCGAACTGTGCCGAACCGCCGAGGTGCATCCGGGTTCGGTCGGTGACACCCGGGCCGCCTCGCTGACCACCGTGGTGCAGTGCGTGGCGGGCGGGCTCGGGGTGACGCTCATCCCGGAGATGGCGGTAGCGGCCGAAACCGCGCGCGGCACCCTCGAGACCGCACGGTTCGCCGATCCCGCGCCGGGCCGCACGATCGGCCTGGCCTACCGCGCGTCCTCGGCCCGGGCCGACGACTACGAGTACCTGGCGGCGGTGATCCGCTCGAAGCGGCCCTTCTGAGCCGCCCAGCTCGGCTGCTATTTTGAACGTCGTTCAATTGCTTGTGCAAAGGAAGTCCGAACAGTGCCCGACCCTCAGAACGCCCCCACGCGCACCGGCCGCTTCGCCGCCCGCGACCTGGCGCAGATCGCGGTGTTCGCCGCGCTGATCGCCGCCCTCGGATTGCCCGGCGCGATCACGGTCGGCTTCAGCGGCGTCCCGATCACCCTGCAGACGCTCGGGGTGATCCTGACCGGTGCCGTCCTCGGCGCGCGCAAGGGGGTCACGGCGGTTGCGGTGTTCATCGCGCTCACCCTGATCGGTCTGCCGCTGCTCTCGGGCGGACGCACCGGCCTGACCGCGCTGGCCTCGCCGACCGCGGGTTACCTGATCGGGTGGATCCCGGCGACCCTGCTGATCGGCTGGCTCACCGCGCGAATCCTGCCGAGATACCCGCTCGCGCTCGGTCTGCTGATCAACGCACTCGGCGGCATCGTGGTCATCTACCTCTTCGGCACCGCGGGACTGCTGGTCCGCACCGAACTGGGTCTGTGGGCCGCGGTCTCGAGCAACTTCGCGTTCCTGCCCGGCGACCTGGCCAAGGTCGTCATCGCGACGGTGGTCGCCAAGGGTGTGCACCGGGCGTATCCGGGGCTGATCCGCGCGTGAGCCGATGAGTGAGATCGTCGTCGATTCGGTCGGCCACCGGTTCGGTGACCGGGTGGTGCTGCGCGATATCGACCTGACCATCACCGAACGCCGGGTCGGGTTCATCGGCGCCAACGGTTCCGGGAAATCGACGCTGGCCCGCATGCTCAACGGCCTGTTGAAGCCGACCAGCGGCACCGTCACCGTCGACGGGATCGACGCCGCCCGCAAAGGCGCCCAGGTGCGGCGCAAGGTCGGGTTCGTCTTCACCGATCCCGACACCCAGATCGTGATGCCGACGGTCGGTGAGGATCTGGCCTTCTCATTGCGGCGCAGCGGGCTGAGCAGAGCCGAGATCTCCGAACGGGTGCGGCGCATGCTCGACCGGTTCGGGCTCGCCGGGCACGCCGATCATCCCGCGCACCTGCTTTCCGGTGGGCAGAAGCAGTTGCTGGCGCTGGGCTCCGCGCTGATCCGCGAGCCCGAAGTGATCGTCGCCGACGAACCGACCACGCTGCTCGACCTGCGCAACGCCCGCCTCGTGTCCCAAGCCCTGAATTCCCTCGACCAGCAGGTGATCGTGGTGACCCACCAGCTCGCCCTGCTCGACGGGTTCGATCGAGTCGTGGTGCTGGACAACGGTGCTGTCGCCTTCGACGGTGCCCCGGGCGACGCCGTCGGCGCATACCGGCGCCTGGTCGAATGATCGGCCTGTACTGCCCCGGTGACTCGCTGGTGCACCGCCTGCCGGCGGGTCTCAAACTCCTCCTGCTGGTTCTCGCCATCGTCGCGATGACGATCTTCGCCCGCACGCCACTCGCCGTGGCGGTCGCCGCGGCGACGGTCGCTTCGTTGTTCGCCGTGGCGCGCATCTCCTGGCGAGTGGCCGTGGCCCAGATCCGCCCGGTGCTCTGGATGACGGTGATCATCGGCGTCTTCCAACTGCTCACCACCACCCCAGCCCGCGCGATCGCCGTCTGCGGTGTCCTGCTCGTCTCGGTGGCCCTCGCCGCCCTGGTCACTGTCACCACGCGCGTCACCGCCATGCTCGACGCCCTCACCCGCGCTCTCGCCCCGCTGCGTCGTGTCGGTGTCGATCCGGAACGAGTGAGTTTGCTGCTGGCCCTGGCGATCCGGTGCGTCCCACTCCTGGCGAGCATCGTCCAGGACGTCGCCGAAGCCCGCCGCGCCCGCGGCGTCTCCTGGTCCGCCACCGCCCTCGTCACCCCGGTCGTGGTCCGTGCCTTGCGCACTGCCGACGCGATGGGGGACGCCCTCGCCGCCCGCGGGGTCGACGACTGAGATCGGTTGTGCCGGTGCGGGATTCGAGCGCCTGCGGATGAGGCGAATGCCGGAGTTGCGTTAGTAGACGACCGGTCGTATATTCGTCGCATGGCACGACCACGGCGTAGCGACGACACGCGAGCCCTCCTCATCGAAGAGGGCGCCGCCGATCTGCTGTCCCACGGCTACCACGGCACCGGCATCAAACAGGTGCTCGACAAGGTCGGCGTGCCCAAGGGATCGTTCTACAACTACTTCGACAGCAAGGAAACGTTCGCCCGGGCGGTGATCGAACATCACTCGCTGTGCGTACAGCGCAACCTGGCAACCGCGTTCGCGGGCGCGCCCGATGCCCTCTCCGGTCTACGCCGGTTCTTCGCCACCCTGATCGACGATTTCGTCGCCGCCGAGTACACCGGTGGCTGCCTCATCGGCAATCTCGGCGGCGAGCTGGAAGGCAGTGAGGTGCTGCGCACGGCACTGTCGGCCGCGTGGGGGTCCTGGCGGGACGGGGTGGCCGACGCATTGCGGACGGCGCAGGCCGAGGGCACGGTCCGGACCGATATCGACGCCGTCGACCTCGCCGACCTCCTGCTGGAATCCTGGGAGGGTGCGGTGATCCGGATGAAGATCGACCGCACGATCGACCCGCTCGACAAGTGCCTGCGGCGGCTGCTCGACGACTATTTCCGGCCGTGACCTCCTGAGTCGGCCCCATCTCCGCAAGGCTTCTTCCGGTCGCCCATTTCAAGACGACCGGTCGTATATCGAAAGGATCAGTAGATGACAGCCAAGACGGTCATCGTCACCGGCGCATCCAGTGGAATCGGGCGCGATGTCGCCCGCGCCTTCGTCGACCGCGGGGACGCGGTCGTGCTCGGCGGACGCGACGCGGCCAAGCTCGCCGACGTCGCCGCCGCCCTGGCCGCCCCGGACCGGGTGGCCACCGTGGTCGGCGATATCGGTTCGCCCGCAACGGGTGCGGCGTATGTGCGGACCGCGCTGGACCGCTTCGGCCGCGTCGATACGCTGATCAACAGCGCGGGCGTCTTCGGGGCGACACCGTTCGTCGACGTCACCGAGGCCGAGCTCGACCGCTATCTCGACGGCAACCTCAAAGGCACCTACCTCACCACGCAAGCCGTTGTGCGCCAACTGCTCGCTCAAGGGGCAGGCGGCAGCATCGTCAATATCGGCACGGTGCTCATCGACCACGCGATGACCGGACTACCGGCCTCGGCCGCACTGGTCAGCAAGGGTGGCGTGCACGCGCTGACCACCAGCCTGGCCGCCGAACTCGCGCCCGCGGGCATCCGGGTGAACGCGGTGGCTCCCGGCATCATCCGCACGCCGCTCTTCGGCGACGGCGACGAGCGGGCCGCGGCCTCGCTGGCGCTGCTCGACCGCATCGGTGAGGTCGCCGACACCACCGCGGCGGTGCTGTATCTGGCCGACGCCGAGTTCGTCACCGGTCATATCCTGCCGGTCGACGGCGGCTTCGTGGCCGGCCGGTCGGCCTGATTCTCGCGGGATCGGCTCTCGGGCAACGGGTTCGCGCACGGTCAGGCCGGACCGGCGAACGGCACCGAGGCGTCGAGTGCGAACCACCCCATCGGGATTCGCCGCGACCGAGTCGAGAAGTAGCTGGGGCCGAGCCACAGATCCGGTTCGATCTCGCGCAGTTCGTCGTAGATCCGCCGGGCGGGCCTGCGCGAACCCACGCGCGGGTCGTCGTAGTCGAACAGCACCGCCGACCGGCCATCGAGCACGGAATCGCCGACCGTCGCCACGAAATTCAGGGCCCGTAACCCACCGAGCAGGCGAAAGACATTGTGTCCCACGGCAACCCCGTCACCGACGTGCCGCAACGACTTGCCCACCCAGAAGTACGACGGCCGGGCCATCAGTGGAGCGAGCACCCGCTCGCCGGACCCGGGAAACGACCGCATCGACACATCACCGTCGAGCCGTGCGAAATCCGCGGCCGTCGGCTCCGGCGCCGCGGCGAACCGCGCGCCGAACGTCGCGAGCCCCGCCGCGGACAACCGGTCCAGTCGGGGCCGGTGGTCGGCGGGCCTACCCACCGGCATCAGACCATGGGCGGACAGTGGTGTCGGTGTCATGGGCGGACTCGCTTCTCCCTCGGCGCTTCGCTCTTCGCATAGTGCCGACAACGGGCGTCCACCCGCACCGGAATCGCGGTATTCGCCGCGGTGGACAACGACGAAGGCGGTGACCCGGACGAACCGGATCACCGCCTTCGGTGTCTCGGGCCCAGCTCAGCGACGCAAGGCGTACGGCTCGATCGCACCGCGCTCGAGGGCGCGGGCATCGATGGTCTCGGCCTTGTAGGGGAGCAGGGCCAGGCGATCGGTCATGCCGCGCACCGGGTCCTCGATCTTCTCGTTCAGGCCGAACAGGAAGGTCCACTCGTGCTCGTCGCTGCCGTAGGGCACCACGGTGGCGAACTGCTCGTGGAACCGTCCCCACGACCGCTTGAGGGTCTCGTTGCGCCACATGGTCGCGCAGCCGGCCTGGGCCGACAGCACACCGCCGGGCGCGAGCAGTGCCTTACATCGCGACAGGAACTCCGACTCGTAGAGGCGGTTGTGCTGGGCGTCCTCGACGCGCTCGTCGGGCAGGTCGATCACGATCACGTCGTAACGGGTGCCCGCTTCCTGCGCCTTGGCCAGGAAATCCCAGCCGTCGGCGTAGTGCACGTGCACCGCACCCTCGCCGCGCACGGCGGCGGCCAGCTCTTCGGGGGTGTACCCGTAAGGCAGGTGGCGGGCGCACAGCTCGACCTCACGCTGGTCGATGTCGACGTGGTCGACGTGGGTCGCCCCGGCCGCCACCGACATCTGCGAGGCCACACCCTCACCGGAACCGATGATGAGCACCCGGTCCAGCTTCTCGGCCAGCACGAACGCCGGGACCATCATGGCCTCGTGGTAGGTGACCTGGGAGAACTCGGTGGACTGGCGGTCGTCGTCGGAGAACAGGGAGATGCCCTGATCGGTCCGCGCGATCACCATGTGCTGGTACGGGGTGTTGGTGTCGACGATCACCTCGTGCAGATCCCAGATCCGGGTCAGGCCGTCGCCCACCGGTTCGTAGATCTTCTCGGCGCCGTGGCCGCGCTGGACGACCTTCATGCGAACTTCCTTGGGAGACAACTTGTCTCGCAGAAGTTCCACGGCCTTCGTCGCGCCCGCACCGATGCTGCCGCAGGTGAAGACGTCGACGAAGATCTCGCCGGACTCCGGATAGGTGTGAATCGAGGCGTGGGACTCCGACAACAGCGCGAGGACGGTCACCCCCTGCGGTTCGAACTTTTTGTGAACGACATCGCAGATGGTGACGCCCGCCGCGATCAGAGACTCACGCAACGCCGATTCGAGTCGTTCGAGATCGTCGCACAGGTCTGTGTCGACACCACCGAACTCGGCCAGCACATGCCAGCCGGTGAATTCCGCCGTCATGGGCAAACTCACTCTCGCTCAGCGCCCGAGACATGAACGGTCAAGGGCGGAAAACCATTGAAGGACACCGACGAATAACTCGCGGTATAGGCGCCGGTGTCGAGAATCTGGATCTGATCACCGGCTCGCAACGTGGTCGGCAGAAGGACCTTCGTGCGTTGATACAGTACATCGTCGCCGTCGCAGGTCGGACCCGCGACCACCGCCTCGCCCACCGGATCGCCGTCGCGATCGGTGACGAAACGGTAGGCGATGTACTCGTTCTCCGTCTCGGCCATACCGTTGTATCGGCCGATGTCGAGATACACCCAGCGCCGCCCGTCCGGCGCGAAACGCACGCCGACGACCTCGGCGTGGATGGTGCCCGCGTTGCCGACCAGGGCACGCCCCGGTTCCACGATCAGCTCGACCGACGCGGGCAGGAATTCGGCCGCGGCCTGCGCCGCGGCGGCCGCGATCGCACCCGGTTCGGGCGCCGATTCGGCATAGGAGATGGGCAGGCCGCCGCCGATGTTCACCGCGGCGACGTGAATGTCCTTGTCCGCCAAGGCTTTCACGATCTCACCGGCCTGCTCGATACCGATCCGCCAGGCGGCCGGATCGAGCTGCTGGGAGCCCACATGGAAGTACGGGCCACCGACCCGCAGACCCAGATCGCGCGCCCGTACGAGCAACCGCAGGGCCTCGCCGGGTGCGCACCCGAACTTGGTGCCGAACGGGGTGCGCGACTCCGGTGCCGAGGACAGGAACCGGCACTCCACCTCCGCGCCGGGCGCGTGCTCGGCGATGCGCTCGAGATCGTCCTCGGTGTCGAAGGCGAACCGGCGCACACCGGCGGCGTGGGCGTAGGCGATGTGGGCGGCCTTCTTGATCGGATTGCCGTAGCAGAGCTTGTCCGCCGCGATACCGAGGCGCACGCACTGATCGATCTCACCGACACTGGCGACGTCGAATTCGGCGCCCTCGGCGTCGAGCAGGCTCAGCAACTCGTCGACGGGAGCCGCTTTCACCGCGTACCTGATCCGGGTGCCCTGCTCGCGCTGCGCCGAGACGGCGGCGGCGAGGGTTCGGTAGTTGGCACGTACCCGCTCGGGGTAGATGACAAGGTACGGGGATTCGGGCATAGTTGAACTTTCGGTCGGCGGCCGGGAGAGACTATCAGCGGCGCCTACCCAACAACGAATCCGTCAAACATTCGTCATATTGGTCATATCGATCGGGTATGACTCAGCCCGGCGCTACCGTGACCTCGTCGAACACCACCTCGCCCGCGGCGTCGGACTCCTCGAGATCCACGATCGCCGTCAGCGCCCACCCGTGGTCGCCCGCCGGGTCGTCGATCACCTGGCGCACGTGCCAGAAACCGGGCCGCTGCTCCACCCGGAACAGCTGCGGGCCGCGTGCGTCGGGGCCCGTGCCGATGGACTCGTACTCCTCGAAATAGGGTGCGAACTCCTCGGCCCAGTCGGGGCCCGTCCCGAGCTGATCCAGCTCGTACCAGCGCTGCCGCGAGGCCAGTTCCACCCGGCGGAACATGGCGTTGCGCACTATGACCCGGAAGGCGCGTTCGTTGGCCGAGATCGGGCGCACCTGTTCGGCCCCGAAGGCCACCTGATCGGTGTCGATCTCGGCGCCGGGGTTGGTGAGCTGTTCCCATTCGTCGAGCAGGCTCGAATCGACCTGGCGGATCAGCTCGCCTAACCATTCGGTGAGGTCGTCGAGTTCCTCGGTGCGCGCCGCGTCGGGCACGGTGCGGCGCAGCGCGCGATAGGCGTCGGCCAGGTAGCGCAGCACCACACCTTCGGAGCGCGTCAGCTCGTAGAAGGAGATCAGTTCGGCGAAGGTCATCGCACGCTCGATCATGTCGCGCACCACCGACTTCGGTGACGGCGCGAACTCCGACACCCACGGGTGCCCGGCCCGGTAGGTCTCGAACGCGGGCTCGATCAGCTCCGCGAGCGGCTTGGGCCACGTCACTTCCTCGAGCAGCTCCATGCGCTCCTCGTATTCGATGCCCTCGGCCTTCATCTCGGCCACGGCGGCGCCGCGCGCCTTGTGCTGCTGGGCCATCAGCAGCTGGCGCGGATCCTCGAGCGTCGCCTCGATCAGGGACACGACATCGAGTGTGTAGGTGGGGCTTTCACGGTCGAGGAGCTCGAACGCGGCGAGGGCGAACGGCGACAGCGGCTGATCGAGCGCGAAATCGCGTTGCAGGTCGACGGTGAGCCGGGCCATCCGGCCCTTGGCGTCGGGCTCGGAGAGCTGTTGCACCACACCGGCATCGCGCAGCGAACGGTAGAGGCGGATGGCGCGCAGGATGTGTTTGCGCTGGGCCGGGCGCGGCTCGTGATTGTCCTCGAGCAGATGCCGCATGGCGTAGAAGCAGTTGCCCGGCCGGGCGATGACATTGAGCAGCATCGAGTTGGTGACCGCGAAACGCGACACCATCGGTTCGGGTTGCGCGGCGACCAACCGGTCGAAGGTCTCCTCGCTCCAGGACACGAACCCCTCGGGGGGCTTGCGGCGCTGCACCTTTCGCTGCTTCTTCGGGTCGTCGCCCGCCTTGGCGATCAGGCGGGCGTTCTCCACCTCGTGCTCGGGGGCCTGCACGACGACGGTGCCCATGGTGTCGAATCCGGCGCGTCCGGCGCGTCCGGCGATCTGATGGAACTCGCGGGCCTTGAGCCTGCGGGTGCGCACACCGTCGTATTTGGTCAGTCCGGTCAGCAGCACGGTGCGGATCGGCACGTTGATCCCGACGCCGAGGGTGTCGGTGCCGCACACCACCTTCAGCAGGCCCTCCTGGGCGAGTTTCTCCACCAGCCTGCGGTATTTGGGCAGCATGCCCGCGTGGTGCACGCCGATACCGTGGCGGATCAGCCGCGAGAGGGTCTTGCCGAAACCGGAGGCGAACCGGAAGTCGCCGATCGCGGCGGCGATGGCGTCCTTCTCCGCGCGGGAGGCGAAGTTCACGCTGGTCAGCGCCTGGGCGCGTTCCAGGGCGGCGGCCTGGGTGAAGTGGACGACGTACACCGGGGCCTGGTGGGTGGTGACCAGTTCCTCGAGGGTTTCGGTGATGGGGGTGCGCACGTAGGAGAACGTCAGCGGCACCGGGCGTTCGGTGCCCGCCACCACGGCGGTTGGCCTGCCGGTGCGCTGCTCGAGGTCGGTGGCGAAGAAATCCACCTCACCCAACGTGGCCGACATCAAGAGGAATTGGGCGCGGGGCAGTTCGATGATCGGCACCTGCCAGGCCCAGCCACGGTCCGGATCGGCGTAGAAATGGAACTCGTCCATCACTACCTGACCCACCTCGGCGTCGGCGCCCTCGCGCAGCGCCAGATTCGCCAGGATCTCGGCGGTGGCGCAGATGATCGGCGCGTCGGCGTTCACGGCCGCGTCACCGGTGACCATGCCGACGTTCTCGGCGCCGAACACCTCGCACAGCGCGAAGAACTTCTCGCTCACCAGCGCCTTGATGGGTGCGGTGTAGTAGCTGCGCCGGCCGTTGGCCATGGCGAACAGGTGCGCGCCGACCGCGACCAGGGACTTACCGGAGCCGGTCGGGGTCGCCAGAATGACATTGGACCCCGACGCCAGCTCCATCAGCGCCTCGTCTTGCGCCGGATACAGGGTGGTGCCCTGCTCGGCGGCCCACAGCGCGAACGACTCGTAGAGCGCGTCGGCGTCGGTACCGGGAATTTCGAGCAGGTCGGTCAGATCCACTCCGACCACCCTAGTGGTCGGGTGCGGTGCGACCGTGCGTCAGTCCCGTCCGGTGTCGTCGTAGCCGCCCTGCTCGGCCAGGAAACGCTCGAACTCCGCGCCGAGCTCCTCGCCGCTCGGCAGCTCGCCGTCGCCGGCCAGCAGGCTGGACTGGCGTTCCTGGGCCGTGACGAAGCTGTCGTACTGGCGTTCCAGCGCCGCGACGACCGTCTCGACTTCTTCGTTGCCCGCGATGTGCTCGGCGACCTGTTCGCGCACCCGCGCGGCCGCCTCGCCGAGTGCGGCGAGCGGCAGCTCGAGACCGGTGTTGTCGGCGACGCTCTCGAGCAGGGTCTGGGCGGCCTCGGGGTAGTCGGTCTGGGCCAGGTAGTGCGGCACGTGCACGGAGAACCCGAGCGATTCGTGGCCGTGCTGGGCCATCCGGAACTCGAGCAGCGACGACGCGCTGCCGGGCACCTGCAGCTCACCCGGCCAGCGCTGATGCTCTCCGAGCAGCGACCGGTCCGAGGAATGCGCGGTGACACCGAGCGGGCGGGTGTGCGGGATCGCCATCGGGATCGCCGACAGGCCGATCGTGCGGCGCACACCGAGCTGTTCGGCCAGCAGCCGCACGGCGGTGGTGAACTTCTCCCAGCGCAGATCCGGTTCGAGACCGGCCAGCAGCAGGAACGGGGTACCCGCAGTGTCGCGCAACGCCCACAGGTTCAGTTCGGGCTCGGCGTAATCGGCGAAATGATCGGTCTTGAACGTCATCAGGGGACGGCGCGACCGGTAGTCGAGCAGCTCGTCCACGTCGAACGACGCGACCAGTTCCGATTCCAGGCTCTCGCGCAGGTGCGTCGTTGCCAGGCGCACCGCGTGGCCGGCGTCGGTGAAACCTTCCAGCCCGTGCACCAGCACGGGACCGGCGCCGTCGTCCGCGGACAACTGCGGTGCCGGAAACTCCAGTTCGTACATATGCGACTGGTCATCCATCGCGTTTCTCCTTCCTGCGCGGTCCACCAACGCTCGCGGCGGGGGAGGCTCGTCCATTGTCCCCCATGCGAGCACGACCCACGCACACGGCCGGAGGACGGCTCGTCCTGCTTCCAACAGCCGCACGCGCCCCGGCATTCCCTCCGGCGTGGCGCGCGGCGACCGCTCGGTCCGGTGGGGCACAGTGAAAGGTGTGAACGTGGCGCGCACCTCGCTCAGCAGGGCCGTTCCGACGACGGCTGGTCGTCGGCGAGTCATGGCCTGTGCCGTGCTGATGGCGGGGGCGCTGACCGGGTGTGCCGAGGCGGTGAGCGGCATCCCGGTCGCCGAGAGCGCCACCTCGATGCACCATGTCGAGGCCGCTCCCGCCGATCTGCTGCCCGGCCCACACGAGTTCCCGTCCGCCTATCCGGCGGTCGTGCTCACGCCGCAGGCCGCCTCGGCCGCGGCGGGGGATCTGGACGGCGTCGGGATGGGTGCGACCGTGAGCCCGGTCGAATGCACGCCGCCGGAGTCCGAGCCCGGTACGGAGCCGCCCGCGGTGGCGGTGGGGACCGACGAGGCGAGCCGGGCCAGTCTCACCGTCGAACTGTCGCGGACCACCGAACTGCTCGCGCGGGTGCGTGACCGGTTGCGGGCCTGCGAACAGATCCGGGTGAGCCGGGCGGGAGCGGGGTCGACCGTCACCACCGAGGTCTCCGCGCACGTACCGGCCGGCGCCGACGAGGCGATGACCTTGCGGCGCAGCGTGATTCCGGATGTCGGTGGGGCCGGGCTGACACAGACCATGTACACCTCGGTCGGGCGCGTCGGCGACATCCGGATCACCGTGACCTCGATGACCTTCGGCGCGGGCGAACCGGACAAAGCCGCTGTCGACGAGCTGTTCGCCACGGCCGTGCACTCCGTACGCACGCGCTGATCGGCCGTTACCACGCGGCACCGACATTCCCGGTGCGCCCGAACCCGCGCCCGCGGTGGTTGTGCACAGGTTCTCCGCTGTGCACAGGGCGGCGATAAGCCCTGGTCGCGCCGACGGTGCCGGGACGGCGGGCGAGGACGCTCGAACCATGACATCTTCGACCAACCCGACCCGGCGGGCCAAGCGCACCGGCCCTTTTCCCCGGGCGCTCACCTGTGCCGAGACAGGCCCCGGTTACCGGGATCTGCCTACCCCCGCCGTCCACGTCGACGAGCCCGGCGATCTCATCGCCGCGCTCCCGGCGATGCTCGGTTTCGTACCCGAACGCTCCCTCGTCGTCGCCGTCCTGCATCCGCACCCCACGGCCGCCGCCGCGATCGACGCGGTGGTGCGCTTCGACCTCGACGCCGTCACCGATCCCGACCACTACGAGCATTTCCTCGGGTGCCTCGGGTCGATCTGCGTGCGTGAACAGGCGAGCGGGGTGTTCGCCGTCTTCGTCGACGACCGGCAGCGATCTTTCTCGGCCACCGCCGCGCGCGGCCACGCGCTGCTCGCCGCGATCGGGGCGCAGGGGATCGAGGTGCGTGGGGCCTGGGCGGTGCGGGCCGTCGCCGCGGGCGCGCGATACCGCAGTCTGCTCGGGGCCGGCGGCGGGTTGGTCGCCGACCCGGACTCCTCGATGGTCTCGCTGTCACATGTGCTCGACGGCAGGCAGATACGGCGCTCCCGCGGCGAACTCACGGCGCTGGTCGAACCCGACGAACAGTTGTGCGCGCGGGTTCGGCGCAAGCTCGGACCGGCCGTCGCCCGCTACCGTGGCGGGCTCGCGACGGCCGAACGGGTGGGGGAGGGCGCGGTGTTTCAGCGTCGCGCGCTGGAGTGGGTGCTGTGGCAGATCGCCGACGCCGCCTCGGGACTGCCACGCGCCGATCGCGAATTCGCCAGGCTGGCCGCCACTTTGCGTGATCGGGCGGTACGGGACGCGCTCTACGGGCTGGCTGTCACCGACCACGCCGAAGCGGCGGAAGGGTTGTGGGCACAGCTGGCCAGGGCCACCCCGGCGGGCGACCGCGCCGAGGCCGCCGCACTGCTCGGCTTCAGTGCCTACGTGCGCGGCGACGGGCCGTTCGCGGGCATCGCGCTGGCCGCCGCCGTGGATGCCGACGGTGACCATCCGATGGCGGTACTGCTGGAAACGTCGCTGCAGTCGGGTCTTCGGCCCGAACGGTTGCGCACTCTGGCCGACTGCGGGCGCCAGATCGCCGCCGATCTCGGGGTCGACCTGGGGCCGGTGCGGCCGTGAGCGGGCCGCACCGGTCGACCGGGTCAGCGGGCGCTGTGCGCCTTGTCGCCGAGCGAACGCAGGAATTCCCAGGCGTCGGTGACGATCTCGTCGATGTCGTTGTGCTCGGGCGTCCAGCCCAGTTCGGCGATCGCCTTCTCGCTCGAGGCGATCAGGACGGCCGGGTCGCCCGCGCGGCGGGGCGCGTCGATGGCCTCGATGGGCAGACCGGTCACCCGCTCGCACGCCGAGATCACCTCGCGCACCGAGAAACCGGTGCCGGAACCGAGGTTGAGAACGCGGTGACTGCCCGGCTGCGAGGACGACAGGGCGAGCAGATGCGCCTGGGCCAGATCACGGATGTGGATGTAGTCGCGCACACAAGTGCCGTCGGGGGTGGGCCAATCGGTGCCGTACACCGAGATCGCCTTGCGGTGACCGAGCGCCACCTGCAGCACGAGGGGGATCAGATGGGTTTCCACCACACGGTTTTCGCCGAGCCCGGCGTAGGCGCCCGCCACATTGAAGTAGCGCAGGCTCGTCGCGGCCAGCCCGTAGGCCACCGCGTAGGAGGTGATGGCGTGGTCGATCGCCAGTTTGCTCGCGCCGTAGGGGTTGGTCGGGCGGGTGGGCGAGTCCTCGGTGATCGGCACCTGTTCGGGCTCGCCGTAGACCGCCGCCGTCGAGGAGAACACCAGGCGCCCGGTGCCGGTCTCGCGCATCGCGTCGAGCAGGGTCAGCGTCTTTGCCACGTTGCCGTGCCAGTACTTGGCCGGCTGCTCCACCGACTCGCCGACCAGCGACTGGGCGGCGAAATGCAGGACACCGTCGAAGGATTCGGCGCGCAGCAGGGCCGGGGCGGCCTCGGCGATATCGCCTTCGACGAATCGCGCGCCCGCCGGGACACCGTCGGCGTTACCGGTCGACAGGTCGTCGACGACGACCACCTCGTTGCCCTGCTCGAGCAACACCGCGGCGCACACGCCGCCCACATAGCCGGCGCCGCCGGTGACCAGAAGTTTCACGAATCAGACCAGCCTCACCTGGACGGCGTGCGCCATCTCCTCGGACAATTCGAAACCGTGGTGCCCCGGCACCGTGATCAGCACCGCACCCGGCTTGGTCTCCACGGTGACGCGCGCGTCGGGAACGACACCGGCCTCCCGCAACCGGCCGATGACCTCGGGGTCGGTCTGGATGTGCTCGGCCAGCCTGCGCACGACCACCGCGTGCAGCGCGCCGTTGGGCAGGTCCGAGAGGCGGATGAGCTTCTCCTCCACCGGCGGCGGGTCGGCGAGGCCGAGTTCGTCGAGGCCGGGGATGGGGTTGCCGTAGGGCGAGGTGGTCGGGTGGTTGAGCACCTCGATCAGGCGCCGCTCCACCTCCTCGCTCATCACGTGCTCCCAGCGACACGCCTCGGCGTGCACGTTCTGCCAGTCCAGCCCGATGATGTCGACCAGCAACCGCTCGGCGAGCCGGTGCTTGCGCATCACCGCGACCGCCATCGAGCGCCCCTTGTCGGTCAGCTCGAGATGGCGGTCACCCGCGACGAGCAGCAGGCCGTCGCGTTCCATCCGCGCGACAGTCTGGCTCACCGTCGGACCACTCTGCTCGAGCCGCTCGGCGATTCGTGCCCGCAAGGGCACCACGCCCTCTTCCTCGAGGTCGTAGATGGTACGGAGGTACATCTCCGTGGTGTCGACCAGATCTTTCACCTGATAACCCCTTCGTCGGCACGATTCTACCCACGGGCGAACGCCGGTCCGTGCGCTGGACCGGCGGCCCTATTTCTACTGCATGTCAACGTCTCACGGGGCCCGCTGCTTCCGGCTAGCGTGGCGAGCATGGTCACTGTGCCACCGAGCCGAGCGCCGGGAACCCTCGTTTGGACCGAGCGATTCCTCGGCTACACCTGGAGCCCCGAACATCCGATGAAACCGGCGCGCCTGCGGTTCACCATGTCGCTGGCCGAAAGTCTCGGCCTGCTCGACGGTATCGAACCACTCGCGCCTGCCGAGGCTACCCAGGGCGAGCTGATGCGGGTGCACAGCAATGCCTATATCCAGGCGGTCCGCCGAGCCGGTGCGGGACCCGCCACCCCGGAGGACACCCTCTACGGCCTGGGCACCGCCGACAATCCGGTCTTCCCGCACATGCACGAGGCGGCTTCGGTGATCGTCGGCGGCACGCTGGCCGCGGCGCGGGAGATCGCGGCCGGGCGTACCCGGCGCGCGGTGAGCATCGGCGGCGGCATGCACCACGCCATGCCGGATTCGGCGGCGGGGTTCTGCATCTACAACGACGCCGCGATCGCGATCTCCTGGTTGCTGGACAACGGATTCGACCGGATCGCGTATGTGGATGTCGATGTCCATCACGGCGACGGTGTGCAGCGCGCCTTCTACGCCGATCCACGGGTGCTCACGGTGTCGCTGCACCAGCATCCGGCCACGCTGTGGCCCAATACGGGGTGGCCGGAGGAGACCGGGCTCGGCAGCGCCGAGGGCACCTCGATCAACCTGCCGTTGCTGCCCGGCACCCGGGACGCGCAGTGGCTGCGCGGTTTTCACGCGGTGGTGCCCGGTGCGATCGCCGCGTTCCGGCCGCAGATCATCGTGAGCCAGTGCGGGGTGGACACCCACCGCGAGGACCCGCTCGCCGATCTGGAACTGACCGTCGACGGTCAGCGCGCGGCCTTCCTCGCCATGCGCGAGCTGGCCGACCGCCACGCCGAGGGCAGATGGCTCGCGCTCGGTGGCGGTGGCTACGGGGTGGTGCGGGTGGTGCCACGGGCGTGGACGCACCTGCTCGCGGCCGCGCTGGATCGCCCCTTGGCGCCGGACACCCCGATTCCCGAGAGCTGGCGCGAGCAGGTACGCGCGTCGGCGCCGCGGATCACCCCGCCGACGACGATGAGCGACGGTGGCGACCCGACCTACCGCCCGTGGGACGGGCCGGGCGGCACCCCCGAGATCGGTGACGCCGACGAGGTCCGAGCCCAGCGCGCGGTCGACACCGCCATCTCGGCCACCCGACGGGCCAGTTTCTCGCTGCTCGGTCTCGACCCGGAGGATCCCCGTGACTGAACCACTGCTGCCCGATACCCCCGATACGCCCGCGAACCCGCCCGAGCCGCCGCCGCAGCTGTTCGGTGATGTGCTGGCGGCCGACGGCGGGGTGGTGCGGATCCGCCCGATCGTGCCCGCCGATGCCGACGCGCTCGCGGATTTCCACGCCCGGCTCTCGGATCGCACCCGCTACCTGCGCTATTTCGGTCCCTATCCGAGAATCTCGCCGAAGGACATGTACCGCACCACCCATGTCGACTATCACGATCGAGTGGGGCTGGTCGCGGTGCTCGGTACCGCGATCATCGCGGTGGCCCGCTACGAACTGCTCGACCGGCCGGGGCCGCGCGCGGCCGAGGTGGCGTTCGTCGTCGCCGACGAACACCAGGGGCGCGGACTCGGGTCGATCCTGCTCGAGCACCTCGCGGGTGCCGCCGCCGAGAACGAGGTGGAGACCTTCACCGCCGAGGTGCTGGCCGAGAACGAGGCCATGATCACGGTGTTCCGTGACGCCGGCTACCAGTTGCAGCGCAGCCGCGACGGCTCCGAGGTGCACCTGGAGTTCGCGATCGACCCCACCGAGGCCCTGCGCACCGTCCGGGACGCCAGGGAGGCGGCGTCGGAGGCGCGCAGCGTGGGCAATCTGCTCGCACCCGGTTCGGTGGCGGTGATCGGCGCGTCGCCGGAGAGCACACGGGTCGGCGGTGCCGTACTGGCCAACCTGCTCGCCGGGGGATTCGCCGGCCCGGTGTTCCCGGTGAATCCGCACCGCCGGTCGGTCCGCGGGGTGCGCGCCTACGCCACCGTCCGCGAGATTCCCGACGAGGTCGACCTCGCCGTCGTCGCGGTGCCGCCCGCCGCGATCGGATCGGTGCTCGACGACTGCATGGCCAAGGGCGTCAAAGGCTTGATCGTGCTCACCGCCGGTTTCGGGGAGACCGGGCCCGCCGGGTTGGCCGCCGAACAGGACCTGGTCGCCGCCGCCCGGGGGCACGGGATGCGGGTGGTCGGACCGAGCGCGCTCGGCATCGCCAATACCGACCCGGCCGTAGGGCTCAATGCCACCCTCGCCCCGGTCCTGCCGCAGCGTGGGCGGATCGGGTTCTTCTGCCAGTCCGGCCCGCTCGGCGCCGCCATTCTCGCCGAGGCCGCCACCCGCAATCTCGGGGTGTCGACGTTCGTGTCGGCGGGCAACCGCGCCGATGTGTCGGGCAACGACCTGCTGCAGTACTGGGACACCGCCGCCGATACCGAGGTGATCCTGCTCTACCTGGAGAGTTTCGGTAATCCGCGCAAGTTCTCCCGGCTCGCGCGGCGGGTGGCGCGCGGCAAACCGATCGTGGCCGTGAGCAGCGGCAGACTGGCCGCCGGCGCCGATATGGATCGCACAGTGGTGCGTGACCTGTTCGCCCAGGCCGGGATCATTCAGGTGGACTCCATCTCCGAACTGTTCGACTGCGCCGCACTGCTGGCGTGTCAGCCGTTGCCGCGCGGACCACGGGTCGCGGTGGTCGGCAACAGCGCTGCCCTGAACTGGCTGGCCATCGACGCGGCCACCAGCGAGGGCCTGCGTATCCACCGCCCGCCCACAGCCGTCGACCGCGGCCCCGGAGCCCGGCCGACCGAACGCGGACTGGGCGGTCCAGATGGCGACGTCGGAGGTGTTGCGGCTGACGGGCCGGTGGATCTCGGGCCCGAGGCAACTCCTGCCGACTACCGGGAGGCCGTCCTGGCGGCTCTGCGCAGTGAGGAAGTCGATGCGGTGATCGTGGTTGTCGCGCCGCCGGTGCCGGTGCATATGGGTGGGTTCGCGGATGCGTTGCGTGCGGCTGCGGCCGCCGCACCCGACCGGGACAAACCGGTGCTCACCACCTTCGTGGCGGAATCCGGAATTCCCGATCTGCTCGCCGTGCGGTCGACCGGAGGTGCGCCCGGACGCGGGTCCATCCCGTCGTATCCCGATCCGGAACGTGCCGCCCGTGCGCTGGCCAGGGTCGATCGCTACGCGCGCTGGCGGGATCGGCCCGTCTCACCGGTGGTTCGTCCTCCCTGCATCGACACCGCCGCGGCGACGGCGCTGGTGGAGCAATGGTCGGCCGGGTCGTCGGGACGGTGGCTCACCGATGACGAGGCGGTGCGGTTGCTCGAGTGCTACGGCATCGACATCGTCGACTTCCGGGCGGTGCGTGACGCGGAGCAGGCGGTGGCCGCAGCCGAGGAACTGGGCTACCCGGTCGCCGCGAAGGCCACCGGTGAGCTGTGGCGGCGCAGGCCAGATCTGATCGGGGTGCGTTTGGATCTGTGGGGGCCCGATGCGGTCCGTCAGGCGTACACCGATCTCGTCGCGATCTGCGGCGATCCCCTGCTGCACGTGCAGAAGATGGCCACCAAGGGCGTCGGATGCGTGCTGAGCGTCACCGACGACCCGTCGTTCGGCTCGGTCATCGAGTTCGGCCTGTCCGGCATGATCATGGACCTGCTCGGCGACCGCGCCTACCGCGCGCTACCGCTGACCGCCGACGAGGCCGCCGCCCTGATCGACGCACCTCGCGCCGCACCACTGCTCTCGCCCGGCCCGGCGGGACCGGGTGTCGACAAGGCGGCGCTCATCGAACTGGCCCAACGCATTTCGGCCCTCTTCGACGACATTCCCCAGATGCGCGAACTGTCCTGCGACCCCGTCCTGGCTTCCCCCGGCTCGGCCGAGATCATCTACGCCCGCGCCCGCATCGGCCCCCAACCCACCCGCTTCGACACCGGCCCCCGACGCCTGGCATGAACGACCACACGCCCGCGTCGGCGCACCTGGCGCCCGCTCAGTGGCCGTACATGCCACAGGCGGGGCGGTGGTGAACGGACAACGCCGACCGGTTCGCGACCCCGGAGGGGGATGGAGTCACGGACACCGGTCGGCGTTTCGGAAGACGACCCCTGAGGGCCGTCAGGTCTGGGTCAGCGCACGCAGGTCACCGTCGGCACGATGGCGGCGGATCAGCACGGCGCTGACAGGGGATCAGCTCGCGTAGGCACGCAGGCGGTCGGCGCGCTCACCCTTGCGCAGCTTCGACATGACCTCGCGCTCGATCTGACGCACCCGCTCGCGGGACAGGCCGAACAGCTTGCCGATCTGGTCGAGGGTACGGGGTTGCCCGTCGTCGAGGCCGAAGCGCAGGCGGATCACCTGCTGTTCGCGTTCGTCGAGGGTGGCCAGGACGCTACGGACGTCGTGGTGGAGCAGGCCCGCGATCACGGCGCTCTCGGCCGAGGTGGCCTCGGAGTCCTCGATGAAGTCGCCGAGGGGCGCTTCCTCGTCGTTACCGACGGGCATGTCGAGGCTCACCGGGTCGCGGCTGTGGTCGAGCAGGTCGGCGATCTTCTCCACCGGGATGCCTGACTCGTTGGCCAGTTCGGCATCGGTGGCCTCGCGACCGAGCTGCTGATGCAGTTCACGCTTGATCCTGGCGAGCTTGTTCACCTGTTCGACCAGGTGCACGGGCAGCCGGATGGTGCGGCTCTGATCGGCCATACCCCTGGTGATGGCCTGGCGGATCCACCAGGTGGCGTAGGTGGAGAACTTGAAGCCCTTGGCGTAGTCGAACTTCTCCATCGCGCGGATGAGGCCGAGGTTGCCCTCCTGGATGAGATCGAGCAACGGCATGCCGCGGCCGGTGTATCGCTTGGCCAGCGAAACCACCAGACGCAGGTTGGCCTCGAGCAGGTGCGAGCGGGCGGCTTGCCCCTCGCGGACCAGAACGGCCAGGTCACGCTTGCGGGCCGCCGATAACCGCTTGCCGGTCTCGAGCAGGTGCTGGGCATACAGGCCCGCCTCGATACGCTTGGCCAGCTCGACCTCGTCGGCCGCCGTGAGCAGCGCCGTGCGGCCGATCCCGTTCAGGTACACGCGTACCAGGTCGGCGGCGGGGCTCTGGGCGTCGATATCGGACTCGCTGGGGCGCACTCGAGTAGTGGCGGGGCTTGTCATGACTTGCCTCCTGTCGGTGGTGTCTCACTCCGATCAACGGACCCGACTTAGAGAAAGTTCCCGATCCCGTGCGTGATAAACCGCTCTGAGCTGCGGATTTATCGGTGCACGGCTGAGAAGTTCCTGAGAAGGACGCCGTCGTGGAACGCGTGCCCCGTCCGGCCCGGTCTACACCGGCCGAATCAACCCGTGGCGGACGAGGCCGGCGACCACGCCCAGGGCCTGGGCCGCGAACTCGGGGGCCACCTGCTCGGCTCCGTCGGCGAGCGCGAGCAGTTCGATCAGTTCGTACAACGGCAGACCGTCAGCCCGCATTCCCGCGACGAGCGCGACGGTCGTCTCGTCGACCTCGTGCTGCCAGCGCGGACCGTCGCCGCGGTGCAACCGCGCCACCTGCTCGGCCCAGCCGTCCTCACCCGGCAGGTACACCCGTTCCAGGGCAGTGGCCGGGCTCGGCGCGAAACGTGAACGCCACGCGAGGTTTTCGTCGGCGGCCACCGCTCGCAACCAGGCCGAACGGGCGAAATAGTCGCCCACTTCGGCCCCGAGCGGGTCGTCGAAGCCGTGGGTGAGGTCCTCGGCAAGCAGTTCGGTCGGCCCGTCGATGGCCCGCAGGTAGACGAAGCCGAAGCCGATACCCGCCACGTCGGCGGCCTCGAAGGCATCGAGCCAGTGTGCCGCGCGTTCCTGCGCTTCCGCGTCGCGCGGGTCCAGGCCCGCGTCGCGCAACCAGGTGCCCACATACAGTCCGGGATCGGCGACATCGCGCTGCACCACCCACGCGTCGACGCCGTGTTCCGGCAGCCACGACGACACCCGCTGCCGCCAGTCCTGCCCCTCGACATGCACCCAGGCGGCGAGCATGGCCGCGGTACCGCCGGGTGCGAGCAGTCCGGCGGCCTGCCCGATCACCAGTTCGCTCGCCCCGTCGAGTGCGAGCCCGGAGTCCCGGTAGGTGTGTTCGATGCGGGCGGGCCCCACGACGAAGGGCGGATTGGCGACGATCTGATCGAACCGCCTGCCCGCCACCGGCTCGAACCACGACCCTTCGAGCAGCTCGATCTCGAGTTCGTTGAGCGCGGCGGTGGCCTGTGCCAGCCAGAGCGCGCGCGGATTCACATCGGTTGCGGTGATCTTGTCCGCGTAGGCGGCCGCGTGCACGGCCTGCACACCGCAGCCGGTGCCCAGGTCGAGCAGGGTGCCCACCGGTTCTGTCGGGGTGGCCCGCAGCAGCGAGAGCGAGGCGTGGCCGACCCCGAGAACGTGCTCCTCGGTGAGGGTTCGCCTGCGCATCGAGTCGTCGAGATCGGACAGGATCCAGCGGTTCCCGTGGCCGGCGTCGAGCGGGCGCAGGTCGAGTGCGGCACTCACCTCGTCGCCGTCTCTGGTGAGCAGCCCGGCGGCCACGGCGTCGTCGACGCGCACCGGCGCCAGCGCCGCGGCCACGTCGGTTTCGGGCAGTGCGTCGCCGAGCAGCAGCAACCGGATCAGTGTGCCGAGCTCACCGGCGTCGCGTGCGGCACGACGCACCGGCACCGGCTCCGAACGACCGAGTGCCGCATGCACATCCGGGCCGAGCGCGTCGACCAGCCCGTCGGCGGTGTAGTCCACCCTGGTCAGCGCCGCGCGCAGATCCGGGCACAGTGCGGTGAGCAGGGAACCGGTGGTGGTGGGGTTCGTAGGCACCCGACCACTCTGCCAGTCTCGGCGAACCGCGCCTCGGCCAGCTCAGGACGGCTTGCGGGAGGTCACGCAGTAGGGGGTGCCACTGGGATCGGCGAGGACGATCCAGAACTCCTCGTCCACGAGACGGGTGGCGCCGAGGGATTCGTGCCAGGTGGCGACGGCGGACATGTCGGTGGCCGCGAAATCGATGTGGGCGCCGGGGTGTCGAGGCTCGTCGAGGCGTTGCAGCAGGAACTGCAGTGGTTGTGCGGGATCGCGCAGGCGTTCGAACTCGGGGCGCCGGGTCGATTCGGGGGACCACCCGGTGAGCGCCTGCCAGAACGAGGTGTCGGAGTCGAGGTCGGTCGGTGCGAGGTCGAGGCAGATCTGGTCGAGTGCCGCGATATTTCCATCGGGCGCCGTGACCCGTGCCATCGCACCGGTAGCGGGGGACGGACCCGCGAGAGTGAAGCAGAAGGTCTGTCCCGCAGGTGATTCCATCACTGTGTAGTCGGGATCGACCAGGACGACCTGGGCCCCGAGTGCCGTCGCCTCGGCTACCGCGGCGGGGATGTCGTCGACATCCAGGTCGAGGTGTGTCCCGCCTGCGCCGCCCACCCGCTGCATCTTCAGCCACGCGGGTCCGGTCGACGGCAGCAGCGTGACGAACTCACCGTGCGCTCCACGCGGCGGCGACACCGTCGACCCGGTCGCCTCTGCCCAGAACCGTACGCACTCGTCGAAAGCGGCTGCGGGCCGGTCGATGAACGCCCAGGTCCAACGAATCATAGTGTCTCCCTGGTAGATCGGAGGTTCGAGACACCGCCACGAAAGCGAGGCCCGACCGTCGCGAACCCGGCAGAGGCCGTGCGGCACGGGCATCGGCGGCTCCTCTCGCACGGTATGCCGCGCAGGCCGCGCTGTCGACCGAAATGCTGCGCCCGGAGCGTGGCTCCGGTGGCCGCTACCCGGCCGGCCGATCGAATTGGCCGGATATCGACGAAACGTGTCACTCCGGCCACTCGTTCGAAACGGCAATATCCTTCATGATCACCAGGGTGACCGACCTGCGCCCACTCACACCGCCCGCCGGTGAAGTCCCGATCGAACCCGAACCAGCGGTAGTCGGCCGGCTCGTCGACGAACCCCGTCGCACCCTGCACCCCGCCTGGATCGTCGCGGGCGTCGGCTTCGTCGCGCTCCTCGGCGCGGCGGCGTTCCGGTCGGTCCCCAGCGTCCTGATCGAACCGTTGCACGACGAGTTCGGGTGGTCGCACGCGACGATCTCGGCCGCCGTCTCCCTGAACATGCTGCTCTACGGCCTGATCTCGCCGTTCGCCGCGGCGCTGATGGACCGGTTCGGTATCCGCCGGGTGGTGTGCGCGGCGCTGGTGCTGATCGCCGCGGGTGCCGGGCTCACAGTGTTCATGACCCAGTCCTGGCAGCTCCTGATGACGTGGGGTCTGCTGGTCGGTATCGGCGTCGGTTCGATGTCGATGCCGTTCGTCGCCACCATCACCGGCCGCTGGTTCGTCCGCAGCCGGGGCTTGGTGACGGGCATCCTGACGGCGGCGGGCGCGACGGGGCAACTGGTGTTCCTGCCGCTGGTCTCGATGCTCGCCCACGATCACGGGTGGCGCCTGCCGTCGGTGATCGTCGCGGCCGTTGCCCTGGCGGTGGTGCCGCTGGTGTGGTTGTTCGTGCGCGACTATCCCAGCGATGCGGGCGTGCGCGCCTACGGTGCCGAACCGGGTTCGGACGTCGGTGTGCGGCAGCCGGTCGCCGGGGGAGCGGGCCGGGCGCTGCGGGTGCTCGCCACAGCCGCCCGCAGGCCCGGATTCTGGTTGCTCGCAGGCGGTTTCGCGGTGTGCGGCGCGTCGACGAACGGACTGGTCGGCACCCATTTCGTCACCGCTGCGCACGACCACGGCATGCCACCGACCACGGCGGCCGGGTTGCTGGCACTGGTCGGAGTCTTCGATGTGGTGGGCACCATCGCCTCGGGGTGGCTGTCGGACCGGGTGGACCCGCGCTATCTGCTGCTCGGCTACTACTCGCTGCGCGGACTGTCGCTGTTGATCCTGCCGTCGCTGCTCGGCCCGCACACCCAGCCGAGCATGTGGGTGTTCATCATCTTCTACGGCCTGGACTGGATCGCGACGGTCCCGCCGACGGTGCTGCTGTGCCGGGAACTATTCGGTGCCGACGGACCGATCGCGTTCGGCTGGGTGTTCGCCGCCCACCAGGTCGGTGCGGCGATCGCGGCCACCGGCGCGGGCTTCATCCGCGACCTCAACGGTTCCTACGACCTGGCCTGGTACCTGGCGGGCGGGTTGTGCGGCGCGGCGGCGCTGATGTCGATCCTGATCAGGCGGCCGCGGCGTTCACTCGAGGGCTTTGCGTGAGCGCGCCTCGAGGGCGATCTCCTCGCGGCGGCCGTCCCAGCGGCTCGGTTCGTCCTTGGTGCGCGGCGGCCGGTCGTTGGCGATCAGTACCGCGATCCACGGCAGCGGCACCGACGCGGCGATGATGAGGATGGAGATGAGCGGGTTCTCGAACACGCTGTAGGCGATGGCCGCGAGGATCAGGCACGGGATCCGGAAACCCATGATGATCATGTAGCGGCGTACCCGGGCGCGGTGCTGCTCGTCGAGCGAGGTCGCGGCCTCGGTGATGAGCACCGGATGCTCACCGGAGTCGCGGAAGAACCCCCGCGAGGCACCTTTGCCCGGCAGGTGCACTTCGGGTTCCGGGGTCGGATCGCCGGCGCCGGGGGACTCGCCGTTGGACTGCATGCTCCCGAGTCTTCCACTTGCCGTCGCCAGGCGCACACGCGGCTGGTCAGCGAGCCACCGCCCGGATGCGGCATCATGGAAGGCATGAGTACGGACACTCTGGTACGCCCGGAAACCACGACCGACGAGACAACCGGTGACGACGTCCCCAAGTTCTTCCACTACGTGAAGAAGGACCGGATCGCCGAGAGTGCCGTGATGGGCACCATGGTCGTCGCGCTGTGCGGTGAGGTGTTCCCGGTGACCCGGTCGCCCAAGCCCGGCTCACCGGTCTGCCCGGACTGCAAGAAGGTCTACGAGCGCTTGCGCAAGGGCGGCGACTGAGCCGGTTCCGCCGTCGGTGACGACGCCGGCGCCTCCGTCGAGGCGTCGGCGCTTTCGTCGTGTTCGCTGTCGGTTTCGTCGTCACCCAGCACCTGACTGGTGATCCATTCCTTCACCTGCTCGATGCGGGTGGCGCGTGCGGGCCAGAACTCCTGTACCGCCGCGTTGAACTCGGCGCCGAGGATCACCGCGAAGCCGAGGAAATAGGTGAACAGCAGGAATGCGATCGGGGTGGCCAGCGCGCCGTAACTCACCCCGGTCTCGGTGATCCAGGACAGGTAGCGGCGCAGCAGGTCGCTGGCGGCCATGAAGAACACCCCCGCGACCAGTGCCCCGGCGAACAACCGGTGCCACGGCAGCGATTTGTGCAGCGCGAGTTTGTAGAGCGTGGTGAGTCCGACGATGAGCAGCAACCCGACGATCGGGTAGTAGAACGTGTCGATCACCCGCAGCCCCGGTTCGCGCCAGGCATCGGGCAGCACCCGCCCGATGCGGGTGGGCCCCAGCGCGATAATCGGCAGCAACAACACCGCCGCCACCAGGAACTGCACGTACAGCAGCAACGCGAAGATGCGTTGCCACACCGGGTGGCGGGCGTCCTGCTGACCGTGCGCCTCGACGATCGCGTCGACGAAGGTCGCCATGGCCGAGGACCCGGCCCACAGCGACAGCACGAAACCGAACGACACCACCGCGCCACGGCCACGGCCGAGCACATCGTCGACGGTGGGTTCGATCAGGTCCGACACCACCGACGGGCTGAAGAAGTCCCGGCTGAACGCGATGATCTTGGCTTCCACGATCTGCACGGTGTCGGGGCCGAACAGCCCACCCACGTAGCCGAGGCTGCCGAGCAGGCCGAGCAGCAGCGGTGCCAGCGACAGCGTCTGCCAGAACGCCGCCGCCGCCGACTTGGCGAAAATCGAGTTGTCCCAGCACTTGTGCGCGACCCGCACGATCAGCCGCCACGCCGTCCGCGACCACGACAGCCACCGCGCGTGTTCGCGCGGATGTTGCCCGGCGGGCACGGGTACGGCCACCGCACCGCCGGGCCCAGGGGTGGGCGGCGGATACGCGGCGTCGGTCGCGTGGGCCTCGTTGTTGCTCATGTCGTTGTCCAGCATCCCGCACCGATGTCGACCATGGGGTGCGGGACGAGCATCGTGTCGGTGGGTAACAGGTAAATGGCCGGTGACCTCGGCCGGGATGTGACGCCCGTCGCGCACGCCGCGTCGGTGTTGGCGACACGCCGTATCGGGCGGCTAGGGTCGTCTGCGTGACTGGGTCGGGTGGCGTCGCTGCGGCGAGAGAAGCGGGTACACCGGGCGATTCGACGGCGGGTGGTGCGTCGGGCGGTTCCCTGCGCGCCTGGCAGCGCCGCGCCCTGACGAAATACCTGGCCACCAAGCCACGCGACTTCCTCGCGGTCGCCACGCCCGGCGCCGGTAAGACCACCTTCGCGCTGCGGGTTGCCGCCGAGTTGCTGGCGGATCGGACGGTGGATCAGATCACCGTCGTCGCGCCGACCGAGCACCTCAAGCACCAGTGGGCCGCCTCCGCGGCGCGTTCGGGTATCCAGCTCGACTCCCGCTTCTCCAACTCCACCGGCGGCACCTCCGGCGACTACCACGGTGTGGTCGTCACCTACGCCCAGGTCGCCGCGCATCCCACCCGGCACCGGGTGCGCACCGAGAACCGCCGCACCCTGGTGATCCTCGACGAGATCCACCACGCGGGCGACGCGAAATCCTGGGGTGAGGCCACCGAGGAGGCCTTCGGCGACGCCACCCGCCGCCTGGCCCTGACCGGTACGCCGTTCCGCAGTGACGATTCCAAGATCCCGTTCGTCACCTACGAACCCGACGAGTCCGGTTTCCCGCGTTCGCGCGCCGACCACTCCTACGGGTACGCCGACGCCCTCGCCGACGGCGTCGTCCGGCCCGTGGTGTTCCTCGCCTACTCCGGCGACGCGCACTGGCGCGACAGCGCGGGCGAGGAACACACCGCCCGCCTCGGCGAACCCCTCAGCGCCGAACAGACCGCCCGCGCCTGGCGCACCGCGCTCGACCCCGCCGGCGACTGGATCTCGGCGGTGCTGCGCGCGGCCGACACCCGGCTGCGGCAGTTGCGGTCCTCCGGCATCCCGGATGCCGGTGGGCTGGTCATCGCCACCGATCAGGAACGCGCCCGCGACTACGCCGAACTGCTGGAACACATCTCGGGGGAGCGGCCCGCGCTGGTGCTCTCCGACGACCCGCAGTCCTCGCAGCGCATCGGCGAGTTCGCGAGCAGCACCCAGCCGTGGATGGTCGCGGTGCGCATGGTGTCCGAAGGTGTCGACGTGCCGCGCCTCGCGGTCGGCGTGTACGCCACCAGCGCGTCGACACCGCTGTACTTCGCCCAGGCCATCGGGCGTTTCGTGCGTGCCCGCAAGCCGGGGGAGACCGCGAGCGTTTTCCTGCCGTCGGTGCCGGTGCTGCTGGATCTGGCCGCGCAGCTCGAGTTGCAACGCGACCACGTGATCGGCAAACCGCACCGCGAGAAGAACGCCCTCGACGACGAACTGCTCACCGAGGCGAACAAGACCAAGGACGAGCCGGGCGAGGAGGAGAAATCCTTCGTCGCCCTGGCCGCCGATGCCGAACTCGATCAGGTGATCTACGACGGATCCTCCTTCGGTACCGCCACCTTCGCGGGCAGCGACGAGGAAGCCGACTACCTCGGCATCCCCGGTCTGCTCGACGCCGATCAGATGCGGGCGCTGCTGCGCGACCGACAGTCGCGTCAGCTGTCGGAGCGCAGCGCCGCCGTCGCCGCACCCCAGCCCGCCGCCGTGGCCGAACGGGTCGCGACCTCGGACAAGCTGGGCGAGCTGCGTCGCGAACTCAACAGCCTCGTCGCCATGCACCACCACCGCACCGGGAAACCACACGGCGTCATCCACGGCGAACTCCGCCGCGAATGCGGTGGTCCGCCAACCGCTTTGGCGACCGCCGATCAACTCACCGAACGAATCGCGGCGCTGCGCCGGCGATAGTCGTGCGGATGTGAGCGGGTAGTTGTCGCGGCTGGGTTCGCGCTCGGTTGAGCTAAGCGGTTCGGGCGGCCGCGAGAATCCCCAGCGCGGAGTCGGCGGCGGCGGTGAGTTCGGTGTGCCCCACGCCGTCTCGTGCCTGGACGGACAGCCCGTAGAGGACAGTGCTGAAGAAGGCGGCGAGCGCGGCGGTGTCGGTGCCCGGTTTCAGATCGCCCTCGATGACGCCGCGCTCCAGCCGTGCCTGGATGTCGGCCGTGGTGCGGCGGCGTGCCTCGGTGAGGAACTCGCGCACCGAGGCGTTGCGGGTGGTGTACGTGGCGCCCGCGAGGACCACCATGCAGCCCTGGGGCAGGCCGGGGTCGGTGTACATGGCGATGTTGTCGTGCAACATGGCCGCGATCGCGGCATAGGCGGTCGGTTGCTCGCTCAGCGCCCGGGCGGTGCGTGATCCTTCGGCGCGGCCGTAGAGCGCCACGGCTTCCCGGAACAGGGATTCCTTGTCGCCGAAGGCCGCGTAGAGGCTGGGTGAGTTGATGCCCATGGCGGTGGTGAGGTCGCTCATCGACGCGCCCTCGTAGCCGCGTTCCCAGAACACCTCCATCGCCCGCCGCAGGGCGACATCCCGGTCGAAGGCGCGGGGGCGACCACGTTCTGCCATGGGAAACCTTTCTGTGCCGATCGGTAAATATACCGCGATCGCCGTAGTCCAAGATTTCTGTATCGGTTGATAAGAAAAACCTTGACGTGAGCCGGTCGGATGCGCTTCTCTCTTTATGTATCGACCACTACAGAATTGGAGCAGCCTTCATGTCGCACAGCACCACCGTCGCCCTGGTGACCGGCGCCAGCCGGGGAATCGGCGCCGCCATCGCCCGGAAACTGGCATCCACCGGCACCGATGTGGCGTTCACCTACCAGCGCGACGAGGTCGCCGCGAAGTCCGTCGCCGCCGACATCGAGGCGCTCGGCAGGCGCGCGCTGCCGATCCAGGCCGACAGCGCCGATGCCGCCGCCGTGGTCGCGGCCGTCGACCGGACCGCTCACCAACTCGGCGGCCTCCACGTGCTGGTGAACAACGCGGGCATCTTCCCGGCCAAGCCCTACGAGGAATTCACCCTCGCCGAGATCGATCGGGCGCTCGACATCCACGCCAGGGCACCGTTCGTCGCGGGCCAGGCCGCGCTGGCCCACCTCGGCGAAGGTGGGCGCATCATCTCCATCGGATCGAACCTCACCGACCGCGCCCTGTTCGGCGGCCTGGCCCTCTACAACCTGAGCAAGTCGGCCCTCAACGGCTACACCAAGGCGCTCGCCAGGGAACTCGGCCCGCGCGGCATCACCGTCAACCTCGTCCAGCCCGGCCCCACCGACACGGACATGAACCCGGCGGCGGGCGAGCACGCACCCACGCAACGAGAGTTCAACGCGCTCGGCCGTTTCGGCACCCCCGACGACATCGCCGACCTGGTCGCCTTCCTCGCAGGCCCCTCAGCCCGCACGATCACCGGCGCAGTCATCACCGTCGACGGCGGCACCAACGCCTGACCCGGCCGGTTCGAAATGCCGCCGACTATCAGGCGCCCATTCGGCACACACCACGCGCAGCTGCCTGACACGCGGCCGACGCCACGCGGCACGGCCGACGTGGAGTCGACTCGGGCGGGTTCAGCCGGTGACGGAGAAGAAGCAGGCAGGGTCGAGGGTGTGGATGGGGGTCCAGGGTGACTCGGCGACGGGCGCTTCCGGGTCGTGGGCGGTGTCGAAGTAGCCCTGCAATTCCAGTGCGAGACGGGGGTTTTCGTCCACCTGACGGGCGATCGTGTAGAGCACCGCGAGCACATGGAGGCAGCGGGGTGTGCGGGCGGAGCAGGAGCAGTCCGTGCTCACCAGGGTCGGGGCGGGGGAGTGGCCCGCGTCGAGCAGGGCTCGGTGCATGTCGTCGGTGACGACGGTGGCGTCGGGAATCACCTGCTCGATCGCGGTCACCGCCGCGCGGGAGAGCGGCGCCACCTCCACGTGCGCGATCGAGGCCTGCCCGCCCCGGTGCAGGTGCGCGCGCACCGTGCGGCCCTCGATCTCGGTGCGCACCCCGTTGTTGCGGGCGACGCTGCGGGCGCGCGGCAGCAGCGGTTCGGGGCGGGTCTGGCGCAGCGGTTCGGCCAGTCGCACCCAGTCCTTACCCCACGGCGTGTACCCGAACTCGTTGTCTGCCATCAGTTCTCTCGCTTCCGTCGCAGGATGTCGACCAGGGCGTCGTCGTCGAGACGGGCCAGTTCGGCGATGCCCGCGGCATCGGACAGGTCGGTGAGGGCCGACTTGCGGGTGTGCATGCCGGCGATGTGTTCCTCCACCGTGGTGGCGCTGGTGAGCGTGGTGACGGTGACCGTGCGCGTCTGCCCGATGCGGTGCGCCCGGTCCGAGGCCTGGGCCTCCACCGCCGGATTCCACCATCGGTCGAAGTGGATCACGTCGGCGGCGCGGGTGAGGGTGAGACCGGTACCCGCGGCGCGCAGGCTCAGGATGAGAACCGGTGGGCCGTCGGGTGATTGGAACTCGTGAACGATCGCCGCACGCTGATCGGCGTCGAGTCCACCGTGGAAGAACGGCGCCCGCACCCCGAACTGTTCGGCCAGGTGGCGCACGAGCAACTCGCCGGTCTGCCGGTACTGGGTGAAGATCAGCGTGGGATCACCGGTGTCGAGATTGGTCGCCACGATGTCGGTACACAGCTCGAGTTTGCCCGAGCGCCCGGACAATTCGCCGAGGTCGCCGGTGACCAAGCCGGGGTGGTTGCACACCTGTTTGAGGTGCGTGAGCGCCGCGAGCACCCGGCCCTGTCGTTGCAGACCCGATCCGAAACCCTCGTCCAGGGCCGCGGCGAGCACCGTGTCGTAGGCCTTCTCCTGCTCCGGGGTGAGGTCGCACAGCAGATCGCTGTGGATCTTGGCCGGCAGCGACGCCGCCACCTGGATCTTCTTGCGGCCGAGCAGCACCGGTTCCACCGCGTCACGCAACCGGGCGGCCGCATCGGCCGAACCCTCCTCGATCGGCCGCACGAATCGGCGCCGGAACTGGGTGCGGTGCGCGAACAACCGGGGCACGGTGAGGTTCAGCAGGGCGAACAGCTCGTCGAGATGGTTCTCCACCGGGGTGCCGGTGAGCGCGACCTTGGCGTCGGCGGGCACCGCACGCGCGGCCCGCGACACCTGGGTGCGGGGATTCTTCAACGCCTGCGCTTCATCGAAGACGACGGTGGCCCACTGCTTCTCGGTCAGCGCCGACCCGTGCAGACGTAGCGTCGGATACCCGGTGACCACAACGGTCCCCGGGTCTGCGGACACCGCACCGCCACGCCACGACACCACCGTCAGCCCGGGTGCGAACCGTGCGATCTCGTGCACCCAGTTCCCGACCAGCGAGGTCGGACACACCACCAGCTGCGGCCCAGCGGCCCGCCCCTGGAGGAACCCGATCGTCTGCACGGTCTTGCCGAGGCCCATCTCGTCGGCGAGCACCGCCCCGCCGTACGCGGCGACGGTCTCCCGCAACCACCCGACCCCACGCACCTGATACGGGCGAAGGGTCGCCTCGAGCGCCCCGGCGAGCTCCGCCGCCGCGGCTTCGGTCTCCCGCACCACCCGCACCGCCCGCTCGGCCGACACGACCGCCGTCCCCACAGCGTTGGGCACCGCATGCGCCGCGATCGGCAGCTCGAGCGCATTGGCGGCCGCCCCTGCATTCGGGGTGGGCCGTGCATTCGCGGCGGGCCGCTCGCCCGCGCCGAGGCCGGTCGAGGGCCGCCCGTCGCCCGCGTCCGCACGAGCTTCATCGGCGGTGGGCGCCTCCCGATGCCGACGGTCGCCGTCCGTGCGGGCGTCCTCGAGGAGCGTGCGCCAGGCCAGGGCCGACGGGCCCAGCTCGGCGACGGGCAACTCGAGCAACTCCGAACCGGTCACGACGGCAGCGGGTACCTCGACCGGCTCGAGCGCCCTGCGCTCACCGACCGGCAGCGCCAGCGTCAACGTCTCGGGGTCTCCGACGTCGCGTGGTGGGCGCCCGGCACCGAGTCCGCTCCAGGTCCACAGGGCGAACAGGTGACGATCGGGAAGATAGGTGGCCTGGATGGCGGGCAGAACATTCTCCTCTGATCGGGCAGCGCGAACAGGCTAATAACGTACACTGTACTGAATTTGTTCCCGACCGACCGGAAAAGGTTCCGCGCATGCCGACCGACGGCAGATCCACCGACCAGGCCGCCCAGCTCGTGCAGCTGCTGTGGCGTCATGCCCTGCCGGCCAAGCCCGGCGCGCGCGGCCCCAAACCCGGCCTCACGGTCGACGCGGTCGTGGCGGCGGGCATCGCCCTGGCCGATCGCGACGGCATCGGCAAGCTGACCATCCGCGCGGTGGCCGCCGCCCTCGACGTGCGTGCCATGAGTCTCTACACCTATGTGCCGAGCAAGGAGGCGCTGCTGGTGCTGATGGTCGACGCCGTGGCCGCCGAGGACGAGCCGATCCCCGCCGAGCTGCCGCTGCGCGAGCGCATGATCGCCGTCGCGGACCGGGTCCGCACCGAGCTCCTCGCCCACCCGTGGCTGCTCGAGGTGTCGCCGTGGCGCCAGGTCCTCGGCCCGGCGAGGATGCGCCGCTACGAGAACCAGCTGCGCGCCATCGACGGCGCGGGCCTGTCGGATCTGGCGATGGACCGCGCCATCGCGGTGCTCACCGATTTCGCCACCGGCAATGCCCGCCTCGCCGTCGCGGCGGCGGGCGCGGCCGACCAGCTCAGCGATGCCGATTGGTGGCGGGTACACGGTCCGCTGCTGGCCGAAGTGATGCCCGCCGACCAGTTCCCCCTCGCCGCACGTGTGGGCACCACGGTGGGCGAGCACTATCAGGCCCCCGCCGATCCGGACGGTGCCTACGCCTACGGTGTCGCGACCCTGGTCGACGGCATCCTCGCCGACACCGCCTGACCCCGGACACCACAACAGCGGGCGCCGGAATCCGGTCGCCCGCTGTCGGGGGTTTTCTATTGTCGGATGTTGTTGTGTTCGGACGCGAGAGGAGTGGTCAGAGAGCTGGAGCCGATTCCGTGTCGATCACGGCTTCGAGCTCGCGCAAACGGTCCATGTGTTCATTCGCGTGGTGCTGGCAGAAGAGCAACTCGCCACCCGCGGGAAGAACGGCACGCACTCGGGCAGCCGCCCCGCAACGATCGCAACGATCGACCGCGGTCAGTGGGGTGCTGGTCAGGGTTCCTGGCATGACTCCTCCGTCCCGGCTCCCGGCGCTGCGTGGCCGTTCGCCTAGGTGTGGGCCCCGTGGTCACTCCACGTGGCTCGCGTCCGCTACTTCCCAGCAGTGGTACGACTACTCTGTCAGACGTTCGGGGTTCAGGCTTTGTTCCCGGAAGTGAATCTTTGTGTTTTCGATAACACGACCTGCGGTTTCGCTGAAAGCGAACATGCGCTGGTCGTCGGTCTCGAGCACCCGCCGATCACCCGTGGCGCCGTTTCCCACCTCCTGTTCGATCCTGACACTCATCGACTGTGTCGCTCGCTGTGGTGTTGCTCGTTACGCCACGAGCTCGATCACCACCGTGCGGCCCCACCGCCCACCGTGTGACAGGGTCTTCACCGTCCGAACCTGTTGTCTACCCGGAGATTACCCGTGATATCCGACACTCACACGCTTGTTCACCTGTGTTCTTCCCAAGAGTGGCAACAATTTGCGCACGACGGGCAACGCCGCCCGCCGTCGCTGACCGAGAGCGGCTTCGTGCACCTGTCCACCCCCGAACAGGTGCGGCTGCCCGCGAATCGTCTCTTCGCCGGCCGCACGGATCTGGTGCTGCTGTGGCTCGACCCGGCCCGGCTCGCGTCGCCGCTGAAGTGGGAACCGGGCGTGCCGGGCGACCCGGAGTCGATGCTGTTCCCGCACCTGTACGGGCCGCTGCCGGTCGCCGCGGTGCTCGACGTCTCGCCCTATCGACCGGGCCCGGACGGCGTGTTCCATACCCCACGCCGACCGGGAGTGGCGCCGGACACAACCGGGCTCTGACGGGGCTATCGTGGATATGTGAATGTCGATGTCACAGCGCTACCGGGGATCGGAGTGCGCAAGGATTTCGAGGTCAGGTCGGGGCGCCGCGTCGGGGTGGTCGCCCATCGCGACGGTGACATCGATCTGATCGTGTCCAAGCCCGACGACCCCGACGCCATCGCCGCGCAGGTGCCGCTGTCGGTGGACGAGGCCTCGGTGCTGGCCAACCTGCTCGGCGCCCCACAACTGGTGGCCAAGCTCAACGACGACCACCGCGACCTGCCCGGCATCACCACCCGTCAGCTCGTGCTGCTCGCCGAGTCACCGTACGCGGGACGCACACTCGGCGAAACCGGGATGCGGACCCGCACCAAGACCTCGATCGTGGCCGTGATGCGTGCCGGCCAGCTCCACCCCTCACCAGGTCCGGACTTCACCTTCACCGAGGGCGACCAGCTCGTGGTCGTCGGCACGCCGGAAGGCCTGGACGCAGCCGCGAAAATTCTCACGCACGGCTGACGGCCGTGACCGCGCAGGCCCTGGCGCTGCTCGAACTAGGCATGATCTTGTTCGCGCTAGGGATCTGCGGCCGGATCGCGGGCCGGTTCGGAATGTCACCGATCCCGCTGTACCTACTCGGCGGGCTGGCGTTCGGGCGTGGCGGTTTCGTGGAACTGGAAGGCGCGATCGAATTCGGTCACGTCGCCAGCGAGATCGGCGTGGTACTGCTGCTGTTGCTGCTCGGGCTCGAATACACCGCGCCCGAACTGATGACCGGGCTGCGCCGCTCCTGGACCGCCGGTGTGCTCGACCTGCTCGCCAACGCGCTGCCCGGCGCCGCCGTGGCCCTGATCCTGGGCTGGGGAATTCTCGGCGCCGTGGTGCTCGGCGGCGTCACCTACATCTCGTCCTCGGGGATCGTGGCCAAACTCCTCGACGACCTCGGCCGCCTCGGTAACCGCGAAACCCCCGTGGTGCTCTCGATCCTCGTGTTCGAGGACCTCGCGATGGCGGTGTATCTGCCCATCCTCACCATGATGCTGGCGGGTCTGAGCCTGCTCAGCGGGCTGGTGTCGCTGGCCGTCGCGCTGGCGACGATCACCGTGGTGCTCGTGGTGGCGTTGCGGTTCGGACGGGTGGTCTCGGCGGTGCTCGACAGTACCGATCGCGAGGTGTTCCTGCTGCAGCTGATCGGCGCGGCGCTGCTGGTCGCCGGTGCGGCCTCGGCGCTGAACGTGTCGGCCGCGGTCGGCGCGTTCCTGCTCGGCATCGCGATCTCGGGGTCGACCGCGCAGGAGGCGGCCAAGCTGCTCGAACCGTTGCGCGATCTGTTCGCGGCCATCTTCTTCGTGGCCTTCGGCCTGTCGATCGACCCGGCGGCTATTCCGCCGGTGCTCGCCTGGGCCGCGGGGCTCGCGGTGGTCACCACGGGCACCAAGATGGTCGTCGGCTGGTGGGCGGCGAGCAGGCAGGGCATCGCGCGAGCGGGCCGGGCGCGCGCGGGCGCGGCGCTGGTGGCGCGCGGCGAATTCTCCATCGTCATCGCCGGTCTGGCGGTGAGCTACGGCACCGCCGACCCCCGCCTCGCCGCTCTCGCGTCGGCCTATGTGCTGCTGATGGCGGTGCTTGGCCCCGTCATCGCGCGCGTGATCGAACCGGTCGTCACCCTCGGTGGGCGCCGAAGCCTTTCGACGACGTGACTAATCGATGACCCGGCGCGGCCAGGCACCCGCCACGTCGTAGGCCAGTTCCTCCGTGCGGTATTCGATCGGCTCCTGCATTCGCACCGGCAGCGGCGCGGGCATCGCGGGCGGCGGGACGGCACGCTTGCGCGGCTGGTGTCGGGAGGTGAGCCACATGCGCGGCAGCGCCTCCTCGTTCTCGATCTCGGTGAGGCTCACACTGATCAGCACCAGCATGGTGACGATGCTGCTCACGCCGATCAGCGGCGCGAGCAGTTCCATCGCCCCCGACCCCGAGGGCGGCCCGCCATGGTGGCCGGGGTGGGCCTTCATGGCCGCCATGCCGGTGTAGTGCATGCCGGTGACGGCCACACCCATGATCAGCGAGGCACCGATGGTGGCCAGAAATCCCTTGACGCGCAACGTGAACCACAGCGCGACGATCGAGGCGACCACCGCGATCACCAGCGACAGCGTGACGATCAACGCGTCGTAGGACACCGTTGCCGTCGATTTCATCGCATACATGCCCGCGTAGTGCATGGTGCCCACCCCGAGTCCGGCGATGGTGCCACCGCCCACGAGCGAGCGCAGCGTCGGTTGCGGTTTGTTCACCATGAACAGCCCGATCCCGACGACGACCATCGCCGTGATCGCGCTGAGCAGCGTCAGGGGGACGTCGTAGCGGATCTCCGCGCCCCGGATGCTGAACCCGAGCATGGCGATGAAATGCATGACCCAGATGCCGGTTCCACCGATCGCGATGGCGGCGCCGACGAGCCAGCTCACCCGTCCCTCGGTGGCGTTGCGTCCACGCGCGGCGCACTGCAGTCCGAGCAGGCAACCGGTGACGGACATGAAATAGGCGAGAACAGGGGTGATCCAGCCGTAGCTGAAGTGATAGATGTCGAGCACGCCGCGCAAACCCTCAATGCCGGTACCGCTGACCGGTCGGCGGTAGAACGAAAAGCTGGACGTGACGATACGGCGAAAACCCGAATTCGGTGCCATCACAGCGCAATCGGGGAGTGTGGGTTTGATCACGAAACGATTACCGCGCGTTTTCTGTGGTAAACAGACCGTTCGGAATTCGGCGAGGGACACAAGAAAAGGCCCGGACCCCTTGTCATAGGGTCCGGGCCTCGTCTCGCGAATACCTAGTCGAGGTAGTCGCGCAGTACCTGCGAACGGCTCGGGTGACGCAGCTTGCTCATCGTCTTGGACTCGATCTGCCGGATACGCTCACGCGTGACACCGTAGACCTGACCGATCTCGTCGAGGGTGCGCGGCTGACCGTCGGTGAGGCCGAAGCGCAACCGCACCACGCCCGCCTCACGCTCGGACAGCGTCTCGAGCACCGACTGCAGCTGATCCTGCAGCAGGGTGAAGCTCACCGCGTCGACCGCGACGACCGCCTCGGAGTCCTCGATGAAATCGCCGAGCTGGCTGTCGCCTTCGTCGCCGATGGTCTGGTCGAGCGAGATGGGTTCACGCGCGTACTGCTGGATCTCGAGGACCTTCTCCGGCGTGATGTCCATTTCCTTGGCCAGCTCCTCCGGGGTGGGCTCACGGCCCAGATCCTGGAGCAGCTCGCGCTGGATGCGCCCGAGCTTGTTGATGACCTCCACCATGTGCACCGGAATACGGATGGTGCGTGCCTGGTCGGCCATGGCGCGGGTGATGGCCTGACGGATCCACCACGTGGCGTAGGTCGAGAACTTGTAACCCTTGGTGTAGTCGAACTTCTCGACCGCGCGGATCAGACCCAGGTTGCCCTCCTGGATCAGGTCCAGGAACGCCATGCCGCGACCGGTGTAGCGCTTGGCCAGCGACACCACCAGACGCAGGTTGGCCTCGAGCAGGTGGTTCTTGGCCCGGTTGCCGTCGCGCACGATCCAGTTGAAATCGCGGCGGGTGGTCACCGACAGCTTCTCGCCCGCCTCGGCGAACTCGCGCATCTTCTCCGCCGCGAACAGGCCGGCCTCGATCCGCTTGGCGAGTTCGACCTCCTCCTCGGCGTTGAGCAGCGCGACCTTGCCGATCTGCTTGAGGTAGGCGCGGACCGAGTCGGCGGAGGCGGTGAGTTCGGCATCCTTGCGCGCCTGACGCAGCGCCTCGGATTCCTCCTCGTCCCAGACGAAATCGCCGGAGGCCTTGTCCTTCTCGGTCGGCTCGGTGGTGTCGGCGGCATCGGCGGTGTCGTCGGCGACCTCCTCGACGATGACATCACCGTCGGTGAGTTCGTCCTCGGCGACCTCGAGATCACCGAGATCGTCGAGTTCGATCGACTCGTCGTCGAGTTGCTCCTCGCCCCCCTCGGCCGCGGTCGCCTTCTTGGCCGCGGTTTTCTTCGCCGGGGCCTTCTTGGCGGCAGCCTTCTTCGCCGGGGCCTTCTTGGCAGCGGCCTTCTTCGCCGGGGCCTTCTTGGCAGCGGCCTTCTTCGCCGGGGCCTTCTTGGCGGGAGTTACGGCGTCGTCGGCATCGGCGTCGGCCGAGTCGGCGGTCTGACGGGTATTCGTGGCTACCACGTACGCCCTTTCGTGACGGTCTCGTGCGGCGTCACGCCAGAGTGGTTTCCGGCGGAGCGGTCGGTCGGGTTGCACCGGCGGTGCGTCGGTCGGGTGCTCTCCGGTTCGTTCACCGGCTTGCTCGCGACCGGCTGAGGCCGGAAGGTTTCACCGGCTCACCGCCGGACGTGTTCCATTGTAACGATCCAACCAGGGTACTCAGTGCCACGATGCCCTCCAGGCGTTGCGGCGTCGTCCTCGTGCGTTACGGCGCGATGCCCCCGGCGATGGCCATCGCCGCGCCGACGATACCCGCGGTGTTCTTCAACACGGCCGGAATCACCGGAGTTCGGTTGGTGAGCAAGGGTATCCACTGCTCGTGATCGCGGCTGATACCGCCACCCGCCACGATCACCTTCGGCCAGAAGAGGTTCTCGATGTGGATCAGGGCCTTGCTCACCCGCTGCGCCCACTCCGGGTAGGTGAGGCCGTCGCGGTCCTTGATCGAGGCGGCGGCCATGTGCTCGGCTTCCACCCCCTCGATGTCGAGGTGGCCGAGCTCGGAGTTGGGCACGAGGGTGCCGTTGTAGAGCAGCGCCGAGCCGATCCCGGTGCCGAAGGTGAGCAGCAGGGTGAGGCCGTTCAGGTCGCGGGCGGTGCCGTAGCTGTCCTCGGCGAGCCCCGCCGCGTCGGCATCGTTGAGCACCGTCACCGTCCGCCCGCCGAGCGCGGCCGAGAACAGGGCGCGCGCGTCGGTACCGATCCAGGCGGGGTCGATATTGGCGGCCGTGCGGGCGTGTCCGTCGAGCACCACGCACGGCAGCGTGATCCCCACCGGTCCCGTCCAGCCGGCCAGCGCGACGAGTTCGGCCACCGCCGCCGCCACCGCCTCGGGCGTGGCGGGTCGCGGAGTGGCGATCTTGAGCCGCTCATGGGTGAGCAGACCGGTGTCGAGATCGACCACGGCCCCCTTCACGCCACTTCCCCCGATGTCGATGCCGAATGCGTGCCCCCGAGCGGACATGGATGAACCCCTTGCCTGACGCGGTCGATGTGCCGGACAAAGAGTAGCGGTAGTCACCGCTCGCTCGGGCTCCCGCATATGATCCGATGGCGTGGTGCCTCAACACAGTTCCGTTGCCCCCGCCACGACCGCCGCCGACGAACGACTGCGCGAGCTCGCCGTCGAGCTCGCCGAGACCGCCGCCGCGCATGTGCGTGCCCGCCGACCCGAGGTGTTCGCCGACGGGGGACCCGTCGACGGTGCCGTGGCGACCAAGGGCCACGTCACCGACCCGGTCACCGTGGTCGACACCGAATCCGAACAGTTGATCCGCGACCTGCTCGCCCGGCGCCGCCCCGACGACGCGATCCTGGGCGAGGAGGGCGGCGGCGATGTCGGTGCCACCGCGCCGGGCGCCGTCACCTGGGTGGTCGACCCGATCGACGGAACTGTCAACTTCCTCTACGGCCTGCCCGGGTACGCGGTCTCGGTGGCGGCGGTGATCGACGGCGCCCCGGTGGCGGGCGCGGTGGCCGACGTGGCGACCGCGACCACCTACAGCGCCGTGCGCGGTGGCGGGGCGTTCGCCGTCACCGCCGACGGCACCCGCACGAAACTGTCCTGCACCCAAGAGGATTCGCTGTCGGTGGCACTGGTCGCCACCGGTTTCGCCTACGGCACCCAGCGTCGCGCCGACCAGGCGAGGCTGCTCACCGAGATCCTGCCCCAGGTCCGCGACATCCGCCGCCTCGGCGCCGCCGCCATGGACCTGTGCCACGTCGCCTCGGGTCACCTCGACGCCTACTACGAGCACGGGCTCAACGCCTGGGACTGGGCGGCCGGCGCCCTCATTGCCGCCGAAGCGGGCGCGGTGGTGCACGTCCCGCCGGTCACCGTCGGCGGTGCAGCGGGCGAACTGACCTTCGTCGCCGCCCCCGGCATCGCCGAGGACTTCGCCGCCCTCCTCACCGAGACCGGCGCGACAACACCCCTACCCGACTGAGAAGCCGGAGTCGGTTTCTCGGCCCTACGCGACCGAGAATCCCGGCCCGGTTTCTCGGCCGCCTCGATCTGGACTGACCGGAGGGTGCGACGAAGGAGTGCCCGCAGGGAGGGAAGATCGAGGCCCCCCGGGCCGAGAAACCCGCGGCGCCAGCCGCCGATACCTCAGCACTTGACGGTGCGGGCGGCGTCGAGGAGGTCGGGGTCGATGGAGGACGAGCTGGCGCCGGGGGCCAGGTTCTTCAGTGCGCGCAGGACCGCTTCGGCGTCGGCGCTGGGGCGGAGCGACTCGCCGAAGGCCAGGCCGAGCACCAGGTCGACCGAGTCGTCGGTGCGCGGGTCCTCGATCAGTTCGGCACAGGGCGCGACCAGCTGCACCGAGGCGGCGGCGGGCCTGCCGTTCACGCCGTAGCGGATCTGGCCGGTGCAGTTGAGGTCACCGCTGACATAGACCGGATCGTTACCGACCTGTGTCCCCGGTGCGCTCGCGAAGCCGAGGTCACCGAGCGCGGAGGCGATGTTGCCCGCCTGTCCGCTCTTGCCGTTGGCGTTGAACACCCGCACCTTGGACTCCGACAGCGCCGCCGGATCCACCTCGTCCAGGCGCGAGGGCCCGACTCGGGTGCCGAGCGGAGCCGGCTTGGGTGCGTTGGTCGCGGTCGGTGTGCTCGGCGCGTTGCACGCCATCGGCTCGTTGTTGTCCTCGCGGGTGCGGAACGCCGCCACCCACACGAACAGGGCCACAAGAGCCAGCACGAGGACCATCGCGAGCCACAGCTCGGGGCGCCGTCGCGGAAAGGGTTTGCCGTCGCGATCGGTCGCGCTGCCTTCGGTGATCAGTGAAACCACGCGCTCACTCTACGAGTCCGCCGCCGATGCGCGAGTGCGGGAGGTCTCGGCGAGTTTCCCGGCAGGTGAAGATTCGTCGTCGGTTTCGTCGCGGCGGGGTTTTGATTGCGACATTTGTCGGTAGGTCCGCTATTGTCTGCCCGCCCAGATCGAATAATCACCCGTGAAACGGTGGTCGGTCGCGGGAACAACAAGGGCATGTCCTGCGTTAACCGAACGCTGTCGGAGTAGATCGAGCAACGATCCACCTGATAGTCGAGCGGTGTACGTGTGAGGTGCACCACCGGCGGGGCGGTCGAGCGCCGTCTCCCTGCGGGGACGTGGCAATCGAACTGATCCGGTATTTACGGAGTAAGGACTGAGGGGAAGACGACATGGCAACCGACTATGACGCACCGCGGCGCACCGAATCCGACGAAGTGTCGGAGGATTCGCTCGAGGAGCTGAAGGCCCGCCGCAACGAGGCGCAGTCCGCCGTCGTGGACATCGACGAGACCGACACAGCGGAATCGTTCGAGCTTCCCGGCGCGGACCTGTCCGACGAGGTGCTCAGCGTTCGGGTGGTCCCGAAGCAGGCAGACGAGTTCACCTGCTCGAGCTGTTTCCTCGTGCACCACCGAAGCAGGCTGGCCAGCGAGAAGGGTGGCGAGATGATCTGCATGGACTGCGCCCTCTGACGCGTTCCACGGCGAGGTAGACGGGTCAGCCCGCGCTCGGGAGTCCGAGCGCGGCCAAGACCCGGTCGGGCCTGCGCGTGCTGATCAACCAGTACGGCGTCGGGTCGTCCGGGTCGTCGAGGACGAGCAATGCCATCGGCCCGATCCAGGGCCGGTGCTGGACATAGGCGGCGGGGTCGAGCTGACGACCCAGCGCCGCGCTCTTGGCCGTCGGTGCGACGGCCGCGGCCCGCGCGACGAAGCTCACCGGCAGGTGGGCGCGGTCGACGCGCAATTCCGCCGTTCCCTCGGGGGTGACGGCCACTTCCAGCCGGTGACGGCTCATCCACAACAGAATCCACACGGGTACCGGTGCCATCAGCACGTACGGCAACCAGGCCCGCAGCCCGGGCGCGCCCATGTGGAACTCGGCGGCGATCAGCCCGGCGATCGCGAAGCCCACCGGCCACCACCACAGTGGCACCCACAGGCGCTCCCGGTAGGGCGACGCGGTGGGCGCGGCGGCCGCGCGGGCGTCGGTGTCTGCGGCGTCGGTGGTCGGAGAATGGGACTGGTCGGGCACGGTTCAAGACTAGGCGATCGTGGCAGGGTCGTGACGCGCTGGTCCGGCTCCGAGCGCGTAGTCTCGACCGATGTGAACGCACTTGCACCGATTCCGCTGCGGCGGCTCGATCCCGGCATCCCTGTGCCGAAGCGTGCCCATCCGGGTGACGCGGGCGTCGACCTCTGTACCACCGAGGATGTGATCATCGAACCGGGTGAGCGGGTGCTGGTCGGCACCGGGATCGCGCTCGCGCTGCCGGTCGGCACGGTCGGCCTGATCCACCCCCGCTCGGGTCTGGCCGCGAAGGCGGGGCTGTCGGTGGTGAACACACCGGGCACGATCGATGCGGGCTATCGGGGCGAGATCAAAGTGTGCCTGATCAATCACGACCCGCGCACCGCCATCGAGCTGCGCCGCGGCGACCGCATCGCCCAGCTGCTCGTGCAGCGGGTGGAGCTGGTCGAGTTCGCCGAGGTCGACGACCTGGACGAAACCGTGCGTGGCGCGGGTGGTTACGGGTCGAGCGGCGGGCACGCGAGCCTGACCGGCAAGGAGGCGTAATGGGTCTGTTCGGCAAGAAGAAGCGCGCACCGCGCGAGGACGACGCGGTCTACGGCGACGACTACGCCGCGGACGACTACGACGATTTCGCCGACACCGACGACTACGACACCGACGAGTTCCGCCGCCCCGACTTCGCCCACCTCGATTTCGACGACGCTCCCACCGACGAGCGCATCTACGGCAACTTCGACCACGCCCCCGACGCCGCCGCCGGCCCGTACGACATCACCGAAGTGACCGACGACATGATCGCGCGCAGGCTCGATCTGGGGTCGGTGGTCATCCCGGTGCCCGAGGGTGGGCAGCTGCAGGTGGAGATGAGCCCCGACGGCACCCCGCAGGCGGTGCACCTGGCCACCCAGCACGGCAGGCTCACCGTGGCCGCGTACGCCGCGCCGAAGTCGGCCGGGCAGTGGCGCCTCGTCGCGGCCGACCTGGCCGAGTCGCTGCGCGGTGACGGTGCGAGCGTCGCCATCGAGAAGGGCCCGTGGGGTCGTGAGGTGAAGGCGGTCACCGAGGGCGCCGATCTGCGTTTCATCGGTGTCGACGGACCGCGCTGGATGATCCGGCTGGTCGCGGCGGGCCCCTCGGGCGCGGTCGACGATCGCAGCCCGCTCATCACCGCCGCGCGGGCCGTCCTGGCCGACGCGGTGGTGCGGCGCGGCTCCGAGCCGCTACCGGTGCGTGACCCGCTGCCCGTGGTGCTGCCCCAGGAGCTGGCCGAACAGCTCGCCGCCGCCCATCAGCAGCAGGTGCTCGCCCAGCAGCAGGCCATGGCCGCGCAGGCGGCCGCCGCGCAGACCCCGCCGTCGGCGGTGCCGCCGAAGCTGCCCGACGAACCGCGGCGCGGCGCCGATGGCTCGGCGATGCAGCAACTCGGCCTGAACTAGGTTGCGGCCGAGATCTTTTCGGTCGACAGACGGTCGAGCTCGGTGAACCCGGTGTGTCCGAGGACCGCCGGGTTCGCACCGAGTTCGGCGAGGGTGATCCGGCGCAATCCTGCCGTCGGCAGCGTCGCGGCCCATTCTTCGGCGACGGCGATCGGATGCACCGGGTCGTCGCCCGCGCCGATCACCGCGACCGGGACGGGGCAGGCGGCCAGTTCCTCGACGGTCGGCCAGGAGTAGGCGGCCGCCTCGTCCAGAGCCTGCGGCAAATCGGGCCACTGGCCGCGCCAGGACTGGGTGAGCGCCTCGGCCAGCCAGGCCGGGCTCGAGGCGCGCATGCGGGCGATCACGGCGTCGAGACCGTCGGCGCGAAGTTGCCCGGCGGTTGCCGAGGCGCTCAGAGCGGCGGGGCACGAGGTGGTTTCCGGGCCCGTCCAGGCGGGTAATGCTGTGATGACACCGACAACCGCGTCGCGATGTCCGGTGGCCCACCGTAAGGCGATCGCGGCACCCAGCGAGATCCCGGCCGCCAGGACCGGTCCGCGCGCGGCGGCGGTGTGCAAAGCCGCGGTACAGCTCGCGATCACGGCCTTCGGGTCGGGTTCGACGGCAAGGAATTCCAGGCCGTGAGCGGCCGCGGCCGGTCCGAATGCACGGGCTGCGAAATCGGCGTCGGAGCCGGTTCCGGGCAGGGCGACCACGGTGACCTGGGGTGGGGTGCGCAACACGGACCGAGCGTAGCGGCCCGGCGTTTGCCCATCTACAGTGGCGTTGAAGGCCAACTAGCGGGAGAAGCGTGCCATGTCGTCATCCACGGGCTCACACAAGTCGGGATCGGGCCCGGACTCGGGATATTTTCGTCGACTCGGACGCCGCCTGACGGCCGATATCGATCAGCTCGACGCCGAGGAACTGGCCGAGACCGCCGACGCCTCGGGCGCCCGGCGAGCCAAGGACTGTTGCCGCGGCGAGGAAGCCACCATCGTCGGCAGGCTGCGCAGCGTGGAGGCCTGTCCGAAGGCGGCCGGTGCCACGGTGCAGGCCGAGTTCTTCGACGGCACCGACGCCATCACCCTGGTGTGGATCGGGCGCAGGCGCATCCCCGGCATCGAACCGGGCAGGCGCATCCTGGTGCGCGGCCGCGTCGGCGACCGCGACGGCCGCAAAGTGATCTTCAACCCCTACTACGAATTGCGCGGGAACAGCTGACGTATGCCCTCCAGCGACGAGTACCGCCACACCGCGGACCCTGAAGCCACCGTTGCCCTGCCGGTGGTCACCGACCACCCCGTCGACCCCGACGTCGACAAGGAGACGGCCGAGGCCGAGCAGACCCTGCTCGAGCAACTCGGCGGCATCAGCGGTCTGATCTACTCCACCCTGCCCGTGCTCGTGTTCGTTCCGGTGAACACCTTCGCCGGGCTCACCGCCGCCATCTGGGCCGCCCTCGGCGTGGCCGCGGGCGTGCTGATCTGGCGGCTCGTGCAACGCAGCCCCGTCCAGCCTGCCATCTCCGGTTTCCTCGGCGTCGGACTGTGCGCGTTCATCGCCCACCGGGTGGGAGAGGCCAAGGGCTTCTTCCTGTTCGGCATCTACACCAGCCTCGTGTACGCGGGCGTGTTCGCGCTGTCGATCCTGTTCCGGTGGCCGCTGGTCGGGGTGATCTGGGGCGCGCTCAACGGCCACGGCACCGCATGGCGCAGCGATCCACGGGTGCGCAAGCTCTACGACCTGGCCACCGTCGTGTGGGTCGTCGTCTTCGGCGCCCGCTACCTGGTGCAGTCCCAGCTCTACGACACCGACCACACCACCTGGCTCGCGATCGCCCGCATCGCGATGGGCTGGCCGCTGACCGCGGTCGCCCTGGTGGTCACCGTGTGGGCGGTGCGTCGCGCGGGTCACCTGCCCGCCGACAAGTCCGCTGTCGGAAGGGATTCCGCTTCCGCCTGAGGGTGGGCAGGGGTACCGCCGGAGGTGGGGAACTACCCACCCTGGGGTGCCTGGTTGCCGCCGCCTGTTCGTCGCACGATCAATGCATACCGAATTACGCAGTGATCGTGAGAGGACCGGCGACCATGATGGCAACCGAGCACCGTGCAAGCGCAGCTTCCAAGCCCGGCTCAGCCCAGTCGGAGAGCAGGCGCATCGGCGCCGAACTCGACGCCCTGATCGGTCCCGCCGCCCGCAACGACCGCGACGCGATCGCCGAGATCCTGCGCCTGGTCCACCCCCTCGTGCGCCGCTACTGCTCGGCGCGGATGGGTGCCACCGGCCACCTCACGGTCACCGCCGACGATGTCACCCAGGAAGTCCTGATCGCCACCGTCGCCGCCATCCCGCGCTACCGTGACCAGGGCAAATCCTTCCTGGCCTTCGTGTACGGTATCGCCGCCAACAAGGTGTCCGACGCCTTCCGCCGGGGCAAGCACACCGCGTACCCGATGGCCGAGATGCCCGACACCGCCAGCGCCGAAGCGGGCCCGGAGGACTGGGCGCTCGCCTTCGAACGGCGTGCCGCGACCCGCGAACTGATGCAGGTGCTGGCCCCGAATCACCGTGAGGTGCTGATGATGCGGATCGTGCTCGGCTGGAGCGCCGCGCAGACCGCCGAGGCCATCGGCACCAGCCCCGGCGTGGTCCGGGTGATGCAGCATCGTGCGCTCAACAAGCTGCGCGCTCAGCTCGCCGCCGCTTGAGAGCGGCTCAGGGCCGGATGCCGTGCCCGGCCAGGGTGAGCCGCAGATCCTCCTCGGCCTCCACCGAGGTGACGAACAGCAGCTCGTCGTCGCCTTCGAAGGGGTCGTCGGCCTGGGGCACGATCACCCGGCCGCCGCGCAAAATAGTCACCAGCGCGGTGTCGCGCGGCAGGACCAGGCTGCGCACCGGTTTACCGGCCAGCTGAGTGTCGGTGGGCAGGGTGATCTCGACCAGGTTGGCCTGTCCCTGGCGCAATGTCATGAGCCGAACCAGATCACCCACCGACACCGCCTCCTCGACCAGCGAGGCGAGCAGGCGCGGTGTCGACACCGCCACGTCCACACCCCACGACTCGTCGAAGAGCCATTCGTTGCGCGGATCGTTCACCCGCGCCACCACCCGGCGCACCCCGAACTCGGTCTTGGCGAGCAGGCTGTGGACCAGGTTGGTCTTGTCGTCGCCGGTGGCCGCGATCACCACCTCGTAGGTTTCCAGCCCGGCGTTCTCGAGCAGCGACAGCTCGCAGGCGTCGGCGTGCACCCACACCGCGTCGGGGATGGCGGGCGGGTCGATGTGGTCGAGCTGGCGTTCCAGCAGCATCACCCGATGCCCGCCGCGCAGCAGTTCCCTGGCGATCGAGCGCCCGACGGCACCCGCCCCGGCAATGGCCACCTTCATGTTCAGTCCTCGCTCACGGGGGCCTTGGCCGCCAGCGCGACCACCTCACCGACACTGCCGGAGGTCGCCGCGACGTACACCACGTCGTCGGCCTGGACCACCGTCTTGGATTCGGGCAGCAGGCCCCGGCCGAAGCGCAGGATGAACGCCACCCGCACGCCGAGGTCGCGTTCGAGGTCGCGCACGGTGCGACCGAACCAGTCCTCGTGCAGCGTGAGCTGGGTGACGGCCACCGCGCCGGTGGGTTCGCGCCAGGTGGTCGTGGAGTTGTCACCGATCAGCGTGCGCAGGAAACGGTCGGTCGTCCACGGCACGGTGGCGATGGTCGGGATGCCGAGCCGTTCGTAGACCTCGGCGCGTTTGGCGTCGTAGATCCGGGCGACGACGCGTTCCACGCCGAACATCTCCCGGGCCACCCGCGCGGAGATGATGTTGGAGTTGTCGCCCGAGGACACGGCCGCGAAGGCGTCGGCACGTTCGATTCCCGCGCGGGTCAGCACATCACGGTCGAAGCCGACGCCGATCACTTCCTGCCCGGTGAAGCCCTCACCGAGCCGGCGGAAGGCGCTGGGATCACGGTCGATCACCGTGACCTCGTGACCCACCCGGGTCAAGGCGCGGGCCAGCGACGACCCGACGCGCCCACACCCCATGATCACTACGTACACCGTGCACCCTCGTTCCTTGCCGAACCCGTGGCGTCCGGCTTGGACCGTACCCGCCGGAGCTTCCCCCGCCCAGTTTCCCCCTGGCGAGGCGGTGCAAACAACCTCGACATCCCGGTCGGCGGCCAGGTCACGTGAGCGCGAACACATCGATGATCCCGTCTATGCTCAGCCCGGTGTCCAAGTTGACGACGGCGGCCAAACGCGTGCTGCTGGGCAGGCCCTTCCGCAGCGACTCGCTCGGCCATACCTTGTTGCCCAAACGGATCGCGCTTCCGGTGTTCGCCTCCGACGCGATGTCCTCGGTCGCCTACGCGCCGGAGGAGATCTTCCTGGTGCTGGCGGCGGCGGGCATCTCCGCGTACATGTACGCACCGTGGGTCGGTCTCGCCGTGGCGGTGGTGATGGCGGTGGTCGTCGCCAGTTACCGGCAGAACGTGCGCGCCTACCCGTCCGGCGGCGGCGACTACGAGGTCGCCACGGTGAATCTCGGCCCGACCGCCGGACTCACGGTCGGTAGCGCCCTGCTCGTCGACTACGTGCTCACGGTGGCGGTGTCGATCTCGTCGGCGGCCTCGAACATCGGCTCGGCCATACCGTTCGTCAACACGCACAAGGTGCTGTTCGCGGTCGTCGCGATCGCGGTGCTCACGGCCATCAACCTGCGTGGTGTGCGCGAATCGGGCACGGCCTTCGCGATTCCCACCTACGCTTTCATCTTCGGCATGTTCGTGATGCTCGGCTGGGGCCTGTTCCGGACCTACGTGCTCGGTGACGACATCCAGGCGGTCTCCGCCGGATTCGGGCTCCAGGCCGAGGACGAACACCTCTACGGCCTGGCCTTCGCCTTCCTGATCGCGCGCGCGTTCTCCTCCGGCTGCGCGGCGCTGACCGGTGTCGAGGCGATCAGCAACGGTGTGCCCGCCTTCCGTAAACCCAAGTCGCGCAATGCCGCGACGACACTGCTGATGCTGGGAACCATCGCCGTCGTGCTGCTGATGGGCATCATCATCCTGGCGCAGAAGATCGGGGTCGTCTACGCGCACGACACCTCGAACCTGGTCGGCGCGCCCGCCGATTACCACCAGAAGACGCTGATCGCCCAGATCGCCGAAACCGTCTTCCACGGCTTCCCCATCGGCTTCTTCTTCATCACCATCGTCACCGCCCTGATCCTGGTGCTGGCCGCCAACACCGCGTTCAACGGTTTCCCCGTGCTCGGTTCGATCCTGGCCCAGGACCGCTACCTGCCGCGGCAGCTGCACACCCGGGGCGACCGGCTGGCGTTCTCCAACGGCATCCTGTTCCTCTCCGGTGCCGCCATCGCGTTCGTGGTGCTGTTCGACGCCGAGGTCACCAAGCTGATCCAGCTCTACATCGTCGGTGTGTTCGTGTCCTTCGTGCTCAGCCAGACCGGCATGCTGCGGCACTGGACCCGCCTGCTGCGCAAGGAGACCGACCCGCAGGAGCGGTCGAGGATGAAGCGCTCGCGCGTCATCAACGCCATCGGTCTCACCCTCACCGGCACCGTGCTGGTGATCGTGCTCATCACCAAGTTCTTCGCAGGCGCCTACATCGCCATCATCACGATGGTCGCGATCTTCATCGTGATGAAGCTGATCCACAAGCACTACGACTCGGTGGCCCGCGAACTAGACGAATCCGATTGGGACGGGGTGCTGCCCAGCCGCACCCACTCCATCGTGCTGGTGTCGAAACTGCATCTGCCCACGCGCCGGGCACTGGCCTACGCGCGGGCCACGCGCCCCGACACGCTCGAGGCGGTGACGGTGAACGTCGACGACGCCGACACCCGCAAGCTCGTGCGCGAATGGGAGAACAGCGAGATCAACGTGCCGCTCAAGGTGGTCGAGTCGCCGTATCGCGAGGTCACCAAGCCGGTGCTCGAGTATGTGAAGCGGGTCCGCAAGGACGCGCCGCGCGACGTGGTCACCGTGTTCATCCCCGAGTACGTGGTCGGTCACTGGTGGGAGCAGGTGCTGCACAACCAGTCGGCGTTGCGGTTGAAGGGCCGGTTGCTGTTCGAACCGGGTGTGATGGTGACCAGTGTGCCGTGGCAGTTGTCGTCTTCGACGCGGGCCAAACAGGCGGCCGAGGTGAACGCACCGGGCTCGGTGCGTCGCGGGTTCGACCGGCCGGAGCGGCGCGAGTGAGCGTGCCCGGCCGACAACGGAAGTGGGTGTGGCTGTGAGTGATTGGCGCGGACAGGAATTCGAGGTGCGCCTCGGTGCGCCCGGGCACGGCGGGTTCTGCGTGGGCCGGCACGAGGGCCGGGTGGTCTTCGTGCGGCACGGACTGCCCGGTGAGCTGGTGCGCGCCCGGGTCACCGAGGATCGTGGTGGCTCGTTCTGCCGTGCCGACGCGGTGGAGATCATCGAGGCCTCCGCGGACCGGGTGCCCGCGACCTGTCCGGTCTCGGGGCCGGGCGGGGCCGGGTGCTGCGATTTCTCCTTCGCCACCCCCGCCGCGCAGCGCGCGCTCAAGGCGACCGTGGTGGCCGAGCAGGTGCGCAGGCTGGCCGGGGTGGAGCGTGAGATCGAGGTCGAAACGATCGGTGACGAGGTCGTCGGCGGCTGGCGCACCCGGGTGCGCCTGGTCGTCGACGCGGCCGGTCGCGCGGGCGTGCACCGGTACCGCAGCACCGAGGTGATCCCGGATCTGCGCTGCCCACAGCCGGTGGCGGGCGCACTCGACGGTGTGGCCGAGCGGTCCTGGACACCGGGTGCCGATCTGGTGGTCGCCGTGGACGGTGACGGTGTGCGTCACATCGTCGAACTGGCTCCGGCCGCCGAGGCGGACCGTGCGGGCACCCGGCCTGCCACCCCGCGCGGCGGCACCCGGGGGCGTGGGCAGCGACCCGCGCGGCACCGCGAATCGGGTCGCCCCGCCGCCGACGAACGCGGTGCGGTGCGCGACCGGGCCGCCGCCCGCAAGTCGGCGACCAACGCGCCGCGCGAGGAATGGGTGATGGCGGGCAGCGGCCGGGCCGTCGAGTATGTCGCGGGCCGCCGCTGGGAACTGTCGGCCACCGGTTTCTGGCAGGCGCATCACGGTGCGGCGCAACGCTATTCGGATCTGGTCGCCGAATGGTCGGGGCTGGAACCGGGCGGTTCGGGCTGGGATCTCTACAGCGGTGTCGGTGTCTTCGCCGCGCGGCTGGGGGAGCAGACCGGGCAGACGGGCGCGGTGTCGGCCGTGGAATCGGCCAGATCCGCCGTCGCCGACGGGACGGCCGCACTGCGCGACCTGCCGTGGGTGCAGTTGCACGCGGGCCGGGTCGAACGCTGGGCTCGCGAGGCCACGACCACCCCCGATGTGGTCGTCCTCGACCCGCCTCGCGCGGGTGCGGGCAAGGAGGTCGTAGCCGCCGTCACCGACGCCGACCCACGCCGGATCATCCACATCGGTTGCGACCCGGCCTCTTTCGCACGCGACCTCGGTTTGTACCTCGACGCGGGCTACCACCTGGCCGAGTTGCGTGCCTTCGATGCCTTCCCGGTCACCCACCACGTGGAATGCGTCGCGCTGCTCGACCGCTGAGAGATCGCACCCCGGGTTCCACCGCGGCTATTCCAGCGCCCAGGTCACCCGCACATTCGCACCGACCTCGGTCTCGCCGGGAACGACCGGCACCGGGGAACTGCTGCGCGCGAACATGATCGGTGAATCCATCTCGGCGCTCACGTCGTAAGCGCGGGGCGTGGGTGAGGTGTCCTCGGTGATCTGTAGCACCGCACCCAGGCGCACACCCGCGCGCGCCGCGTACTGCTCGGCCTTGGCGAGCGCGTCGTCGTAGGCGGCGTCGCGGGCCTGGACCAGCAGTGGCGCGGGGTCGGCGATACCACGGGTGAGCCCGCCGAGGCGCACGTCGTCGCCGCCCGCGTTCACCGCGGCGGCCACGGTCTCGGCGGGTTCGGTGCCGCTGCCCTCGCACAGCGCGATGCTGAGTCCCGTGGACGCGAGGTAGCCGACGATCTCGTTGCGCCCGTTGTCGGTGTAGACGGTCTCGGTGCGCACACTGAGACCGCTGGTCGCCAGGTCGCTGTCGCGCACCCCGGCCGTGCGCAACGCCGCGACCACCGCGTTCACGCGCTGACCAGCCCGGTCGTAGGCGCCCGCCACCGTGGCGGCCCGCGATTCCACCGTCAGGGTGACGCGGATGAGATCGGGGATCGCGCGCACCGTGCCGCGTCCGAAGGTGGTGGTGCTCGGCTGAGGGGATCGTTCGCTCACCGCTGCTCCTGTCGGTCGAGGGCTGTTGTGCAGCCCAACGTCTCGCATCGCCGGAGGGTTCCTTGTCCGGTCAGTGACTGCCGGAGATGGTGCGGACCGTGGCTTCCATCTGCGCGTACGCGCCTGCCGCGAGTCGTTGCAGCAGGGCGAGTTTGAGCTTCGGATGCACCTCGGAGAGCGAGTCGAACACCGCCGGGCTCAGTACCGCCACCCGCACCTGGGTTTCGGCGATCACCGCGTTGACGAACGGTTTGCCGACCAGCATCGGTATCTCGCCGAACGACATTCCCGCCGACAAGGTCACCAGCCGGTGCGTCCGCCCGTCGGTGCCGGGGAAGGTGAGCCGCACCCGCCCGTCCAGGATCAGATACAGGCCCGAGCGCTGATCACCGCGTTCGGCGATCGTCTCCCCCCTGGCGAAGGTTCGCTCGCCGAAATCGGCGGCCAGCCGGGCGCGGTCGTCGGGATCGAGCTCGGCCAGCAGCGGGTGCTCGTCGAGGGCGATCGAGGTGGTCGGGTGCGTTCCCGCTGGACGGTGCCGTGCGAGCACGATGTCCTCGCACCATTCGGTGGCGGTATCGCGATCGATGAACACCCGCCCGCGCGGGTCGTCGGGCCGCAGGCTCGACACGTCGTGGCCGAGCTTGGCATCGGGATCGACCAGCGCCACCCGCACCCCGGCCGGTACGAGCTCGGCCTGCAACGCGTCGATCATCCCGCGTGCCACCACGCTCACCTCACCTACCCGGCGCAGGTCGATCGCCAGCGCGTCGAGCTCGCCCGAGGCGGCCTCGATGGCCCGGACCGCCCGTTCGGCGCCGGAGAACAGCAGGTCGCCGTGCAGCTCGTAGACGCGGGCGCGGTCACCGTGCGCGGCGAGCACGGCGGCGTCGTCGGGGGAGCGGCGCATCCGGGAGGGCAGCTCCGACACCGAGTGCTCGGCGCGGATGGCGGTGCGCGCGGACCTGGTCACGTGACAGAAGTGCAGTTCGAGCCGCCGTGACAGTTCCCGGCATGCCGCCACCCCGCGCACACTGTTGCCCTGACCGTCCAGGCGCGGCGAGTACACCGAGATGCCGAGCTGCCCGGGCAGCACCGCGATGATCCCGCCGCCCACCCCGCTCTTGGCGGGCAGGCCCACCGTGGTCACCCAGTCGCCCGCCGCGTTGTACATGCCGCAGGTGGTCATCACACTCAGCACCCGTTCGGTCAGTGCCGTCGACAACGCCCGCTCGTGCGTCGCCGGGTTCACGCCGTTGTCGGCCAGCGTCGCCGCCATCACCGCCAGGTCGGCACACGTCACCTCGATCGAGCACTGGCGGAAGTAGCGGTCGACGACGGCGTCGGGGTCCACGTCGATGATCCCCACCGAACGCAGCATGTACCCGATCGCCCGATTGCGGTACCCGGTGCGCGATTCCGACTGGTACACAGCATCGTTCACGCGCAGCTCGCGTCCGGCGAAGCGCGAGTAGCAGTCCCGCACCCGTTCGAACTCGTCGGGCCCCTTGATCAGCGAGGCGGCGGTGATCGCCCCGGAGTTGATCATCGGGTTGCTCGGGCGCTGGGTGTCGGGTTCGAGCGCGATCTCGTTGAACGGTTCGCCCGAGGGCTCCACATCGATGTGGCGGGCGACTTCGTCGAGCCCCCGGTCGGCCAGGGCGAGCGCGTAGGTGAACGGCTTGGAGATCGACTGGATGGTGAACCCGACATCGGTGTCGCCGACCCGGTAGACCAGCCCGTCGGCGGTGGCGAGACACAGCCCGAACGAGTCCGGTGCGACGGCGGCGAGTTCGGGGATGTAGTCGGCGGGCGCGCCGGAGGTGTCGTCTCGGCAGGCCGCGTACACCTCGTCGAGAATGCCCGCGACCACCCCGGGATCGATCCTGTTCGGTTCGGCCACAGCGTCACTGTAGGGGGCATTGACAACGGTTCCCGGGCGGACGCGCGGGGAGATTGTGCTCACACGTCGCGCCCGTCAGCCGGGGGTGCGCCCGCTGGTCGGCGGGCCGTCCCGGCTACCGTCGGACAGTGCGCGACACCGGTCGGGGGCTTTCGCCCGCGGCCCGGCCAAATACACTGGGCGGATCAATCGGAAGTCCGGAGGGAGCGAGTTCAGGTGGGAGTGCTGTCGCGGGTGGATTCACCCGAAGATCTGCGCCGGCTGAGCGTGCCGCAGCTGCGGGAACTGGCGGACGAGATCCGCGAGTTCCTGGTGGCGAAGGTCGCCGCCACCGGTGGTCATCTCGGTCCCAACCTCGGTGTGGTCGAGCTGACCATCGCCCTGCACCGGATCTTCGATTCCCCGGCCGACCCGTTGATCTTCGACACCGGCCACCAGGCCTACGTGCACAAGATCCTCACCGGCCGCAAGGACCGCTTCGACACGCTGCGCATGCGCGACGGCCTGTCCGGCTACCCGAGCCGCGCCGAGAGCGAACACGACTGGGTGGAGTCCTCGCACGCCTCGGCCGCCCTGTCCTACGCCGACGGCCTGGCCAAGGCGTTCTCGCTCACCGACCAGAACCGCACCGTGGTCGCCGTCGTCGGTGACGGCGCGCTCACCGGCGGCATGTGCTGGGAGGCGCTCAACAACATCGCCGGTGCCGACCGCCCGGTGGTGGTCGTCGTCAACGACAACGGCCGTTCCTACGCACCGACCATCGGTGGCCTCGCCGACCGGCTCACCGCCCTGCGTACCCAGCCGGCCTACGAGCACGCCCTCGACACCGGGAAACGTCTGCTGAAAAGCATTCCGGCCGTGGGGGATTCGGCCTACTCGATGGTGCACGCGCTCAAGGCCGGGATCAAAGACGCCGTGAGCCCGCAGGAACTGTTCGGCGATCTGGGCATGAAGTACGTGGGCCCCGTCGACGGCCACGACCTGGTCGCGCTCGAGGCGGCCATGCGCCGCGCCAAGGACTTCGGCGGCCCCGTCGTGGTGCACGTGGTGACCCGCAAGGGCAACGGCTACGAGCACGCCGAAAACCATGTCGCCGATCAGATGCATGCCTGTGACCCCATCGACCCGCTCACCGGCCGCCCCCTGGCGGGCAAGAAGGCCAAAGGCTGGACGGCCGTGTTCTCCGAGGAACTCATCGAGCACGCCGCGCGCCGCGACGACATCGTCGCCATCACCGCCGCCATGCCCGGCCCCACCGGTCTTGCCGCGTTCGGTGAACGCTTCCCCGAGCGCATGTTCGACGTCGGCATCGCCGAACAGCACGCGATGACCTCCGCCGCCGGCCTGGCACTCGGCGGCATGCACCCCGTGGTCGCCATCTACGCCACGTTCCTCAACCGTGCCTTCGACCAACTGCTGATGGATGTGGCGCTGCTGAAACAGCCCGTCACCGTCGTCCTCGACCGGGCGGGTATCACCGGCCCCGACGGCGCCAGCCACAACGGCATGTGGGACTTCTCGCTGCTCGGCATCATCCCCGGCATCCGCGTGGCCGCCCCCCGCGACGGCGCCACCCTGCGTGAGGAACTCGCCGAGGCGCTCTCCGTCAACGACGGCCCCACCGTGCTGCGCTTCCCGAAAGGCACTGTCGCCGAAGACATCACCGCCGTCGAACGCCTCGACGGCCTCGACATCCTCCGCCTGGCCGTGCCCGGCGCGGGCACGGTGCAGTCCCAGCACGGTGACGTCCTGCTCGTCGCCGTCGGCCCCTTCGCCGACACCGCCATGCACGTCGCCGAACACCTTGCCCCCCAGGGCATCTCGGTGACAGTGGTCGACCCCCGCTGGGTCCTGCCGATCTCCGACACCCTGGTCAAACTCGCCGAGAACTACCGCCTGGTCGTCACTCTCGAAGACGGCGGCCTGCACGGCGGCATCGGCTCCACCCTCTCCGCCCGCCTGCGCGCCGCCGGCCTCGACGTCCCCACCCGCGATCTCGGCGTCCCCCAGCAGTTCCTCGACCACGCCTCCCGCCCCGAAATCCTCGAGGACCTAGGCCTCACCCCCGAAGCCATCACCCAGCGCATCACCGCCTGGCTCGGCGCCCACTAACCTCTCCGCCTGGCGACGACCGCGAAGTTCAACGGAATTCGTGGCCGTCCGGGTGGCAATGTCCAACCCTGTTCGCAGGCAACGAGTTCCGGGAAGGCGGGCCAGTCCATATAGGGCAGTTCCCGCACCGCCTCGATCGCCAGTCCCGCATCTAGCAGTGCTCCCACGACCTCACCGAGATCGTGTCGCCATTCATGATTGGTGGTGTGGGTGATCTGCCCGGCGGAATCCTCGGTGTAAGTGCCCGAATCCGTGTACGTCCTCGTCCCGCCCCCACCGAGGTAGTCGTCGGAGATCTCCCACGGCTCGAACCCCATCGCGCCGAGAATCGGATGATCGTCCCGGATCGAGAACACCCCACCCGGCTCCAGCAGATCGAGGATCGACCGAGCCCAAGCCGAGAGCTCCGGCAACCACACAATGGTTCCCGCACTCGTCACCACGGTGTCGAACCGCCGCCCGACCAGCTCCGAAGCCCGCCGCGCATCCCCTTCGACCCAGGTGACGGCACACCCCGCCTCCCGCGCGATCCGCTCCGCGTGCCGCAACGAATTCGGCGACAGATCGAGCCCGTGCACATCCACCGCACCGAGCCGCACCCACGACAAGGTATCGATCCCGATATGACACTGCAGATGCAACAACGACCGCCCCACGATCCCGGACTCCGGCAAGTGCGGCGCCAGCACCCCCAGGTCGTTGCGCACCACCGAAGAGATCCGCCCCGAATCCGCCAGATAAGCCTCCACGTCATACATCCGCGACCGCACATGCACCTCGGCCCGCTCATCCCAATTCGCCCGATTGGTGGCGATCGCCTCTTCGAACACAACGATTCCTCTCGATAGTCGACACCCGACACTAACCACGATCAAGCGGCCCGTCGAGCCATTTTTCGCACAGTGCTTTACGTCTTATCGAGAAATGAGCAGAGCACGCCTATGGAATATTTAGCGAAACTTCGTTCACAATGTCGGATGTCCGACGAGGATGCGTCATGAGCAGTAAGAATCTAGGGGCCGAGGGACGTGGAAGAATTGGAATGTCCCGGAGTCGAGAATCGGGAACGGTTTGTGGAATTTGCGCTGAATCTGCGTACGCAGGTGATCAGCGACCCCGATGCTTTCGAGAATGTAACGATGCCGCGATTTCTGGAAGCTCTCGCGGCGTTCGTGGAAGATCGTCGAAGTATTCCTGTCGGACTCGATTGGAACTTCCTCGCGCTACTCTTGTATGCCGGACTGAACTATGAGTGAATCGCGGTCGAAAGACGAGATTTGGTGGATCGGACGCGAGCGCAGCTTGGTGGACTAATCCCGTCACCTGAGGCTCGGGGCGTTTCACGGCCGCGTCTGACGAATTGAGCTACTCGACCTTCGGCGTCAGCGCTTTGGTCAGCGCCGGGACGGCGAGGGTTCGTTGCCACGGTCGTGCCCCACCTGCACGCAAGAAGTCCTCGATCGCGGCGGAGAGTTCTTCGGGGGTGCCGACGTTCTTGTAGTCGGGGAGCCCGTCCCAGCACAGCCGACGCACGAGATCGGGGGACAGCAGGTTTTCCACGGGGATGGAGTGTGCGGTGGAGAGTTCGCCCATGGCGTTGCGGGCGGTGGTCAGGCGGGCGGCGGCGATGGGGTCGCGGCGTTCCCAGCGGTTGACGGGGGGTGGGCCGTCGAAGGGGAGGGTGAGGGGTGGGAGTTGTTTGTCGGGGAGGGCGCGGGCGCGGTCTACGGCGGCGAGCCAGTCACGGGAGTAGCGGCGTTGGCGGGGGCCGCCGAAGACGGGGAGGGTGCGCAGTTGGGCGATGGTGCGTGGGTCGTTGGTCGCGGCGGCGACGATGGCGGAGTCGGGGAGGATGCGGGAGGGGGCGACATCGCGGGCGCGGGCCAGTTCGTCGCGGGTGGTCCACAGTTCGCGGACGACGGCGAGTTGGCGGGGGCGGCGCAGGGTGTGGATGCCGGAGGTGCGGCGCCAGCGGTCGGCCTTGGGGGCGGGCGGGTCCATGGTGCGGACGTGTTCGAATTCCTCTGCGGCCCAGTCCATTTTGCCCTGGGCTGAGAGATCTTCGGCGACGGTGTCACGCAGTTCCAGGAGGAGCTCGACGTCGAGGGCGGCGTAGTTGAGCCACTCGTCGGGCAGCGGGCGGGTGGACCAGTCGGCGGCGCCGTGGCCTTTGCGCAGGGAACGTCCGAGCAGGTTCTCCACCATGGCGGCCAGGCCGACGCGCTCGTAGCCGGCGAGGCGGCCGCCGAGTTCGGTGTCGAAGAGGCGGGCGGGGCGCAGGCCGAGTTCGGCGAGGCCGGGGAGGTCCTGGTCGGCGGAGTGCAGCACCCATTCGAGGTCGTTGATCGCCTCGGCCAGCGGGGTGAGCGCGTCGGTGACGGGGATCGGGTCGATCAGGAAGGTGCCCGCGCCTTCGCGGCGCAGCTGGATCAGGTAGGCGCGCGCGGAGTAGCGGAAACCGGACGCGCGTTCGGCGTCGACGGCGAGTGGGCCGGTGCCCGCGGCGATGGATTTGGCGGCCGCGGCGACCTCGTCGGGGGAGGCCAGCACGGGTGGAACCCCCTCGGCGGGGGCGAGCAGGGGCTCTGCTGCGGTTGGTTCCTCGGCGACCGACATAAACGTGAACTCTACGTGGCGATCACGGTCTGTCGGTGTGGGTATAGGAGTCCGGCCGTAAATGCGTGATTCCGGCGGGGGGTAATCCGGCGGCGAAGGCGAGCACCTCGCAGAACGCCTCCACGTGACGCCGCATCTCGGTGTTCATCGCCGTCCACGAGGCACGTAGCTCCAGCTGGTGGGCGCGTGGTGGGCCGGCGATGTCGCCGTACCGCACCGAACTGGTGGCGGTGACGGTGCCGCCGAGGGCGGTGAACGGTTCGCCACGTGACTCGAGGGAGTCGACCAGCCAGCTCCACGCGACCTCCGGGAGCAGCGGGTCGGCGGCGAGGGCGGCGTCGATGTCGGCCTGGATGTAGGCGACCAGCCGGAACACGCCGTGCCAGGCCTCGTCCCCGTCGGGGTCGTGGAGCAGGATCAGCCTGCCGAAGGCGTCGCCCTCGGAGTCGGTCGGCACGACCGGGGTGTCGGGGTGCACGACCTCCGCTCCGAGCGCATAGGAGAACGGCGCCAACCGCTGTGGGGGGCGGATAGGCGCCAGCTCGATTCGGGGGTGCACGGTTGCGGTGCCCATCGCATCGACCGCCGCCCGGAAAGAAGCAGGCTCGCGGGGCGTTCCCCCGGTCGGTGCGGCGCCGTCGCGGATGTCGAGCGGTGTCACGAGGGCAACCGTAGACGGTGGGTGTGCGGGGCGTGCGGAGGCGCGCCGCCTACGGCGGGCCGGTCAGGGGTGCGTTGCGGAGGGTGCATTCTCGAGCGCTTCGTGATGCGCGATGTGCGATCAGACGGGCGGTCGGTCGTGTCGCGCTCCTCCGATCGAACGTTCCTCGTCGGAATGACACCTCACCCCCTTCATCGGCGCGAGGCCGTCCGACACGTTGCCGCGTAGGAGCAGGTCGAAATCCGGTCGACGTGGTGGGGGAGCGTCGCCGGCTCGCAGCCGGGGACGGGTGAGCCAGAGGCCGCGCGACTCTACCCCCATGTGGGGGCGGAGTCGCCCACCTCGCCGCCTAGGATCATCGTGGTGAGCACCTACACCCGCCGCCGGTTGACCGATGCCCCTTTCTTGGCCGCCGCCACCGGCGCGACGCCGAGCAGGCGACCGGTTTGGTTCATGCGTCAGGCAGGCCGTTCGCTGCCCGAGTACCGGGAGCTGCGCAAGGGCATCGGCATGCTCGAGTCGTGCTTCGACCCGGAGCTGGTGTGCGAGATCACCATGCAGCCGATCCGTCGTCACGGTGTGGACGCGGCAATCCTGTTCTCCGACATCGTCGTTCCGCTCAAGGCGGCGGGCATCGACCTCGACATCGTGCCCGGTGTCGGCCCGGTGATCGCCTCGCCGGTGCGCACCGAGGCCGATGTGCGCGCCCTGCCGAGGTTGCGTCCGGAAGAGGTCGGCGCGGTCACCGCGGGCGTGCGGCTGCTCACCGACGCGCTCGGTGACACCCCGCTCATCGGTTTCGCCGGTGCACCGTTCACGCTGGCCTCCTACCTGGTGGAGGGCGGGCCGAGCAAGCAGCACGAGCGCACCAAGGCGATGATGCACGCCGACCCGAAGACCTGGCACGCGCTGCTCGGCACCCTCACCGACATCACCATCGCCTTCCTGCAGGCCCAGCTCGCCGCCGGTGTCGACGCGGTGCAGCTGTTCGATTCCTGGGCGGGCGCGCTGTCGCTGGCCGACTACCGCGAGTTCGTGCTGCCGCACTCTGAGCGCGTGTTCGCCGAGATCGCCGATGCGGGCGTGCCGCGCATCCACTTCGGTGTGGGCACCGGTGAGCTGCTCGGCGCGATGGGCGAGGCCGGTGCCGACGTGGTCGGCGTCGACTGGCGGGTGCCGCTCACCGACGCCGTGCGCCGGGTCGGTGCCGGGAAGGGTCTGCAGGGCAACCTCGACCCGGCCATCCTGTTCGCCGGATTCGACGCGGTCGAGGCGGAAGCGCGGCGCATCGTCGCGGAGGCCGACGAGGCGATCACGCTCGGCGCGACCGGTCACATCTTCAACCTGGGACACGGGGTGCTGCCGGACACCGATCCCGGTGTGCTGACGGCGCTGGTCGAACTCGTGCATTCGCTCTGAGGCACCAGGCCGAGGCGGCCGTCTGACAATCCCCTCGCCGCCGCGCTCGATGGTCGTCGATCGCGCGGGTGGGTGGTGGGCGTTCGCCGCCGGTCACGAGCCGCGCTCCGGAGCTCGACGTGACACTGCTGACACAGCGTGGGTGCGTCTTATCGGTGCGTCGGCCGCACGGCTACGGTCGGAGGATGCGGATCGCGGTTGTCGGGGGCGGAATCAGCGGGCTCGTCGCGGCGTACCGGCTGCGTCAGCGCCTCGGTGAGAGCGCCGATATCGTCGTGCTCGAGCAGCGCGGGCGGGTCGGCGGGGTGCTGCACACCGGTGAATTGGCCGGGGAGCCATTGGATCTCGGTGCTGAGGCGTTCGTCGGGCGCAGGCCCGAGGTGATCGAGTTGATGGGCGAACTCGGCCTCGACGATCAGCTGGTGCGACCCGCCGGGAAACGCCCACTGGTGTGGGCAGGGGGGAGTGCGCACTCGCTGCCGGGGCGGACCTTGATGGGTATTCCGTCCGATGCCGAATCGCTGCGCGGGCTCGTCGACGACGAAACCCTGCACCGGGTGGCGACCGAGCCGGAGCGGCCGCTGCGCTGGGAACCCGGCTCGGACATGGACGTGCAGTCGCTGGTCGCCGAACGGTTCGGTCGGCAGGTCGTGGAACGCAGTGTCGATCCGCTGCTCGGCGGGGTGTACGCGGGGATCAGCGCGTCGATCGGCATCCGTGCGGCCCTGCCGACGCTGGCCGCTGCCCTCGATCAAGGCGCGCCGAGTCTCACCGACGCCGTTCGGAAAGCGATGCCCGCCCCCAGCTCCGCGCCGGTCTTCGGCGGACTCCGCGACGGATACGGCGCCCTGCTCGCCGCGCTGACCGAGGCGGCGCGGGCCCGCTTGGTGACCGATCTCCCCGCGACACGGCTGGCCCGGTCACCCCAGGGTTGGGTAGTCGACCCGCTGGGCGCTGTCGACGCGGTCGTCCTCGCGACACCCGCGCCGGTCACCGCCCGGCTGTTGCACTACGTCGCGCCCGAGGCGGCTGCTCTAGCGGATGGAATCGAACTGTCGTCGTCGGCGCTCGTCGCGATGGCACTGCCGAAAGACACCGCCCTGCCGGACAATTCAGGCATCCTCGTCGCCACCGGAGAACCCTTGCGCGCCAAGGCTTTCACCCTGTCGAGCCGCAAATGGCCGCACCTGGCCGCCCGTGATGTCGCCCTCGTGCGCGCCTCGTTCGGCCGCTTCGGCGACGAGAAACCCCTCACCTGGACCGACGACGAACTCGTCGCCGCGGCCGTCGAGGACCTGAGCACCGTCACCGGCGCCGACATCAGCCCGCATGCCGCCGTCGTGCAGCGCTGGCCCGGCGGTCTACCCCAGTACGCCCCCGGCCACACCGAACGGATCGACGCCATCGAAGCCGCGATCGCCCCGCTCGAAGGACTTGCCGTCGCGGGCGCCTACCTGCACGGAGTCGGGGTTCCGGCGTGTGTTGCCGCAGGGACCGCCGCCGCGGAACGGGTCGCACACAGCCTTCACCATTGACACGGCTGCGCATTGCGGTCGGCACGCGGCGGTCGCCTCGGGATATTTGTTCACGAATCCACCACGACCGCACCAGCTTCAGCGAATCCAGATCATCATGCTGTAGTGGCGTTCGCCTCTCGCGCGCTACCTACTTGAGAGCGTGGTGATCAATCGTCCAGGTCCACGACGCCTGCGGCTAGTGGTGTTGGGCGATGTTGATGACGTTCCCGTCGGGTGCGCGGACGAAGAATCGCGTGATTCCCCAGGGTTCGGTGGTGAGGGGGTGGACGATCTCGAAGCCGCGCCGCTGCGCCTCGGCCAGCGCGGCCTCGACATCGTCGACTTTGATCGTCACGACCGGATTCTCCGGAGCGCTCGCGTCCTGCGTGACGACCTGCAGGTGCGCGCCCGTCTCGGGCGAGGTGAACCGCGCCACCCAACCGAGGTTGAACTCCTCGTCGCTGAGACCGAGGTAGTCCGCGTAGAAGCTTCTGGCGGCGTCGATATCGCCGACGGCAAGATCGGCGACCACACTGATGACGCGCATGAGATCCTCCTGTGCAGAGTTGTCGGTGTCAGCGCGACCGTACGCGGCCCGAAGACTCCGGTCGACGCGAACCGCGAACCGCGTCCGCTGCGTCCGGGCCCGCGCTCCACCGGCACGACACGAACGCAGGCCGAAGCCGATCCGGGTCGCAATGCACATACCCGATCGCGGCGTGGCTACCACCATCGGCGATAGCGCTCGTGCATGATCGCCCGCTGTGACCAGTCCCGCTGAGCGACCGACCCTGATCCTCGACCCCGATCTCGGTCCCGTCGAACTACACGCGGGGGAGGCGACCACCGTGACGGCCGTCTTCCGCGCCGACGAATCCTCGCCGTGGCGTGCGGTCGAGCACCACCTGGACTGATCCCGGCCGCCGCGCGAAATCCGCGCAGTGGCACCATGGATTCATGGCGCGACTCGACTACCAGGCCCTCAATTCCACCATCCGGTACCTGATGTTCTCGGTGTTCCAGGTACAGCCGGGCGTGCTCGGCGACGACCGGGCGGCGGCGATCAAGGAGGCGCAGACCTTCTTCGACGGGCTGGCCGACAAGGGCGTGGTGTTGCGCGGCATCTACGACGTGGCCGGATTGCGTGCCGACGCCGATTTCATGCTGTGGACCCACGCCGAACGGGTCGAGGACCTGCAGGCCGCCTACGCCGATTTCCGGCGCACCACCGAGCTGGGCAAGGCCAGCGCCCCGGTGTGGAGCAATGTGGCCGTGCACCGCCCGGCGGAGTTCAACAAGAGCCACATCCCGGCGTTCCTCGCCGGTGAGGACCCGGGCAACTACATCTGCGTGTACCCGTTCGTGCGGTCCTACGAGTGGTACCTGCTGCCCGACGAGGAACGCCGCAAGATGCTCGCCGACCACGGCAAGGCCGCCCGTGGCTACCCGGACGTGCGGGCCAACACGGTGAGCTCGATGGCGCTCGGCGACTACGAGTGGATCCTGGCGTTCGAGGCCCCCGAACTGCACCGCATCGTCGACCTCATGCGCGACCTGCGTGCTACCGAGGCCCGCCTCCACGTCCGCGAGGAGATCCCGTTCTTCACGGGCCCGCGCGTGGAGGTCGAGCAACTGATCAACGCGCTGCCGTAGGCCCTACTCTTTCGGCTCGAGCTTGAGCGCGATCGAGTTGATGCAGTAACGCTGGTCGGTGGGGGTGGGGTAACCCTCGCCCTCGAAGACGTGGCCGAGGTGGCTGTGGCAGTTCGCGCACAGCACCTCGACCCGGCGCATGCCGAGCGAGTCGTCGGGGCGCAGGATCACCGCGTCGGAATCAGCGGGGTCGAAGAACGACGGCCACCCACAGTGCGAGTCGAATTTCTCTGTGCTGCGGAACAATTCGGCACCGCACGCCCGGCAGGTGTAGACGCCCTCGGTCTTGGTGTCGGTGTATTCGCCGACGAAAGGTCGCTCGGTGGCGGCCTCACGCAGCACGGCGTATTCCTCGGGGTTCAGTTTGGCCCGCCACTCCTGCGGCGTCAGCTGGATGCGCGGCGCGGGCAACGAGGTATCGGAACTCATCACTCCACGCTAATGGTTTCGCGCCGCGCGCGCCGAAACGCTACTTCAGGGCGGGTTCGCGTTCCTCGACCGGTGCCACCGGATCGTCGCGGTCAGGCGCCGGTGCGGGGGCCGGCTTCTTCTCGACGCCGTCGCGCGAGTCGGGCGCCTTCGCCATCCAGGCCGGGTCGATGCCGAACTCCAGCCTGCCTTCGCGGCGGGCGGCCAGGTAGCGATCGCCCAGCACACAGAACACCACGATGAGCAGCAGTCCCCACCCGAAGGTGACGCGCAGGTATTCGAGCGTGCGCCCGATGTCCTGCCAGCGGTCCGACAACCACTTGTCGTAGGTCATGAACCCGAAGATCGCCAGCCAGGCCGGCCAGTTGCGCAGCACGGAGTTGCGCAGCACCACCGTCATCAGGAACGGGAACAGCATCATCGAGTAGTACATCTGGCCCAGCGAGGGCAGCAGGAACGAGGCCGTGAGCAGCACACCGGAGAACGTGGTGACGAAGAACAGTTCGTCATCGCGGTAGTAGCGCCACAGCAGCCACAGTGACACCGCGACGACACCGGCCATCACCACTTGCACCAGCAGGATCAGCCAGTGCGGCAAGCCATAGTAGGCGCCGTTGCCGCCGACCGAGCTGTTGAAGTAGTCGCGGGTCTGTGCCAGGTAGGGGAGCACGTGGGTGAAGAACCGTTCGGGGTCCTTCGACAGCGGCCAGGCCGCCGCGGTGAGCGCGACAGGCACACCGATACCGGTGATGAACACCTTCCACTGCCCGCGCACCGCCGCGACGAGCAGCAACGGAGCCAATGTCGGTTTCACGGCGATGCTCAGGCCTAGCGCGGCGCCCGCCCACAGATCACGCCGCCGCAGCAACAGATGAATGAACGCCAGCTCGGCCAGCAGCAGACACCCGTTGACATTGGTGAACACCAACGTGTTGATGACCGTCTCGGAGGCGAACATCGCCAGCAGCAGCGCGGGCGCGGCCACCGAACCGATGCCGAACTTGAACAACCGCAGCAGCAGGTACCAGGCAAGCAGGATCGCCGCGGCGTTCAAGGCGATGAACAGCCACCGTGACAGCTCGTACTCGATGATCGCGACGGGCGCGATCACCAGGGTTCCGCTGGGCGGGTACAGGTAATGAGGGTCGACCGAGTCGAAGTTGGCCGTGTACACGGGCCTGCCGTTCAAGAACTCGAACGAGGCGTTGTACACCGGGCGATAGTCGTCGGTGACGAAACCGTTGATCGCCTTGATGAAGACACGGTTCAGCACCGTCATGACCGCGAACGGCCACAATGCGAACTTCATCACCTCGGCGGCGGTGCGAGCGGTGCGGGGCTCGAGCTGTCGGAACAACACTGGGGCACGGTACACCGGATCGGGTTGCGATGGTGTCGCCGGACCCGTCCGACGCGCCGTGACGCGCCGGTCGGATGGGGATCAGGCGGGGCAGGCGCCGCCGTCGGCGGGCAGTTTCCCGTCCGCGAGGTAGGCGTTGACGGCCTGCTGCGCGCACCCGGAATGCGCGACCACGGGATGCCCCCAGCCCTGCCAGGTCATGGTGGCGTGCCGGGCGCCCGCGGCGCCGAGCGCGCCGGTGACCGAGGCCGCGGCCCCGCCGACGACGGGGTCGGCGGCACCGGCGAACACCAGCACGGGCAGCGACAGGTCATCGGGCAGCGGCGGGGCGGTGGAGACGGGCCACGCCGAGCACACCATCAGCCCGATCGCGGCGGTGCGACCGAAAACCGGATATTTGCCCGCCCAGGTGTCGGCCAGTTCGCGGGCCCGATCGGGAGTGGGCGGTTGCTGGCTGTCGGTGCACCGGTTCACGAACTCGCCGTCGGACGAGATCGCCGCCGCCTCACGCCCGACCAGTGCGATCAGCGGCCCCCGATCGCCGCGGTCGGCCGCGGCGAGGATGTCGGCAAGCGCGGTGACCCGGGTGTTCTGATCTCCGCGCGGGCTCGACAGGAAACCGGTGAGCGCGGTCGCCAGGTCGGCGGCCGTCACCTCGCCCAGTCCGCCGGCCGTCGCCTTGTTCATCAACCCGACGACCGTCGCGCGCGGATCGGGTCCGAGGGCGCAATTGGCCGCCTTGCAGCGCTGGGCGAACGCGGTGAGCGCGGCCTCGGCGCCGGTGACGCGCGCCTCGGCCATGGTCGCCGCGTCGGCGCCCACCGGTTCCGGTGCGTCGAGGACGAGCCGGGCCAGGTGGTCGCCGTAGCGGCGCGCGTAGCTGAGCGCGACCTTGCCGCCGTTGCCCGCGCCGAGCAGGTTGATCTTCTCGACCTGCCACTGTTTGCGCAGCTGTTCGATGTCGTCGGCGGCGTGCGGTGCGTCGAAGGTGCCCTCGTAGGGCTGCAGGAAGTCGCGGCAGGCGATGGTCGCGTCCTGACTGAAACCGGCGACGGCACCGACCTGGTCGGCGTTGCCCACCCCGGTCTGCCCCAGATCGGTCAGCACCGCGCGCAATTGGGCCGGGATGCAGTCGATGGGCTGGGAGGCGCCGATGCCGCGCCGATCCACCGCCACGACCGGCTGCGCGGTGAGCAGCGCCCGGTTGGGGCCGATGGCCAGACCGGCGAGGGTGGAGGCCGAGGACCGGTCGGCGCCGGAGGTCAGCACCAGCGGGGCCACATCGGTGGGGGTCTCGGGAAGCCGGGCACGCAGGGCGCCCGCGCGGAAGGTGCCGAGCACGGTGCCAGCGGTGTCGATGGGCGTCGAGAAATCGGCGCATTCGAGCACGAGTCCGGCGGGCACGTCGCCGAAGGCCAGCGAGCTGATGGTCGACTCGGTGCAGTCGCGCCAGGTGAGATCGGATTTGGGGACCTCGGCCGTGCCGAGATCCTCGGTGGCGGGCTCCTGGGTCGCCACTCCACCGGCGCCCGGCCGTTCCACCGCGACGACGGGCCGATCCGACGGTCCCGCCCCGCAGCCCGCGAGCATGATCGACAGTGTCGCGGCCGTTACCGCGGCCCGAGTCAAGCGCATGGCTACACCCTGCCAGGTTCGGCGCCGGGTTTCATCGACGGGCCCAGCGGGCCAGTACGGTGCCGTCGTCGTCGAGCACCAACTGCTTGCGTGCCATCGAGGTACCGAATTGCTTCGCCGACAGCGAGATTCGCCCGCCCGCCCCGCCGACCAGCAGCGGCGCCGTGGTGAGGCACAGTTCGTCGACCAGGTCGGCCTCGGCCAGCTGACCGAACAGATGTGGTCCGCCCTCGCACAGCACCCGCGGCAATCCGCGCTCGGTGAGCACCCGCAGCAGCGCAGCGGGCGTGATCGCGAACTCCGCCGCGACCACCACCTGCGCGCCCGCGTCCTCGAGCGCGGCGACGCGGTCCTTGTCGGCCTGGGCGGTGGTGAGGATCAGCGGCGGGGTCTGCGCGTCGGTGAACAGCCGCGCCGCCGGATCGAGATTCGCGCTGCCCGACACCACGGCGATCGGTGGTGGGCTGCCGTCCTCGCTGCCGCCGACCCCGTGCCGGAAATGCGCACGCCGGTGTTCGTCGTCGGTGCGGGCGCCGCCGTAGTTCTCGGTGCGCACGGTGCCCGCACCGACCAGGATCACGTCGGCGAGCTCGCGTAGCAGCTTGAACACCAGCTTGTCGGCCGGGGTGGCCAGTCCCTTCGTCACCCCGTCGACGGCGAGCGCGCCGTCGATGCTGCTGACGAAGTTGGCCCGCACCCACGGCCGCTCCAGGTGCCTCGGGTACGCATAGCTCCTGGCCAGTGCGTCGGCGTCGAGATCTGCGAGCTGGGTCACATTAGGGATACGCTGCATAGGTACCGATGCAACCACGTCCGTACGATTCGCACATGCAAGAACGCCTCGTCGATCGCCACCCGGAGGTCCCGGCCGACCAGCTCGTCGCCCAGATGGTGCCCCCGCCCATGTTCGACGAGGTCAGCTTCGCCTCCTACATTCCCGACCCCAAGGAACCCAGCCAGGCGGCCGCGGTCCGCAAGGCGGAGGAATTCGCCGGTCAGGTCGCCAAGATCCACAAGGCCGCGTCGAAGAAGAGCCTCTTCGGCAAGAAGAAGGCCGTCACCGGTGCGGGCCTGTACCTCGACGGTGGTTTCGGTGTGGGCAAGACCCACCTGCTCGCCTCGATCTTCCACAGCGCGCCCGCGCCGAAGTCGTTCGGCACCTTCGGCGAACTGACCAACCTGGTCGGTGCCCTCGGTTTCGTCAACGCCGTGGAACGGCTCTCCGCCAACAGCCTGCTGTGCATCGACGAGTTCGAACTCGACGACCCGGGCGACACCACGATGGTCTCGCGCCTGCTCACCGAGCTGTCCGCCGCGGGCGTCTCGATCGCGGCCACGTCCAACACCCTGCCGAGCCAGCTCGGCGAAGGCCGTTTCGCCGCACAGGACTTCCTGCGCGAGATCAAGAAGCTGGGCGCCATCTTCGAGCCGGTGCGCGTCGACGGTCCCGACTACCGCCACCGCGACCTGCCGCCGGCTCCCGAGCCCACCTCGCCCGAGGTGCTGGCCGAACGGGCCGCCGCCACACCGGGTTCCACCCTCGACGACTACGACGCCCTGCTGACGCACCTGAGTACCCTGCACCCGTCGAAGTACGGCGCGCTCATCAACGGCGTCACCTCGGTATTCGTCGCCGGGGTGCACCCGGTGACCGACCAGGCCGTCGCGCTGCGCATCGTCGTGCTCGCCGACCGCCTCTACGACGCGAGTATCCCGGTCACCGTGTCCGGCGCCAAGCTCGACGAGATCTTCTCCCAGGAGATGCTCGACGGCGGGTACCGCAAGAAGTACCTGCGCGCCATCTCGCGTCTGCTCGCGCTGTCGCGGTTCGAGGCCGCTACCGCCTAGGGATCACAGCGTCCGTTCGAAGACGAAATCGTCGTGCACCTGGTTGCCGACGGTCATCGTCTTGGTGCCCACCCGCACGAACCCGTGCTTGCCGTAGAAGCGTTGCGCGCGTTCGTTGTCCTGGTTGACCCCGAGCCACACCGCGTCGGCGCCCGCCTCGCGCGCGGAATCGACGGCGGCGTCCATGAGCGCACCGGACACGCCGGTGCCGTGGTGGCCGGGCAGCACGTACATCTTGCTGAGTTCGACCACCGACCCCGGGCTGACCTGTGCGTCGATGGCCGGATCGGTCGGCCTGCCCGCGATCAACATGGCGTAGCCGACGATCTCGTCACCGTCGACGGCCTTGAGGACCGTGCGATCCGGGTCGGACAGGTACTCGCCGAAACGGTCGCCCGAGAGCATCTGGGTCAGGAAGATCTCGATGTCGGCCGGGTCGGCCTGCGGGGGACAGGCCAGCGGGAACGTCGCGGTCGCCACATCGCTGAGGGCTTCGGCGTCCCAGAGTCCGGCCCGGTCGACGACGACGGAGCTGTTGGTCATCGTTCCAGTACAGCACGGGCGTGGCGGTGGTAGACAGCACTGTGGGCATCGCGGCGGTGGCACCGTGACGGCGGTCCCGAGTACTCTCCTGCCCATGACTAGCGGTAGCCGCATCGGGATCGTCGGTGCGGGAGTTGCGGGATTGGCTTGCGCGAAGGTGTTGAGTCAGGCCGGGTTCCCGGTCGAAGTCTTCGACCGAGCCCCTGACGTGGGCGGTGTGTGGAGCGTCACCCGCCGCTACCCGGGCCTGCGTTCACAGAACAGCAAGCACACCAACCACTTCAGCGACCACCCGATGCCGGAGGACTACCCGCGCTGGCCCGACGGTCAGCAGATGCAGGCCTACCTCGCCGGGTACGCGCAGAAGTTCGGTCTCACCGGGAATCTGCGGCTGGGCACCGAGGTGGTCGCGGCCGACCCGGTCGACAGTGGCTGGTTGCTCGAGATCCGCGACGGGATGGGTGTGCACCGCAGCACCTGCGATCACCTGATCGTCGCCAACGGTGTGTACAGCGACCCGGTGCTGCCGGACCTGCCCGGTGCGGCCGCCTTCCGTGCCGCGGGCGGGCAGCTGTGTCACGTCTCGCAGTTCCACGACGCCGAACTGGCGCGCGACCGTTCGGTGGTCGTCGTCGGGTACGGCAAGTCGGCCTGCGATGTGGCCGAGGCGGTGAGTCATCTCGCCGACGAGACCAGCGTGGTCGCCCGCAGGCTCACCTGGAAGATGCCGCGCAAGTTCGGATTCGGCACCGACTACGAACGATTGCTGCTCACCCGCGCGGGCGAGGCGCATTTCCCGTCCCGGTTCGGCCACCGCGCCGAACGCCTGCTCGACCGGCTCGCCCTGCGCGAGGCGAACCTCGACCTGCTGCAGGAACGGGTGACGCGCAAGCTGCGGCTGCGCGAGCTCGGCCTGGTCCCCGACAGTCCGCTGGCCGAGATGGCGACCAGCAGCGCCGCGCTGGCCACCGAGGGGTTCTTCGATCAGGTCGAGGCGGGCCGCATCGCCGTGCACCGCGACGCCGAGATCGTCGAACTCATCGGCGGGCAGCACGGGCCCGCGGTCCGGTTGTCCGACGGGACGCTGAAACTGGCCGAGATCGTGGTGTGCGCCACCGGATATCGTCAGGAGGTACCGTTCCTCACCCCGTTCGTGCGCCGCTCGCTCACCGACGAGGCGGGCGACTTCCGGCTCTACCGCCACATCCTGCCCGTCGAGGTGCCCAACCTCAGTTTCGCCGGCTACAACAGCTCCAATGTGAGCGCCCTGAGCGCCGAGGTCGGCGCGCACTGGATCGCGGGGCTGCTCACCGGCGCCTTCGTGCCGCCGGTCGCCGAACTGATGAACAACGACATCGACGAACGCCTCGCCTGGTCGCGGGCCCGCAGCAACGGTGCGCACGCGCACGGTGCGTCGGTGATCCCCTTCTCGCTGGGCAATATCGACGAGATGCTCGACGACCTCGGCACCCCGCTGCCGCTGTCGGCCCGGCTCGGGCAGTGGGTGCGCCCGGTGCGGCCCGCGACCTACCGCGGCGTGCTGCGCAACCGCAACGCCGCCCCGGCGCCGACACCGGTCGCGGTGGTCGAGGGATAACCGACACGCGGTGCGGCCGCTTGGTGGCGAACCGGGCGTTGGTGATAATCCTCGCGTGGAAGCGCTGGATCTGAACCTGCTGCCCGCCTTGGACGCGCTGCTCGACACCAACAGCGTCACCGAGGCGGCCCGGCGACTGCACACCTCCACCTCGGCGATGAGCCGAACCCTGACCCGGTTGCGTGAGGTGTTCGGTGACCCGCTGCTCGTGCGTTCCGGCAGGCATCTGGTGCCCACCCCGCGCGCGCTGGAACTGCGCCAGGACGTGGCGGCGCTGGTCGAGGCGAGCCGGGTGCTGCTCACCTCGCACGAGGGCGGCGGTGTTCGCAGGCAGCGGGATTTCGTGGTCCGCGTGGGTGATGCGGTGGCGGCGCGGCTCGCGGGACCGCTGCTGGGCGCGGTCGGGGCGCAACTGCCCGGCGTGACGGTTCGGCTGCTGGCCGCGGACCCCGCCGACAGTGCCGTTGCCCTGCGCGACGGGCAGGTCGACATCGAGGTGGGCGTGCTCGGCCGCACCGACCCCGAAACCGTTGTGCAGCGGCTGTTCAGCGACCGCTGGGTCGGTGTCGCGGCCGCCGACCATCCCTTCGCCGCCGACCGTCCCACCGTCGCCGCCTACGCCTCCGCGCGCCACCTCGAGGTGTCACCCACCGGCCGCACCCACAGTCCCATCGACGACCGCCTCGCCCTGCACGGCCGCACCCGCCGCGTGGTCGCGACCGTCGCCGATCTGGCGACCGCGTTGTTCACCGTGGCGACCACCGAGCTGATCTGCCCCGCCCCCGCGGCGTTGTCCCGCCCGGCCTGCCAGGCGCTCGGCCTGGCCACCTTCGAGATCCCACTGCCGTTGCCCGCCCCCGTCGTCGCCATGGCCTGGCATCCGCGCAATACCGCCGACGCGGGCCATCGCGCCGTGCGCGAACTCGTCGCGACGGTACTGCGCGACGCACCGGAGGTGCCCGATGTGCGCTCGGTGGGAGTCGCCGTCTAGCCGAGGTCCTGCGTCGGCGGACCGAAGACGTCGCGGCGGCCGGGTGGCAGGCCGGCGGAGCGCTTGAGCTCGTCGAGCATGGCCTGCAATTTGTCCACGTGGGCGGCGGATTCGAGGTCGAAGGCACGGTAGGTGCCGGTCACCGTGATGCCTGCCGGGTCGGTGGCCGTGGGGATGGGGGCAGGGCCGAGGTTGTCGTCGGCGCTCGACGAGGTGTGGACGGCGGGCAGGTCGACCGCCGGGGCGGCGGGTCGGCCGTGCCGGGTCCCGGTCTCGTTGTCGGAGTTGGTGAATCGCGCGGTGCTGTGAGCCGCCTGGGCCGCGAGCGGACCTGTGTTCGCGTCCTGTCCGAACGTCCGGTCGGTCTCCTCGGTGCTGTGACCGTGCGGTCGGCTGGATTGCTCGCCTCGGCCGCTCGCCGCTTCGTCGGACGGGCCGGGTTGAACGCCCTGGGTGATGCGGTCCGCCTGCTGGTGTGTCCGCCCGGGATCGCCCGCCGCCTGGGCGGAGTGGCCCGCCTGATGCGGGTGGTCCGCAGGCAGGGCTGTTCCGCCGGACCGGTCGACGGATTCCGTCGCCGGGCTGGTCCGGTAGGCGGTTCCGCCGACCGACGGCTCGGACCGAGGTGCCTGGTCGAGGTGCTCCGACGGCGCGGTGGCGCGGCCAGGCACGTGTCCGGCGTCGACCTGGGCCGAATCGACGGGTGGCGGGGCGACCAAACGGGCGGGGGCTGCCGGTTTGTCGGTGGTGGTCGAGTTGCGAGGCGTGAAGTCGGCGAAGACGGACTCACCGCGGGAGTCCGTGGTGAAGCCGTTGCGGGCGTGACCGTTTCGCGGCGGGGTGGGAAGGGTCGTCTCCACGTCGTCGTCGAAGGACCACTGGATCCCGTTGGCACTGCCGTTCTTCGGCCCGGAACCCGACCGATCGGCGAACCCGTTGAAGGTCGTCCCGTTCGTCACGATCCGGGCTTCGGCCGCGTGAGCATCTTCGTCCGGGATGATTCCGGCACGTTCTTGCTCACCCGGACCCGAGTGCCCACCCGTGCCGGCCATCGGTGCGCGCGCCGAGCTCGCCTGCTGGTCGTCGACGTGACCCGACGCATGTGCGGCGCGGCGCGCATCGCCGGAATCGCCGACCCGCTCGCCCGCCGTGCCGGCGTCGAATGAGCTGTGCCGCAAGTCTTCCGATCCGCTGGCGTGTGCGACGGGGGCGCGTTGGTCGGTTGCCCGGTGGGGGCCGGATCCGTTGCGCTGAGCCTGCGGATCGACTCCGTTGGGCGACCAGGTCACATTGCCGGAAGTGGTGTGGCGTTCGGTGCCACGGGTCTCGGTGGGGACCTTGCCGACCGGCCGGGCGCGTTCGACGCTCGCGGACCCGCCCGAAACGGTCGCGGCCTCCTCATCGTGGCGGCCGAGTTCATCGGTCGAATCCGGGAGCGGAACAGCACGATTCGCGGCGAGACCGACTCCTTGCGCCGCGATGTCGTCGGCCACCCCACGCGCCGGAGTCTCTCGCTCCGGCTGCGCGGGCAGCCGGCCGTTCACACGCTGCGCATTCGGGACGGCTTCCCGCACAGTCGCTTCCGGTGCGTGCGCGCCGTTCACCTTCGGCCGCTGTGCGGTGTCACCGCGCGCCACGTTCGACGCGCGGACGGCCTGGGGTTCAGGATCGCCGAGCCCCGACGACTGGACCGCGAACGCGGCGGTACGAGGCTCGCCCTCCTCGTGCGACGCGGCCCGACCACGTTCGCCCGCAACCGCACCGCTCTGCGGTTCGGTCGTCGCGCGCGGGACCGGGGGAGCGGTGATGGGCCAGGTGGGATCCCCGAGGTGGTCGGGGACCGAGCGGCTCGACTGACGGCGCTCCAGCGGCGGCTTGCTGGCTTCCTCGTAGGCGGCGGCCCGCTCGGCGGCCTCACGGACTTCTCGTCTGCTGCGCCCACGGGCGGGTGGTGGGGCCGGATCGTCGCCGCCGTCGAGCGCGTCGAGGCGGGCGCTGAGCCGGGAAATGTCCTGTGACGCATGGAAAGCCCAGGCTTCGAGGCGGCGGATGCGGAGCTGGTCGGGCACGTCCTCGTCGTCACCGGGGAAGCCGGGGACCTCCTGGGCGACGCGCGCGGCGACGACATCGAGCTTCTCGCTGACCTCACGCAGCGCCGCGGCGATATTCGCCAGCATCGACCCGATGGTTTCGTCGTGCTCAGCGTGGTTCATGCACACCCTACTTCCGGTGGACGGCGAGCGTGCCCGCCTCGGCCGCCTGCGATCATATCCACCGGTGCCCGCCGACGCGTTGTAGTGATCCTCGGCCGGTGCGCCAGGCGACGCGCCGAACCTTTTCGTAATCGGGACGAAAAGGACCGGCAACCCGGCCGGTCTGTGTATCGAAATGATCAAGATCTTCGCCGGTCCGTGCGACGTTGGCACAATGAAAGGGCTTGATATACAAGCAATGTCGTCGTTGTGATCTCGATCACCACACGGCGACGCACCCGAGTGCGGGTCAAGGGGGCTGGCGGCGTGTCGGCGGCTGCGGGAACCTGAGTGCAGGTCGTGGGCGCGGGGCGTACGGCAGGCCCCGGTGAGGGAGTGATGGTGTGAGGACGAAGCGGCGAAGCGACACCCAGGTGGTGTGCGGACGGCGGGCGCTGCTCGACGAACTCGGGATCTCCGAGGGCGGTCGTCGCGCGGCGCCCGAACGCACCGGTTACGGCTGTGGTTGCCCCGATTGTGTTGCGAAGCAATGGAATACCCAGCGGCTCGAACATTGGATCTGTGGCAGGCTGACGGCGGCGGGCGCCGACGAGGCACAGGTGGACGCCCGGGTGGGCGATATCCCCGTCGACATCTACTGGCGCCGTGGCGAGCGGCGCGGCGTGGTCGAGGTGCGCAGCGGCCCCCTCGACATCACCGCCGCCCGCGCGCACCGCGAACGCCTGCGCGAAGCGGGCATCGACGACGTGCTGTGGGTGGTCCCGCGCGGGTACTGGGTGCCGCTGGTGCCCGCGGTCGGTATCGCCGACTTCGCGCCCGCCGGTGCCGAATACCGCATCGATCAGGGCATGCTCACCGCCGGTGAGTCCGGTTTCGCCGCACCGGTGCGGGCGGGCTGGGCGCTGCGGGAGTTCCTCGAGGGCTGGGTGGCGGACGACATCGCCTGGGGTCATGTGGATGTGATGAACGGAGGGTGGGCCGAGGTGGGCACCTGGGAAAAGCACACGGCGGCGCAGGCCGCGATGATCGAACGTCAGCGCAATCAGTTGCGCGACCAGCGAGTGGAACTGGCGGTCTCGCGACAGGCCGTGCGCGACAAGCAGCGGTTGGTGACCAGGCTGCATCACCGCATCGAACGCGCGGCCGCGGCCGCCGACGCCCATGCCATCACCCTGGCCGGCTTGCGCAGCGAGCTTCTCGCCCAGCAGCGGACCGCGGCGGGCCTGCGCGCCACCATCACCCGGATGGATCGCACCCTCGATCAGTGGCAGTGGCTCACCTGCTGCGCGATGCTGCTGGTTGTCGCGGTGCTCGCCGGGGCGATGGTGATGCGCTGAGCCGCATCGGCAACCGGTCGAACTGCCAGTCGTTGCGCAGCACGAGGGCGGCCAGGTCGAGTAGGTCGAGGCCGGTCTCGGTGAGCACGGCGGCGAGGCCGACCCGGTCGTAGGGGCCGGTGGCCAGGTCGGTGGCGATGCGCTGTTCGGCGGCCGCGTCGACGGCACGGGTGCGCAGTTGTGCGGTGCCGATCGCGCTGCCGGTCCAGGTGAGCGCACCCCAGCCGCGTTCGTGGGCGTGGGCGCGCACCAGATCGGCCTGAAGCCTGTTGTGGTGGAACATGGTCCGGCCCAGCGGTACCACATCGATCAGCACCGTCCGGCCGTCGGTGAGCCGGGCGGCGACCGAGGGATAGTGCACGTGGTTCTCACCCGCGAACGTGTAGGTGAGGGCGGCGGGTTCCTCCTGGAATGCCGCGACGGCCGGGCTGGCGTCGAGCGTGCGCAGCAGGCGGGCGACCAGCGCCGAGTCGTAGGCGACGTCGCGCCCGGCCTTGGCCAGGTAGAACCGGCCGCGCCCGTCGTCGTCGGCGTCGGCCACCCGCGCCGAGACGGTGGGTAACGGGGCGGGGGAGCCGTCCGGCCAGTCGGTCCCCGCGAGCACGGCGTCCAGGTCGTCGATGTCGTCGTCCGGGGCGTGCAGTTTGGCGAGGATGCTCGCGGTCTTCTTCTGCCAGCCCAGGATTCGCTGCATGACATAGCCGGCGACCCGCCGGGCGTCGGTCTGGTCGTGTCCGGCCAGGCGCAACTTCAGATACGACCATTCCATGGCGACCAGGTCGGTGTCGGTCGCGTAGGTCTCGGTGAGCAGGGTGCGCACCAGGCGCAGATCGCCCGCCTCACGCGGGTATCGGTGTGCGAACACCTCGGCGGAGCGGTGTCCGGATCGGGTGGCCTCGCGCAGGATGCGCCCGATCGCCTTGGTGTAGAGCTGACGGGCACGGTCGCGGGCGAGGTCGTAGCGGGCACCGACGCGGGTGAGGGTTTCCGGGCGCTGCCCGCCGATGCCCAGGCGCAGCCCGACCACCCGCGCCTCGCGTGCCGCGCGTTCGGCGTGGTCGACGAGCAGTTCGCCGACCAGCTCGTCGAGCTCCTCGAGCTCGAACGAGACGTCGGCGGCGATGTCGTGGCCCGGTTCTCTCATGATCGCGTCAGCGTAGCGGCGAACACCGACAATGTTGTGTCACAGCGACGTCAGGTACTCGCTGTAGAACAGGCACAGCCCCGTCGCCGAGGCGATGCCCGCCAGCACCCAGAACCGGATGATGACCGTCGTCTCCGGCCAGTTGTCGAGTTCGAAATGGTGGTGGAACGGCGCCATCCGGAACAGTCTGGTGTGGGTGGTGCGGAAGACGACGATCTGCAGCACCACCGACATGATCTCGGCGACGAACAGTCCACCGAGCACCACCGCGAGCAGTTCGGTGTGGCTGGTGATCGACAGCCCGGCCAGCAGACCGCCGAGGCCGAGGGATCCGGTGTCGCCCATGAAGATCTTGGCGGGCGCGGCGTTCCACCACAGGAATCCGACACAGGCCGCCGCTCCGGCCGCGCTCACCATCGCCAGGTCGAGCGGGTCGCGGACGGTGTAGCAGGCGCGGCCGGGGGTGATCTCGCAGGAGTGGTCGTACTGCCACAGCGTGATCACCACGTAGGCGCCGAGGGTCAGGGTCATCGACCCGGCGGCCAGCCCGTCGAGCCCGTCGGTGATGTTCACCGCGTTCGACCAGGCGACCACCAGCAGCACCACGAACAGCACGAAGAACAGTGACGCGAAGGTGATCGTAGGGATGTCACGCACATACGACAGGTTGCGGCCCGCCGGAGTGAGTCCGGTGGCGCCGGGGAATCGCAGCACCAGCACCGCGAACACGACCGCCGCCGAGATCTGCCCCAGATATTTGCCCGCCGCGGTGAGCCCGAGATTGCGGTGTTTGCGCAGTTTGATCGAGTCGTCGAGGAAGCCGACCACGCCGAGCGCCGAGGCGAGCAGCAGCACCAGAACGCCCGACGCGCTGGGACCCGGTGCGTCCCACAGTGTTCCGATCAGGTGCGAGCCCAGGTAGCCGCCCCACACGCCCGCACCGATGGCGAGACCACCCATCGTCGGTGTGCCGCGTTTGGTGTGGTGGCTGGCGGGCCCGTCGATCCGGATCTCCTGCCCGAAACCGCGCCGCGCGAACACCCGGATGAGCACCGGGGTGAGCGTGATGGTGATGAACAGGGCGATGCCCGCCGACAACAGGATCTGTCTCACATTGCCCCTCCGTCCCGCCTGTCCCGCCATCCGCTGCGGCCCCGGCGGCGCCGTGCCGATCCTAGGGGAGGCCACCGGGTTGCGGCGCGGGAGTGATCGGGGTTACAGGCTCTTGGGTCGCACGGTCATTGTCAGCACGTCCGGGACCGCATCGAAGGCGCGACGTACTTCGGTGGCCAATCCCCGGGCGGTGCGGTCGTCGTCGGCGGTCCACACGCCGAGCGCGCAGTGGAACGCGGCGACCATGATGTCGATACCGAGGCGCAGATGCAGGGTGCGGTCCTCGTTCACGTCCAGTTCGCGGCGCAACAGGGTGACCGCCGCGTGGCTTGTCCGATCGCAGAATTGCAGGTTGTGCCCCGCCATCGATGGGGTGACGTCGGCGAGGCGATTGCTCAGCGCCGCGCGCCGTGGCCACTCGCCGACGGCGACACGGTCGATGGCTGACAGCAACGCGTCCCGGAGCATGAGCAGGAGCTCGGTTTCCCGTGGTTCCCCGCGTTCCAGCTCTTCCAGGAAGACGAGCCAGACGTCTTGCATCGGCGCCATCGCCACGTCTTCCTTACCTGCGAAGGTGCGGAAGAACGTGCGCTTGGAGATTTCGACGCTATCGCACAGCTCGTCCAGGGTGACGGCATCGAACCCGCGCTCGGTGAACAGCCGGAGAGCCGAGTCGATCAAGGCGTGCCTGGTTCGCAGCTTTTTCCGTTCGCGCAGCGGCAACTCGTCGATCGCTACGTCCATCCTGTCAGCTTAGCGGCGACCTCCGCTAAACGCCACTTGACAGCAATTGCCACTCAGTGGCACTTTTGCTTCGCGGCTGATCTGCCGTGTTGCCACAAGATTGAGGTCCTGAATATGCGAGCACTGCTGGTCGACCGTTCCGCCCCTGCCGGACTCCGCCTCGGGTTGGCCCCGGACCCCGAGCCTGCCCCGAATCAGGTGTTGGTGCGGGTTGCCGCGACGTCGTTGAACCACGGCGAGGTGACGCATCTGGTTCCCGGTGCCGATGCGGGCACGGTTCTGGGTTGGGATGCTTCCGGGGTGGTCGAGCGTGCCGCCGCCGATGGGTCGGGCCCGGCGGTGGGCACACCGGTGGTCACCCTCGGACTGGCCGGTGCCTGGGCCGAATTGCGTGCTGTGGATACCGAACTCGTGGGCGTCGCACCGGTAGGTGCCGACCTCGCCGCCCTCAGTACCGTGCCGGTGGCGGGCGCGTCGGCATTGCGCGCACTGCACCGGCTCGGTCCATTGCTGGGGCGCAGGGTTCTCGTCACCGGTGCGTCCGGTGCCGTCGGCCGTTACGCGGTGCAGCTGGCGCGTCTGGGTGGTGCGGAGGTCGTCGCGATGACCTCGAACCCGGATGTGTATGGCGACAGCATGCGGGAGCTCGGTGCCGGGCAGGTGATAGCGGACCCCGCGGAACTCGATGGTCGCGTCGACGGCGTGCTCGACCTCGTCGGGGGACCGCAGATGGTCGCGGCCTTCGAGTCGCTCGCGGAAGGTGGGACGCTCGTGTCGGTCGGGCACACCACCGGCGCACCGGAGCGGTTCCCGTTCGGCACCTTCTCCGGCGATGCGGGCAGGCACGACCGCTCGATCGTCACATTCTTCCTGCTCGGCTGCCGTGATCTGGGCCGTGATCTCACCTGGCTCGCCGACCGGGTCGCCGCGGGTGTTCTCGATCCGCAGGTCGTCTGGCGAGGCGACTGGTCCGCCGCGGACGAGGCGGTCACGGCGTTGCGCGATCGCCGACTACACGGCAAAGCCGTCCTCGAGCTGGGCTGACCGGCCTGCAACGCAAACAAGTCAGGCCCCCTCGAAAGGGGGCCTGACTTGTGGTGCGCGATACTGGGATTGAACCAGTGACCTCTTCCGTGTCAGGGAAGCGCTCTCCCGCTGAGCTAATCGCGCGAGGTGGAGACGGGAATCGAACCCGTGTGCACGGCTTTGCAGGCCGTTGCCTCACCACTCGGCCACTCCACCGCGCAAAGGAGGATGGCATATTACTAGTGCCTAACCTACCTCTCGAGCGGATGACGGGATTCGAACCCGCGACCCTCACCTTGGCAAGGTGATGCGCTACCACTGCGCTACATCCGCATTCACACTTCCAGAGGAGCTCGTCCCGGGGGCCTTGCTGCTCTCCGTGGTGCGATGAGAACATTAGCCGACGCGCGGCGAAGACTACAAATCGCCTGGTTAAACGGCATAAATGTGAATTACACGCGTGTTGTCCGTTGGCGCGGCGATGACGGGTGGCCGAACTTCGGGTACTGCGCCGCGCCCGCACGTTCCGGTCCCTCCCGTCTACCGGGCCCGTCGCCCCGAACTTCCCGTTCACAAGGCGATTTGGTGTCCCCCGGGTACCCCGTGCTAATGTTTCGTCTCGTTCGAGAGGCCGCACAAACAGCCCCTCGCAACCATCCCGGTCCTATAGCTCAGCGGGAGAGCGTCCGCCTCACACGCGGAAGGTCGCTGGTTCGAAACCAGCTAGGACCACCGCAAAAGTGCAGGTCAGCGCCTTATTGGTGATGGCCTGCATTTTTCGTGCAACATACGTGCAATAGCGCTGCTTTGTGAGCGCGCGAATGCCGCTGAACCTGGCCTCGAAGACGTTCGTCAGCGCCGCTGGCTTGTGATTTGCATCACCACGTAGTACTCGCCGCCCGGTACGGTTGGCGGCGGGCCCGCGCTGGCAACGTCAGTTGATCGGCCACATCGCTGCGTCGATATCTTCTATTGCGATCCGGATCTGACCGCGGAACCTGGAGGCGGCAAGCGTCCCGTCAGCGATCATCCTTCGGATGGTGTCTGTGCTGACGCCAGCTCGCTCGGCGGCGAACTTGATGGATACGTAGCGGCTTGGAGTCGGAGTCCTCTTCGGACTACGCCGAGGCATAGTGCACCACCCCAATGTGGCTGTGAGTCTCGTCAGGAATAAGACTCCCGCCGCCATCAACGAAAGGTTGGTTCTCCCAAGCGGGGGCGTCCCCGAGTCGATAGCGCCCCATCCCGGCATGCCGCAGCCTTCGACCTCGGGTCGCCCACACCGCCAAGGTTTTGACCGGCACATTCAAGCGCGCGGCGAGTTCAGCAGTGCTGAGCCATGTTTCATCGCTCGAAGTCAGATGAGGGCAAGTGCTACTCGAACCGACACGTCGATGCGACGGTGAGGAATTGGAAGAGGGCATGACGCACCAATTTCGTGTGTGGTCAGCGACTCTTCCCACATCAGTATAGACCGGCGAAGGAGTGCCAAGGATGTCGCGTGTCGGCGTGACGGGAGCTGGGCGGCGACTCGACCGTTTGATAACAGCTGCCGGTGCCACCACCGTTGTCAGGTGCTGACCCTCGACTGTCTGAACCTTGGCCGTGTTCTAGAAGGGGGTGCTTCTCGAATGGTCCAGTCGATCTTCGTGAGTCGCAAGGTTTCGGACTCCGCCGTGCGAGCAATCGAACGGCTCGACTCGGCCGTTACCACAGGGATGTTCCGCAACCGGAGCACGACTCGTTCGTCGAGCCTGTCCTACCGCTACTTGGTTACCGTGATCCTGGGTGCGAGTCCTGGTAAGTCCGGTTGTTGTCGATGGCGGTACTGTCGCGGTGGGTTGTGTTGATCGTCGTGTCGAGCGCGACTCGACAAGTCACTTGTTCGGCGGGTGATAGGCAGAGAGTGCTGAACGAAAACAGGGCAGGTTTCTCAAGAACGTGCAGGTGAAGAAGTCGGCCCCGCACCCGCGGGGATGGTCCGCCACTGCGTTTCGCCCAGCGGGTTGAAGCAGGGTCGGCCCCGCACCCGCGGGGATGGTCCGCCGCTCGGGCGGGCCCGATCTCGGCAGGGTCTGTCGGCCCCGCACCCGCGGGGATGGTCCAGCGGTATGACCCGGGGGTGCGGCATGACCGAGAGTCGGCCCCGCACCCGCGGGGATGGTCCGAGTATTACCGGGACTGGAAACCACCACGGGATGTCGGCCCCGCACCCGCGGGGATGTTCCGCGCGTGGTGAAGGTGCTGCGCGAGATCTGGAAGTCGGCCCGCACCCGCGGGGGATGTTCCGACCCCCGAGGCCAAGGTCGCGTTGTCGGAGGCGTCGGCCCCGCACCCGCGGGGATGTTCTCCGGATTGCACGGCGCCAATAGCGGGCGTGTCAACCTGCTCCGCCTCGACCTGCGGCAGAGGCATTCGTGGCAGCTCAGAAGGCGTTCCCATGGTGAAAGCCCTGTTCTTTACCATGAGCCTTCTCGTAGGCGGCAATAATCTCGGTGGCGACTGGTGCTCGACCGCCGGTCTGTCAGGGATCCGTAGAATCCCTGCCTTTGGATGTGACCACGTAAGCGGTGCGCAGTCCCCGATCCAGGGGTGGTAGAGCGATCCTGCTGCGCTATCGCCCGCTACGGTCAGCCAGCGTCACTTGGCGGCCGAATTTTGCTCGGAACTGTCGCCACACTTCTGGTCAAGAATGCGGAATGCCTCTGTGGCCAGACTGAGCGAGGTAATAGCCACCCAGAGGATGGCTGTGTCGTTTGGCGACAACCGAACAATCTCTTCGTCCTGTCCGACAATGCGGATTGTCTCCGCGTTGGCCATTCCATGGATCGCCCAGCCTCGACCGTGCGCGAATCCGGAGCACAACTGCCATGCGAAGAGGACTTGCCGCGCTTCGGTCGCGTGCTGGTCGGTGTACTTTACCGCCACGCTGCTGCTGTGGCCCTTGCGAATTACGGTGGCAGTGCCACCATTCCGTCGTGCGAGTTCCTCCAGTTGGAGTAGAGCTGACTCTGTCGCGCCGTCTTCTATACCTCCGACTGGTCGGAGAGCCCGCTCAGCACTCGTGTGGCGATGACGCGTTCGGCATAGGGCCCGAAGAGGATTGGTGATGTCGGCTCCGGCTCCGGCTCCTGCTCCGAGGTTGTGGTTGGCACGTGTCGGTGTGCGGGAGGCTCCCACGTTTCGAGGTCTATCAGGGTGCGTTCTGCTGCGAGCCAGCCTTCTGCACGCGTTTTGGTGTCGAAGGTGTGGGCCGCCTTGTGCAGGGCAGTGTCGGGGCCGATGTAGCTTGCCTGCCAGCGACCCGAGGGCAGCTTTCGGATTCTGCCGAAGCTGCGACGGCTTGGTTGCGAACGGCGCGTCTTCGGTGGCATTGAACCTCCTCTAGTTCGAAGATGTGCGGTATGGCAGGGATTTCGAGCGTGCATTCGGATACGCGCGTAGGGCCGGAGGAATGGGGTGCGCCTGCCTGAAGTGGGGGCTGTCAGGCACTGCCAACAACCAGACAGGTGTTCTCGTGGCCTGCGCTTGCATCGGCACGGTCGCAACCGGCGGCCGTGCGTGAGGAATAGGCAATTTTCCCCTCGGCGGTAAGCACCTACGACTTGCCTGGCCGCCTGTATTCATGGCGACGGCCTGGGCGTGTAGAGACGCGGTTGTGGGCGTACCGGGGCAAGATTCTTCAACGCGTTGCGGACGGACCTCGCCAGGCGCAGGTGTGTCCGCTGCGGTGTCGGCACTGTGCGGCCCGGATTGCCATGAGCGGTCTCTGCTGGGGAGCAACTGACGCGATCTTGGGGCGGATACCGATGAGTTATGTTGCCCGGCATACGGGTTGGCCGCGTTGCCCGTGGTTGGGGTTGCCGATGCCTTGGCCCGGATCGGTCGGGTCCCGCGAGAACGAATCTGGGCCGACGGGGCGCGTCGAAGCGCGAAGTTATGGGCGTTCCGGTCAGCAGCAGCCCTGACAGCTGATGTCTCACACTGACAACCGAGCCAGCTGGGCGAGTGAAGGGATCTGTGTATGAAGGCATGACCGACCTGCGGGTGTTTTCCCCTGGTCAGAAGCTCTTCCAAGTTCAGTGTAATGCGTGTCCGCCGTCAGCACGGCGAGAACGACATCGGTCGCGGAGCGAATCATCCAGCCGTTCAGGGGGATCGAGCGGTTGACCACCACCTCGATCGGCGCTGGACCGCCATACCGCCGCGGCAACGGGCAACTCGGATAGGGCCTAGATCCTGTAGGGACCAGAGCCACAATGCGAAGGCGTAGCCGTTCGATCGGAGGCGCCCGAATTCCGCAGATTGGGCGCTTACCTCAGGTAGATCAGGTCATGCACCGAAAACGCGAAGATATTCAGATGCAGGAGGCGCTGCGGGTGGTCGCGGGATTTCGTGTACAGGGCTGGACGACGAACGAGGCAGGGAACAGACCTTGCGTGCAGGGCTTTCTCCTCGCAACGCGTGCGGACAAGTGAGTCGATGACCTTGCGCAAGTTACCCTCCCGATTCGGACCAGCTGGATTTCTAGCTGCGGTTGCCCTTCCTGTCGGCTACTCGCCGGGGCCTGCGTCGTGCCAAGCGACCAGCCGGTCACGGTGCGGCAGCGGAGGTAGGTCGCTCCGCGAGATTCCGGTGCGCTGTGGCTGTGGCCAGCTAGGGACATTCGTCGGATGCACACCTGACTCCAACATTGCTTGCTCTGCCAGGTCCTCTGCGAACTGGAGGAAACCCTCGACCCCCATCAGCCGCATAGACCAACCGTCCTCGACTTTCCACAGTGTTTTGCTGGTGTTCGTGGCCCCGCGCGGATCGCTTCCGTGGCTGAGGAGATCGCGGAGACTCTTCATGTCGGATAGGTAGTCCTTGAGGCATTTGCCGTGAAGAAAGGCCCATTCCGACCGGTTCCCGGGCCCGGTCGATTGCTGGCGAGCACGGCCTTCCCACAGGTTGCTCCGGAACCGTTGTGCCGGCCATTGCACGTCGAGCTCTCGCTGGATCTTGTCGAGATTGAGCGGCAGCGCTCGGCCTTTCGTGCGCGTCGAATATCTGGTGAGTTGGGTGAAGAAGTTTTCGATCGGTGCATACGCCAAGAGGAACGCGCCATAGCGAAGGCTCGTATAGATCTTCGCGCTTGAGCCGTTCACTCGGTGGACGTCGATGATGTCGCACGGCATGCGTAGGCGAAGGGCGAGTTCGTTCCCTGCAGCTTCAGCAAGGTCTGGCAGTGACCACTCAGGCATGGCTGTGTTCCTTCATGTGGGTTGTTCGCGGTCCACGATTGCTGGGCGACGAGAATCGGCGACGTGGCACAACCAGGTTGAGGAGACCTTGCTGTTCCGCTCCGCCCACGAGATGTCACGTGGAGTATGCACTGAGCTGCAACGGAATTCGCAATTCGTGCTGACTGCTGGTCGACGTGGTCCACGTTCGGGGATTGCGACGTCCATGGTTCCGACCCGAGTATCGAAGTCTCGGTGGCGGTACCCGTTTTCGGGCTGCACCGCGTTCGGTAGCGGTCAGGGCTTCGCAGCATCCGTTGCGCGAATCGCGAAAATGGACGGAGTCGACGACCTCGCCTGCTACGGCGATCTCGGTAACGATGGGCGGAGGGCTAGCGCGGCCGCCGTCTCTTTTGGCCTCCGGCCAGTCAGGGCAGGCGCACGGTCTCTACCAGCTCTAGTTGCAACAACGATCTCCGAACAACGGCCGTTGCGCCGACGGAAACCGCTTCCCGCAACCGCTGTCGACGACTTTCATCCAGCTATCCCATCAGCCCGCGTGAATCAACAGCCGCCAGGATAATAACGAATGGTATATCCGACACATGCCACTAGACTGTCATCCCCTGTTGATTGCATTGCTATACAACGGATGCGCTCCCACGACTTCTCGGCGAGGTCCGCTATTCGCCTCAGCTCCGACGCTTGGCTCGCGTCCGCTTCGGCAATAGTCAATGGTTCGAATACTGTTTTCATCTTCATTGCAACCACTCCATGGAAGACGATGGAAATCTGTGCAACGTCTGATGACCGCCCGAAGCTACGTATTTCCAGCTCAGAGTGCGATAAGGAATACCTCCATGGCCGAAACTTCATATTGAATTCATGTGGAAGGCTAGAGTCGAGCCTAGTATAGCCGCGGTCAGGTGAAGGGGTTGTCATAGCGTGCTCCGTTTCGATAAAAGAACACATTATTCATCGACGTTCTGTTCTCCATGATATACGACAGTTCCCACGGTGTTGCATGACCATCGAAACGCGGGTCATTACCTCTAGCGTTCGCCGCCGAGGTCAGCCATTCCTGGTCGTCGAGGCCGTCCAGATTGAAATGTATAGACGTTTCCCCGTCACGGACATAATTCTGAAATTCGTTTACCCAGTCATCACCCTGAGAAGGCCAATCATGATAGGAATGAGCTCCAACAGAACTGGCAAAGTCGAGTAGCGCCATCGGGTCACCATCCAATTCGCTGAAGCCGAGCGCGATTCCGCCACAGTCGGGCGCAAGCCCGAGAGGATCCGACCATCTGAGCGGATTTCTTGGAAAAGTGCCTGGGTTCGGCGCGGGAGCAAGACCGAGGGGGTCCTGGGTGAGGTAGCGGGCAGTTTCGGGGTCGTAGTAGCGGTGAAAGTTGTAGTGGAGGCCGGTTTCGGGGTCGTGTTGTTGGCCTTGGAATCGGTGGGGGGTGTCGGGGCCGGTCCAGGTGGTTCGGCCCCAGAGGGTGGTCGTGGCGGTGGAGGTGATTTCGCCGGTGGTGGGGTCGGCCAGGTGGGTGGGTTGGCCTTGGAGGTTTGTGACGATTGCCCAGAACTGGTCGTCGACGGTTTGGGTGAGGGGGACGTGGGTGGTGGGGTGGTTGGTCCAGGTGTGGGTTCGGGTGTTGGCGGGGGTAGTGGTGGTTTGTTCGGTGAGGTGGGGGCCGTCCCAGGTGAAGGCCGTGTGGGTGTTGGTGGCTTGGTGGTGTTTGGTGGTGCGGCGGCCGAAGGGGTCGTAGGTGTAGGTCCAGGTTGTGGCGTCGGGGGTGGTGACTTCCACGAGCTGGTCGAAGGCGTTGTAGCGGTAGTGCCAGATTGAGGGTTTGCGGGAGAGGCGGCTCTTTTCCTTACGGATCAGGCGGCCGGCGGCGTCGTAGTGGTAGCGGGTTCTGCTGGCGCGGATCAGCAGGTTGTTGCGGTATTCGAAGCGGGGGTCGGGTGCGGACTCGCGGGGTACGGGACTCGGCGTTGGTCTGGCTGTGGTTGGACCGAGTTCCGGAGCGGTGGGTAGGTCGACGGTGGTCAGGTTCGAGAGGGCGTCGTAGGCGTAGTGCTCGGTGACACCGGCGACGGGGGTGGTGATGTGGGTGATGCGGCCGAGGACGTCGAGGGTGTAGTCGCGGCGGTGGTTGCCGGTTGCGGTTCTGGTGGTGTGACTGGTGATGTAACCGTCTGCGCGCCAGGCGTATTCGTCGCGTTCGAGGAGCTGGGCGGGGGTGCTGGTGCGGGGGTCGAGCTGCACGAGTTCGCGGCTGAGGGTGTAGCCGGTGGGGCTGTAGGCGTTGTGTTGGCCGATTCCCGCGCTGTGCCAGCTGTTTTGGCGCCCCACCGCGTCGTGGGTGAAGGTGAATCGGTGGCCGCGGGTGGTGAGGGCGGCGACTCTTCCGGTCGGGGTGCGCTCGTAGTCCACCGATGCACCGCTCGGGGTCCGGTAGCCGATGCGGAAGCCGTGGCTGTCGTAGGCGTAAGTGCTGGCATGGTCGTCGACGCGTTGGGTCAGTAGGCGACCGGCCGGGGTGTGCTCGAAGGTGATCGAATGGATTACTTTGCCATGCAGCCCATTTCGAGCTGAGGACAATTGCCCGGTGGGCGTGTAGGTGCGGCTGATCCACTCGCCGGTGTCGGTGCTGACGCCGGTGAACCGACCGAGAATGTCGTAGCTGTGACGCTGCTGGACACCGGTCGGCGTGGTGACGATGGTCGCGCGGTTGAGCAGGTCGTATTCGGTGGTGGTGACCGAGCCGTTGTAGTCGGTTTCGGTGCAGACGTTGCCGGAGGCGTCGTACTCATAGGTCCAGGTATCGCCCAGGGGGTTGGTGACCGAGGTGAGGCGGCGCTCGGTGTCGTGGGTGTAGGAGGTGACGCTGCCGTCCGGGGATTCGCGCGTGCGGACCACGTCGAAGGTGCCGTAGGTGTAGCGGGTGACGGCGCCGATCTCGTTGGTGTGGGTGAGCAGGTTGCCTTCACCGTCGTAGGTCCAGGACTGGGTGGCGCCCTCTGGGTCGGTGTGGGAAAGCGTTTTGCCCTCCGCCGAATACGTGTAGGTGCTGCTGTTACTGAGCGGGTCCGTGACGACCACGGGGCGGCCGAAGGTGTCGCGCTCGACGCTGGTGACCACGTTGCCCGGCTCGGTGACTCGGATCGGTAGCCCGAACGGGTCGACGTCGATGCGGGTGGTGGCGCCGGTCGAGAGGGTGATCGAGGCGGGCGCGCCGCACGGATGGTGGGTGTAGATGGTGGTGACGCCGTCGGCGTCGGTGACGGTTGCCGGGTTGCCGTGGGCGTCGTAGGTGCGGGTGAGCGTGGTCCCGTCGACGTCGGTGATCGTGGCGGGGCGGCGCGGGGCCGCGTAGTCGATGGTGATGGCTCGCTGGTCGGGACGCCGCAGCAGGATCAGGTCGCCGTCGGGGTTGTAGACGTAGGTGGTGATGTTTGCGTACGGGTCGACGTGGCGGACCGGTTGACGGAATTCGTTGAAGTCGGTGATCGAGGTCGCGCCGCGCGGGTCGATCATGTTGCGCAGGCAGAGGTCTTCGTCGAACTCGTAGATCGTGGTGTGGCCGAGGGAGTTCGTGTGCAGGGTGCGGGTGCGGCGGAACTCGGGGAGGTCTTCGTAGGCGAAGGTGGCCGACATGATGCCGTCGGTGCCGACCTGTTTCACCACGCGACCGGATCGGTCGTAGATGTTGTGCATTTCGGTGCCGCGCGAGTCGCGCCACGACACCATGCGGTGCTCATCGTCGTATCGGTAGGTCGTGCTCGCGCCGACACCGTTAGTAACAGTGGTGAGATTCCCTGCGTTGTAACCGAATTCGCGGACAACGGTCTCGATGGATTCGCCGGTGGGAGCGGTACCGAGGACGGTCAGGCCGGTCACCCGGTCGCCCGTGGTCTCGACCCGAACCCGGTATCCACCGGAGTGAACGACCTCGACCGGTTGACCGACAACGTTGTAGTGGAAGGTGACTCGGTTCCCGTGAACGTCGGCAATAGCTGTGATCGCAAGATTTCCCAGCGCAACGTCAGCCCCGGCGGCGTTCGGGTTGGGGTGGAACGCGAACGTAATTTCACGGTCGAGGTCGTGAACGAGGTAACCACCGGAATCGGTGCGAGACAACGTGGCACGAGTGCCTGTGTGTACAGGTGTCACAGGGAAATCAGTGATCGCGTGCGGAAATTGCCAGACTTCTCCGTCAGGACCGACGAATTTGACACCGATATCTTCGACGACAACTCGGCTGTCGAGCGTAGCGGCCCAGGACGGTCCGAACCAGCGTCCGAATCTGTAGTTGGACCGATGGCGCCGAGTCAGTGCGAGCGTCAACACCCCGGGGAGCGAAATGTCCGTCTCCATTAGAACGAACTCGCCCGTCGCGACATCTACGGGATCTCCACGGTAGATCGTTTGCGCGTCCGACCGGTTCAGGTCGACATCCGGATTGTCGGTCTGATCGGGCAGACCGCTGTCCGCCGCAGCCTGGCGGGCCAAGTTCGAGCGATCGTCGGATTCAGTCGGCGACAGAGTGTCGTCCTGGCGTGCCGACGTCACTGGCTCGAACGGTGGCTCACCTGCCTCTGCACCGGCTTCAGCAGCAGTTTCGACCTGATCTGACCCGGTGTCGTTCTCGGGATCATCGGGTTGTTGATCCGATATTGACGCATCATCTATCGTCGTCGGATCTGCTAGGTCTTCGGACCCACCGATCTCTTCAGAGGTGTCCGATTCGAGCTCGTGGTTTTCGAGGTACTCGGGAGCCCCCGAATCGGTGGCGGTGGAGTCCTCGATCGTGTTGGGGTCAGGAAGATCGAGCTCGTCGTCGGCACCGTCCAGGCCATCTGGTTCGATGTTCTCGCGCTCCTGCGGTGGCGGGGAGTCCGATGTGCTCGTTATCGTCGAAGGGTCAGGAAGATCGTCTTCGTTGTCGAGATCATCGACCGCAGCGGCTTCGGCCTCGGAACTCGTTTCGGCACTAGTTGGTTCGTGCGCTTCGGCGTTCGTTATCGTTGCGGGATCGGCGAGTTCGCCCGCAGTATCGTCTGAGCTCTGCTCGGTACCCTGATCGTTCTCCATCGAGGCTTCGGCCGGGGGCGGCGACGATGGATCGTTGTCGATAAGTGCGGGATCCGGAAGCTCGGATGCGGTGTCGTCGGTACCTGATGTTGATGCGGATTCCGGCGTTTCGCGTGGCTGGCTGTTCTCGATCGCTGCCGGGTCTGGAAGCTCGGCGGGGGGCTTCTGTGTCTGTTCGGCCGAAACGAGAGCCTCGGGAGTTCGTTCGTTCATTGTGTGGCGGGTAGTTTCGCGCGGACGATGTCGACCCATTCAATGGCGCGTCGACGTGTTGTTGCAGTGGCTCGATTGCCGGAGTGGACTCGGCGGATCGCGTGGATCAGGACACAGATTCGGAAATCCTGCTCCGCCGATGCGCTGTCGGTTCCGGGCGGTGTCGGACCGGCGAGGGCGATCAGTCTGCTGACCAGTCCTTCCCACTTCGTCGTTTTTACAGAGTTGAGAAGGTCCGCAGCGGTGTTCTCGTGGGCGGTCAGCGAGGCCGCGTGCTGCCGGAACAGACATCTGGTGCGGCATCCGAAACATTCGGCATAGGGGGCCATCGCGGTCGCGAACTCGGTGTCGTTGGCGAGCAACGATCGGTGGGAGGCTCGGACGTCGGAGTCTTGGGCCAGCTGAGCCTCGGCGATGCCGTGGGCTGCGGCATGTTCGCCGCGCACGTCGGGAACCGTTACCGTCACGGCGCGATCCAGCAGATTGTGGGAGGCCATGGCGACGAACGGCTTTAGGGCTGCGGCGAGGTCGATCTGGTTGGGGTCCATCGACATGGTGGAACCGAGGAGTTTGCGGTCTTCGTCCGCGGCGGTGCGGTGCATCATCTTCAGGTTGGTGATCTTGTAGGCGTCTTCGGAGACCTTGCCGACTTGCTGGTCGATCAGGATGTAGGACTGCTTGTACTTGCGGTCCTCCGCCAAGCCCTGAGCAATTCGCTCCGCCGCGAGTGCTTGGGCGTTGGCTTCCTTCAGGTCACCGCCGCTGGACGGGGTGGCGCGGGGAAAGATTCTGTGTGCTTCCTCGATGAGCATCACGTGCGGGTTCGTGGCTGCGCCGGGTGCGTTGCGGCGGTGGCTACGGACGGCGTTGAGAAGCAGTAGGGTGACCAAGGCCTGTTCTTTGGCGTTGTCGCCGACTGCGGCGAGCTCGACAACGACCGGCCGTTCGAGCAGTGGTGCCATCGGAAACGAGCTGCGGCAGTCCAGTGTTGATCCGCACGCGCCTTCGGCGAGTGATTCGGCGCGGAGTCGGCTTGCGGCGTCGATGTTGTGGCCGATCTCGCCGCTGTAGCCGAGTTCTTTGGTGACGTCGGATAGTGCGGCGACGAATTCGCTGAGTACCGGCCATGTTCCGTCGAGTTCGGCGGTTGAACGGACTCCTGGGTGGAAGTTGTTGCGCCGGTAGGTCATGGTGATGGCGCGTCGGTAGATGAAGGGTAGGGGGTCCCAGAGTCCCAGTGCGGCTTCGAAGCAGGCGAGCAGATTCGATGTATGCGCGGCGACGGTGACGCCGTGTGGAACCTGGAAAGGGTTGAGACGCAACGGAGCGAGAGTTTCGTCGCCGACTGTGAAGACGACGAGTTCTTCGAAGCCTGGCAGGGTCATCAGCCATCGGTAGTCGTTCATGGCGGAGTTGACGGGCTCGATCACCAGGAACGGCGTGCGGTGGTCCTGCCACATCTGCCGACATAGGTGCAGGGCGGTGTTGGTTTTGCCGGACCCGGGGGTTCCGACGATGAAGCCGTGGCGAGCCAAGTCCGCCACTCTCAGGTGGACCGCAGAGCTCGGATCCCGGGATTCGCCTTGGTATCCGAGGAGTAAGCTCGGCCCTTCCTGGCGGGCTATGACCCGTTCCGAGTCCGGGGCGGCGCGGACCTCGAATCCGGGAAGGGTGCCGTCGATGGCGGTCGGGAACCGGAACAGCGACGCCGCCTCGGCTGTATCGACCAAGCCGTGCAGGCGTGCGAGGGCACGGCGTTCCGGTGTGCGATCTCGTTCCAATATCCCGTGGAGGGCGGGCAACCGTGGTGCGGTGACCTCGACGGCGGAGTGGGCTCGTATGAGCAGGGTGAATTCGGAATCCGTAGTCGGCCGTACGACGGAGTATCCGACGGCGATCGTCGTGTCGTCGTGCCGGCTGGTGTCGGCGCCGGGATGCTGTTGCGGGGAGATGGTTCGGCCGACCGCTTCGGCCACGGTGTCATCGAGACGGGTCGGCGAGGCGATCGTCACGGAGTAGCGGAACACGCGATTGGTGTATCGGCGCAGGGCGTCATCGAAGATCGGCGTAAGAGCCGTCGCGGCCGAGTCCGCGGGGTGGCGCACGGTGCCGCCGAGATCGCCGGGGAGGTCGACCGGTTCACGCAGCCTTCGGTACCGCGAGGCTTCGGACTCGATGGTCGTCCGCAGCTCGAGAGGAACTGCGGATGGCGACAACGCGATAGTGAGAGCGAGCTCATGCGGAGCGTCGCGCAGCACCGACATCAGCGAGGCCCAATCGATCTGCCCCCGCGAGAACGGTTCTACTGCAACATAAGTGGCCACTCCGGCATCGGATCTTTGGCTTTTGTGTGCGCGAACCCCCTTGGATAGTTGCGCGATGCCGCCGGGCGGTATCGAGAAGGGGTTGAGTACCCGTTCGGTCTCTTCGACCGTTGTTACCGGGTCGCCCGCGATCATCGTCGGCAGGTTGGACAGGCGCGCATGGAGTTGGTCGGCACGGTCTGTCGCCTCGGCGCGGTCGACACCGTGCACCCGCCCGATCAACCACAGGTTCAGACGCCCGCGTTCGGACCGGATCCAGCGCAGCGCGACGACAGTTCGATCGGTTTCGGCGAGCAATCTGTCGATGAACGGTGCTTGGTCCTTGATCGCGGCGGCCAGGCGCTGTTCGGGGTCCAGCCGTTCGAAGTCGGCGCGGCGGGTGAGGTCGTAGGCGGCGGCGATCCGCACCGCCGTCCACGCCCAGACACCGTGCTCGGACGCTATGACGAGGTGTGCGGCCATCGAACTGTCACCCTCGCATCGACGTGGTCGGTGGTGCGAGGAAGTTCTGCTGACCACTGGACAGGTCGGGCAGTTGCGCGACCTCGTAGGCCGCTTCGTCGATCGACACCGGTGGGGCGATGATGGCGGCTTGCACGCCCTCGCGGGTGAGGCTGTGCACCAATTCGCGCAATGACCGTGTCGACGCCGTCCGCATCTCACTCGCGAGGATCAGGTGGGTACTGCTCTGGAAGATGTCACGGATCAGGTGACCGAGCACGACAGCCGTCGAGCGTGAACGCCACATGCTCCACCCAACATAGAGGTCGGTGCCCACCGCCCGAACTACGATCATCGCTTGCACCCGCCGCTCGCCGAACATCAACAGCACCGGGACACCGGTGACCCGGCCGAACTTCACTCCGAATGGGGCCTGCCGGTCACGGTGAGTTCGCGTGATCCAGGCATACGACAGCGCTAGCGCGGGTGCACGGCCTTCGATGAGCAGTCCGTATTCCGAAATCGACTCCCGCAGTGGCATACACAGCACCACGATCCACATGATGAAGATCGCGAAGAGGATGAACAAGAAGACGCCGAAGCCGCCGTCGCTACTGCTGCCGTTCGACGCGCCTTCTAGTGCTATCGCGATGGTGACCAGGATTGCCGCGAAAAACAGCAGGACCGTCAGGATCATGATCGGAATCAAGCGCAACAAATGCGGCAAGAGCACCTTCATGGTGACGACATCACTGACCAGCGCGTCCGGGGCTTCGTGCGTGATTCGCCCCGCGCGATAGTTACCGTGGACATCGACCGTCGAGCCTGTCGACGGACCGCCGTTGCTCGCCGATCCCGCACTGTGGCGCGGGGGCGGCGGAGCAACGGGTTGCGCCGACGGCGGAACGTGGCCGGGAGCGGAGTAATGCGCGGTCGCAGAAACGCCCTGGGATGAGGGCTGGGTGTGCCCGCCCATCTGGCCGGGCGAGGATGCGACAGGGGCACCGCAGAAGCCGCACGCATTGTCGTTCGGTGCGAGGTGATTCGCACATGTATTGCAGTTCATCGATTGATTCCCACCACTGTTCGTTGTCGCGAGGCCAAGTGCTCGCGATGAAAGGATCGAATGTCGTCGTGCGGAGGAGTTCTCAGTACAGCGCCACCCAGGCGTTGACTCCCCCTGTGCAGATCACCGTCAGCCCGATCTCACCGTCGCAGTGCAGTGGGACGTGCTCTCGCAGCTGTGGGCTGAAGGGGTTGATCTCGCTGGGCAGGGTGTGGGCGCCGATCGCCTCCCGGCGGGCGTTCTCGGCGTACGGGCAGGTTGTCACCTCGTTGACGGCCACGTTCGGGTACATCTCGCCGGGAAAGACGGTGCACACTTTCGCGCCGACCGGCAGCTCGAAGGTCTGTGTCTCGGTGGTCGTGGTCGTCGTCGTTTCTTCTTCGTAGGTCACGTCGGCGGAAGAGGTGTAGTCCGAGTCGGGAGTTTCGGACCGCGTGTTTGCCAGCGCGACCGCGACGATGACGGCCATGGCAGCGGCGGCTCCTACCGCCGCGAGGCCTGCGGCGTTGCGTGTCGATGCCTTACGCGGCGGTTGTTCGAACGGGACCTTCGGGGCACCTGCAGTTCTCGCGAGGAGGGCGCCGGTATCAACGACCTCGGCTGCGTCAAAGATGTCGGCGAACTCGACCGGGACTGTCGGGCCCGACGTCAGTGCTTCGCGGTCGGGCGGTGTCATGAGTCCGAATGACCACGGTGTTGGAAGGTGTTCGAGCCGTTCGGCGATCTCGCCTCGGACGAAGTCGGCTTGGGCGAGGTCCGTTGATTCGGCATGTTCGCGGAGGAGTATCGCGATAGCCGAACCAGCTGTTCCATCGACGGCTACCCAGACGATGTCACTGCGACCGGGGATAGTCCCCACCGTGCGTGAGAGGGCGACCGCCGTCTCGAAAACCGGTGCGTTGTCGACGATATCGGCCCAGCACTCCCGTACCGACCCACGGCCGTGAACGAGGTAGACGCGGTCGGCCCTCGAAAGCATCACGTAGACCGACTGTTTCGGATCGGACGGCGGTAGCTGCGGGTTTCTGAGCTCGGTGCCGTGATCCATCGTGACCCTTCCTGATCCAGTACCGGTGTGCCTGCCGTGCCGCCGCCAACAGGTGGCGTTGATCCTGAAGATGCGATCGACGGAGACATCGGTTCGCAGAACGCTTGCCGCCCCGTGAGATTCGGCTCCCAGGCTGGCTTTGTGTCGGGCAAACACCCGATACCGCGTTCGTCGACCAGTTGCGACCCTCGATTCAGGGTGCCGCGCACCCGGATCGGACGAGGCTGGGCGGCGAAACCGCCGTGGGATAAGAGGACGGATGTCGATGCAGGCGGACGGTTGCGAAATGGATCACCCCTACACTGAATGGCTCGGGCGTCCTCTGGACACCGTGCCGCGCAACGTGCAGTCGCGGGTGTTCGAGTGGGTGTTCGGGGCGAATCTGGTGGAGATCACGCGGTTCGCCGAAAGTTGTGCACGTCGGGCCCTGAGTCCACGACTCCGCGCGCAGTGTGACGACGTCGCGTCGAGGGTGGCGCACGACCTCGTCTTGAAGCCGTTGCCGTCCCGGCCGGTGCAGAACTGGCGCGCCTACGTCGAGCACAATGTCGAGCGCTGGAAGGTGAAGGAACTGGTTCGGCGTGAGGGCGCACAGAAGCGCGACGCGGGCCGACGCGTCGATAGTCCCGACGCGCTGGCCGGGCTGCGTTCGGAGGAACCGTGCGACGGGGTCTGGTTGATCGAGGCTGCGGATCTGATCACGTCGATGCTGGCCCGGATGCCGGACAGGTATCGACCGGTGTTCCAGGAAATCTTCGTCGTATCAACTGACGGCTACGACCGTCGCACGATCATGGAGGTCGCGCGAATCCTGTCCATCCCGGACGGCACCGTCCGCAGGATCAGCTCCGAAGGGATGCCCTTGCTGCGCGATATCGCGCGTGAAGAACTGCGCGCCGCGGCGTGAAGCGACCTCGCAGAAATATCGTTTATCGGCCGATCGTGGTCGGACTGGCTAGGTTCGGCGGTGTGGAATTTGGCACCAAACTCACCTACGACGGCGTTGTTCGCGAGGGTGTCGGGCTCGCCGTCGGGTTCCGTCACGTGGTGTGCATCGGCTCCTGTGTGGCGTGGTTCGGGACACCGCCGAATCCGCTACCGATCAAGGTCGCGGTCATTGCCCTGCTCATCTGGTCTTCGGCGCGGTTGTGGAGCAGGCGTGGTGGAACTTGCTGGGAGGCAGCAGATCTCCTTGTGATCGCACTGTTTCTGGCCGTTCCAGCGCACGGTGCGTACACGGCCGAAGTCGTGGGTGGGATCACCTATCGGATCGCCGCGGCCACCATCATTTCCTTCGGTGTGTCGCTGCCGTGGACGGTATCGGGCGGTTTCGCGGTCACGCTGATAGCCGCGATGCTGATCGGGCGCCGCTGCACACCGGGGCTCGATGTGGAAATCGCCCTCCAGGACTTCAAGTTCCGGTTCCTGGTGCTCGCGTGGGCAATGGCGGTCGGCGCGCGGTGGGTCGTCCTGCGCGCGGCTATCGGGGTCGACCGGTCGCGTGTGGCTCTTTCTCGTGCCTGGGTCGATGCGGCCGTGGCCGCCGCCCGGCGACGACATGAACGTGAGCAGTGGGCGATTCTGCACGACACAGCCGCCTCGACACTCATGCTCATCGGCGCGGACGCCCCCGTCTCCGCCGAGCAAATCGCCGCGCAGGCGGGCCGCGATGTTGTGGTGCTCGAATCAGGGGTTCCGGTGTTCGAAGGCGGCGACGGGTCGCCGGTGGATCTCGTCGCTGTGCTCGCCGAGCTGGTCCGGCAGTGCCGCGTTCCGGTCGTTATGGACGGACCGGCACAGGTGTGGCTCCATCCGGTGTCGGCGTGGGTGGTCGTCGCGGCCGTGCGGGAGGCCCTGACGAACGTGGAGCGACACGCCAGTGCGAGCCGGGTGAGAATCGCATTGGAGGAGTCCCGGATCGTCGTGTTCGACAACGGTGTCGGGCTCACCGGCCGTTCGGATGGCGTCAATGTCAGGCATGGGATACGGCGCTCGATCGTGGAACGCATGAGCTCGATCGGTGGCTCGGCGCTGGTTACCGGAGTGGCGGGCAGCGGCACCAGCGTCGAGTTACGCTGGCCACCGGACGGGCCGGTGCATACTCCCGAGGAACCCGAAAACGACACCGGTGGAGTACCTCACCTCGAGACTGGTCTGACTATCGCGATCGCGGGCGTTTCGATCGCCGACATCGGGTGGCAGTTGACCCGGTTGGCCGAGCATCCCGACCCGATACCCGCACCGTGGGTGCATCTGCTGCTCGCGATAGTCACTGTGGGGTGCGCGACTACCGCGATCGTGGCGACCAATCGCCGTGCCATGACAACGGTCGCTCTGATGACGACCGTGATCGCGATCTCGGTCGTGCTGACCGCGTGGATTCCGGAAAGCCACAGCGGGCTGAACTGGACGATCGGTGCTGCTGGCTGGGCGGTGGTGGCACTGGGAATACGAGGGTCGCGCGAGACGACAGTGGCGGCTCTCCTGGTCTGGTGGATTGTCGTCTGCGTGGTCGTCGTCATCGACGCGCCGACTCTGGGGATGGTGGCGCACATGGTCTACCTGACAGTCGGCATCCTGTACCTCCAGATCGCCATCGTCATGTTCGCGTCGTCGCTGCATCGCGTGGTCGAGTTGGTCGCCTCGAGGGAACGGCAGCGACGCGAAGTCGTTGCGTCGCATGCGGTGGAAACCGCGTTGAATCAGGAATGCGAACAGCGTTATCGTCGGCAATTGGCGTCCTTGTTGCCGATACTGCGAGGCATTGCCGACGGCACTGTGTCGCCGAAGTCGCCGGAGGTGCGTTCGCGAGCACAGGCCGAGTACTCGCGATTGCGGAGGCTGTTGGCGCGCGTGGACAGCATGGACTACCCGCTTTTCGCCGACATCCGCGACGCGGTCGACGATGCGGAGGCCCGCGGCGTGCAGGTCGTCATCGACGCGCCGCCCGACCTTCCTGAGCTGTCCGCCGGGGATCGTGACCTCGTGGCGGCGTCCATCCGGATCATGCTCGACGGCAGCCGGTTACGTGCCCGGCTGACCGTCATGGCCGAACAGGATGCGATCGACGTCAGCGTGATCTGCGATATCGGATCGACTGTGCTCGAGCGGCTTTCCGACCTGTGGAGCACGACCGACATGGCCCTGACGATTGTCGACGAGGAAGCCGGCACCGTGTGGCTGCGTCTGCGGTGCGAGGTGAGTTCGGATCAGTTCACCACTCGCACCGATTCTTCCATCGCTGCCGCCAGCGCGTAACAGACAAACCGGTCGGGGCCTGCGGGAAACGACCAGTCACACTCGGCGATCAGGTCCTTTCCGAAAGCGTCGTGGCACAGGTCGTAACCGACGTCGCCGTTGACTTCCATGCACTGATCGTGGCGTGCGCACGCCCCACGGAAGTCGACTCGGGGCAGGTCGTTCCCGACAATCGTGCAGTAGTCGTGTACCGGTCCGCGCGCCGGATCGTACTCGTAGTCGGCGGGTACCGGCACAGCGTTGCCCCCAGAGGGAGCGGCTTCGGCCACACCGACACCGGGCAACCAGAAAACCGACACGACCGCCGCGACAACAGCCCGTCCGATCACCCCGGTCACAATTCGTCCGCGGTGATCAGTCCGTCTTTGATCGCGCGCGCGACCAAGGCTGCCTTGGTCGGGGCGGGTCGCCCGACTGCGGCGTACTTTGTGCGAATCCTCGCCAGATGAGTGTCGACGGTTTTCACCGAGATGAACAGCTGTTGGGCGACCATCACCTTGGACTCGGTCTGGAACCAGATCAATAACACTTCGCGTTCGCGATCGGAAAGCTTGGGCCGGACCGCAGCTCGTCCCGAATGCATCGCCTTCGCCATGGTCGGGCTGTGGAAAGGCTTGTCGGCGACTGCGGCGTGTAGTGCCTCAACCAACCGATCGCCCCCTTCCTCCTTGGACAGGTAGGCCGAGGCGCCACGTTCGAGGCAGTCGAGGACCGTATCGGGGTCGGTGCGGTGCGAATACACCACGACGCGGTGATGGTCTGCACTGAGTTGTGCCACGAATCCGAGATCGACGGCCTGTCCGGGAAATTGAAGATCCAACACGATCGCGTCGGGCCGCGCGCGGTCGGCGTCGAGGAAAGCGCGGGGCGTCGCGAACTCGCCGATCACTTCGATGGGAGGGTCCGCCGTCGCGCACCAGCCGCGTATCCCGTCCCGCACCAGTGGATGATCGTCGACGACCGCGACCGAGATCATCGGGGCTCCTCCGATCAGCATGACAACACGAATTCGGCCAGCATAGCGACTAGCGTGGAATCGACAAGGCAACAACGGGATTCGGTGAAGGCGAACTCGTGAGACACATCAGGTACAGGGTGCGCCAGGCGGCGCGCGGCCGCGCATGTGTCATCGCAGATGGGCTCTGTTAGCTCATGCGCGGTGCCTTGATCGAAGACTACGAGGAAGGACTGCTCGCCGCACACAGAATGACTGGAATCAACGGGAAATGATGGAACCGACCGGCACACACGGCCTTTCGCCAAAGGTATTAGCTACCAGCAGGTTTGAGCACTTTCCGGGTAGCATCGGGCAGGGGTGAACTGTCGTCAGGTGGTCGCAGGTTCAAATCCTGGCTACCCGTGAGTGCGATGTCTCAGGACATCGGACTCCCCGAACCTACTTCGCTCCTTCAACTAGTCGTCGCACCACCAGTCCTGAATCACCCGGATCTGCTCGTCGATGCCGTCCGCGAACTGCCCCCAATCGTCGTCTGGGTAGTCGCGGGCGGCGATGACGAACAGTGAACGCGCGCCGAAAGGCCTGTCGGTCACGCGAATTCCCCCATCTAGTCGGCTTGTGGGCGATGATATCGACTGTGTCGCACGAATGGACCTTTCCGGCAGCGAAATCCGACGACCTGCCGACGCAACCATGGGGTGAGACGCTGACATTCCTTGACCCAGTGCATGGTTCGAACCGAGTCATCGATGACGCGGTGATCGTCGTGCCGGGGATCATGGGCACCGAGCTGATCGATATCGAGACCGAGAAGAGACTGTGGGGGCTGGATCCGGGCCTGATCGCCCGGATGTGGACCGCGCCTACCAAGCGGCTGACCCCGCTGGCAGTAGACCCGGAGCACACAACGGTGCGGCCCGGACGGCTTTTGCGGGCACCGACTTTCGCGCCTTTCCTGCGCGGAATCGAGCCCTACACCGAGCTGGTGCGTGGCCTCGAGCGCATCGTCAGGCACCCGGCCGCGGTCTACGAATTCGGCTACGATTGGCGACTGCCCGTGCGTCACAACGCACGCCTGCTGGCCGAGACCATCGACGCACACCTGCAGTGGTGGCGGCGTCAGTCCAACCGTCCGGAGGCGCGGGTACATCTGGTCGCTCACTCAATGGGCGGACTGTTGTGCCACGAACTGTCCGCGAACCCCGGAGCCGCCGACCAGGTCGGTGAAATCATCACCCTCGGTACACCTTTCAAGGGAGCCCCGAAGGCTGCGGTCATGCTCGGTACTGGGGAGGGCGCGCCACTGCCAGCCCGGCAGCTGCAGCGGATCGCGGTGACAATGCCCGGTCTCTACGACCTGCTGCCGAGCTTCCGCTGCGTGGACACCGGGACCGATGTGCGGCTACTGACCCCCAGCGACATCACTGCCATCGGTGGTCGCGGTGACCTCGCCGAAGCCGCGCTGGCCCACCGCGCCGAGCGCGCCACGGTTGTTATGCCGGATCATCGGCTGGCGGTCGGGGTCGAACAGCCGACCTTGTGCAGCCTCAGGATTGGTTCAGGGCGAGTCGAAGGGCACCGCCACGCGTTCGAATTCGATTGGGCAGGGGTGAAGCGAGGCGCCGCCGGTGCCCCTCTTCGCGAGATGATGTTCGGTGACGGGACTGTGCCGCGGAACTCTGCACTGCCACCAGGGAAACTGATCCTGACGAGGGAAGACCGGAACCAGATGCATGTGCTGCCTCAGCAGCATGGCCCGCTCGCGAAGAGCTCGGAGGTGATCACCTTCGTGAAAGACGTCCTGTTAAACCTCTACGCGGACCTCGGTCCGCAGATGGGTGACGGCCATCTCGGCATAGACACACCCGACATCGTCACCGTCGGTTCGGAATTCGACATCGGAGTCGAAGGGGCAGCCAAGCCCAACGATATCCGGTGCACGGTCACCGAAATCGGTACCCGCCTGCCCCGACGAGCCGAAGCTCACCGTCGCGACGGTGAGCTTGTCGTATCTGCCACCGTCTACAAGCCCGGTCTGTACAGAGTGGAGGTCGCTGGTAGCGCGAATTCCGCAGTGGAACAGATCATCATGGCGGTGGACACCGACCGATGAGCGACGGCCCCGAGTTCTTCCCGATAGCGATCGGCTCGTACATCGACCATGACGACCTCGACGTCGACACCGAACTCGGTGCGGTGACCGCAGTGCTCGAGCCCTTCAACGTTCGCGTACAGGACTGGAACGTCGCCATGACCGAACGCGGCGCGGGCAATGTCGAGACCCGAATCAGCAGGTGGCGCAGAGCCCAGCACCCCGCGACAATTCTTTACTGGGTCGGCCACGGTTGGACGAACAATGCTGAGACTGCCGTCTTGTACCACGCGAACAGTGAGCAGGACAGTGGCGATGTCGGTGTGACACCCACGGATTTGGCGAAGGCGATCGCGGGACGACTGCACGCCGACGATAGGTGGGCGATCGTCGTGGTCGATGCCTGCGGATCGAAGCGCTTCATCGAGCTATTGAAGACCGCTCTGCTGGACAAAAGGGTGGTGGGCAGATATCTGCTGGTGGGTGGGCTATCCGGCGAAGGCGCGACCAGTCTCGGCCGGTTCAGCCGAGACTTGGACCACCTACTCAACGTCACCTTCCGTGGCGAATTCGAGATCGAACTCGGCAAGCTGGCAGACGAATTCGAAAGGCTATCCGCGACTGTCGAACGCAAGCGTCTCGTCGACCTTGTCCTTCGCCGCCGCCACGCTGTCATCGTCAACAGCCCCCTTGACGTCACCGCCGAACTCGAAGCCGCGCTGTCCGAGCTCAGCGACGACGAACTGCGCCACTTCCTGCCAAAGGCGCACGGTGGTGAACTGCCGTTCAAGGAAACAGTTCTCGGTGAACAATCCTGGTACTTCGAAGGCCGCCAGTCCGAGATCCACCAGATTGTCGACTGGCTTGCCACCGTAGGACAAGGGATGCTCGTCGTCACCGGCCCGGCCGGATCGGGGAAGTCGGCACTACTCGGGCATTTGGTCGTGCACAGCAATCCGACGCTGCGCACCGCGCTCGTGACCGCCGGTGTGCTCGAGGAAGTTCCGGAGGACGAACGCCCGCCGGACGCGGTTTTCGACCTCGTTCTCCACCTGACCGGCGCGTCACCGGAGGTGATCGTCTCGCGGATTGCGGAGGGGATCGGGGCCGGCGGACCACCATTGGGGTCGGTGTCTGAGGCTACTCGGTGGCTTTGCGATCAGCTCAGTGATCGGACGACGACTATCCTCGTGGACGCACTAGACGAGGCAGTCGACCCTCTGACCGCGGCGCAAATGGTGCTCCGCGAGCTTGCTGGGGTTCCGACGGTTCGATTGCTGATCGGTACGCGGCTGAGCACGCACGAAGGTCCGGACCTCCCAGCATCGGATACGAACCTGTTCGACGCGCTCGGCCCTACCGCAACCCGCCTGCACATCGACCGTGACGACACAGCTATTGAACGCTACGTCGTGCGGCGGCTTCATCGTGTAGATAATTCGCTCGTCCCGTCATTCGATGTCACCGCATTCGCGCGGACGGTGCGAGCGCAGCGACGTCAATTCCTGTTTGCTCGCCTCGCGGTGCACGAAGTGCTGGCCGACCGACGCTGGCAGTTCCCGTCGGAATGGGAGAACCTGCTTGGTCAGGGTCATCAGCACCTGTTCGAAATCGCGGTCGAACGACTGGCCGCACTGCATCCCAATCACCGACCATTGCTGCGCGCCTTGGCGTTCGCCCGGGGCCGCGGCATCCCAGACCAAGGTGGCCTGTGGGTCGTCCTCGCGCGGGCACTTGCACCGGGGCAGCACATCGGCAGCGAAGACGTTCAGCGACTCGTCCGCGATGCGGCGCCATACCTCCTCGCTGACCGCGAGTACGGCCAGACTGTGTACCGGCTCGCGCACCGCACATTCGCCGAGTACTTCAAAGGGAACGCCGCGACCGCAATTGGGGGCCACCGCGTGGGCGACGAGGTAACAGTGCAGGCCAGTATCAGCAAAGCGCTCCGCGATCAGCTGCCCTCACCTGGAGTCCCACCTCACCCCTACATTCGGCGTGAGCTCATCACTCACGCGGCCCAAGGTGACGTGCTGGATGACATCCATATCCCAGCCTCATTCCTGCCCTGGGAGTCGAGCGGATTGGTACGCAGTCATATCGGGATCCCCGCCAGGCCCGAACACGCCGCCACGGTGCTTGCGGCGTGGGCTGGCCTCGAGCCGCTCGTTGCCGAATTCGATCCGCAGTCGCGGGGATTGAGTCTGGATATTGCGGTCACTTCTGCGGAACCCCGACCTGCAGCCAGTACGTCAGATTCGTTGGTTCAGCCTCTATGGTCACGGTGGCATGTCCGTAAGAACATCCTCGCGCACGCGGGGAGCGCAATCCACGCGTTGGCAGTGGTGCCGCTACCAGATGGGCGGACTCTGCTCGCTACTGGTGGCGGTGACGGTGCCGTCCGGTTGTGGGATCCGCTGACCGGCCTTCAAGTTGGACGATCCCTGACCGGCCATACCGGCGGTGTGCGCACTGTCGCAGTAGTCGCGTTGCCGAACGAGCAAACCCTACTCGCCAGCGGAGGAAGTGATGGCGACGTCCGGTTGTGGGATCCCATATCCGGACGTCAAGTCGGACAACCCCTCGCCGGTCACACCGGCTGGGTATCCGCGATCGCGGTGGTCACCTTGCCAAACGATCAGACGCTTCTCGCCACAGGCGGAGACGATCGCTCTGTCCGGTTGTGGAATCCGATGACCGGATACGAAGTCGGACAACCCATGACCGGTCATGCGGGCGGTGTGCGTGCCATCGCGGTGGTCACGTTGCCGGGTGGGAGGACCCTCCTGGTCACCGGTGGCGACGGGGGCGACCTCGCCGACGGCGGAAACAGCGATGGCGACCTCAGATTGTGGGACCCTGTGATCGGAGACCAAGTCGGACAGCCAATGACCGGTCACTCCGGCTGGGTGTCCGCGATCGCTGCGGTCACCTTGCCGGATGGGCGGACGCTGCTCGCGAGCACCGGCGGAAGTGACGGCACTGTCCGGTTGTGGGATCCGATGAGCGGACAGCAAGTTGGACAACCCCTCACCGGCCACGCAAACGGGGTGTACGCGATAGCGGTGGTCATCCTTCCCGATGACCGGACCCTGCTCGCGACAGGCAGCGAGCAGGGTACCCTCCTCGCCACAGGCGGTGACGGCCGCACTGTGCGGCTATGGGATCCCGTGACCGGACATCAAGTCGGACAGCCAATGACCGGTCACTCCGGCTGGGTGTCCGCGGTGGCGGTGGTTACGTCGACGGATGGGCGGACGCTGCTCGCGAGTGCCGGCGGCAGTGACGGCACCATTCGTTTGTGGGACCCGATGAGCGGACTCGTTGTCGAACCGCCGCCGGTCGGCCACATCGGCGGGGTGTCGGCGGTCGCGGTGGTTGCGCTACCGGATGGGCGGACCCTTCTCGCCAGCGGCGGTGAAAGTGGCGGCGCCGTTCGGTTGTGGCACTCCGACACCGGCCACCAAGTCGGGCATCCCCTGACCGGACACACGCACTGGGTGCGTGCGATCGCAGTGCTCACCGTCGCGAACGAAGTTTCCCTTCTTGCCACCGGCGCCGGTGACGGCACCGTTCGGTTGTGGGATCCGGTGACCGGACACCAAGTCGGAGAACCTCTGACAGGGCACACCGGTTCGGTGCGTGCGATCGCGATAGTTACGTTGCCGGATGAGCGGACTCTCCTCGCCACCGGTGGCAGTGACGGCACCGTTCGGTTGTGGGATCCGGTGACCGGACACCAAGTCGGAGAACCTCTGACAGGGCACGCCAGTCCGGTGTACGCGATCGCTGTAGTTACGTTGCCGGATGAGCGGACCCTCCTAGCCACTGGGGGTGGTGACTTTGGCGCCGTTCGGTTGTGGGATCCGGTGACCGGACACCAAGTCGGACAACCGCTGATCGGGCTCAACGGCTGGGTGTACGCGATCGCAGTGGTCAACTTGCCGGATGGGCGGACGCTACTTGCCACCGGTGGCGGCAGTGACGGCGCCGTTCGGTTGTGGGATCCGGTGACCGGACACCAAGTCGGACAACCGCTAATCGGGCACAACGGCTGGGTGTACGCGATCGCAGTGGTCAACTTGCCGGATGGGCGGACCCTCCTCGCCACCGGCGGCAATGATGGCTCGGTCCGGTTGTGGGACCTGATGACCTACCGAGTGGTTCGTGTCGGTGTTCTCGGCACACCAGTCACGGCACTGGCAGTCATCGCTCCCACGTCAATGTCAGCCACTCGCTTGATCGTCGCAGGTGAAGGGGGGCTGCTGCTGCTCGAATTCAAGTAACCTCGCAGTTTGAAGTCCACTGCCACAGTTCGTTGACGCGCGATGCGAGTTCTCGGCGCTGACGAATGCGGCGCGATTTGGCGGTAGAGGTGAACCGAGAACCGCAGGGGGCGCATCTGTATAGACGAGGGCACTAGGAATGCTGCCCCGCCCAATCGACGTCGTAGGGATACACAATGACAGCTCACACTGGTTTCGATTCTCATCGGGGCAACTCCGGGGAGCCTTCATCGCAAAGCGGAGCTTCTTTTCTCTGGCTCGAACTCACCGAACGCTGCCAGCTCAATTGCACGCATTGCTACGCGGATAGCGGTCCCACGAAATCCCACGGGTCGATGTCGGTAGACGATTGGATTTCAGTCATCGACGATGCCGCCGAGATCGGTGTCCGCGAGGTTCAGTTCATCGGAGGTGAGCCGACCCTGCATCCCGCTTTGCCTAAACTGATTCGTCATGCGTCCGCTCGCGGGATCGCTACCGAAATCTACTCGAACCTGGTCAGCGTTCGAGCCGATATCTGGGACTTGCTGATCGAGCACAACGTTCGGCTCGCGACCAGCTACTACTCCGACCAACCCGAGCAGCACAAGCTCATCACCGGAAACGCTGGCGCGCACGCGCGTACGACGAACAACATACGCAAAGCGGTCAGCCTGGGCATTCCGATTCGGGTCGGGATCGTGTCCGTGATCGATGATCAGCGTATCGACGAGGCGACGCAGCTCCTGGCCGAGCTGGGCGTCGAGGATATCGGGGTCGATCATGTTCGCCGTGCCGGCCGCGCCAATGCGAACGCGGAGGTCGAGCTGAAGGAACTGTGCGGTCAATGCGCGGGGGATGTCCTGGCCGTATATCCGGACGGTTCCGTACGTCCATGCGTCTTCACTCGGTCGTTCGACGTCGGCGATGTGCTGGAAACCGGTCTGCGACACGTGATCAACAGTCCGGAACTCGCTACTGCCAGGACTGCGATCGGCGCGGCAACTGGACACAAACACCGCGACGGGAGTTGCAATCCGACGTGCAATCCTGGCTGCCACCCAGGCTGTCATCCGATCTGTTTTCCTGGCCAGTTTGTATGCAAGCCGCGCGGAGGGCAGTACTGAGAACTGAGGTGACGAGATGGGCAGACGAGCCCAGCAATCCGACCTACGACACCGCGTGACACTTGCGGACGCTCCCGAACTGATCGCTGCGTTTGCGACCCAGAGATTCGTCCACCTGCCAGGCTTGATTCATCCGGAGGACGCTCGGTTCCTGTTGGAGGTAGCGGAAGGAGCCGCTCGTAGACGTGTGCGAAACAAGTTGGGGACAGCTTCTTGGGATGAACACGACCTCGTAGCCGGTGACCCCGGCTACGAGTTCTGTCGACATCCGGCGCTCGCCAACGTGATTCAAGTGCTGGTCGGTCGTATTACGATCGGTAGCGTGATGTGCTGGATGTCTCATTACGGCGTCGGTGAGTACATCGGCCCGCATCGCGATCGGTACGGACGAGTTCAATTGCTGGTCTGCTTGAAGACCACAAACTCCATTGAACTAGGCGGGTCGCTGGTGCTGGCGGGGACAGAACTCTTTCTCGCCCCGGGTGACGCCGTGATCTTCGAAGCGACCGAGCTCGAACACCACACCACACCGCTGTTGGGGTCGACAGACGACCCGTCCCCAACCCGCAGTGTACTCGTTGGCCGTTACTACGCTGAGCAGTGAACCAGCAGACCCGGACTTCGCGCGAGGAAGCCGCGATCGGCGGTCGGATGCGAAGAGTTCGCGTGGCCGTCGACCGGATGGTCGATCGCTCTGTGCAGACGTCTCTCCGAGGAGGTGCGTGAGGATGCTTTCGGTCAGGTGAGGTCGGATTCCGGTGGGCGGCGCGCGCGGAGCAAGGCCCTGGAATCGCGGCCGCGGGAAACGCTGACAATCGTCGACCACAGTCGTGCGCCTCATGACTCGCGTGCGGCTGTTGAGGAATCCGAAGGTTGAACTGACTTAAGAGTTGGTCCCAAGGGGGCATATATTCAAAATAGCTATGAATGCATTTGATCGGTGGGATCTGAACGTGAAACCTGTTGATGCCCGCGGGCGTGCAACATACGTGCAATAGCGCAGCCCAAAATTGCCCATCGGTGCGCACTTCTGCTTGGTGGCTGTGGTGGGAAAAGTGCCGGTCAGGTGCCGATTTCTCCAGGTAGTGGCCGGTTTTGACGCTATGGCGTCTGCTGGTTCGAAACCAGCTAGGACCACAGAAGAAGCAGGTCAGCACCGTTTCGGTGCGGGCCTGCCTTTTTCGTATCCCGAGGTTGGCCGCTTACGATCGCCGCTCTGTCGCGATACGGACGAGGTCGGCGACAGCCTTCGATCTGCTGTGCGGCGGCCAGCAGATGACCGTCGTCACGGGCGGGGCATCCGACACCGGCACGACCGCGAACGCGTCGCTCAGCTGAGCCCGAAGCGACTCGGGTACGACCGCGCAAGCCCGCCCGAGCCCGATCAGCTGCATCAGCTGGCTGTAATTGCGAACCTCAGGGCCGGGGCCGTCCGGGAAACTTCCATCACGCCGAAGCCAGCGCGGCAGGGGCAGATCCGACAGGGCACCGATCTCAGCCATCGACAGGTGGGATCGGCCGGCGACGGAGTGTCCCGCGGGCAGCACAGCGACCTGCGGCTCGGTATACAGATCCTCGGTGTCGAACCCAGCCGTCGAGTCGTACGGCCGATGCAGCAGAGCGACATCGGCAGACCCGTTGCGCAACAGGGCTTCCGGTTCACCGGGCCCGCACAGCATCACCTCGACAGGCACAGCACCGACCTCGGCGGCGTAAACGTCCAACAGCCTCGACAACAGTTCGCTCGACGCACCCGCCTTGGCGGCCAGCACCACACCCGGGCGATCGGCAGCGGCGCGGCGAGTACGGCGCTCGGCGGCTTCGACCGCCTCGAGCGCGACTCTCGCCTCCCGCAGCAGCACCGACCCGGCCTCGGTCAACGCGACCGCGCGGGCGGAGCGCCGCAGCAGAACCGTTCCGAGCCGCCGTTCGAGCTGCTGAATCGCCCGCGACAGCGGTGGTTGCGCGATCGCGAGCCGCCGCGCCGCCCGCCCGAAGTGCAACTCCTCCGCGACGGCGACGAAGTAGCGCAACTCCCGGGTCTCCACCAGCGCATCGTAACCAGCCGCCACCACCGTCGATACCGCTGCGGTATCGCTGCCGACCCAGTTGGTATTGGTCACGCCGCCCGGCCGCGCCGCAGCATCGAGAGGCCGTCACTACCCATGACGGCCATCGCCCGAACACAGGAGTACCGATGATCAACGTCGCAGTGATCTACTACAGCCGCACCGGGAGCATCAAGGGGCTGGCAGAAGCCGCGGCCGAGGGCGCCGCCGGTGCAGGCGCCCAGGTGCGCTTGCTCCCCGCGGACGAGGCAGGCAACGCCGACCTGGAATGGGCCGATGTCGTCCTGTTCGGGACGCCCAGTCACTACGGCACGATCGCTGCGGGACTCAAGACTTTCGTCGACGGCACCGGCGACCTCTGGCGGACCGGCCGACTGGCCGACAAGGTGTACGGAGCCTTCGTCTCCAGCGCGAGCACGCACGGCGGCCAGGAGACCACTCTTGCTTCCTTCACGACGATCTTCACCCACTGGGGCGGGATCATCGTGTCGCCCGGCTTCACCGCGCCGGTGCCTGTCGCCGAACAGATGCGGTCCGGCAACCCCCACGGCGCCGGACACGTCGCCGGCTTCCGCAACCCGCCAACGGAGTTCGCACTGGCCGCCGCCCGCCATCAGGCGGGACGTGCTGTCGGGGTGGCCGCCCAACTGGCATCGGCCACCGCATCGGCTCGGTAGTGAACTCGCGGGTAGCCATATCGATGCTGTCTCCTGGGCCGTGAACGTGCGTTAGCCGGATTCGGCCGTTCCGCATTCTGGACCGCTATGTTTTCCGATGGGTGCGCGATGGGGGCCGGGTGACCGCGTGGACCGGCGGGAAGCCCGGCGCGGTGCGATCAATGGGGCCGGTGGGCGCCGGATCACCCGCCTCACCAGGCGTCGCGGCGGTCACGCGGACCCTATGCGAGTTCGGTACGGAATGCCCGAATTCAGCCGAGGCGTGATCGCGCCATGCCGAGGGATCCGAGATGCGTTTGCTGAAAGTGTGCTGTAGGTATCCTTTGCGCGTCCTGATAGCCAGGGCCGATCGGATATCCGTTCGGCCTCATGAGAATCGGAGGTCTGCGCGCACATGGTTCCGCAACGCTCGGTCCCGCGTCCGGCGGTACTCACGCCCGGCGCTGCGACATCGCAATTCCGTCCCGTGCTGCTCGACGCGTCGAGCCGGGAAGGGCTGCGTGACCTGGAAGCGCTGGCGGCATCGGGTGCTGTCGGCGCGGTGCACGACACGATGGAAGATCAGCTCGACGAACTGATTCGCAGCGAGGACCCCGCTGTCGCGCACTCGGCGGACTCCCTGGCGGCGGCGCGTCACCGGATCAGCGGCGGGATGCCGCTGTGGCAGTGGGGGACATGGGTGTTCTATCCATGGAACGGCCGCCTGGTGCATGTGCTGCCACGCGAGCATTTCCAGCGGCTGCGCACCGATCGCAACCGCGACAAGATCGACCGGGCCCAGCAGCACGACCTGCGCGGGCGGCGGATCGGCGTGGTCGGCCTGTCGGTGGGCAACAGCGCGGCCGTCACGCTGGCCATGGAAGGAGTCGGCGGGTCCTTCCGGCTGGCCGACTTCGACAGCCTCGGGCTGTCGAACCTGAACCGGCTGCGGGCCGGGGTGAGTGATCTCGGTGTTTCCAAAGCCGTACTGGCGGCGCGCCAGATGTTCGAGATCGACCCCTACCTCGACATCGAGCTGTTCACCACCGGGCTGACCGAGGAATCGATCGGACCATTCTTCGACGGCGTCGACGGCACCGCTGCGCTGGATCTGCTGGTCGAGGAATGCGACACGGTGTGGGCGAAAGTCGCCGCTCGCGAATACGCGCGGCGCCGAGGGATTCCGGTCCTGATGGACGCCAACGACCGCGGACTACTCGACGTGGAACGGTTCGATCTCGAACCCCACCGCCCGCTGTTCCACGGCCGGATCGGTACGTCGACCTCGTCCGATGTCGCGCGGATGGACCGCGGCGAACTGCTGTCGTTCCTGCTCACGGTGGTCGACGAACCCCGGCTGAGCCCGGCGATGCGCGACGCCATCGGTGAGATCGGCCGCAGCCTGTCCAGCTGGCCCCAACTCGCCTCCGGGGTGATGCTCGGCGGCGCCCTGGTCGCGGACACGGCTCGACGCATCCTGCTCGGCGAGCTGATCCCGTCGGGGCGAACCTATATCGACCTCGACGAACTCATACCCGCGCTAGGACAGGGAATCTCGCCGGTATTCGTGCGGGCGATGGAGGAAGTCCGATGACCATCGACCTGCGCAACGTGGAACTGATCGGCGCGCGGCTGCGACTGCGCGATCTGCGTGCCGACGACCTCGACGTCTACCAGCGGATCTTCACCGACCCACAGCTGACCCGATACATGGGCACCGACAGCCTGAGCGTCCAGGCGGCCGCCGCGTCGTTCGACGCCGCCCTGCGCTCCCGGGGCGAAACGCCGCGGCGCAAGTACACATTGGCGATCACCGCGCCGGACGACGACACCATGGTCGGCACCATCGGCCTGCTGGTGGAGGATTTCGGCAGCAACGCGATGATCGGCGGTCTGGTCGTCGTTCCGGAAGGCTCGCTGCGCGCGGGCGGTATCGAGGCGGGACGGCTCATGGCGGCATTCGCCTTCGGGCCGCTCGGCATCCACCGGGTCTGGGCGGGCCATCGGCACGATCATCCCGTGATGGACACCGTGATGGCGGGAGTGGGCTTGACACCGGAGGCGCGGCTGCGGCAGCTGTATCGCACCCAGGGGCAGTGGCGCGACGTCTGCACCTATGCGGCGTTGCGACCGGAATGGGCTGCGACGGCGACCGCCGCCGAACGTCGAATCCTCGCATCGCGGCCCGCCGAGGCAAGGGAACACGCCGCCGCCGGGCGCTGAAATCCGTTGCGCGACCCTGCCGAATCGGGCTCCGGACTCGCCTCGGCGCGATAGCATCGCCGACTACAGGCCCCCGTGCAATCACCTTTGCCCGAATTGCCACCACCCGATGCGCGCAGCGGCCGGCGACGGGAGGGTCTCCACCGCCGGCGAGGATCCGAAGTGGAGATCACCGATGGCAGTGCTGATCGATTCCGACTACTTCACGCCGGCGGACCGGCGGGAGGCGGTCACCGCCATCCTGCAGGAAGCCGATATCGGGGCGAACCTGCAGATGTGGGATTCGCCCGCCGAAGTGGTCAGCAGGCACCAGGCCTGGATGCTCGGCCCGATCGCGCTCACCCGCTCGGAGGTATCCGGTCACCAGGTCTGGCGCACCAGGCGGCATGAGCGGACAACGCCGAGCGACACGTTGACGGTCACCGTCCAGAACGGGCAGGTCCGCAGGCACGAACAATTCGGCGCGCAAACGCTGATCGAACCCGGCGCGTGCGAAGTGATCGACCTGGCCACCACATTCGCCTCCGGCTGGCACGGCCTCGGCGGAACGCTGTGCCTGCAGCTGTCGAGAGAACGCCTCGGCATCTCACCGGAAACGGTCGTCGCGGCGCACGGGCGGCTGGCGGCATCGCCGCTGTATCCCATGGTCACGGCACAGATCCAGCATCTCGTCCGGATCGCCGACCAGCTCGAAACCGATCCGGCCGCCGCCTCGGTGGGCGAGTCGTGCCTGGAAATGGTTCGGGCGCTGCTGATCTCGGCGGCCGGTCGCGGGCCGGGTGACGGTGCCGCCATCCCGGAGCAACTGCTGATCGAGCAGATCCTCGGGTATGTGCGGACACACCTGTCCGATTCGACCTTGAAGATCCCCGCGATCGCCGCCGCCAACAACATCTCCGTGCGGCACCTGTACAAGGTGTGCGCCCAGTCCGGGATCAGCCTCGAGCAGTGGATCATCGAGCAGCGCCTGGTCCGGGCCCGTGACATGCTGGTCGACAGGGGCTACGCGCACCGGTCCATCGGTGCGGTGGCCGGTGCTGTCGGCTTCCGCGACGCCGCGCATTTCGCCCGGCGATTCCGCGAAGCGTTCGGCATGACACCACGGGACTGGCGCCGCAGCGCCACCGATCCGGACAACCCTCCGAAATAGCCGGAATCGGCGCCCGAATGCACGTACGTTTGTGCGTGCACAGTCAGTGGCCGTGCAGTCACAGCCTCCTTCCCGGACCGATTCCCCGATACCTTTCGAATGTGGCTGCGCGAGACCGCATTAGGAGTTCGAGTGTTCGCCGATGGACACCCGTGCCGATGCGGTCCGTGCCGAGGGCATCGAGAGAGAGGGGAGACCATGTCGGCGATCGGCAAAGCGATTCGGGCGGCAAGGATGGCCTCCGGATTCACCCAGGCGGAGTTGGCCGACTGGATCGGAATTGCGGACGGAAACCAGATCAGCCGCTGGGAACGCGGTGTGGTGACACCCAGTGCCGACAATGTCTGCGAGTTGTCGAGGGTGCTCGGGGTGCGTCTCGACAAGTCTGTCGGAGACGCGGTGTCGTGCTGATCTGAATGCCGTTGCGCCGGCTCGAGGCAGGTCGGGTCGGCGCAACGGTCGGTGTTCGCCCCAGGCTACGAAACGACCTGTGAGCTCAGGTAGCTCAGGAGGATGGGGACGTCGTCGTCGTAGTCGATGTGGGCGCGGGAGGCGTAGAAGTTGGCCATGTCGACACCTTGGCGAGCCAGTTGGACGAGTTCGTCGGTGGTGGCAGGGTCGGTGAGGCTCAGCAGGGTTCGGGTGGTCGCGTGCAGGTCCGCGCGGATGCTCGCGGCGACCGGGCCGAACACGGAGCCGGTGAGGTCGGCGCCGTTGGCGACCAAGGACGCCAGTTCGGCAGCGGCCCCGAGGTGGTCGTCGCGGTCGAGGGATTCGACCGCACGCCACAGTGTTTCTTGAGTGCGGCTTGCTCTGTCGGCGATGCCGAGCAGGTCGATGTGCGCGAAGGCGTCGGCGATGACACCGACCGCCGCCGTCCGTCCGGTGGGGTCGACGGCGGCAGCCGCGCGGACGACCTCGGCGACCAGCACACGATCCACACCCGCGGCGGCCTGGACCAGGGGTGACAGGGCGGCGTTCAGGGCATCCGCGGCCCGGCGCGCACTGCGGATATCGCCCGCCGCGATGAACTCCGGGAGTCGGGTCAGGTTGTCGGTGATGGTCGGCAGGTTCGCCGCGGTGGCAGTCCAGCCGGCCCCCATCGTGACGGCTTGCGCGATCAGATTGTTCGGATCGACCGTAGGGGGAACGAGGTTCGCGATCGGCCCGGGATCACCACTGAGTACGCGGCCGACCACGGCGAGGAACGGGGAAGTGGCCGAATCGAGGGCACAGTACAGATCGCCGTCGGCGCACAGAGTACGAACCCGGTCGGTCAACGCCCCGAAATCCCGGTCCCGCGCCCCGGCGATACCGTAGCCGGGCTGCGGATCACCCAGGGAGAGCGTGGTATCCGGATCGCGATGCGGATCGGCGAGCAGCCCGACACCGGCCACTCGATCGGCCTCGATGGGACCGTCACCATGGCCGATCGCGGTCGCGAGATCACCGACACCGTCCGCGCCCTGGCTGTAACCGGCCAAGACCACCCTCGTCGAGTCGCACAGGCCGCGCAGCATACGGTCCAAACGTGACTCCAGGGTGCTCAGCGACTCCGCGTAGCTCAACCCCAGATCGAAAGCACTTGCGGCATAAGGCACGTAGAGCACCGTGATGTCGCGGCCGAACCGCTGTCGCAGGCCCTCTCCGACCGGCCGCAGCATCCCGACGGGCACCTCGGGATCGGCGTCCGGCGTCGTCTCCCAGGTCCCCGGCGCCAGAATCGCCGTATACGGGGTACAGGGTTGCGCGCCAGGCGTTTCCGCCCGCGCGACACCGACCGCCGCGGACCCGACCGCCACAACCGCGACGGCCGACACCATCACACTGAATCTCGACAACCTGTTCATCGACCAATTCCTCTGTTGCCGAAGGGTATTCGCGACGTTGCCGAACCGTGCCGACCCGTCGTGACCAATTCTCGCCACCCGCCGCCGGTTACGTCGGCACTTTCAGGCACAGTTTCATTTCAGATTTGATGCCGACACCGGGCACGGTGCGACTGGTGTCCATCAGAGGTCGAGTCGTGCACCGTCGGCACAGCGTGCGCGTACGGATCTCGCTGTGTGGCTCAGCCGAGAGTGGAGAGTGCGGCGACGAGTTCGACCCGGCTGGTGATCCCCAGCCGCGGATAGATGCGGTAGAGATGCGAGCCCACCGTGCGGTGCGACAGGTAGAGCCGTTCCGCGATCTGACGGTTGGTGAGTCCCTCGGCCGCCAAGGTGGCGATCTGAAGTTCCTGGGCGGTGAGTTGATCGCGGGCGGAAGGGGAGCGGCGGGCGCTGGCCTCGCCCGCGGCGCGGAGTTCGGTGCGAGCTGCTTGCGCCCACGGGTCGGCGCCGAGAGCGTCGAAGGTGTCGCGGGCCTCGCGCAGCGGTTCACGGGCTTCGGCGGTGCGGCGTAGCCGGCGCAATCGGCGGCCGTGATGGAGTTGCAGCCGGGCGCGGTACAGCGGCCACGTGCCCGCATGACCGTGGACAGCGGCGGTGTAGGCGGTGTCGGCATCGGCGTCGTCGGCGAGTACGGCGCGGCAGTACTCGTCGACGACAAGCAGCATCGAGGCGGGCACCCGCTGCGCGAGCCGCGGCAGATCGGCCAGCACCTCTCTCGCGAGACTGATGTTCCCGGAGGATACGGCGGCGTCGGCGAGTTCTGGGGCCACCCACCAACATTGCATGGGGTGACTCACCGGGTCGCTCGGATCGAAGACCCGGATCAGCGCCACGAACGCGTCCTCGGCTCGCCCGGACAACAGCAGCAGCACCGCGCGGGTCTGCTGCGCGACGATCTGGATACACCGCATTCCGGTGGACAACGGGCTGGCGCCGACCGCGCGCAGATGCTCGGTGGCCAGTTCGGTTTCACCGCGCAACGCGGCGACCATGGCCAGATTGGCGCGACCGGTGGCGGCATAGAACTCCTGGCCGTTTTCCTCGGCGAACGTGCATGCCTCCTCGGATTCGGCACGGACCCTGTCCCATTCGCCCAGCCAGATACGAGTCCAATTCCCCGCGCCGAGAATGCCCGAGAGCAGCCCGAGTCGGCCCTGGTTGCGGCTGACCGTAGCCGCGTCATCGATGTAGGCCATGCCGCGGCGGAAATCGCCGAGGAACAGTGCGGTGAAGCCGAGCAAACGCAGAGCGTCCGCATCGGTGCGATCGGGGTCGAGCTTATCGAGGTGCGCAAGGATCCCCGAGCCGCGCTCCCACGGCATGCTGAGCGCGCCTACCGCGAGGACGCGGGGATCGTGTGCGGGCAAGCCGAGGGAATCCAATCGGTCGGCAATACTTTTGCGCGACACCTCGTCGGCGTCCTGGGACGAGCAGCGCGCGGCGGCACACCACAGGATCCCCGCTGCCAGATCGGTGTTTCCCGCCGCGTGCACGTCGGCGGCGATGCCGACGAGCTCCCGGATGCGGCGGTCGGAGTCGTCGTAGCGCTGGAACCTGACGACTTCCTCGACCGCCGCCAAGCGCCCCTTTTCGATCGGCCCGAGTGCGCTGAGGTCGGCCCGATCCAGCAGGTCCACGGCCTCGCGCCGGGCGCCGGTCTCGCTCGCGAGTTCCGCGGCCTGCAGGAGCAGGGCGGTGGTGCGTCCGGGGCGCTCGGCCATCTCCGCCGCACGGTCCAGGGCGGCGACCGCGGCCATGATCGCGCCGCGAGCTCGGGAACGCTGCGCATAGTCTTCGAGCTGCGCGGCGATCACGTCGTCGGTACCGAGGGTGGCGGCGGCACGATGCCAGAGCTGTCTGTCGGGGAAGTCCGAGAGCACCTCCGCCAGGACCGAGTGTGCGCCGAGCCGCTGCGTCAGCGGTGCCCGGACATAGGTCGCCGAACGCATCAGCGGATGCCGGAAGCGCAGGAACGGACCCGCCAGCTCGACCAGGCCGGCGTCGATGGTTTCTTGCAGGTGTCCTGGACCGACCGGGGCACCGAGGAGAGCGGCGGCCGCCCGCAACAGCCTGCCCGCGTCGCAGCCGACATCGGCGGCCAGGACGACGAGCAGGACCCGGGCAGGCTCGCTGAGTTCGGCCGACCGCGTGGCGAAGGCGGCTTCGAGGCGGGCGGTCAACGGGAAGTCCTCGGTCAGCCGATCGGTGGTCTGACGCATCGCGCGGGGTAATTCGATGAGCGCCAACGGATTTCCGGCGGCTTGGCTGAGCAGCCGGTGGCGCACGGTGCTCGACAGCGTGGGCGCTTGCGCCTCGAGCAGAGCGGCGGCGGCCGGTGCGTCGAGCGGTTCGACCGTGATCTCCGGTACCCCTGCCAGGCGGACGGAATCCTCCGAGCCGGTGCGGGCGGCGCCGAGTACGAGGACCGCGTCGCTGCCGATGCGGCGCGCGAGGAAGCTGAGTACATCGGCGCTGCAGCTGTCGAGCCACTGCAGGTCGTCGAGGATCAGGACCGTCGGATGAACCGCGGCGGCCTCACCGACCAGTTGCAGCGCGGCCAGTGCCACGGCATACAGGTCGGGGGATCCGTCTTCCAGGCCGAACGCCGCGCGCAGCGAGCGTTGATGAGACACGGGAAGCTTGGCCATCTGCGCGTGGAGGGGACGCAGCAGCTGGTGCAACGCCGCGAACGGCAGTCCCGCTTCGTTCTCGACACCGACCGCGGCGACGACAGTCAGGTGCTGGTCGGTAGCCACCTCCCGGATCCCGTTCAGCAGCGCCGACTTTCCGATACCGGCGGGCCCGCGAAGGATCAGCGCCGAGCCTTTTCCGGCGACAGCCCGCTCCAGCAGATCTCCCAATACTGCCGAGTACCGGTCGCGGCCGATCAATACCGACTGGGACATCTCACCGATCACTGCGAGATTCTGACAGAAACCGTACGGTTTCACAATGCGACGTCGCAGGCAGATGCAGTAATGCGGAGGTCGACTGAGTAGTCGACGAGGCTCGAGCCTCAGTCGTCGGTGCAGTCGTTCGACTGATTCGCCCAGGGTGGGTCTGCTCGTAATTTTTCTCGCATGACGAACACTTTCACCACTTCCGACGGCGCCGAGATCTTCTTCAAGGACTGGGGGACCGGCCGCCCGGTCGTCTTCAGCCACGGTTGGCCACTGAGCGCCGACGCCTGGGACGACCAGGCCCGATTGGTGGCCGAGCACGGCTACCGTGCCATCGCCCACGACCGCCGCGGCCACGGTCGATCGAGTCAGACCTGGGACGGCAACACCATGGACCGCTACGCCGACGATCTGGGCGAGCTGATGGAGCACCTGGACCTGCGCGACGCGGTGCTGGTCGGCCACTCCACCGGTGGCGGCGAAGTCGTGCGCTATCTGGGCCGTCACGGTAGCGGCCGGGTTGCCAAGGCGGTGCTGCTCGGCGCCGTGCCCCCGGTGATGATCAAGTCCCAAACCAATCCCGACGGTATCGACCGGGGAGTCTTCGACGGTATCCGTGCGGGCGTCGCCGCCGATCGTTCGCAGTTCTACTGGGATCTGAGCGAAACCTTCTACGGGTTCGACCGGCCCGAGGCGATCGGTTCCGACGGTGCCCGCCATGCGTTCTGGCGGCTCGGCATGCAAGTGGGGGTTCGCGCCGCCTACGAGTGCGTCGCCCAGTTCTCCGAGACCGACTTCACCGACGATCTGCGGGGAATCGACGTGCCGGTGCTGGTGGCGCACGGGGACGACGACCAGATCGTCCCGCTGCACGCCTCGGCGATGCGATCGGCCGAACTGATCAAGAACGCGACGCTGCGCGTGTATCCGGGTGCGCCGCATGGGCTCTACGGCGAATTCCGCACCGCGTTCGAAGCCGACCTGCTCGCTTTCCTCGCGCACTGAACCATCCGAGGGTTCGTCATCGACCGACCGCTCGCAGACAACATCCGCTCGTCCCGCACTGCTCTCCTCGAGGAATCGTTATGCGTATCACCACCGTCTTCAAACTCACCGCGGTCGCCTTGGGCCTCACCGTCGCAGGCGCCGGTTGCGCCGCCGCGGAGCCTGCCCCCGTCAAGCCGACCGTCGTCCTCGTCCATGGAGCCTTCGCCGAGTCCAGCAGTTGGAACGGCGTGATCGACACGCTCGATCAGCAGGGGCTCACCAGCGTCGCCGCCGGTAACCCGTTACGCAGCGTTTCCGGTGACGCCGACACCGTTCGTAGTGTGGTGGCCTCGATCGATGGGCCGGTCGTGCTGGTCGGGCACTCCTACGGCGGCCAGGTCATCTCCCAGGTCCACGATCCCAAGATCAAAAGTCTGGTCTACGTCGCGGCTTTCGCTCCCGAGGAAGGAGAGACCATCGCGGAGTTGTCGGGCAGGTTTCCCGGCAGCACGCTCGGGGAAACGCTGAACAAGGTGGCGCTGCCCGACGGCAGCACGGACCTCTACATTCAGCCCGGCAAGTTCCATCACCAGTTCGCCGCCGATGTGCCCGCGGCCCAGGCCGCCCGTGACGCCGCCACCCAGCGGCCGCTCAACGACCGAGCGCTCAACGGAAAGTCCGGTGCGCCGAGTTGGAAGTCCGTGCCGTCCTGGTTCGTCTTCCCGGACGCCGACTACAACATCCCGGTCGCGGCGCACCGATTCATGGCCGAGCGCGCGAACGCCCGTGCGGTAGTCGAGATCCAGGGCGCCTCGCACGCCCTCGCCGTCTCTCAGCCCGCTGCGGTAGCGAAGGTCATCGTCGAGGCCGCGACCGCGGGCAACTGACCACTCGACTGCTGACTGTGCCGTGTGAACCGTTCACGCGGCACGGTCAGCGCTCGGCCAATCCGAGCAGCGCCGCGCGCAGATCGGGGCGGGGGGCGGTGGCGTCGAGTTCCAGGAGGGCGGTTTCGGCGATCGCGGCGATGAGGAGGACTGCGACGGGGTGGGGGTCGGGCCAGCCGATCGCGGTCAGGTCCTCGGTGGCGATGTCGGCGGCCAGGGCGTTGCGGTGGGCGACTTCGCCGCCCAGGCCCGCATCGGTACGCGCCTGGACCAGCAGGGCCTTGGTGGCCGGGTCGGCCAGGCAGCCGTCCAGGTAGACATCGATGCCGGTGCGCAGGCGTTCGGCGCCGGGTGGGAGGTCGGCGATGGCGGCCCGGACACGGGCGAAGAGGGTGTCGTGGAACTCGCGGTGCAGGGCGAGGAGGTACTCCTCGCGGCTGGGCCAGTGCTGGTAGAAGCTGCCTTTGGCCATGCCCGCCCCGGCCGTGATGGCGTTGACCGACACCTTGCTCAGGTTCTCGCTGCCGAGCAGAGCGCGGCCCGCGTCGAGTAGCGCGCGGCGCCCGGGCTCCGGAGATCTCATCGGTTCACCTCGCTGTGCGCACGCAGAAACGGTGTCACCGTATCGAGGAACAGCTGTGGCGCCTCGCAGAAGGGTTCGTGCCGGGTGGGAAGGACCGTCACCTCGGCGTGCGGCAGGGCTGCCGCGAGACCGCGCCGGTTGAGCACCCACGGATTGATCGGATCGTTGCGGCCCCACACCACCTGAACCGGGGCCTGGATCGGCAACGGGCCGTTCGCGGCCAGGTCGAGATCGGGGTCGGCGATGGTCGCCCAGAGCCTGCGGTACACCGTCAGCCGCTGCGGGTCGTCGCGCACCCGGCGTGCGCGTTCGAGGATCGGGCGTATGGCGCCGCGACCGGGCGGCCCGAGGTAGAGGCGCGCGGCGGGCCCTACCGTGCGCGCGGCGACAGCGTGCGCCGACATGATCCGCGACATCGCCCGCACGACAAGGCCATGGGGCACGAACCCGGCCGGTTGCACGAGCACAGCGGCACGCACATGCTCGGGTTCGCGTTCGGCCAGGCGTGCGGCGGCATACCCGCCGACACTGTTACCGAGCACGACGACGGGTCCGAAACCGTGCTCGGCCCGCAGTACTTCGAGAACGCGGCTCGCGATCATCGGCAGCACCGGCGTTCGCAGAGCCGCAGGGTCGGACACCGTCGAATCACCGAATCCGGGCCAATCGAGCGCGGCCACCGGCCACTGCTCACCCAAGGCAGGCAAGACGGCGGAGAAATCGCGGTGATCACCCGGATTGGCATGGAGGAGAAGCAATCCCGTCCGCCCAACCGGATCGCGCCCACTCAGATGCACGGCCACTGTGCCATACCTGGTCTCGACGGATACCCGCATGATCCCCTCCGATCGCTCGACACAGCATAGGAATGACCGACCGGTCGGTCAAGGGTGTCAGTCGTGCAGGTATTTGTGAACGAGCATCACGGCCATGGAACCCTCGCCGACAGCGGCGGCTACCCGATGTCCGGTGAAGGCGCGGACATCGCCTGCGGCGAAGACGCCAGGGACGGTGGTTTCCAGGTGGAGAGGTGCGCGGGAGAGGGGCCACGGGGAGGAATCGCCGACGACGGTGGCGATGTCGGGGCCGGTGAGGAGGTAGCCCTTGGCGTCGCGGGCGAACGCGGGGCCGAGCCACGTGGTGGCGGGGTCGGCGCCGATGAAAGCGAACAGCCAGGTGGCAGGGACTTCTTCCAGTGCGCCGGTGCTGCGGGTGCGCAGGGTGAGGCGTTCGAGATGGGTGTTGCCCGCGGCGGCCGCGATCTCGGTGTCGAGGCGGACCTCGATGCGCGGGTTCGCCTCGATCTGCTCGATGAGATAGGCCGACATCTCGGCGGCCGGCGACGAGCCGCGGATCAGCATGATCACCCTGGCCGCACCCTCGGCGAAGTAGATCGCCGCCTGCCCGGCCGAGTTCGCGCCCCCGACGATGTACACCACGGAGCCCGCGCACAGCGGTGCCTCGGTGAGCGCCGAGAAGTAGTACACGCCGCGCCCGGCGAACCGGTCGATGCCGGGTGCGTCGAGGGTGCGTAAGGTGGCGCCGGTCGCGATGATCACCGATTTCGCCGACACCTCGAGGTTGTCCGTGCATCGCACGGTGAAGCCGTTCGGAGTGACGTCGAGTTGCTCGGCGCGGGAACTGATCACCAGCTCGGCGCCGAACTTGCCCGCCTGACGCCGTGCCCGATCGGTGAGCTGGGCGCCGGAAATGCCGTCCGGGAAACCGAGATAGTTCTCGATCCGGGAGCTCAGCCCGGCCTGCCCGCCGATCGCCCACCGCTCGAGCGCGACGGTGTGCAACCCCTCCGACGCGCTGTAGACGGCGGCCGCCATGCCTGCCGGGCCGCCGCCGACGATCATCAGGTCGTAGTTGCCGCAGCTGGGTTCGGTGTGTAACCCGACCCACCGCGCCAGCTGTGCCTCGTCCGTCGGTCGCAGGGCCCGCCGCGGAGTCGATCAAGACGGGCGTGTCCTCGGCGCCGAACCCGTGATCGGCCAGCAGCCGCCGCGCCTCCGGATCGGCGGGTTGTATCCAGCGGCAAGCAATTTCGTTGCGGCTGAGGAATGTCCGGACCGCCGCACACGCTGGTGACCACAAGTCGCCGACTACGGTGAGCGCCGTGGATCCGTGCTCGTCGTGCGAGGTAGAGGCCATTTTTCGAGAGTAGTCCGGCCGCTCCGACGTCCGGGGAAGCGCGACGTCGAGCATGTCGGCGAGGGTGGTGCCGCCCCGGCCGATCACCGCGGTCGCCGAGAGATGGGATCGCCGCTGCCGCTTGTCGCCTGGCGGCCGATTGTGCATACTCGGCTGATGACGACAAGTGGAAAGGGCATCCTCCGCCCGGGCCGTTGAGCCCCTCGCCGGTCCTGGAACCGGCTTCCTGTTCGCTCGATTCCCGCCTCGCCCTCTGGTCACGTGTGCGCGAGTTCGCCGTGCCACCGACGATGATCGATGCGGCCACCGCTCGGCGCGGTGTCGGTGATTGGGCGGGGGCCTGCGCTGCGGCGCACGTCGATACCGATATCGATCTCCGCGCGCTGGCCCGGAAACACGGCCGCGAACTCGCCGCTCGGGTCCGTACCGACTTGCGGTATCTTGCCCCGGATCTGCTGCGCTGGCACCTGCCGAGAGTCGCACCCGACGGATTGCTCCGGCCGGGCCTGACGCTGGCATTGGCTCGATACGCGAGCGAAACATCCTATGGCCGAGACGGATTCGTGCATCTGGTGGTGCGGACGGCACCGGCATGGGCCGATGCCGGTCAGCGCATCAGCCTCGCCATATGGGACGGCTCCGACACCGGGTCGAGCCTGCACCCGCACCCGCGACCGAACCGGCGCTACCGACTCGACCTGCACCGCCACCTCTGGGACGCCCGCCGAGCCGGGGAACTGGGGATGCGGTGCGGGGCATCATCGGGCGAGACCGGTGATCCGGGTGTCGCGGCGAGATTCGTCTCCGGCTCGACCTCGCCCGCCGACCGTGGGCTGATCGAAGTGCCGACGAATTGTGCGGTCGAGCAGTGGGCCGCCGAGGCAGTCCGGCTGCTTCGCGCCGAGCAGCGGCCGATGACGTCACACGCCGAGAAGGGTTCGGCGCAGCCGGTTTCCGCGGGCGCGGCACGAGCGTCGTCCCAGCGGGTACTGGTCCGATTCGGTGCTCGACGGCAGGTGGTGCTGGAGGTGGAACCCGCACCGAAAGCATCGGGAGAACCGGCGCCGGGGTGGGGTCCGATCGTGCGAATCGTGACGGACCACCCGCGCGGTCGCCTGACCGCCTTGCCGATCCTGCCCGATGCCGCCACCTGGACGCTTCCGGACCTGGACCTCCTGCGCGCCGGTGCCATCACAGCCGACCGGCTCCACCCGCTGGTCGCCGAGGCGCTCGTCCCGATGGCGGAACGGTCGCCTACCCGAACGCGAACCCCGCCCCCACGAACACACCTCGTCGAATGCCGAGGTGAGACGCATCGGATCGGCTTGGTGAACGGGACACTCAGCGCGCTCGACCACGACCCGGCCGAGGTCGAGCGGGAGGAACTCCTGGTGGCTCTGACCGGTGTCGCCCTGCCGTGCCTGCGCGTGATCGATGCGGCGCATCGCCGACCCGACTGGATCGACGGTGTCCGTGAACGTCTCGACCACGGCGACACTGCCGGAGCCCTGGCCGTCGTCGAGGAACTGCTCGGCGCGGGTGCCGTGCTGCGGGACGGACCGTTGCGCGACGCCCTCGACCGGGCGGCACGCCGCCGGATCACCTACGGCCTGTATCGGTCCGAGATCTTCGCGGGTCTCGGCAAGGACGCCCCGCGTACCCTCGCCGACCGCCTGCAACGGGCAGGGCTGCGCCACGGACGTGACCGCAAGCTCCTCCAGCGCCTGGCCCGCCACGACAACCGCCACGTCCTTTCCTGACCCTGCCGCCGGGCTCACCGGCGCGCAGCGAACCCATCAGGCACCCGAACTCTCACACCCCCAAGGTGATTCATGACCGTGCACTTTTCCGATCTGTCCACGCAGTACGTCGCGACTGTCTCGGCCCCGGGGCCCGATCCGGCATCAGCCGATATCCGAGGTGAATCGACCGCACCCCGACCGCACGCTGCCCAACTCGATGTCGCCGACGAACTCCTGAACCTGCTCGGCCGCACCACCACCGAACCACGCCGCAATCCACAACTCGAGGCACTCACTTTGGCCGTCGCCGCCGATCTGCCGGTGCTGCTGTGGGGTGAACCCGGGATCGGCAAGACCGCCGCGCTCACCCAGCTCGCCGAATCCCTCGACCTGCCACTCACCACCGTCATCGCGAGCGTGCACGAGCCCTCGGACTTCTCGGGTCTGCCGATCCCCGGCGCCGACCCGGCCGTCGACGGTGTCCCCATGGCGCCGCCGGACTGGGCGGTGCAACTCGCCCAGGCCGGTCGCGGGCTGCTGTTCCTGGACGAATTGTCCACCGCCCCACCGGCCGTGCAGGCGGCGCTGCTGCGGCTGGTGCTCGAACGTCGGGTCGGTGCGTTGCGGCTACCTCCGGGGGTGCGCATCGTCGCGGCGGCGAACCCTAGGTCGTCCGCCGCCGACGGCTGGGAACTCAGCCCGCCACTGGCCAACCGTTTCGTACATCTGCACTGGACCCACGACCCGGAGGTGGTCGTACGTGGTCTGGGCGGCACCTGGCCGAACGCGGAGCTGCCGCGACTGGACTCCGAAAAGCTGCCGGAGGCAGTCGCTTTCGCGCGCAGATCGGTGTGTGCGCTCCTCACCGCACGCCCCGCCCTCGCACACCAGCTGCCGACGACCGAAACACGGCGGGGCGGGGCGTGGGCCTCACCGCGCAGCTGGGAGATGACGATGCGGCTGATCGCGTTCGCCACCGCAGCGGGCGCCGACCGCGAGGTCCTCGCACAGCTGATCCGCGGCACCGTCGGTGACGGACCCGGATTCGAACTGCTCACCAGCATGGACCGGATGGACCTGCCCGACCCGGAAATCCTGCTCGCCGACCCGGCCGTCGCCGACCTGCCCGAGCGAGGCGATCTGCGCCAGGTGGTCCTGGACGGCGTCGTCGCCGCCGTCCGCAACCAGCCGAACCGGGCGCGATGGGACGCGGCCTGGGCACTGCTGGTGCGGGCCGTCCGGACGGGTGCCCCGGACCTGGTGGTCGTGCCCGCCACCACCCTGGCCACCCTGCGCCGCGACGACTGGGTGGTGCCCGCCGCGATCGAGGAACTCGCGGGCGTGGTGTCGATCTCGCAACGCGCGGACCGGGCGGCCGCCCGCGTCGCGGCGAAGGTGAGCCGATGAGCTTCGACATCGACAAGCTCTACGCCGCCCGCCTGCACGCGGTCCGGGCCCGCCCCTACCTGGCGACCGCGCTGTTCGCCCTGCACCTCGTCGAATCACGGCAGGTGCCGACGATGGGCGTCGACCGGTACTGGCGGTGTTATGTCGCACCGGGTTTCGTCGACCGCACACCGGTCGAGGAACTGGCCTCGGTGCTGGTTCACGAGGTCTCGCACCTGTTGCGCGAACACCACGAGCGCGGCGAACGTTTCGCCCGAGCACACAATCTGGACGGACCCGCCGAGCAACTGCGCCGCAATATCGCCGCCGACGCCGAGATCAACGACGACGCCTTCGGCGACGGCCTCGTCGTCCCCGAGGGCGCGGTCACGCCCGCACGGCTGGGGTTGGCCGAGGGTGAACTGATGGAGGAATATCTGCGGCAGTTCCGCCTCGGTCGCCTTACCGAGGACATGGCCTGGCTCGACTGCGGCAGCGGTGCCGACGGGGCGGAGCGCCCCTGGGATCTCGGTCCCGACGGCGCCGACGGGCTCGACACCCAGGAACGCGACGCGGTGCGCTTCCGCGTCGCCCAGGCCATCATCGGCCGACCAGGCGACGCACCCGCGGGCTGGCGGCGCTGGGCGAAGGAGGCGCTGCACCCACCGCAGCCGTGGCGTGATCTGCTCGGCGCGGCCCTGCGCTCGGCGGCGACCGCGGCGGGCGCGGGTGCCGACTACCGGTACGGGCGACCCGCCAGGCGCGCGGCGAGCCTGCCGGGGGTGGTGCTGCCGAGTCTGCGCCGGACACCGCCACGGGTGGGGGTCGTCATCGATACGTCGGGGTCGGTCAGTGACGACGAATTGGGTAGTGCCCTACTGGAAGTCGCCGCGATCACCCGCACCCTCGGTGGCCGCCACGACCTGCTCACCGTGTGGTCGTGCGACGCGGCCGCCCGCATCGCCGACCCGGTGTGCCGCGCCGAGGGAATCACCCTCATCGGAGGCGGCGGCACCGACCTGCGGACCGGATTCACCCGCGCCCTGCGCACCCGACCGGACGTCCTCGTCGCGCTGACCGACGGCCAGACACCGTGGCCGTCGGCGCGCCCGTCCTGTCGAACCGTCGTCGGCCTGTTCCGCCGCGAACATGCTGTGTCGGAGAACGATCCGTACTACGTGCCCGACCGACCGCCCGCGTGGGCCAGAGTGGTCCGGATCGGTTGAGGTCATCGCTCGGTATCGCCGCCCGCCTGCCCGTGACGAGTCCTCGATCAGGCGGTGCGGCGTGCCCGGACCGGCGAGACCAGCATGAACAGCCCGGTGAACAACAGGGCCGCCAGCGGTATCAGCGGGAGGTAGGAGACCCACACGATCGGATCGGGCAGTGACAGCGCCACGATCGTGGCGAGCACGGCGAGCGTGAACACCACCCCCGACCAGCGATGCACCTGCCGCGCCCGCCCGATGACCGGGCGCCGCCGCCCGCGCACGTACATCCACGCACCGGAAACGAAGAGCCCGGCGAGCGGGGCCAGCGGCAGGTAGGACACCCACTGCGGACCGCGCAAGGCAAGCACGAGCACGGTGACGACCAGTGTGGCGACAAAGGTGACGGCGATCAGCCGGTGCGCCCGGCGAACCCTGGCGGTTGTGTTCATGGGGACGACATTTCCACGCCTGGATCACCGGAGCTTCTCGATTCCTGATCGCTTCGGTCCCTAGTGCCAGCTGTGGCACACATCACAGTTGCGTAGCAATTCGGGTCAGAACCTTTTCGCGAGCTTGGGTAAGTCTTTACTATTGATCCCGGCCCGTTTCCGAGGGCTCTTCTCGCAGCTCAGTGTCTGTTGCCAGTGCATGTTCGACCGATGAACCGGACGCCTCACCGCTCCGGCGAAGGAGAATGATGGCTACCGTCAATGCTTCGGATGTTGTGAATTCTGCGCTGCCGCACACTGTTACGGCCATTCGGCGCGTCACGGCGGCGGAGCGGTGTGTCCCGGCTCACCGATAGCGAATTGCTGTGGGCCACAACACGATGGCGGCAAGATTATGGCCACTCCCACTGTTGTTGCGGCACACTGGTTTTGCCAAATCTTTACCAATAGATTGATCACCGATGCCATTCCTTCCCGGTTCGCCGTCGCACCGGGGTTCCCTGCGCGAAGGAGAGACATGTCCGTAGATCAAGATCTCGCTCCGCCCGAGCCCGAGGTCGCGCCGCTACCCGAAAAGCCGTCCCGCCCACCGCGGTTGCAGAACATAGTGCGTCATGATCTGCCCGCCTCCATTGTCGTCTTCCTGGTCGCGTTGCCGCTGTCGCTCGGCATCGCGGTCGCCTCCGGCGCACCGGTCGCCGCCGGACTCGTTGCCGCCGTGATCGGCGGTATCGTCGCCGGTTCGCTCGGCGGTTCGGTCCTGCAGGTCAGTGGTCCCGCCGCCGGACTCACCGTCGTCGTTGCCGAATCTATTACCCAGTTCGGCTGGCGGACAACCTGTTTCATCGTCGCCGCCGCCGGGGTGCTGCAGATCCTGTTCGGGCTGAGCCGGATCGCGCGCGCCGCCCTCGCCGTGGCGCCCGTCGTGGTACACGCGATGCTCGCGGGTATCGGAATCACCATCGCGCTGCAGCAGATCCACGTGCTGCTCGGTGGTTCCTCGCACAGCAGCGCATGGCGCAATCTCGTCGAACTGCCCGGTCAGCTGCTGTCCGTGCACGGCGGCGGCGCCCTCGTCGGTGCCGTGGTGATCGCGGTGATGCTCGGCTGGAAGTACGTCCCACCGGCCTTGCGCGCGGTGCCCGGCCCGCTCGTCGCGGTGGTCGTCGGCACACTGATCTCGTTCCTGTTCACCGACATCGACCGCATCGTCCTCGACGGCTCGATCTTCGACGCCCTGCAACTGCCGCAGCTGCCCTCGGGTAACTGGGCGGGCGTGGCCATGATGGTGCTCACCATCGCGCTCATCGCCAGCGTGGAGAGCCTGCTCTCGGCGGTCGCCGTCGACAAGATGCACACCGGTCCGCGCACCGATTTCGACCGTGAACTCGTCGGCCAGGGCTCGGCGAACGTGCTCTCGGGCCTGGTCGGCGGCCTGCCGATCACCGGTGTGATCGTGCGCAGTTCGGCCAATGTGGCCGCGGGCGCGCGCTCACGTGCCTCGGCGATCATGCACGGTGTCTGGGTGCTGGTGTTCTCCGTGGCGCTGGTCGGGCTGGTCGAGCAGATCCCGATGGCCGCGCTGGCCGGTCTGCTCATCGTGATCGGCATCCAGCTGGTGAAGATCGCCCACATCCGGTCCGCCAAACGTACCGGTGACCTGCTGATCTACCTCGTCACGGTGCTCGGCGTCGTATTCCTGAACCTGCTGGAGGGCGTGCTGCTCGGGCTCGGGCTCGCCTTCGCGCTGCTGCTGTGGCGCGTGGTGCGGGTGCAGGTGAGCGCGGTGCCGATGGGAGCGCGCTGGCTGGTCCGCATCGACGGATCGTGCACCTTCCTCGCACTGCCCAAGCTGTCCTCGGAACTGGCCAAGGTGCCCGCCGGTGCCGAGGTGACGGTGGAGATGACCGTCGACTTCCTCGACCACGCCGCCTTCGAGGCCATCGAAGACTGGCAGCGTCAGCTGGAAAGTTCCGGCGGCCGTGTCGATTTCGTGGAGATCGGCAGTGCGCGGATGGCCGGTGCCGACGCGGCGCCGCCCGCCCGCGGCTTCGGGCGGCAGGTGTGGGACGAGTTCCTCGGACCGTGGCGCCACCGCGCCTCCGGCGGCGACGCGCTGCGGGCCGGTGTGTCGGCCTTCCATCGCAGCCACGCCCACGTGGTGCGGCCGCACCTGGACGGATTGCGCGACCGGCAGGACCCCGACTCGTTCTTCCTCACCTGCGCCGACTCTCGGATCGTGCCCAACGTGATCACCTCCAGCGGTCCCGGTGACCTGTTCACCGTGCGCAACGTGGGCAATCTGGTGCCGATCACCGGCGACCACTCCGTCGAGGCGGCACTGGCGTTCGCGCTGGACGAACTCGCGGTGCGCTCGGTGGTGGTGTGCGGGCACTCCGCCTGCGGGGCGATGAAGGCGGTCTACACCGGCGCCGACGCCGAGGGCGGGCTCAGTTCCTGGCTCGCGCACGCCGAGGCCAGCCTGGAGCGGTTCCGCGCGGGTCATCCGGTGGTCCGGGCGGCCAGGGCGGCGGGCTTCGACGAGGTCGACCAGCTCAGCATGGTGAACGTGGCCGTACAGGTGGAAACGCTGCGTCGTCATCCCGCGGTGCGGCGTGCCGTCGAGGAGCGTGGGCTGGTCGTGTCGGGGCTGTTCTTCGACATCGCCGGTGCCCGGGTGCTCGAGGTGACCGCCGACGGCGTCCGGACCATCGACGGTGACCTCGGCGTCGGACTGTGACCGGCCGGCGGTCGGCTCGTTAGGCTGAGACGATGACCAGCGAGCCGACCGCCGACCGCGCCGAATCCGACACCGTGGCCACCGCCTCCGGCTCGCCCGGACGGTGGGACGCGATCAAGGATCGCGGGCGCGCCTTCCGGGAAGGCATTGCCGCCCGCCCTATCCTGAACGCCGGCTACCGCGTCGCCGTCGGCGTGATCGGTGGGTTGGTGCTGATCGTCGGGATCATCACGATCCCGTACCCGGGACCTGGCTGGGCGCTCGTGTTCGCGGGCTTCGGCATCCTGGCCACCGAGTTCATGTGGGCACACCACACCCTCACCTGGGTGCGTGGCAAATACCGGATCGTCATGGACTGGTACACCTCACGCGGCTGGGTGATCAAGACACTCGGCGCGGTCGCCACCTTCGCCCTCGTCGTCGTGACGTTGTGGCTGCTCGGCACATATTCGATGGTCGGCGGGTGGATCGGAGTCGATTGGCCATGGTTGCGCAGTCCCCTGATGTCGTGAGCACGGCCCCCGGCCGCGCGCTCACCGATCCCGCCTGGATATCGGCCAGGATCACCGAGATGAGCCGCTCGTGGGGCACCGAGACCCGGCGCGTCGGCGGCACCCTGTGGTGGTGCATGGTCGCCTCGGCGCTGGTCGAGCCCATCACCTCCGCCTACGCGAAGGGCTATCCGGCCCCGCTGGCCGCCCTCGACGACTTCGAGTGCGAGATCCGCCCGGACGGGGGAGTGGAGCGAGTGCGGTTCCGCGCCTTCGCTCCCGCCGCGTCCGGTGCCGCCTGTGAAGCCGTGCAACGTACATCCGCCGGTGACGCCGCTGTCGGTGCCGCCTTGCGCGAGACGCTGGCAGTCATGATCCCGCAGGTAGCCGCGGTTTCCGGGGCGGCGGTGCCCGCCCTGTGGGCGATCGTCACCGACGCCATCGGCAACCGGGCCCTCGACGCGGGCGCTCGGGCAGCGGGCGAACAACTCGCCGCCGAGGTCGGTTCCCGGCTACCCGCCCCACGCTTCGTCACCCTCGCCGACCGCACGTTCGTCAAGCGGATCTCGTGCTGCCTGGTCTACGAGGTCCCCACCTGCACCATGTGCACCAGTTGCCCCAAACGTCCACCCGCCGAGCGCACGGCCTTGCTGTCGCAAGCCTGATCCCCGGGATCCATCCCACCCCCAGTAGAGTTGGGCGCGGTGCGGGGATGGCCCGCACCGCTGTGGGGTCCGCCCCACAGAACGCGACGTCAAGGAGAGCATTCCCGTGACCACCTCTGCACCGATCAGCCCAGTCGCGCTCGTCACCGTGCCGGCCGGGACTACCGCGGGCGCGGCGGTGCGGGAAGCGGGTCTGCCGACCAAGGGCCCCGACACCGTCGTCGTCGTGCGCGACGCCGAGGGCGCCCTCAAGGACCTGTCCTGGGTTCCCACCGAAGACGCCGAGGTCGAGCCCGTCGCCGCGAACACCGAGGACGGGCGCAGCGTGATCCGGCACTCGGCCGCGCATGTGCTCGCCCAGGCGGTGCAGCAGGAGTTCCCCGAGGCCAAGCTGGGCATCGGTCCGCCGATCAAGGACGGCTTCTACTACGACTTCCGCGTCGAGCGGCCGTTCACCCCCGAGGATCTGGCCAAGCTGGAATCCCGGATGAAGAAGATCATCAAAGGGGCACAACGCTTTTCGCGCCGCGTGGTCGAGGTGGAGGACGCGCGCGTCGAGCTGGCCGGTGAGCCGTTCAAGCTCGAACTCATCAGCGACAAGTCCGGCATCGACGACCCGGAGATCATGGAGGTCGGCGGCAACGAGCTGACCATCTACGACAACCTCGACCCGCGCACCGGTGAGAAGCTGTGGGGCGACCTGTGCCGCGGCCCGCACATCCCCACCACCAAGTTCATCCCCGCCTTCAAGCTCACCCGCTCCTCGGCCGCGTACTGGCGTGGCGATCAGGACCGGGAGGACCTGCAGCGCATCTACGGCACCGCCTGGGAATCGACCGAGGCGATGGACGAGTACCTGCACCTGCTGGCCGAGGCCGAGCGCCGCGACCACCGAAAGCTGGGCCTCGAGCTCGACCTGTTCTCCTTCCCCGATGAGCTCGGCTCGGGCCTGCCGGTGTTCCACCCCAAGGGCGGCATCATCCGCAAGGAGATGGAGGAGTACTCGCGTCAGCGCCACATCGATGCGGGCTACGAGTTCGTCAACACCCCGCACATCACCAAGGGCGCGCTGTTCGAGACCTCCGGCCACCTGGACTGGTACCGCGACGGCATGTTCCCGGCCATGCACCTGGATGCCGAACTCAACGACGACGGCACCGTGCGCAAGCCCGGCCAGGACTACTACGTCAAGCCGATGAACTGCCCGATGCACAACCTGATCTTCCGGGCGCGTGGCCGTTCCTACCGTGAGCTGCCGCTGCGGATGTTCGAGTTCGGCTCGGTGTACCGCTACGAGAAGTCCGGCGTGATCCACGGCCTGACCCGCGTGCGTGGCATGACCCAGGACGACGCCCACATCTACTGCACCAAAGAGCAGATGCACGGCGAGCTCACCACCACCTTGAATTTCGTGCTGTCGCTGCTCAAGGACTACGGCCTCGACGACTTCTACCTCGAGCTGTCGACCAAGGACCCGAAGAAGTTCGTCGGCTCCGACGAGCTGTGGGAAGAGGCCACCGAAACCCTGTCGAAGGTGGCGTCGGCCTCGGGTCTCGAGCTGGTCCCCGATCCGGGCGGCGCCGCGTTCTACGGCCCGAAGATCTCGGTGCAGGCCAAGGACGCGCTGGGCCGCACCTGGCAGATGTCGACCATCCAGCTCGACTTCAACCTGCCCGAACGGTTCAACCTCGAATACACCGCCTCCGACGGCACCAAGCAGCGCCCGGTGATGATCCACCGTGCCCTCTTCGGTTCCATCGAGCGGTTCTTCGGTGTGCTCACCGAGCACTACGCCGGTGCGTTCCCCGCTTGGCTCTCCCCGGTGCAGGTCGTCGGCATTCCGGTGGCGGAAAACTTTGTGCCGCACCTCGATTCGGTGATCGAGCAGCTGACCGACGCCGGTGTGCGCGCCCAGGTGGACCGCAGCGACGACCGCATGCAGAAGAAGATCTTCAACCAGACCGCGCAGAAGGTGCCGTTCATGCTGCTGGCCGGCGCCCGCGACGTGGAGTCCGGCGCGGTGAGCTTCCGGTTCCGCGACGGCACCCAGGTCAACGGCGTGCCCGTCGACGACGCGGTGGCCACCATCGTGGCCTGGGTCGGCAACCGGGAGAACGCCTCGCCGACCGCGGAGGGCTTCGAGATCGTCAAGGCGAGCTCATGAGCGAGCAGGCCGAGGCGTCGGCGGGCTCCATTGTCGACGCCGGGGCGGGCAGGCCCGACCGGTTACAGCGGATCTGGACGCCCTACCGGATGTCCTACATCACCGGCGAGGTGAAGCCCAAGGACGCCACCGGGCACCCGTTCACCGACATCCCCAAGATGTCGGACGAGGACGGGCTCATCATCGCCCGCGGCGAGCAGGTGTACGCGGTGCTCAACTTGTACCCGTACAACCCAGGGCACATGATGGTGGTGCCGTACCGCCGGGTAGCCGACCTGGAAGATCTCACGCCCGCCGAGAGCGCGGAACTGATGTCGTTCACCCAGCAGGCCATCCGCGTGATGAAACGGGTCTCCCGGCCCGCCGGATTCAACGTGGGACTCAACCTGGGCGGGGTGGCCGGTGGTTCGCTCGCCGACCACCTGCACCAGCACATCGTTCCGCGCTGGGGCGGGGATGCGAACTTCATCACCGTGGTCGGCGGGGTGAAGGTGATGCCTCAGTTGTTGCGTGAGACGCGGCAATTGCTGGCGGAGGCGTGGGAGGAATAGGACACCGTGCTCAGCTTCTTCGGGCGGCAGACGTTTGCCAAAGCGACTGCGCCGCTGGGCAAAGCGCTCGTCAAGACCGGGCTCACCCCCGACACGATGACCCTCATCGGCACCGCCGCGACGATCGTCGCGGCGGTGACGCTGTTTCCCAGCGGTCACCTGTTCTGGGGGACGATGGTCATCTGGCTGTTCGTCATGTTCGACATGCTCGACGGTGCGATGGCGCGCGCCCGCGGCGGCGGCACGAAGTACGGCGCGGTCCTCGACGCCACCTGTGACCGGGTGGCCGACGGCGCGATCTTCGCCGGTCTGGCCTGGTGGGCGGTCTACCACGAGCACAGCAAGCAGCTGTTCGTCGCCACGCTGATCGTGCTGGTCACCTCGCAGGTGATCTCGTACGCCAAGGCGCGGGCCGAGGCCAGCGGACTGTCGGCCGACGGCGGGATCATCGAACGGCCCGACCGGCTGGTGATCGTGCTCGTCGGCGCCGGGCTCACCGGAATCGGCGGGCACTGGGGCATCGGCTGGCTCACCTGGGCGGTGTACGTGGCCATGTGGGTGCTGGCGGTGCTCAGCACCGTCACCGTGTTCCAGCGGGTGCTCGCGGTGCGCAACTCGCCGGGCGCGCGCACGGTGATCCCGCCCGCGCCGCAACAACAGGCAGGGGAGACGGCGTCGTGACCATCAGCGAACGGCTCAGCGACTGGGGCTACGCGGCGGGATGGCGGTTGGTCCGTTCGGCCCCGGAATCCTTGGCGCGCAAGGCTTTCGACTTCGGCGCCGACCGTGCGACCAAGGACGGCGGACCGCGGCAGCTGCGCCGCAACCTGGCCCGGGTGCTCGGCGTAGCACCGGCCGAGGTTCCCGACGACCTGATGCGGGCGAGCATGCGTTCCTACGCCCGGTACTGGCGTGAGGCGTTCCGGCTGCCCAGCATGGACCACAGCACCATCGACTACTACGTCCACGGCCTGGAAAACGTCGACGCCGGCCTCGAAGCCGGGCGCGGCGTCATCTTCGTCCTGCCGCATTCCGGCAACTGGGACATGGCCGGGGTGTGGCTGGTCCAGCACTACGACACCTTCACCACCGTCGCCGAACGGCTGAAGCCCGAATCGCTGTTCGAACGGTTCGTGGCCTACCGCGAGAGCCTCGGCTTCGAAGTGTTCCCGCTGACCGGCGGAGAACAGCCACCGTTCGTGCCACTGACGGAACGGTTGCGGCAGAACCGGATCGTGTGCCTGATGGGTGAACGTGACCTCACCGGCCGCGGTGTGCCGGTGAACTTCTTCGGCGAACGCACCTGGATGCCCGCCGGTGCGGCCAAACTCGCCATCGAGACCGGCGCCGCGCTGATGCCGGTGCACGCCTGGTTCACCACCGAGGCCGACGGCACCGAAGGCTGGGGTCTGAAAGCCGGTGCGCCGCTGGACGTCTCGGGCGGAGTGGCCGCGACGACACAGCTGCTCGCCGACGAGTTCGCGGCGAACATCGCCCGGCACCCGGCCGACTGGCACATGCTGCAGCCCCTGTGGGAAGCAGACCTGTCGCCGGAACGACTGGCCCGGATCGCCGCGGCCAAGGCAGGTGACGTGCGGTGAAGATCGGCATGGTCTGCCCGTACTCCTTCGACGTGCCCGGCGGCGTGCAGGCACACGTGGTCGAGCTGGCACGGGTGTTCATCGAGCGTGGACACCGGGTGAGCGTGCTCGCGCCCGCATCCGACGACACGCCGTTGCCCGACTTCGTCGTCTCGGCCGGTCGTGCGGTCGCCATTCCCTATAACGGGTCGGTGGCGCGACTGTCGTTCGGGCCGATGGCCTACACGCGCATCCGCCGCTGGATCGACAGCAACGACTTCGACGTGCTGCACATCCACGAACCCAACGCACCGAGCCTGTCGATGCTGGCGCTCAAGATCGCCGAGGGCCCCATCGTGGCGACCTTCCACACCTCGACCACGAAGTCGTTGGTGCTCAGCACTTTTCAGGGTGTGCTCCGCCCGTACCACGAGAAGATCAGCGGGCGGATCGCCGTGTCGGAGCTGGCCAGGCGCTGGCAGGTGGAGGCGCTCGGGTCGGATGCGGTGGAGATCCCCAACGGGGTCGATGTGTCGGCGTTCGCGCGCGGCCCGCTGCTCGACGGCTACCCGCGCGCGGGCAAGACGGTGCTGTTCCTCGGCCGCTACGACGAACCGCGCAAGGGCATGGACGTGCTGCTCGCCGCCCTGCCGGCGCTCGTCGAACGACATCCCGACGTGGAGATCCTGATCGTCGGGCGCGGCGACGAGGACAGGCTGCGCCGCGAGGCGGGCCCTCACGCCGGGCACCTGCGCTTCCTCGGTCAGGTCTCCGACGCCGAGAAGGCCGCCGCGCTGCGCAGCGCCGATGTGTACGTGGCGCCGAACCTGGGCGGGGAGAGCTTCGGCATCATCCTCATCGAGGCCATGGCGGCGGGCACGCCGGTCGTGGCCAGCGAACTCGACGCCTTCCGCCGCGTACTGCGCGACGGCAGCGCCGGTCTGCTCACCCCCGTGGGCGACGCGGAAGCGCTGGCCGAGGCCATCGACACGCTGCTCACCGACGACGACACCCGCGACCGGTTGGTGCGCACCGCCACCCAGGTGGTCGCCGCCTACGACTGGCCGGTGGTCGCCGAACAGATCCTGCGCGTGTACGAGACGGTCACCGTCGGTGACAACGGGGTGCGGGCCGCCGGATGATCACCTTCTCCGCGACCGCGATTCTCGTTCTCGGCCTGGTCGCCCTGTTCGTGCTCGCGCTCGGTGTGTGGGCGGCGTCCACCGCCAACCGGCTCGACCGGCTGCACGTGCGCTCGGACCGGTCCTGGCAGGCCCTCGACGCGGCACTGGCCCGGCGCGCGGTGGTCGCGCGCGCGGTCGCCATGGCCATCGCGGGACCGGCGAGCACCGATCCGGTGCGGTCTGAAAGGGCGGGACAGCTCGCCGCCTTGGCCGACTGGGCCGAACGCGCTGACCGGGGTGACCGCGAGACCATCGAGAACCAGCTCTCGGCCGCGCTGTCGACGATCGACATCGGTCAGCTGCGACCCCAGCTCGTCGCCGAACTGGCCGACGCCGAGGCCAGGGTGCTCATCGCGCGCCGGTTCCACAACGACGCCGTGCGCGACACCCTCGCCCTGCGCACCCGTCGGCCCGTGCGCTGGCTGCACCTGGGCGGTACCGCGCCGCTGCCGACCTATTTCGAGATCACCGAACGCGCGACACCGGCCGCGTCCACCGGGCTCGAGGTGCACACCACCCGCACCTCGGCGCGCGTGGTGCTGCTCGACGAACAGGACCGGGTGCTGCTGCTGCGCGGGCACGACCCGATGGTTCCCGAGGTGGCGTTCTGGTTCACCGTCGGCGGCGGCGTGGAACCGGGGGAGACCCTGCGCGAAACGGCGGTGCGCGAGGTGTACGAGGAGACCGGGCAGCGGATCGACCCGGCCGCGTTGCGTGGTCCGCTGTGGCGGCGGGTCGCGGTGTTCCCGTTCAACGGTGAACTCATCCGCTCCGAAGAACTGTTCTTCGTCCTGCGCGCACCCAATTTCGCCTGGCGGCCCGCCGACCTCACCGCGCTGGAACGGCGCACCATCACCGACCACCGCTGGTGCACGCCCGCCGACATCCGTGCCCTCGACGCCACCGGCGAGGCGGTATACCCGTACCACCTCGACGAGTTGCTCGCCGAAGCGATCGGCGCCGCCGCCGACGACACCGAACCGGTGGTCCGGTCCATTCGCTGATACGGACCGTGTGTGTCGCCTCACGCCGCGCGGTCCGCAGCCGGTCCAGATGCGGCGGTCTGCGGTATCGGCCCAGGTCGCGACCAGTCCAGTGGGCTCCGACTGGCTATGAACCCTGATTCGGCGGCCACCTAGAATCGCAGGAGACCACACAGTCTGCCCGTTAGGTGCACATGACCCAGGAGAATGCCGTGACTACGCCCGAGACCACATCAACCGTCGGCACCGCCCGCGTGAAGCGCGGCATGGCCGAGATGCTCAAGGGCGGTGTGATCATGGATGTGGTCACCCCGGAGCAGGCCAAGATCGCCGAGGACGCGGGCGCCGTCGCGGTCATGGCGCTCGAGCGGGTGCCCGCCGACATCCGCGCCCAGGGTGGCGTGTCCCGGATGAGCGACCCGGACATGATCGACGGCATCATCTCCGCGGTCTCCATCCCCGTGATGGCCAAGGCCCGCATCGGCCACTTCGTCGAGGCGCAGATCCTGCAGAGCCTCGGCGTGGACTACATCGACGAGTCCGAGGTCCTCACCCCCGCCGACTACGCCAACCACATCGACAAGTGGAACTTCACCGTCCCCTTCGTCTGTGGCGCCACCAACCTCGGTGAGGCCCTGCGCCGCATCACCGAGGGTGCGGCCATGATCCGTTCCAAGGGCGAGGCGGGCACCGGTGACGTCTCCAACGCCACCACCCACATGCGCACCATCCGCGCCGAGATCCGCCGCCTCACGTCCCTGTCCGAAGACGAGCTCTTCGTCGCCGCCAAGGAACTCCAGGCCCCCTACGAGCTGGTCCGCGAGGTCGCCCAGACCGGCAAGCTGCCCGTCGTCATGTTCACCGCGGGCGGCATCGCCACCCCCGCCGACGCCGCCATGATGATGCAGCTCGGCGCCGAAGGCGTCTTCGTCGGCTCCGGCATCTTCAAGTCCGGCAACCCCGAACAGCGCGCCGCCGCCATCGTCAAGGCCACCACCTTCTACGACGACCCCGACGTCCTGGCCAAGGTCTCCCGCGGCCTCGGCGAAGCCATGGTCGGCATCAACGTCGAAGAAATCCCCCAGCCCCACCGCCTCGCCGAGCGCGGCTGGTAATCCCTTCGGGCACAAGCAAACCCGGTGGGCGGCGCATCACGCGCCGCCCACCATTTGCGTAGAACGACGCCTACTTCGTTTCGTTCGGGTGGCTGGTGTGCACCTGTTCCAGGAAGACGGTGTGCTCATGGACGTAGAACCAGATGCGCGCGGTGCCTTTCGCTGTCGGCTTGTGCTGCCAGCGTTCGTGCCGCGCTCCACCGCGTGAGATCGTGCCCAGCTCACCGCGGAGGGGGTAGTTGGTCGGTGTCGTGGACAGCGGTGTGCGCGTGAGGAAGTCCCACGCTTCCGCCATCGGGTTGCGGATGGTCGCGACCAGATCCCGCCAGCCCTTCTGAGCGTCTGCGGTGGCGAATCGGATCTCGTACTCGGTCTTTCGCGCGGGGCGTGGGACCAGCTCGCCCTTCTTGGCGGCCGCCACTATGGACGCTCGACAGTGTCGTCGCCGTCCAGCCACTCCAGGTCCGTACTGCCCAATCCAGCGGCGATCGCGGTTGCCGTCTCCTTCCAGGAGGTCAGTTCGGCGATCGCGAGGTGCGGCTGGTCGGTGGAGAACGATGCGCGGGCGGCGTCCACGAGGTTCTGTGCGCAAGTGTCTCGGTCGGCGGGTGACAGCGCGAGCATCCATGGGAATGCCTTGGACATGCGCTCGGCGAGCGAGCCGTTGTCATCGAGGGTGACGGTGATGAGCTGCGCGGCGAACTCGAGCAGGCGCGCGCGCCCCTCTGCCTCGCGCTGCGACATCAGCACCAGCGCCTCGCCGTCGCGGCGGGTCACCGTGACGGGATGGTTCTCGGCCTCGGCGAAGACCTCAGCGGAGTGTTTGCTCAGGTCCGAGGAGCGTCGGGTCCGGGCGGGTAGGCCTGACGTGCGCATGGATCCATCGTATTCGGAACGTGTTCGGAAGTCCAGGTGTGAGCGGAAGGGGCCAGCGATCGCCCCTGAGGCACTGCCGAATGGGCGTACCGTACAGTCGGTCTGTGACCGTGCTCGACTTCTTCTTGCTGGTCGTCGCGGGATTCTTCACCGGGTTGATCGGGTTCGTCACCGGGATGGCGTCGATCGTTTCCTATCCGGCGTTGCTGGCTGTGGGGTTGCCGCCGGTGACGGCGAATGTGACCAATACCGTGGCGATGGTGGCCGTTGGGGTGGGGGCCACCGCCAATTCGGGGCGCGAACTCACGGGGCGGGGGCGCACGCTCGTGTGGTGGGCGGGGTTGTCGGCGCTGGGTGGGTTGCTCGGTGCGCTGGCGTTGTTGGTGGCGCCCGAGGGGACCTTCGAGGTGGTGGTGCCGTTCCTGGTGGCGGCGGCGTCGATCGCGTTGCTGGTGCAGCCGGTGGTCCGCAAGCATGTGGGGGAGCTCAGCGCGCCGTGGATCGTGCCGTTGGGGATCCTGCTGATCTCGGTGTACGGCGGGTACTTCGGGGCCGGTGCGGGCGTGATCTATCTGTCGATGATGCTGCTGTGCACCTCCGAATCCGTGTGGAGCGCATCGGTGCTCAAGAGCTTCCTGCTCGGCATCGCGAATCTGGTCGCGGCTCTCGGCTTCGCGATGTTCGGGCCGGTGCACTGGTTCGCGGCGCTCGGGCTGGCGATGGGGGCGCTCGTCGGTGGGTGGTGCGGGCCGCCGGTAGTGAAGGTGATCCCGCCGAACCTGCTGCGGGTGACCGTCGGCGTGCTCGGACTCGGGCTCGCGGTGTACCTGGCGCGCTGATCCGGCCCCGGGCGTCACCGGACTCCGTAGCCTGAGAACGGTGCACCACTCCGATGTCGAAATCGCAATCCACGCAACAGAACTCGCGTCACAGGTGATCCGGTCGTCGTTCCACGCACCGGTCACCCGCTACGCCAAAGAGGGCGACGACTTCGCCACCCAGACCGACCTGGCCGCCGAACGCGCGATCCTCGAGGTCCTCACCGCGGCCCGACCGCACGACCGGTTCGTCGCCGAGGAGTCCGGCACCACGGGATCGCCGGGCAGCGACCGCACCTGGTTCGTCGACCCGCTCTGCGGCACAAGGAATTTCGCGGTCGGCACACAGCTCGTCGCGGTGAACGTCGCCTTGCGCATCGGGGACACCGTTCGCGCCGCGGCCGTCGGCGCCCCGTTCACCGGCGAGGTGTTCTGGACCTCGGGCGAGAACGCGTACCGCCGCCACGACGGCTCCGACACCGTCCTGCGCCCCGACGCGAGCAGCCGCCTGATCGACATCGACCTCGACAACCCGCTGCCGTGGTCCAGACCCACCCGCCTGCTCGACAGCGTCGCCGCCGACTTCCACCCGCGCGTGCTGTCCACCTCGCTCGCCCTGGTCTGGGTCGCGGCGGGCAGACGCGCCGCCTATGTCACCGGCGGCGACCTGCGCGACAACGTCCACTTCACCAGCGCGGTGGAAATCTGCCGCGCGGCGGGCTGCGTCGTCACCGGAATAGCAGGTCAACCACTCCATTCCGCCCCGCACGGGCTCATCGCCGCCGCCGATGCCGACACCCACGCCCGCCTCGTCGACGCGATGCTCGCCCTACGCTGAAAGGGGCCTTCACAAGCGCGGTACCGGTACGTCTCAGACTTTCCTCAAAAACGCTGGGTAGCGTCCTGGCCGAGGCACCGTGGCCTGCGTCGTGTGGCGCCGGTACCGTGCCGTTGGCGCCCACAGGGCGAAAACCGTTGACCCGACGCAAAGGACGAGTGGATGAAGCTTCGTAGGACCGGACGTGTGGCGATCGCAGGCCTGGCCGTGGTCGCCGCATTGGGAATGAGTGCGTGCAGTGACGACAAGGGCGACAAGCCCGCCGCCAAGTCCACGACCAGTGCTCCGGCCACGACCACGGCCGCTGCCGCGGACCTGCCCCCCGTGCCGACGGTGGAGGAGCTCAACGCCCAGCTCAACACCGCGCTGGACCCCTCGGTGCCCAACGAGCAGAAGCTGGACTTCGTGCAGGGTGGCGAGGCCGACCCCGAGCTGCCGAACCGCCTGGCCGTCGCCGCCCGCGACGCCGGTGCCCAGGTGCAGGTCACCGAGGTGACCTCCTTCGGTGACAGCGTGAACGCCAAGGCGAACTTCACCGTCAACGGCCAGACCAACGTGGTCGACGTGCCGTTCGTCGCCGAGGACGGCAAGTGGAAGGTCCAGAAGTCGTGGGCGTGCACCATGCTCACCAACCTGGGCCAGCAGTCGGTCGCCTGCGCCTGATAGCGCGGCGTGCAGCCCCGGTCGCGGTGCGGCCGGGGCTTTCGCCTGTTTTCAGCCGGTGCGCAGGGCCGCGCGGTCCGGATGATCCCAGCGCACCGTCCAGGTAGCGGTCTCGGGATGTTCGGCGTCGTGGTCGCGCAGCGCGGGCAGGGTCCACCGGTGCTCGGGTGGGGTGCGGCGCAGTGCCGCCTGCGCGCTGAGCTCGAGCCGTACGGACAGGTCGACGTCGAGTCCGCGGCCGAGCAGCATCGGGCCCGCCACGATCAGCACCAGATCGGCGGGAGCTGTCCGGATGCCCGCCCGCGCCGACCGGTCGCCCGCCTCGTCCCAGAGCGCGGGCAACCAGCGCCCTGCGGTCCGTAGCGGGACCAGAATCTCCCGGCGTATCGCGTCGTAGTCGAACCATGCTGTGCGATAAGACCATTCGTCGGTTCGGCCGTACTCCATCCGCAGCGATGCGGGCCGGACGAAGGCGTGCAGTGACACCACCTCGGCCGACCGGCCCTGCCCGTTCAGTGTGTCGGCGACCAACTGGGCGAAGGTGACCGGTTCGGCGGCATCGGCGGCGTCGACGGCAACCACCCGGCGACCGGGCAGCTCGGATACCCGCTCGGCGACCAGGCGGGCCAGGGTGGTGGGGGAGACGGGGGTGAACGACGGCACCACCCCATTTCAGCAAATTCCCGCCGCGCGCCGCCGAGCCGGACAAACCGTGCGGTCCGCCTAGCGATAATCTCGTCCGCATGGCGACAATCGAAGAGGCGCTCGAGGTCGAGCGGCTGGAACGCGACATCTTCCGTGGGGCGGCCACGGAATCCCAGCTGACGCGGACCTTCGGCGGTCAGGTCGCGGGCCGGGCGCTGGTCTCGGCGGTGCGCACCGTCGACTCCGCCTATCAGGTGCATTCGCTACACGGCTACTTCCTGCGCCCGGGCAACCCGGAAGCTCCCACCATCTACCAGGTGGAACGCATCCGCGACGGGCGCTCGTTCTGCACCCGCCGGGTCACCGGTGTGCAGGACGGCGAGGCGATCTTCACCATGGCCGCCTCCTTCCACCGCGGCGACGTCGGCCCGGAGCACCAGGACGTGATGCCGGTCATCGAGGGCCCGGAGAACCTGCCCGACGCCAAGACCACGCTGAGCCCGGAACGGTTGTGGGCCATGCGCGAATGGGAGCACTGGGACATCCGCACGGTCCCGCAGGACCAGGTCGCCCGCCGGGAAGGCACCGTCTCCCCGCAGCAGGTGTGGTTCCGCTACCGGCACCCGTTGCCCGACGACCCGATGTTCCACGTCTGCACCCTCGCCTACATGAGCGATATGACGCTGCTCGGCTCGTCGAAGGTGACCCACCCCGGTGTGCCGACCCAGGACGCGTCCCTCGACCACGCCATGTGGTTCCTGCGCCCGTTCCGCGCCGACGAATGGCTGCTCTACGACCAGTCCTCACCCTCGGCGGGCTTCGGCCGCGCTCTCACCGGCGGCCGGATCTGGGATCGCGAGGGCAACCTGGTCGCCGCCGTCGTGCAGGAAGGCCTCATCCGCACGCCGCGTGAGGCGTGAGCGCGCCCACACCGGCCGGGCTCGTAAGCTCAGCGGCTGTGAACGCAACATCCACGCCGACGATCGGTGTCCTCGCACTCCAGGGTGACGTGCGCGAACACGTTGCCGCGCTGCGCCACTGCGGCGCCGCACCGGTGCTGGTGCGCCGCGAGTCCGAGCTGGCCGCCGTCGACGGGCTGGTGCTGCCCGGCGGCGAGTCGACCGCCATCTCCAAGCTGCTGCAGGCCTTCGACCTGCTCGAACCGTTGCGCGCGCGGTTGCGCGACGGGCTGCCCGCGTTCGGGTCGTGCGCGGGCATGATCCTGCTCGCCTCCGAGGTGCTCGACACCCGGCCCGACGCACAGCATCTGTCCGGCATCGATATGACGGTGCGCCGCAACGCTTTCGGTCGCCAGGTCGACTCGTTCGAGACCGACCTCGACTTCAGCGGCCTCGACACGCCCGTGCGCGCGGTGTTCATCCGCGCGCCGTGGGTGGAGCGAGTCGGTGACGGCGTCGAGGTGCTGGCGCGGGTGCCCAACGGTCCGGCGCAGGGCCGGATCGTGGCCGCCAGGCAGGGCAATGTCGTGGCGACCTCGTTCCATCCCGAGGTCACGGGTGATCTTCGGGTGCACGAGCTGTTCGTCGACCTCGTGCGTAAGGCGGGGTGAACCTCCGCGTCCACCGGCGTGGCGGGCACGAGTAGGCTGGTTCGAGCTTGTCCGCCCGGGCAGACGCGCAACCGACCTGAAGGAAGTAGGGCATGAGCGGCCACTCCAAATGGGCCACCACCAAGCACAAGAAGGCGGGAATCGACGCCAAGCGCGGCAAACTCTTCGCCAAGCTGATCAAGAACATCGAGGTGGCGGCTCGCACGGGTGGCAGTGACCCGGCGGGCAACCCGACGCTGTACGACGCCATCCAGAAGGCCAAGAAGTCGTCGGTCCCCAACGACAACATCGAGCGCGCCCGCAAGCGTGGCGGCGGCGAGGAAGCCGGCGGCGCCGACTGGCAGACCATCATGTACGAGGGCTACGGGCCCAACGGTGTCGCCGTGCTGATCGAGTGCCTCACCGACAACCGCAACCGCGCCGCCGGTGAGGTGCGCGTCGCGATGACCCGCAACGGTGGCAACATGGCCGACCCGGGTTCGGTGTCCTACCTGTTCGCCCGCAAGGGTGTGGTGACCCTCGAGAAGAACGGCCTCACCGAGGACGACGTCCTCGACGCGGTCCTCGACGCCGGCGCCGAAGAGGTCAACGACCACGGTGACGCCTTCGAGATCATCAGCGAGCCCGGCGATCTGATCGCTGTGCGAACCGCGCTGCAGGACAAGGGCATCGACTACGACTCGGCCGAGTCCGGTTTCCAGGCGTCGGTGTCGGTGGCGGTCGACGCCGAGGGCGCCCGCAAGGTGCTCAAGCTGATCGACGCCCTCGAAGACAGCGACGACGTACAGAACGTGTACACCAACGTCGACATCTCCGACGAGGTCGCCGCCGAGCTCGACGACGAGTAGATCTTCACCCGTGTACCGCCCCGGCCGTGAATTCGGCTGGGGCGGTTCGTGTCTCTACTCCCGGTAGTGGTCGGCCAGCGCCGGGTAGTAGTCGGCGAAGTCGGGTCGTTCGGTGTTGGTGCAGGCGGCGACGAACATGTCCGCGTAGTACTCCCAGCCCGGGCCGATCTGCGAGGTCTCCGCGAGCTGGTACTCCGAGGTGAGGTGGTGGACCAGCCGCACCTGGGTGGCGGTGCCGGTGTCGAGCAGGGTCACCTCCATGCGCCACAGCCCGATCTGGTCGGCCGAGGACACGGCCAGCCGCACCGGCGGGGTGCAGTCGTCGATGCGCATCTCGGTCCAGGGCTGCCCGTCCTCGAACCGCAACTGCACCTGGATCATGTTCCCGGCGCCGGGTTCCCCCTCCCAGGTGCCGTACCAGCCCGCGGTCAGGTCGGGATCGGTCAACCGTCCCCACACCTGTTCGATCGGTAGGGCCAGTGACCGGGTGATCACCAGGTCGCGCCCGTTTTCGGTCGGTACGATCTCGCCGGTCGGCATCGGCATGACGCGGTTCTCCCTCGCTCGAACGCCTCGGACAACAGGTCGACATCGACGGTACGCCGCCCCCGATGAGCTAGCGGGGATATCCGCGTGACCAGCACAATGTCGGTATGACCCGGATCGAGGCGGTACGCGGAGACATCACCGAACAGCACGTGGACGCGGTCGTGAACGCCGCGAACTCCTCACTGCTCGGCGGCGGGGGAGTCGACGGCGCGATCCACCGCAAGGGTGGGCCCGAAATCCTGTCGGCGTGCCGCGACCTGCGTGCCTCCCGGTACGGCATGGGCCTGCCGACGGGGCAGGCGGTGGCCACGACAGCCGGACGGCTGCCCGCCCACTGGGTGATCCACACCGTCGGCCCGGTCTGGTCGGCGACCGAGGGCCGCTCGGCCCTGCTGGCTTCCTGCTACCGCGAATCCCTGCGGGTAGCCGACGAATTGGGCGCTCGCACGGTGGCGTTCCCGGCGATCTCCACCGGCATCTACGGCTGGCCGATGGACGACGGCGCCCGCATTGCCGTGGAAACAGTGCGTGCCGCCGACACGGCCGTCGACGAGGTGCGCTTCGTGCTGTTCGACGACCGCGCCCTCACCGAATTCACCGCGGCGATGTCGACGAGCTGAGTGTGTGCCTCGGCCGAGCATGCGGGGCTGTTGTCGATGGCATCCGTGGGTACAGCCGGGCTGTATCCGCGCATGTCTGTGAAAGCCGTTGTGCTGTAGTCGAACTGGTGGTTACTGCGTGACTCGACGTGATTCGAGGCCGTCGAGGATCAGGTCGAGGCCGAAATCGAACTCGGCGGTGTGGTCGTAACCGGGTCGCAGGGCGTGGTCGACGATCATCTCGGTGAGGTAGGGCAGTTCCGCGGTGGGCAACTGGTTGAGGATGCCGCCCGCCACCTCCTCCAGGTCGTCGGGGGTGGTGATCGGCAGGTTCGCCTCCTGCAGCGCGTACCCGTTGACGTAGCTGTCGAGAAGCGAGATCGCGTGGGCCGCCATCGGGAGCGAGAAGCCCGCTCGCCGCAGGATGCCGAGGACGGCGTCGTGGTGCCGCAGGGTCGCCGGGCCCGGGTTGCGCCGCGAATCCATGAGTCCGAGTGCCCAGCTGTGCCGGGACAGCACCGCGCGGGCGGAATGCGCGCGCGAACGGATCGCCGCTCGCCAATCCTCGAAGTCCCCGCTCGGTAGGTCGATCGCGGCGAAGACGGCGTCGACCACGCCGTCGAGAACCGCGTCCTTGTTCGGCAGGTGGTGATACAGCGACATCGCCTCCACCCCGAGTTCCTGTGCGATCCGGCGCATGGTGATCGCCTCGACGCCGCCGCGGTCGGCCACCCGGATCGCGCCTTCCAGTATCCGTTCGCGGCTCAGCGGTCGACGTGTGGAGGAAGTCGGCATATTGACAATCTTACAGTCGTAAGTCAGCCTTACATGTGTAAGAACGAGTGAAGGAGGCCGCTGATGCCGATGCCGAGATGGTGGGGTCGGGTGAACAAGCGGGTGTTCAACCCGCGAGCACTCGCGAGCGGCAAGTGGCCGGTGCTCAGCCACACCGGTCGCGTCTCCGGAGTCACCCACCGCACCCCGCTCGACGCCCATCCGATCGAGGGCGGATACCTGTTCGTCCTGGTCTACGGCTCCCGTTCGGACTGGGTCCGTAATGTCCTCGCCGCGGGCAGCGCTCGCCTGCGCGTCGACGGCACCGAAGTGGAGCTCACCGCCCCGCGCGTGATCGGTCGCGAGGAAGCCGCCCGGATCCTGCCGACCGATGTCACCCGACCACCCGCTGTCCTGCGCATCACCGAATTCCTGCGGATGGACCGGGCGGGCTGACGACCGGAACGTGTCGGACCCCGCTGCCACACTGGCGCGCATGACGGAAAATGCTCTGCCGTTTCGGGTTCGGATCCCGGTGCGAGTCTCCGATCTGGATCTGCAACAACACGTGACGGGTGCGGCCTTTCAGCAGTTCGCCGACCACGCACGGTTCGCGTGTGTAGGCGCGGCCGGTGTGTCGGTACCGGACATGCTGGCCGACGGCATCGGGCCGGTGAACCTCGAACTCACCGTGCGCTACCTGCGCGAGTTGCGCGCCGGCGACACCGTCGAGGTGGACTGTCGCTGGGAGTGGGGGACCGGCAAGACCTACCGGGTCGAACACGAACTGCGCCGCGACGACGGCGAACTCGCCGCCACCGTGTCGTACCTGAGCGGCATGCTCGACCTGACCGAACGCAAACTCCTGCACGAACCGAAGCGCATCTGGGCCGAACGGGCGAGCGAGCCCGCATTACTCGGCCTCCCCTGAACGCGGCGACCGGCCCTCGTGTCGCTGGTCGGACGGTGTGCCGCAATGCTTTAGACTTTCGAACAACTGTTCGTGTCTTCGAAGGGGCTGCCGGTGCGGGTGATGGGCGTCGATCCCGGGCTCACCCGGTGCGGGCTCAGCATGGTGGACAGCGGTCCCGGCCGCAAGGTCGTCGCCCTCGATGTGGGCGTGGTGCGGACACCGCCGGAGGCCGAGCTGGCTCTGCGGTTGATGGCGGTGGCCGACGCCGCCGAGGAGTGGATGGACACCCATCGACCCGAGGCGGTGGCGATCGAGCGGGTATTCGCACAGCACAACGTGCGCACCGCGATGGGAACCGCGCAGGCCGGCGGGGTGATCGCGCTGGCGGCGGCGCGGCGAGGCATCCGGGTGGCGTTCCATACCCCCAGCGAGGTGAAAGCGGCTGTCACGGGCAATGGTTCGGCCGACAAGGCGCAGGTCACCGCCATGGTGACCAGAATCCTCGGCCTGCAGGTCGCACCGAAACCGGCCGATGCCGCCGATGCGCTCGCCCTGGCGATCTGTCATTGTTGGCGGGCGCCGCTGCTCGACCGGATGGCGGCCGCACAGGCGAAGGCCGACGAGGTGCGTCGCCGCTACGAACAACGGCTCGCCGAACAACGGAAGGTGGTACGCGGGTGATCGCGTCGGTACGCGGTGAGGTCCTCGAGATCGCGCTCGACCATGTGGTGATCGAAGCCGCGGGCGTCGGCTACCGCCTCAACGCCACCCCCGCCACCCTCGGCAGCCTCACCCGAGGCGAGGAAACCCGCCTCTACACGGCCATGATCGTGCGCGAGGACTCGATGACGCTGTTCGGGTTCGCCGACACCGAAGCCCGCGACCTGTTCGGCCTCCTGCAGACCGTGTCCGGTGTCGGCCCACGCCTGGCCATGGCGGTCCTGGCCGTCCTCGAACCCGAGGCGCTGCGAAAAGCCTTGGCGGAGAGCAATGTCGCCGCCCTCACCCGGGTGCCCGGCATCGGTAAGCGCGGCGCCGAACGCATGGTCGTCGAGCTGCGCGACAAGGTGAACCTGGTGCCTGTCCCGGCCGGACCGCCCGGCGCCGAAACCCCGGTCACCCCGGTCCGCGAGCAGGTCGTCGAAGCGCTCATCGGCCTCGGCTTCCCGGCCAAGCAGGCAGAACAGGCCGTCGACACCGTCCTGGCCGACCAGCCGGCCGCCACCACCTCCGTGGCCCTGCGTGCCGCCCTCGGTCTGCTCGGCAAGAACAGGTAACCCATGGACGACGAGTTCGACACCGACGAATCCGCCCTCGCCGCCCGGTATCTCAGCACCGACGGCGATACCGAGACCGGCCTGCGCCCCACCTCGCTCGACGACTTCATCGGCCAGCCACGCGTGCGCGAACAACTCGCCCTCGTCCTGCGCGGTGCCCGGCAACGCGGCGCCACCCCCGACCACGTCCTGCTGTCCGGCCCGCCCGGGCTCGGCAAGACCAGCATGGCGATGATCATCGCAGGCGAACTCGGCACCGCCCTGCGCATCACCTCCGGGCCCGCCCTGGAACGCGCGGGCGACCTGGCGGCCATGCTGTCGAACCTGGTCGAAGGCGATGTGCTGTTCATCGACGAGATCCACCGCATGGCGCGGCCCGCCGAGGAAATGCTGTACCTGGCCATGGAGGACTTCCGGGTCGACGTGGTGGTCGGCAAAGGGCCCGGCGCCACCTCCATCCCGCTCGACATCGCACCGTTCACCCTGGTCGGGGCGACCACCCGGTCGGGCGCGCTCACCGGCCCGCTGCGCGACCGGTTCGGCTTCACCGGCCACATGGACTTCTACGACACCGACGAACTGCTGCAGATCCTGCTGCGCTCGGCCCGCATCCTCGGTGTCCACATCGAACACGACGCCGCCGCCGAGGTCGCGGGCCGCTCCCGAGGCACGCCGCGCATCGCCAACCGGCTGCTGCGCCGGGTGCGCGACTTCGCCGAGGTCCGCGCCGACGGTCTCATCACCCGCGAGATCGCCCAGTCCGCGCTCGAGGTCTACGACGTCGACGTACTCGGCCTCGACCGGCTCGACCGGGCCGTGCTCGGCGCGCTGGTCCGGGGTTTCGGCGGCGGACCGGTCGGGGTGTCGACGCTGGCCGTTGCCGTCGGCGAGGAAGCCGCGACGGTGGAAGAGGTGTGCGAACCGTTCCTGGTGCGCGCCGGACTCGTCGCCCGCACCCCGCGCGGACGGGTCGCCACGGCCGCCGCCTGGGAGCATCTGGGCCTGGTGCCGCCACCGGATCTGGTGTTCGGCGCCATCGAAGTGCGTGGGCGCGAACCACAACCGAGCCTCGACCTGTTCGACCGGTAGCGGCGGCTACCGGACGGGCGCGTCGCCGATACGTCGTCTAATGTCGGCTGGGTGGCAGTCCATGCGGTGGTCCAACGCGTCCCCGAACCGTTACGCTCCCTGTTGCTCCAGCACCGGGAGCTGCTGAAGTTCGCCATGGTCGGCGCCGTCACCTGGTTCATCGACACCGGAGTGGTCTACGCGGTGAAACTCACCGTGCTCGGCGACAAGCCGCTCACCGCGCGTCTGCTCGGCGCGCTGATCGCGACCATCGCCTCCTACATCCTCAACCGCGAATGGTCCTTCCGCACCCGTGGCGGCAGGCAGCGCAGCCACGAGGCGGCCCTGTTCTTCACGGTCAGCGCCCTGGGCATCGTGGTCACCATGATCCCGCAGGCGCTGTCGCTGTACGTGTTGAATCTGCGTGTGCCGCACGTGGATCCGATGGTGCAGATGGTCGCGAACTTCATCTCCGGCCAGATCCTCGGCGTGCTGCTGGCCATGGCGTTCCGCTTCTGGGCCTTCCGCCGCTACGTCTTCCCGGACGATCTACGCGAAGCGGAACTGCACAGTATCCAGGGTTAATGTGACCGTTCGAGGTTTTCCAGGGCGGCGATGACCAGGTCGACGAAGGCGTCGACCTCTTCGCGGGAGTAACCACGCGTGCCGAGACGGCTGTCGGTGAAGCGGACACCGCGCACGTCGGCGGCGGTGAGGCTGCCGGGGCCGTTGTGGGCCAGGGTGGCCGCGACCAGGTCGAGGAAGGCGTCGACCTCCTCCTCGTGATAGCCGCGGCGGCCGACCGCGGACTGGCTGAACCGCATGCGGTGCACGTCGTCGGGGGTGAGCATCGCGGCGATCTCCTCCCCGGGGCGGGGCGCGGGCACGGGGGAGGCGCCCTTCTGGCGGTGTTCCAGCTCGGTCCTGACCCGGTCGAGAAAATCGTCGACCTGGTCGGCCTGGTAACCGCGACCACCGAAACGGGGCGCGCCGAAATGGACATGGCGGACGTCGTCGGCGGTGAGACCACCGTGTCCGTGCAGGGTCGCCGACACCTTCTCCAGGAAAGCGTCGACCTCGTCGGCATGGTAGCCACGATGGCCGAGGGTGGGCATGGCGAAGTGGGTGCGGCTCACATCGTCGGGCGTCACAGCGGTCATTGTGTCAGGATTGCCCTTCTGTCCCAGAGGTTTTCGACGGCAGCGCATCGCGACTGTACACCGGCGAAGCGGCCGGTCGCGGTCCACAGAATTATGTGTCATGCTGTAACACATACATCGGTGTGTGGAGGTTCGACGTGGCGCCTCAGCGGGATGCGGTCATCATCGGGGCGGGTTTCGGCGGCATGGGTGCCGCCATCGAACTCGACCGGCTCGGGCTGCGCGATTTCGTGGTTCTCGAACGCGAGGACGACCTCGGCGGTACCTGGCATGTGAATCGGTATCCGGGCCTCGCGGTGGACATCGCCTCGGTCACCTACTCCTATTCGTTCGAACCCAATCCGTACTGGAGCAGGTTGTTCGCGCCCGGCGCCGAGCTGAAGAAGTACGCCGAGCACGTCGCTGACAAGTACGGGCTGCGCGGGCGGATGCGGTTCGGCACCGAGGTGCGGAGCGCGCGCTGGGACGACGACAACGAGCACTGGGTGGTGAACATCGCGGGCGGCGAACCCCTCACCGCGCGCTATCTGATCACCGCCACCGGCTTCCTGTCCCAGCCCTACACGCCACCGTTCCCGGGCATCGAGTCCTTCGCGGGCAAGATCATCCACTCCACCGACTGGGACGACGGCTACGACCTCACCGACCGCCGCGCCGCCGTGATCGGCACCGGTGCCACGGCGGTGCAACTGGTCCCCGAGCTGGCGGCGAAGGTGGCGTCACTGACGGTTTTCCAGCGCACTCCCATCTGGGTGGTTCCCAAGATCGACGGCCCGATTCCCGCCGTGGTCCAGCGTGCGTTCGCGGCGGTCCCGCTCACCCAGAAGGCCGCGCGGCTGGCCAACACCGCCCTGCTCGAGGCGATCATGCTGGTGGGGGTGCTGCACTACAAGCAGGCCAAACCGCTCAACACCGCCGCCGCCCTGCTGGCCAAGGCGCACCTGTTCGCCCAGGTACGCGACGCGGACACCCGGGCCAAGCTCACCCCGCACTACGACTTCGGCTGCAAACGGCCGACGTTCTCCAACGCCTACTTCGCGACCTTCAACCAGCCGCACGTGCGCCTGGAAACCGAATCGATCGACCACGTCGAACCCGACGGCATCGTCACCGCCGACGGGCACAAGACGGCTGTCGACACGCTGGTCCTGGCGACCGGCTTCAACCTGTGGGACGCGAACTTCCCCGCCATCGAGGTGATCGGGCGCGACGGGCGAAATCTCGGAAAGTTCTGGCGCGACAATCGCTTTCAGGCCTACGAGGGCATCACGGTGCCGAAGTTCCCGAACTTCCTTTCGCTGAACAGCCCCTATTCCTACAGCGGGCTGTCGTACTTCACCACCATCGAGACCCAGATGAAGCACATGGGCAGGCTGTTCACCGAGCTGTTCCGGCGCGGGGAACACACCTTCGAGGTCACCGAGGAGGCCAACGCCCGCTTCCTCGACCGGGTGACCGCCGACCTCGATTCGTCGGTGTTCTACGGTGGCGACTGCTCCGGTGCGCGCAGCTACTACTTCAACCAGCACGGTGAGGCCGCGCTGCTGCGCCCCACCAGCACGCTGTCGGCGCACCGCGAGGCGGTCGGTTTCCCGCTCGACGACTACACCTACGGGCGCGGTGCGTGACCGGGGTTTCGCCGCGCGCGGCGGTGTCCGGTGTGTCGGCGCGGCGGGGAACTGGCAGACTGTCAGGCGTACCTGCACCGTCCACCACTGACTAGGGACTGACTTCGACGATGGACTTCCTGTTTCCGCTGCTGATCCTGGCCCTGCTCGTGCCGATGTTCTTCGGTATCCGTAAACAGAAGCGGGAGGCCGAGAAGGTCGCGAGCATGCAGGAGAGCCTGAAGGTCGGTGACCAGGTTGTCACCACCTCGGGCCTGTACGGCACCGTCGTCGATATCGATGATTCGACCGTCGACCTGGAGATCGCCGAGGACGTCGTCACCACCTGGCTGCGTCAGGCCATCCGTGAGGTGCGCATCGAGGAGCCGGTGGCCGCCGAGACCGCCGACGCGACCGACGCCCCCGTCGAAGAGGCCGTCGATCAGACCGAGACCCGGCTGACCAAGGACTCCTGAGCAGTTCCCTTCCCCCGCCGGGCGACGTACGAGCGCGCCCGGCCGGGCACTGTTGTGCCCACCGATTCGGCCTCGACTTCCGCCTAGGAGATGACCTGCTGTGCCACCTTCCCAAGGATCGGCGCATCCGTTCCGGTTGCTCGGCGTCTACGCCGCGCTGCTGGCCGTGATCTACGCGCTGGTGTTCTTCACCGGTGACCATTCGCCCAAGCCCAAGCTCGGTATCGACCTGCAGGGCGGCACCCGCGTCACGCTGACCGCGCGTACCCCCGACGGCAACGAGCCGAGCCGCGAGAGCCTGCAGAAGGCGCAGGAGATCATCGAGAACCGTGTGAACGGTCTCGGCGTCTCGGGCTCCGAGGTGGTCATCGACGGCACCAACCTCGTGATCACGGTGCCGGGTGAGGAAAGCCAGCAGGCACGCGCCCTGGCCACCACCGCCAAGCTCTACATCCGTCCGGTGCTCGGCGCGACCCAGCCGCAGACCGGTGGCGCCGCACCGCAGCAACCGGTGCCCGGTGCGCCGTCCGCCGACCCGAACGCACCCGGTCAAGCGCCCGCCACCGGCGACCCGAACGCCCCGGCGACCGGCGACCCGAACGCCCCGGCGACCGGCGATCCCGCGACCCCCGCGCCCGAGGCCACCACACCGGCGCCGCAGTCGCGTGTGTTCCCGGCTCAGGCCCCGCCGACGCCGACCCCGCCGCCCGCCGATCTCACGCCCGCCCAGCAGCAGGCCAAGGAGATCGCCGACGCCAAGGCGCTGCGGCAGAGCACCGACCAGAACATGCAGCAGGTCGCGGTCATGAGCATGGACTGCACCAAGCCCGACCCGCTGGCCGGTAACGACGACCCGGCCCTGCCGCTGGTCACCTGCTCGCAGGACGGCACCGAGGTGTTCCTGCTCGGCCCGAGCCGCATCGACGGCCAGGAGATCGCCGACGCCACCTCGGGCTTCAACGCCCAGCAGGCCCGCCACGAGGTGAACCTCGAGTTCCGTTCCACCGGCACGGACGCCTGGGCCGCGCTCACCGGCGAGTACGTCAACAAGCGGGTCGCGTTCGTGCTCGACTCGAAGGTCGTGAGCGCCCCGCAGGTGCAGCAGGGTCCGCAGCTCGGCGGCAGCACCTCCATCTCGGGCAGCTTCACCGCCGACAGCGCGAGCGAGCTGGCCAACACCCTCAAGTACGGCTCGCTGCCCCTGTCGTTCACCACCTCCGAGGCGGAGACGGTGTCGGCCACGCTGGGCCTGGCCGCGCTCAAGGCGGGTCTGCTCGCCGGTGCGGTCGGTCTGCTCGCGGTGCTGCTGTACTGCCTGTTCGTGTACCGGATGCTCGGCTTCCTCGCCGGGTTCTCGCTGATCGCCGCCGGTTTCGCCGTGTACGGCATCATCGTGCTGCTCGGGCGCTGGATCGGGTTCACCCTCGACCTGGCCGGTATCGCCGGTCTGATCATCGGTATCGGTCTGACCGCCGACTCGTTCGTCGTGTTCTTCGAACGCATCAAGGACGAGATGCGCGAGGGCCGCAGCTTCCGTTCGGCCGTGCCGCGCGGTTGGGCTCGCGCGCAGCGGACCAACCTCTCGGGTAAGACGGTCAGCCTGATCGCCTCGGTCGTGCTGTACCTGCTCGCCGCCGGTCAGGTGAAGGGCTTCGCGTTCACCCTCGGTGTCACCACCGTGCTCGACGTGATCGTGCTCTACCTGGTCACCGCCCCGCTGCTGATGCTCGCCGCGCGCTCGCCGTTCTGGGCGAAACCGTCGGTGAACGGCTTGGGTTCGGTGCAGCAGATCGCCAGGGAACGTGGCGCGGGCCAGGTCCGGCCGAAGGAGATGTCACGATGAGAAATGCCGATCCGACGACTGAATCGCTGAACCTGGACAAGGCCGAGCCCACCGCGTCCCCGCAGCACGGGTTCTTCGAACGGCTCTACACCGGCACCGGCGGCTTCCCGATCGTCAGCAGGCGCAAGTTCTTCTACACGATGTCGGCGGTGCTGCTGCTGATCTCGCTGCTGAGCATCGCGGTGCGCGGGTTCACCCTCGGTATCGACTTCGAGGGCGGCTCGCGCATCCAGGTGCCGGCGCTCGCGAATGTCACCACCCAGGAGGTGGAGGACGTCTACGCCGAGACCCTCGGCCACGGCCCGGTGACCGTGCAGGAGGTCGGTTCCGGTTCCGCCGCGACCATCCAGGTGCGCTCGGAGACCCTCGACAAGGACCAGACCGACCAGTTGCAGGGCGCGTTGCGCGCGATGCTCGAGCAGGAGTCGGGCACCTCGGTCGGCCTGGAAGCCATCAGCATCGCCGAGATCAGCGAGACCTGGGGTGGCCAGATCACCCAGAAGGCGCTGATCGCGCTCGCGGTGTTCGTGGCGCTGACGATGATCTACATCGCCATCCGCTTCGAACGCGACATGTCGATCGCGGCGATCGTGTCGCTGTTCTTCAACCTCATCGTCACGGCGGGCATCTATTCGCTGGTCGGGTTCGAGGTGACCCCGGCCGCGGTGATCGGTCTGCTCACGATCCTCGGTTACGTGCTCTACGACAACGTGGTCGTCTTCGACAAGGTCGAGGAGAACACCCGCGGCGTGCTGCACCTGCACAAGCGGACCTACGCCGAACAGGCCAACCTGGCCGCCAACCAGACCCTGATGCGCTCGATCAGCACCACCATTATCGGCATCCTGCCGATCATCGGCATGCTGGTGATCGCGGTGTGGATGCTCGGTGTCGGCACGCTGAAGGACCTCGCGCTGGTACAGCTGGTCGGCATGATCGTCGGCGCCTACTCCTCGATCTTCCTCGCCGTTCCGGTGCTGGTGTCGATCAAGGAACGCTGGGGTCCGGTTGCCGCGCACACCAAGAAGGTGCTCGACAAGCGCGCCGGTGGCGGCACCGCGCGTGTGCCGGTGACGGCGGGAGCCCGCGCGGCGCGCGGTCCCCGGCCCACCGACGCCGGTGCGCCCAGGCCCGGCGCGCGACCGAGCGGAAAGCGGCACAAGGGCAGGCACTGACGGCACGAGCAGGGGTCTCATCATGCGACGCAGCACGATTCGGCTGATCACCGTCCTCGCCGCGGCAGGCGTCGGCGCCGGTCTGGTGACCGGGTGTTCTACCAAGAACCAGGTGCCCTCGATCGGTTACGCCGTCGACGCGGCGGTCGCCAGCTACAACGGCGGCAGCACCCTCGGCGCGAGCAGCGGTGCGGCGGCGGTGTTCGGGCGCGTACTCACCGGGTTCTTCTACACCGGACCCGACGGTCAGCAGGTGGCCGACACCGACGCGGGCACCGCCAAGGAGGTGCCGGGCGAGACCCAGACCGTGCAGTACCGGCTCAATCCCGACGGGGTGTACTCCGACGGGGTCGCGACGTCCTGTGACGATCTGGTGCTCGCCTGGTCGGCCCGGTCGGGCCGGTTCACCCGGCCGGCTGACCGCGGCCAGGCACCGATGTTCGACGCCGCGAGCACCGACGGCTACGACGACATCGAGCGGGTGGACTGCCAGCCGGGGTCCAAGGACGCCACCGTGGTGTTCCGTCCCGGCAGGCACTACCTGCCGTGGCGCACCCTGTTCACCGCCGCCGAGCTGATGCCGGCCCACGTGGTGGCCCAGGCGGTCGGTGTACCGAACGTGGTCGACGCGCTGCAGTCCGGTGACGGCGCGGTGATCGGCCGGATCGCCGACTTCTGGAACTCGGGCTGGACCATGGCGCCGGGCGAACTGGATCTCACCAGGTTCCCGTCGTCGGGTCCGTACCGCGTCGAATCCTTCACCGCGAGCGACGGTTTGGTGCTCGTCGCCAACGAGAAGTGGTGGGGAACGGCACCCGAGACCAGCCGCATCGTGGTCTGGCCCAAGGGCACCGACTACGCGGCCAAGGCCAAGGAGAACGCGCTCGGCGTGGTCGACCTCGGCGCGGGCTCGGTGACCGACCTGACCCTCGAGGGATTCGACGAGCAGACCGTCCCCGGCCGCGGCGCCGAACAGCTCGTGCTGAGCACGGGCGAGGTGTTCGCCCGGGTGGAGACGCGGCGTGCCTTCGCCCAGTGCGTCCCGCGCCAGGCCCTGTTCGACACCCTCGGCAAGGCCGGTGAGGTGCCGCCGCGCGGCCTCGGCTCGGGAACCTTGAATTCGCGGGTGGTGCAACAGGATTCGCTGTACTACGGTGCCGTGTCCGGGTCCGGCGACCGCTATCGCGGCACCGATATCCCCGGTGCCACAGCGACACTCGCCTCGGCGGGTACCGCCCAGCCGACCATCCGGATCGGCTACCTGACCCCCGATGCCCGCCGGGCGAAGACCGTGGCGATGATCGCGGAATCCTGCCGTGGGGCCGGCATCACCGTCGTCGACGCGGGCGCACCGGATTTCACGCCGGCCAAGCTCGGCGAGGGCGCGGTGGACGCGGTGCTCGGCAGCACGGCGGCGGTGCCGGGACCGGCCGGATCGGCGACCGGTGTCGCCGCGTTCGCCGCTTTGCGGGCGGGTAACGGGCTCGATGCGGGAGGTTTCGGGAACGCTCGCTACGATGCCATCACCGATCAGCTTGCGGGCGAGACCGATTCGACCGCGACGCTGAATCTGCTGACCGAGGCCGAGAACCTGCTGTGGGCGCAGCTGCCGAGCATCCCGTTGTTCGCCACTCCGCGCACCATCGCGTTCGGTAACGGCATGCAGAACGGGATCCCCGGGCCGACGCAGGCGGGCACCGGGTGGAATATGGACCGCTGGGTGTTGCAGCGGTGAGTCGTGGACGTGAGACAGAGGTGGCGATGAGTAAGCACGCGGTGGTCGAATCCGCCGATCAGGTCGGGATGCGGACCGGCAAGGCCGCCGACGCGGTCGCCCGGCTCACCCGCTGGCACGACGACTTCCCCACCCCCGGCGTGCGTTTCGCCGATCTCACCCCCGTCTTCGCCGATGCCGAGGGCTTCCGCGCGGTCATCGACTGCTTCGCCGCCGTCGCCACCGACGTGGACCTGGTCGCCGGGGTGGACGCGCGCGGCTTCCTGCTCGGCGCCGGGGTGGCCGCCACCCTCGGCACCGGTGTGCTGGCCATCCGCAAGGGCGGCAAGCTGCCCCCGCCGGTCGTCTCGCGCGAGTACCAGCTCGAATACGGCAGCGCCGCACTGGAGATCCCCGCCGACGGGGTGGAGCTCGCGGGCAAGCGCATCCTGCTGCTCGACGACGTCCTCGCCACCGGCGGCACCCTCGCCGCGGCGGCGGGCCTGTTCACCGAGGTCGGTGCCGAGGTGGTCGCGGCGGCGGTCGTGCTGGAACTGGAGTTCCTGAAGGGCCGCGAGCACCAGGGTGACTATCCGCTGACCTCGATCGTCAAGCTCTAGGTTCGCGCCACATCGGCCACACCGACGGCCCGTCGGGCAGGTGCAGTTCGCCGGTGACGACGAAGCCGAAACGTTCGTAGTAGGCGATGTTGTCGGCGTTGCTCGATTCGAGGTAGGCGGCGGTGCCCTCGGCGTCGCAGCGGTCCAGGCGTGAGCGCAGCAGCGCCCCGCCGTAGCCGCCGCCACGCACGTCGGGGGCGGTGCCGATCACCGACAGGTACCAGTGTGGTCGGCTCGGATGGTGCTTCTTCAGCAGGTCGCCGACCGTCTTGCCCGCCAGGATCCGGCGGCCGAACGCCCGCCACAGCCCGGGCATGGCCCGCAGGTCGGCGCCGAAGGAACCGTATGGTCCCGGCGGTGCCCACAGGGTCGCACCGCCGATGGTGCCGTCGGGTCGGGTCGCGAGTTCGCAGGCGCCGAGCGGAACGAAGTAGTGCCTGGCCATCGCACCGAAGAACCAGGGCAGGCCGGCCGCCCGGCGCTGCGGGTCCGGCAGGATCCAGCTCATCACCGGGTCGTGCTGGAACGCCGAGGCCAAGGTTTCGGCCAGCGCCCCCACGTCGGCCTGTTTGGCCGCGCGCACTGTGGTCAACACATCTGTCACCTTCCACTGACGGTGGGCGCTGCTCGCCCGCCGGTTGTCGATCGCCCGTCCGGTGGTCACCATGTCCAGCTCGTCCGCAGCGGCCCGAGCTGCCCACCGCGCAACGTCGCACGGCAGACCTGTTCCTTCAACAGAGCGGCCGTGCGGCCGGTGAGGACCGCGGGCAGCGGGCGGTCGGTGAGGTCGGAGAACTGGATGAGCGCGTCACGACGCCCCAGGCTCACGGACTGGCCGATGTACTTGCGGCGCAAGGGCTTCGGCTCACGTCCTGCGAGGGCTCGCAGAACGGTCTCGGCGGCGTGCACGCCGCAGGGCACCGCGGCCTGACAGCTCATCCGCAGCGGGTTCGTGCCGAGGGCGACCGCGTCACCGGCGCCGACGATGTTCGGACTCGTTGTGCTGACCAGGGTGTCGTCGACGAGCATGGCCCCGGCCGCGTCCACTTCCAGCCCGCTCGACCGGGCCAGGTCCGAGGGCGCGAAGGCGGTGGTGGTGATCGCGAGGTCGGTGTCGAGGACCGTGCCGTCGGTGAGAGTGATCTTGTCCTGGGCGATCGCCGTGACGGCCACCTGGTCGACCACCGTCACTCCGAGTGCCGTCAAGGCGGTACGCGCGCGGACACGCCCTCGTGCGGACAGGCTGTGGCCCAGTTCGCCGGTCACCAATCGCACCCGCACAGCGCCGGTTTCGGCGAGTTCGGCGGCGGTTTCGATGCCGGTGAGGCCGCCACCGATCACCGTCACCGTGGCGCAGGCGGGCAGGTCGGCCAGGCGCAGGCGGGCGCGGTCGGCTTCGGCGCGGGTGCCGAGCGAGACGGCATGCTCGGCCGCACCCGCGATACCGGTGTCGTCGGTGTGGCTGCCCGGGGCGTAGACGAGATGGTCGTAACCGATCTCGTCGCCGGAATCGGTCCGCACGTGGTGGTGCCGGGCGTCGATGACCTGCGCGGTGGCGGTGACGATGCGTACGGCGTCGGGCAGGACGCTGCGCAGCGGTCGATGGGCTCGGTGTGTGCCCGCGATGTACTGGTGCAACCGGATGCGTTCCACGAAGTCGGTGCCCGGATTCAGCAGCGTCACCTGGACGCCCGGCTGACGGGCCAGGCGCTTGGCGGCGCTGATCCCGGCGTACCCGCCGCCGAGGACAACCACGTCGGCCTTCATCTACGACCCCCTCTGTCCGCGTTCGTCTTTCACGATAGTGACCTGCCGCGCAGCGAGGGTATGCAGGTGAGCGGGCTCACGCGCGGAAAAAATAGGGTGGCGTGGTCCGGGGGACCGGTGTTATCAATGAAGGGTCTTGTTCCCGACGATCGGAGTCATGCGTTGATTTCTTGAGGTAGCGCTTTCGGGCGGTCCGCACTGTGCGCACCGCGTATCCGTCGCACCTCGAGGTGGTCCGCATGTCTACGCTGTCTTTTTCCGATCTCACTTTCCACTGGCCCGACGGCACCGTCGTCTTCGACGGCCTCGATGCCACCATGGGACCCGGCCAGATCGGTCTGGTCGGTGCCAACGGCGCCGGGAAGTCCACGCTGCTGCGGCTGATCGCCGGTGAACTGCGACCGATCCGCGGATCGATCACCGTGCCGGGTGATCTCGGGTATCTGCGTCAGGATCTCGGCATGCGCACCGGTCAGCGCGTCGATGCCGTGCTCGGGATCGACGCGCTGCGGGCGGCACTGCACCGCATCGAGCACGGCACGGCCGACGCCGCCGACTTCGACACCGTCGGCAACCAGTGGCAGGTGGAGGACGAGGCGATCGCGCTGCTCGGCAAACTCGGCCTCGACTACGTGGCCGGATCCGTCGCCGACCTCGACCGCACCCTCGACACCCTCTCCGGCGGGGAGACGGTGCTGCTCGGACTGGTCGCCGAACTGCTGCGCGAACCGGATGTGCTGCTGCTCGACGAACCGACCAACAACCTCGACTCGGTCGCGCGGGCACGGCTCTACACGGTGATCCGCCAGTTCACCGGCACGGTGATCGTGGTCAGCCACGACCGCGAACTGCTCGACCGGATGGACGGTATCGCTGAACTCCGGGCGGGTGAAATCCGGTCGTTCGGCGGCAATTTCACCGACTACGAACGCGTCGTCGAGGCCGAACAGCAGGCCGCGCTCGCCGCCGTGCGCGACGCGCGCAGCGACGTCCGCAAACAGGCACGTGAACTGGAAGCGGCCAGGATCAAACTCGACCGCCGAAAGCGCTACGGACAGAAGATGTCCGACACCAAGCGTGAGCCGAAGATCGTGATGGGCAACCGCAAACGCAGTGCCGAGGTGTCGGCGGGCAAGCTGCGCAACTCCCACATCGACAAACTCGACACCGCTCGCGAAACCCTCGACCAGGCCGAGGAGTCGGTGCGCGCCGACCGGGAGATCCGGATCGAACTGCCCGGCACCCGGCTGTACCCGGGGCAGGACGTGATCGCGCTCGACCAGGTGCGCCTGGCCAACGGCCCCGTCGTCGACCTGCGGGTGAGCGGGCCGGAACGGATCGCGCTCACCGGACGCAACGGTGCGGGCAAGACCACCCTGCTGCGGCGGATCGTCGCGGCGGGCCCGAATGTGGCGTGGCGGTTGCTGCCCCAGCGGCTCGACGTGTTCGACGACGCGCGAACGGTTTTCGAGAACGTGGCCGATGCCGCACCGCACGCTTCGGCCGAGCAGATCCGGGGACAACTGGCGCGCTTCCTGTTCCGCGGTGCCGACGCCGACATCCCGGCCTCGGCGCTGTCGGGCGGGGAACGACTGCGGGCCGCGCTGGCGACGCTGCTGCTCGCCGAACCCGCGCCCAAGCTGCTGATGCTCGACGAACCGACCAACAATCTGGACCTGCCGAGCCTGGCGCATCTCACCCAGGCCCTGGCAAGCTTCGAAGGTGCGTTGCTCGTGGTGAGCCACGATCAGCGGTTCCTGGACGACATCGGCGTCACCCGGACCCTCGAACTCACCCCCGAAGGGCTGGTCGAGTAGGCAGGGGCATGATCGGGGACGACCGATACCCGCGGCGTTCGCCCGGGGACGACGAACAGATGGGGTGACGTGGAGCAGTCCGTTGTGTCGATCGACGTGGTGACGTTGCGATGCTGGGAGGGCGACACCGGCGTGCGCGTGGGCATCGCGGCCCGCGAATTCGAACCCTTCACCGGGCAGCTGGCCCTGCCGGGCGTCCTGCTGGGGCGGGGCGAGCGGCTGGTCGAGGCCGCCCGTCGCGCGGTCCTGGGCAAACTCGGCGTGCCCGACACCGCGATCGTCGCGGTCGGCCAGCTGCTCACCTTCGACGAACCACACCGCGACCCCCGTGGCCCCACCCTCGCGATCGCCATGTGGGCGGTCGTCGCCGAACACGAGGGCCCCGCCGAATGGGTCGGTTTCGACGAGGTGCCCCCGCTGGCCTTCGACCACAACCACATCATCGAGACCACCCGGCCCGCGCTGGCCGGCCTGCTCTGGAAAGACCCCACCTTCACCCGGGCCCTGGCAGGCGCCGAGTTCCCCGCCACCCGCGCGGTCGACCTCACCACCGCCCTGCACGGCACCCGCCCCGACCCCGCCAACCTCAACCGCACCCTCGCCACCATCCCCGGCCTGCACCGCACCGGCGAACGCCGCCGGGTCCGGGCCACCGGGCGCCCGGCTGTTGTCTGGGCCTTCGACGACTGATCCGCGCCACGGCGCCGAGCACGCGCGCATTCAGCCGGAAGATCGCTTGCCGCCGGGCGCATACCTGCGTTCAGTCTCGGAGGGCAATGGCAGCCTGGTCGCAGAGCCCACACTTGACGTTCGGTCGGAAACGGCCGTCGCCGCCGACGCATGCGTGTGTTCAGCCGGAAGCGGCACTGGTCGCCAAGTCGTAGAGCGCGTACGTGCGGCGCAGCACCGGATACGAAACATTGTGCACCGCAATGTTTCCCGTGGTCCGGCCGTCTTCGGTGCCCGCGTGTGCGTGTCCGTGCAGCGCGAGCGTGGCGCCCGCGGCGTCGATCGCGTCGCCCAGCGCCTGACAGCCGAGACCGGGATAGATCGAGATCGGTTCGCCCGCCAGGGTGTCGACGGTCGGGGAGAAGTGGGTGAGGGCGATCCGCGTCGGTGTGTCCAGCGCTTCGAGCGCCGCCCGGAGCCGCCGCGCGTCGACGGCCCCACGACGCATCAGCATCCGGTGCTCCTCGCTTCCGGAGTCCGGGTCGCCGGGGTACGCCGGGAAGCCGCCGGAGCCGCCCATCACCCCGGCGATACCGAGCCGGTGCCCGCGCACAGTGCAGACCGTCGCCTCGCCGTCGAGCACCCGCACCCCGATGCCCGTGAGCATGCCCGCGATCACGTCGCCCGCGCCTGCGTCGTGGTCGTGATTGCCCAGCACCGCCACGATCGGCATCGCCAGTCCCGCGAGCTCGGCGCAGAGCAGCTCGGCCTCGGCCACGGTGCCGCCGTCGGTGAGGTCACCGGCCAGCAACAGCAGATCGGCCTTGTTCCCCAGCTCGAGGAGGTCGGATCGGAACTTTCCCGCGACGGCCGGACGCATGTGCAGATCGGCGGTGGCGGCGATACGGACTGGTGCTCTGTTCCCCACCCACCGAGATGGCCACAGTGGATCGCCGGTGTCAACAGCGCGGTAGATCATCGCGAAAGGGCGCGTGGTGGGCGGTCGGATCGGTTCGTGTCGGAGCGTCGTACTACCGTCGCGTGTCTGTGACCCCGGGGAATCGAACACCAGGTCGGTGTGGGGACTAAAGTTGGTGGTCCGGGCGGTTGCAGCAGTCGGCTGACAAGGTCGAATGCGGCGTGAGAGGTGGTGGCATGACTCGACAACTCGGCGAGGCGAAGGTTGGGCAGGGGTCCACCGACGCCGCGCCAACCGGTGGTGCCCAGGGCAAGCCCGAACCCGCGAAGCAGTCGCCCACCGCCTCGGTGCCCAGTTCGGCATCGCGGCGCGTGCGTGCCCGGCTCGCCAGGCGGATGACCGGTCAGCGCGGGATCGCGGCGGTCAAGCCCGTGCTCGAACCCCTCGCGACGGTGCACCGGGAGCTGTACCCGAAGGCCAACCTCGCGCTGTTGCAGCGCGCCTTCGACGTGGCCGACGAACGCCACGCCAAGCAGTTCCGCAAGTCGGGTGACCCGTACATCACCCATCCGCTCGCGGTCGCCAACATCCTCGCCGAACTCGGCATGGACACCACGACCCTGGTCGCGGCCCTGCTGCACGACACCGTCGAGGACACCGGCTACTCGCTGGACCAGCTCAAAGAGGAATTCGGCCAGGAAGTCGCCCACCTCGTCGACGGCGTGACCAAACTCGACAAGGTCAACCTCGGCGCGGCGGCCGAGGCCGAGACCATCCGCAAGATGATCATCGCGATGGCCCGCGACCCGCGCGTGCTGGTGATCAAGGTGGCCGACCGGCTGCACAACATGCGGACCATGCGTTTCCTGCCGCCGGAGAAGCAGGCCAAGAAGGCCAAGGAAACCCTCGAAGTCATCGCGCCGCTGGCACATCGGCTCGGGATGGCCACGGTCAAGTGGGAGCTCGAGGACCTCGCTTTCGCGATCCTGCACCCCAAGAAGTACGACGAGATCGTGCGCCTGGTCGCCGACCGGGCCCCGTCGCGCGACACCTACCTGGCGAAGGTGCGCGCCGAGATCGTCAACACTCTCGCCGCGTCGCGGATCAACGCCGTCGTCGAGGGACGGCCCAAGCACTACTGGTCGATCTATCAGAAGATGATCGTCAAGGGCAAAGACTTCGACGACATCCACGACCTGGTCGGCATGCGCATCCTGTGCGAGGAGGTCCGCGACTGCTACGCCGCCGTCGGCGTGGTGCACTCGCTGTGGCAGCCGATGGCGGGCCGGTTCAAGGACTACATCGCCCAGCCGCGCTACGGCGTCTACCAGTCGCTGCACACCACCGTCGTCGGCCCCGACGGCAAGCCACTCGAGGTGCAGATCCGTACCCACGACATGCACCGGACCGCCGAGTTCGGCATCGCCGCGCACTGGCGCTACAAGGAGACCAAGGGCAAGCACTCCGGTGACGCCGCCGAGGTCGACGACATGGCGTGGATGCGTCAGCTGCTCGATTGGCAGCGTGAGGCCGCCGACCCGGCCGAGTTCCTCGAGTCGCTGCGCTTCGACCTGAAATCGCCGGAGATCTTCGTGTTCACCCCCAAGGGTGACGTGATCACGCTGCCGCAGAAGTCGACGCCGGTCGACTTCGCCTACGCGGTGCACACCGAGGTGGGCCACAAGTGCATCGGCGCCCGCGTCAACGGCAGGCTCGTCGCGCTGGAACGTCAGCTCGAGAACGGCGAGGTCGTGGAGGTCTTCACCTCCAAGGCGCAGAACGCCGGACCCAGCCGCGACTGGCAGAACTTCGTGGTCTCGCCCCGCGCGAAGGCCAAGATTCGCCAGTGGTTTGCCAAGGAACGGCGCGAGGAGGCACTCGAGAGCGGCAAGGAACAGATCTCCAAGGAGGTCCGCCGCGTCGGGCTGCCGCTGCAACGGCTGATGAGCGTCGACGCGATGACCGCGGTGGCGCACGAACTGCACTACACCGACATCTCCACCCTCTACACCGCCGTCGGCGAACACCAGGTGTCGGCGCACCACGTGGTGCAGCGGCTCATGGCCCAGCTCGGTGGCATCGGCGATGTGGAGAACGAGCTGGCCGAACGCTCCACGCCGTCGACCACGCCGAGCAGACAGCGGGTCACCGGCGACGCGGGCGTGCTCATCCCCGGCGCCCCCGGCACCGTCGCCAAGCTCGCGAAATGCTGCACGCCCGTACCAGGTGACGAGATCATGGGCTTCGTGACCCGGGGTGGTGCGGTGAGCGTGCACCGCACCGACTGCACCAACGCGGGCTCGCTGCAGTCGCAGTCCGAACGGATCATCGACGTGGAGTGGGCGCCGTCGCCGTCGTCGGTGTTCCTCGTGGCGATCCAGATCGAGGCGCTGGATCGCACCCGGCTGCTCTCCGACGTCACCAAGGTGCTCGCCGACGAGAAGGTCAACATCCTGTCGGCGTCGGTGGCCACCCACGGCGACCGGGTGGCGATCAGCAAATTCACCTTCGAGATGGGCGACCCGAAGCACCTGGGTCACCTGCTCAACGTGGTGCGCAATGTCGAAGGGGTGTACGACGTCTACAGGGTAACCTCAGCCGCCTGACTCCCGCCCCCACGGCCAGCGAGCCCCACCGCAAATGAGCTGGTCAGGTCATGTCCGTATCCCGTGATCTCGCGAGCACATGGGTAACTCGCGGGGTACGGGCTCACCCAGCCACCCCCGACTAGCTTGCCGCGTCCCCAAGTCTCCCCGCACCTGAGTCTGGCCAAAATTCGCGGGGAGGCGGGGGAGGGCAGCGGAAGGGCCGGTTAGGGCAGGGGTTCGGATACCCGGAATCTGTTACGGTTTACTGCGTTTCAACGTTCCACTGGTCAGCCGAAACGGACTGTGATGCGGATCGATATGGCTCGGTGCACGACACGACTCACGGTGACGATGATCGCGATCACCGTTGCCTCGGCGTCGGTGTCGGCGGGGGTGGCCGCCGCGGAAGAGGTCACCCCCGTCGCACCGTCGACACGCGTGGCCATCGATGCCTGTCCTGCGTTGTACGCCTTGGGAATTCAGGGCACGGGGGAGTCCTCGCCCGATGCCGCGCCGAGCACCGACACCGGCATGTTGAGCACCGTCTTCCGGCCGTTGTTCGCCGCGGCCGCCGAACCGGGACTCGTCGACCGCGCCTACGTCCCCTACGAGGCGGGCTTCGGCGGTGCCGTTCCCGGCGGAGCCGTGCCCTACACCGAATCGGTCGACGGCGGCCTCGAGCGGTTGCGGTCGATGGCCACGCAGGTAGCTCAGCGGTGCCCGGACTCGCGCATCGCCGTGGTGGGGTATTCGCAAGGCGCCCATGTGGCTTCGCTGTTCGCGCAGGAGGTCGGTTCCGGCACCGGTGTGCTGCCCGCCGACAAGGTCGCCGCGGTCGCGCTGTTCGCCGATCCGACCCGGGGCGTGAACGCGCCGCTGTTCCCGGGCGCACCCGACCGCGCCACCCCGCTCGCCGCACCCGGCACCGAGGGCACCGCCGTCGCCGACCTCGGCGAGGTTCGTCAGGCCCCGGCCCCCGGCGGCGGCCTCGGTTCCCGCTACGACCGGGCGGGCGACTACGGCAAACTCACGGGTCGCGTCGCAAGCTTCTGTGCCACAGGCGATCTCGCGTGCGACGCACCGCAGAACGCGCCACTCATGCGGGCGGTGACCAGCCTGGTGAGTCAGGTGAAGCTGTCCGGCGGCGACCCCATCGGTTCGCTGGTCTCGATCGCGCAGGCTCTGGCCTTCACCTCGATCAAGACCGCCTCGACCGTGGTGAACGAGGACATCGCGGGCAGCACGCTGGCCGATGTCTCGCTCTCGCCGAAGAAGTCGATCTCCCAGCGTCTCGCCGACGCCGCCGACCCGCGCGCCACCCTCGACGTGAACGCCGCGTTCCAGGCGCTGCTGAAGGTGGGCATGATCGGCCTCAACTCCGTCGCGACCGTGGTGAAGACCGTGCTCACGCCGGCGAGCATCGCCGAACTGGCCACGGCGGCACTGTCGAACCCGCTCGCGGGGCTCACGCTGCTCGGGACGAAGCTCGTCGGCGCCGTCGCGCAACTGATCCCGCCGACCACCGGTGTACGCCTGGTGAACGAGGCCTTCACGGCGGTGGCGCAGAACGTCACCGACAACCGGGAACTGCTGGACGTGACCACCTGGGTGCGCTACTGGGACTCCATGCAGCGTCACGTCGCCTACTCCCAGATCGGGGTCGGCGCCCAGGGCGCGACGCCAACCCAGTACGTGGCCGACTGGTTCGCCGCGATCGCCCGCGACGCCGCGGCAACCTCCGGGCGCGGCGCGACACCGCTCGGTGGGCCCGACACGCCCGACCCCGGCCTGTTCACCAGCCGAACCGGCGAGCCTACGCCATCGAAACCCGGTCATGGGGGACAATTTCCGTTCGGGACAGGAGCCGATGGCGCCTCATCCGGCGGCGCGACGACTCCGCCTGCCGCGACACCCGAACCATCACCTACCAGACTGTTCTCAGTGAACTGAGTACCGAGAGGTATCGATGCGAATCCATGTGCCCGGCGTAGCGGAAAGGGGGGAATGTTGAAGTCGTACAACGAACTGTCGCGCTGGTACTCGGCGCTGGAGCCGGAAACCGACACGGCCGACCCTGCGCGCCAGGACACCACCGAGCAGGTGGCGGGCGACGACGAGGCCCCCGCCCGATATTCGCAGCGCCCCGAGCGCATCCCGACGGCCGACCACCCGGCCACGCCCGTCGAGCGCTCCGGACAGCCCTGGACCAAGCCGGCCCCCGAAGCCGACGAAGCCTCCGCCGAGGACTTCACCGCCCGCGACTTCACCAAATCGGACCCGGGTGCCGACCCGGCACCGCGCTCGGCGGAGCAGGAGACGCCGGTGCGTGCCGAGGACCGCCGAGCCGGGTTCGACACCACGCCCCGTACCGATGACCGGCGGCAGGGGCAGGATCCCGCTGCGGATCGGCACGCTGAGCACCATCCCGCCCCGATCGCCGAATTCCGGACGCGCGAGCGCGACTCGTTCGTCGCCGCCGATCGGGACCAGGCGTGCTTCGCCGAGGACGATTCCGAATCGCTCGCGGACCACACGACTCCCCGCGATGAACCGGCCGTCGACTACTACGCGCAGGAGCGCGAGCCGGCGCCGATCATGGAAACGCGGCCCTACGTGCCCGAACCCGTGCCGCTGGCCGAACACGCCGCGCGGCGCAGCGAATTCACCGGCGGCTGGTCGGACTGGGTGGAACACGCGCCGGGTCCCGACGACGACTACGACGCCGAACTCGTCCAGTTCCCGTGGGCCGATGCCGCCGACGACTACGACGAAGCGCATGTGCTCGAACCCTCCGGCGCCCTGCGTGAACGGCGGGCCCGGCAGCGCAACCGCTCGTGGGTCGTGCTCGCGATCGCCGTGCTGGTGCTGGTGGTCGCCGCGACCGGTGTGATGTTCCTGCTGTTCGGACGCGGCAGCACCCACGCCGCGCAACCGGCCACCCCGCTGCACTTCACGGCGGGCAACCTCACCGCCGACGCCGGCGGCGCCTGCCCGACCGAGCGCACCGAACTCGTGGTCCGCAGCGCCGAACCCGGCGGCACGGGTTCCGGCCCCGACGCGGTGCTCGCCTTCCAGCACGCCTACTACGTGACCCGATCGGGTGCAGAGGCGCGCGCGGTGGTCACCCCCGACGCCGAGGTGTCCTCGGCCGCGGTGATCCAGCGCGGCATCGATTCCATTCCGGTCGGCACGACGCACTGCGTGCGGATCACCACCGTCGCCCCCGAGCGGTACACCGTTGAGGTCACCGAATTCCGGCCCGCGGGGGCACCGGCCACCTACACCAAGCAGTTGGTGCGAACGACGCGCGTCGGCGATCGCACGCTCATCGCGGGCATCGCGGCAGGGTAAGGAGCAAGGCGATGACAGACGACTGGAGCCGATGGCTCGACGAGGCCCCCGAGGGGGACCCGTCGGACGACCTCGCGCGTGATCCGGCTCCGGTGGTGCGGTTGCGGCGCAGGGGCGGCGCCCGTTCCGGCGGGGCACGCAGGCCGATCCTCGTCGTCGGCGGCTGCGGTGGCGCGGGTACCACGACAACCACTCTCGGCCTGGCCGCCGCCTCGGCGATCGACGGTGCGGTGACCGTCGCGGTCGACGCCACCGCCGCGGGCAGCGACCTCGCCCTGCGCGGCGCCGACAAACACCTGCACCCGGTGAACCTGCAGTCGTGGGTCTACGGGCGCGGCGACGACGAACCGGCCCCGATCGAGGACTGCCTGTCGCGGTCCACCTCCGGATTCGGGCTGCTCTGGCGCGACGCGACCCCGCTGCGGCGGCGCGCGACATATCTCACTGTCGCCAGGGCATTGGACGCCGGTGGATACACCGCCGTCTACGACGGCGGCAACCCGATTGCCGGACGGCAACTGCGCCCCCTGCTCGACGACGCCGATATCGCGCTCGTCCTGACGATTCCGGCCCGGGTCGACGCCGCCAATCGGCTGCGGGTGACCCTGGAATGGCTCGACGACCACTACGGCGACGACGGCGCGGGCGTCGTGGCCGACACCACCATCGTTGTCTCCCACCAGTATTCGCAGGACGATTCGCGCGTTGCGGAGCATTTGCGCGAACACCTGTCGGGGTGGGTGCGTGAGGTCGTCGAGATCCCCTACGACCCGCATCTGGCGCGCGGCGAACTGGTTCGCCACAGTGAGCTCGCCGAGGCGACGCGTGCGGCATATGGGAGCTTGCTCGCGGGAGTGGCATCATGACGGCAGCTATGAATCTACGTCGTCGTCGTGAACCGGACGCGCCCGCCGGTGTCGTCGCGCCGCCTGAATCGTTGCGCGCCAAGATCTGGGAGCGCCCGGTCCCCGGGGTGGGACGGGCGCCGCTGGTCTGGTTGCTCGGCGTGCACGGCGGGGCAGGCGCCACCACGCTCGCGCATGTCCTCGCGCCCGCCGCGGACGCCCGTGGCCGCTGGCCGGGTGTCTTCGACCGGGAATCGCCCTACGTGGTGCTCGTTGCGCGCGAGACCATCTCGGGACTCACCCGTGCCCACGATCTGCTGCGCCAGCATCACGCGGGCCTTGCCGGACCGTCGCTGGTGCTCGGCCTGATCACCGTCGCCGCGCGGCCCGGGCGGATGCCCGCCGAGATCCGCCGCTACCGCGATGTGGTCGGTTCGCTGGCCGGGCACGTCTGGCAGGTGCCGTGGTTCGAGGAATGGACTCTCGTCGAATCCGAGGCACTGCCGGTGTGGTCCCCGGGCGACGAGGTGGTGGCCCGCAAGCGCAGGCCGGACCCGCTCGAAGAGGTCCCGATCGAGATCGGTGAGCTGGGAACCGATCTGGTCGCCGCCATCAGGACGAGCCTCGGTTCGCCGATCTCCTCGGCGGCGCAGCGGGGTCGATCATGACGGCCGGGCGCGTCGGCCGTCTGTGGTGTACAAACGTGTGTCGGCGTCGAAGTGTTTGTGGCACAACACCTTTACAGTGGGAGAAAGGCACCCGATGAGCATGCTCCTCCTCGCCGTGCAGGACACGTACGGCACCGTGCTTGCCCAGGTCGGTAACCCGACCCCGGAAGCTCCTCCCGGCTCGGAGAAAATCCTGCAGCTGGTGCGATACCTCACCTGGTTCGTGCTGCTGTCGGGTATCTGCGGCATCACCTACGCGGGCGGCAAGTTCGCGTGGGAGCGCTGGACCGGCGGCGGCCTCGAGTCGCCGAAGATGGTCGCGGGCGCGATGATCGGCGGTGTCGTCGCCACCAGCGCGGGCACGATCATGAATGCGGTCATCGGTTAGTGATCGCCGTGCTCGCCTACAAACAGATCCCGGCCGACGTGCTCGCGCCGCTGATGCAGTTGCTCAACTGGCTGCTGTGGTTCGTGCTGCTGTCGTGCCTGGCCTGGATGATCCTGTCGGCGGGTCGGCTGTGGATCGCGTTCCGCAGCGACCTCGCCGTCAACGATGCCTCACACGGTGTGCTCATGAGCCTGATCGGCGCCGCGGTCGCCAGCACCGCGTCGGCGATCGCGCTGGCATTCCTGCCGGCGTGAGGCAGCGGACGACGAAGGCACGACCATGAATTCCACAGTGACACGACCGGTGCTGGTCGGTATCGCCCTGCTCACCGCCGCAGCGGGTTGCGGTGAGCAGGACGCGGGCCCCGACCTGTCCTCGGCACCGACCGGCGTGCGCTGGCAGCACTACCAGGGCATCGCCCTGCCGCACGCCGATCAGGGGCCCGCCCAGCTACAGCAGGGCGCCGCAACCGGATTCGAGCACTCGCCGCGCGGGGCGGGGCTGGCCGCACTCACCCACACCATCCGGCTGTCGGTGGCACCCGACGACGACTGGGCCACCGTCGTCAACCGGGGCCTCGTCCCCGGGCCGGCACGCGACGAGTGGGCGATCAACCGGGTGCAGCTGTCGATCACCGGGCCCGCCGCGCCCGAGTACGCGCCGAAATTGTTGGGTTACAAAATCACCGAATACCGTGACGAGCAAGCCCGTGTGGACGTCTACACCGAGTACTCGGACAGTTCCCGCGCGGTGAACCACACCGCGGTGAGCTGGTACGGACAAGACTGGCGACTGCGCTTACCCGACCCGGAGTCCACCACCCGACCCGTCGACGCGATCGACGAATTACCACCCGACATCGTGACATTGGAGGCACCGCAGTGAGCGAGAAGGAGGCGTCGACGCGCGACCGCGCGTCGTTCGGCATGATCGCCTCCGGTGCCCTGCTCGCCCTCATCCTGGTCGTCGGCGCGGTCGTGTACTTCACCAGCAGTGGTGAGGGGGAGATCGACGCCGGTCCGCCACCACCGCAGGCGGCGGGCGGTACGGGCTTCGCCGAACCGGAGGTCGACCTGTTCGGCAGGCGCGTCGACATCCCCAACAACCCGGCCGGGCAACCGCTGGCCCAGTACCCGAGCACGCGGCGCACACCCGCCGATCCGGATTGGCTCACCGCCGCCCCGGCGGGCACCACGAAACCGCACGGGTGGCAACGGGTCTACGGCGCGTCGGTGCCGTTCTCCACCTCCGACGGACCGTCGCGGATCGAGGCCGGACTGGCCGTCGGCTACGCGCACACCCCGCAGGGCGCCGCGCTGGCCGCCGCGCAGATCACCTACCGGCTCAACGCCAGGCCCGCCGATCGCGACCTGTACGTGACGCAGCTGCGGGTGAGCTCCACCCAGCTGGCCGCCTACGACTCGGCGCTGGCCGCCGACAAACTGCCCGAGCAGCAGCCGGAGAAGGTGACGCGCTACTTCGTCGCCTCCGACGCCTTCCGCATCGATGACTACGCCGACGACATGGCGATCGTGCGACTTGCCTCGCGCGGTCCGGTGGTCGACGGTAAACAGCTGTACGCGGCCATGCGGCTGATCGTGGTGTGGGACGACGGTGATTGGCGGCTGAAACCGTCGACCACCACCAACAACCGGACCGAATACGTGGAATCGCTGGCGGGGTGGACGACATGGTGACCAACCATCGAGGGGTGCCGACAATGCTGAGGCGGATCGTCACAATATTCGCGGTGATCTTCACCGTGATGATCGCGACCCCGACCGTGGCCTACGGTCAGACCTACGGCTTCGACGAGGCGTGCAACGAACTGCACGACACGCTCGACAGCGTCGCCATTCCCGGTGTCTCGCTGGGTGATGCCGCGTCGGCGGTCTGCAAGGCGGGCAATGCCGCCACGCACCCGGGCGATGCCGCGACGGCGGTCAAGGACAAGGCGTGGGACTCCACCTTCGGCAAGGTGGTCGACTCGCTGATGAAGGGTCTCGGTGAGGCGCTGATCCTGGCCCTGACCTTCTGGATGAAGGTGCCCAACGAGGCGGTGAGCGACTCGGGCGCGTTGTTCACCAAGATCAACGACTACACGTATCAGATCCAGATATTGCTGTTGATCGCCTCGGTCATCATCACCGGTGGCAGATTGGCCGAGGCCAGACGCGGGGCGGCCGTGAGCGAGGCCGCCGAGTCGTTCCGGCTGTTCGCCCGCGTGGTGTTCAGTTCGTGGATGCTCGGCGCGGTGATCGTGGCCGGTACGCGCGCCTCGGACAAGTTCTCCGAGTGGATCATCGCCGACGCCACCGGCGGCAACGCCAAGAACATGGCCGAGCTGATGGTGAAAACCTCGAAGCTGCAAGCATTTTCGCCGGGCCTGGTGCTGATCATCGCGATCGTCGGCCTGCTCGGCGCGCTCGCCCAGATCGTGCTCGCCATCGTGCGCCAAGGTCTGCTCGTGGTCGCGGCGGGTGTGCTGCCGCTGGCCGCGGCGGCGTCGGCGACCAGTACGGGCAAGCAGTCGTATCAGAAACTGGTCGGCTGGATCATCGCGTTCATGCTGTTCAAACCGGTGGCGGCGATCGTGTACATGATCGCGTTCACCACGGCGGGGCATACCGACGAGACCACCGCCTCGGGTGGGCTGCCCAGCGGTGAGGACGCCCAGCGGATGCTGGTCGCGCTGGTGCTGCTGTGCAGCGTGGCGTTCGTGCTGCCCGCGCTGATGCGTCTGGTCGCGCCCGCCGTGGCCACCGTCGGTACCGGCGGCTCGGGTCTGATCGCCACGGGCGGTGTGGCGCTCGGTGCGATGGCGCTCGGCGCGGTCGGCACCAAGGCCGTGGCCGCGCGACCCGTCGCGGCACCCGGCACGGCAGGCTATTTCGGCAACCAGGCAGGCGGGGCCGGTGGCGCGGCCGCCCAGCGCGGCGGCGCTCCACGACCCACGCCGCCGCCCCGCGGTGGCGGATCCGCGCCGCCACCGGCCAGTTCGGGATCGGTGCCCTCGGGCGCGGCCCGCAACATGGCCGCCGCTCGGGCCGCGGCGGCCTCCACCGCCCGCGCCGACGAACGGGCCGGCGACGTGGCCGGTGACCGCTGGGCCAACCGTTCACCCGACCTCGGCAGGAGCACGATTCCGCGATGAGCACCTCCGCGACCGACACCTACGAGCGCCGCTCCTACGGCCTGTGGCAGAAACCGCGCAGCGCAGGCCTTTTCGGCCTGCGCTGGGAAGAGACCGTCATCGGTTTCGTCGTGGTGATCACGGCACTGGTCTGTGCGATGGTCGGCGGATTCAAATGGGGTTTCATCGTCGGCGGCCTCGGCGCGCTGGTGATGGTGCCGCTGGTGTGGCGGACGGGGGGCCGTTCGGGCTATGAGACGGGACTGATGATGTTCAACTGGATGCGCTCGCGCCGCAACGGCGAGCACGTGTACCGCGGTGGCCGGTTCTCCCGGATCCCCGGCGGCGTCACGAAACTGCCGGGGCTGCTCGCCCCGTCGAAGCTCTACGAGGGCATCGACGCGGGCGGCTACCACTTCGGGATGATCCACCTGCCCGCCTTCGCGCAGTACACGGTGGTGCTGCGCGCCTGGCCGCAGGGTCACGAGGCGGTCGACCAGCCGGTGATCGACCGCTGGGTCGCCGCCTGGGGCACGTTCCTGGCGTCGGTGGGCCAGACCAGCGACATCGTCGCGGTGGTCCCGGTGATCGACACCGTGCCCGAGACCGGCAACCGCCTGCTCAACGAGGTCTCCACGATCACCCGTCCGGAAGCCCCCGACCTGGCCCAGCAGGTGATGTACGAGCTGGCCACCGAATTGCCGCAGGAGCGTGTGCAACTGCTGCCGCGCGTGGCGATCACGTTCAAGGCGACCACCGCCGAACGCCGCAAGAACCCGGCCGAGGAGGCCGTGGAGATCGGGCGACGGCTGCCCGGTATCTGCGCGGCGCTGGCCGAGGCGGGCGTGCGGGCGCAGCCGATGTCGGCCGAGGAGGTCATCTCCTTCATCCGGCGCAGCTACGACCCGGCGTCCCAGGCCGACCTCGAGGTGGCCGCCGCCGACCCCGGCGGGCACGGCCTCGGCTGGGACGACGCGGGCCCGGTGTCCTACGACGAGAAGTGGGACCACTTCATCCACGACGGCGGCCGCTCGGTGACCTGGGAGATGGACGCCGCCCCGGAAGGCGCCGTGGACGAACGGGTGTTGCAGCGGTTGCTCGCGCCGAATCCCGAAGTGCCACGCAAACGCATCGCGATCGTCTACCGGCCGCATTCGGCCGCCGACGCCGCCGAGATCGTCGACGACGACTTCAAGAACGCGCTCGTCGCCCAGCAGAGCGAACGCGGTGTGGTGTCGGCGGCGGCCACGCTGCGCGTCGGCGCGACCCAGCAAGCGCGCGAGGAACAGGCGCGCGGTCACGGTGTCACCCGCTTCGGCGCCCTGGTGACCATCACCGAACCGCTGCGCGGTGACCTGCCGCGCATCGAGGCCATCACGCGTGACCTGTCGACGCAGGCTCGCCTCAAGATCCGCCGGTGCTACCGGTACCAGTCCGCGGCGTTCGCGGCCTCTCTCGGTTGCGGTGTGATCCTGCCCGAACACGCGACCATTCCGAAGGCATTGGCGGGGTGAGGCGATCATGGGACGCGACTACGAACCCCCGGTGCGCGACCGCGACGACATCGCGTTGCGCCCGGTCCACCGGCCACCACGCATCCGCGGCGAACGCGAGCCACGTCCCGCGGGGAGCACGTCGCGCGTGAGCGACGACGTGCTCGGCCTCGACGAGCGCACCGACCGCGACGACCCGTCGCGGGGCTCCCGCGCGGGTGAGGAACGTTCGGCGGGGGAGCGCAGGTCGCGCGAGGAACCGACACGGTCGGACCGCGAACGAGCCCGTGGCGCGGATCAACGCCGACCGCGCCCCGACGATGGGCGCGGGCGGCGCGGAGCGGGGGAGCGGCGGGGCCGTGACCCGCGTCGCGACGCCGAGCGGCGTCGGATCAGCGGTCTGCGCGACGAGGACCACGGGCCTAGACTGCAACACGAACGTCCACAACCAGATTCGCCGCGAAAGGCGAAGCAGCCCCCGAAGCTGAAGAAGCAGCGGCCGGCCAAGGTCGCGCGCCCCGCCAAGGCCGCGCGTCCGATCCGCCCCGACGACGCCGCCGACCGGGCCATGGGTGCGGGGCGTTCGGCGCGGTCGAAGGCCAAACCCGAACGTCGCCAGGGCCCCCCGCTGCTCGACGACGCCACCCGCGCCCGCTACGAGATGATCGCGCGCGAACAGTCCGGTCTGCGCGCGGCCTGGGCCACCTTCCGCATCCACACCGACGACCTGCGCCGCAACAACGCCCAGGCTCGCACCGAGGCCGTCGTCAAGGACGGATTCGACCGTACAACCGCCGAATTGACCGACCGGGGCTACTCGGGCGCGGGCGGCGGCAAGATGAACGTGGTCGGCCGCCCCGTGGAGTACCGGGCGACCACCGCGCAGGTCGCGGGTCTGTGGCCGTGGTCCGTCGGCGCGGGCGCACCATTGATCGGCACCCCGCTCGGTTCGCATCTGCACACCGGCGCCCCGGTGTGCTTCGACCCGATGAACTGGTTCATGCGCGGCAGTTTCATCACCGCGCCGAGCCTTTTCGTCTTGGGACTCAACGGTTTCGGTAAGTCCTCGCTGGTGCGCCGGATCGTGCTCGGCGGCATCGCCCAGGGCATCACCCCGCTGATCCTGGCCGACGTGAAACCCGACTACCGCAAGATGGTCGAACTCGTCGGCGGTCAGGTCATCGACCTCGGCTACGGGCACGGCAAGCTCAACCCGCTCGCCGCCGGTGTGCTCGGCTCGGTGGTGCCACGGCTCGAGGAGTTCCCGGCGCTGCAACTGCAGGTGCTCCAGGATCTGCGCGCCCGGCAGGTCACCCTGATCGCGGGTCTCGTGGAACTGGTCCGCGGCGCCCGGGTGGCGGACTTCGAAGAAACGCTCATCGCCACCGCCCTGCGCATCCTGTACCAGCCGGGCAGCGGCTACGCCCCGGACAAACCGCCGATCATGGAGAACCTCCTCGAGGTGATCGTCGCGGGCGGACCGGAACTCATGCTCGACGCGGGCGCCGACGACGAGGACGAATACGCCCACGCCATCAAGCATCTGCGCCGCTCGCTGCGCGCGCTCACCCAGGGCCCGTTCGGCGCCATCTTCAACGGCCAGACCAGCGTGCCCATCGACACCGGCGCCGTCGCCGTGTGCATCGACGTGTCCCACATCCCGACCGGCGACAAGAAGCTCAAAGCCGCCGTGATGCTGGCCTGCTGGGCCGACGGCTTCGCCTCGGTGGAGGCGGCGCACGTGCTCGCCGACGCGAAACTCGGCCCGCAGCGCTACTTCCAGGTGGTGATGGACGAGTTGTGGCAGGTGCTCGGGCTCGGCGACTTCATGGTCGACCGCGTCGACGAGCTGACCCGTCTGCAACGTGGCCTGGCCACCGCGCTGATCATGATCAGCCACACCATCAAGGACCTGCAGGCGCTGGGTTCGGATGCCGCCATCGCCAAGGCCATCGGCTTCCTGGAACGCGCCCGCGCCAAGATCTTCGGCGCCCTGCCCGCCGAAGAGATCTCGCGACTGGATTCGACGGTGCCGTTCACGGCCGCCGAACAGGAGATGGTCACCGGATGGTCGGCGCCGCAGGCGCTCACCGGTGAGGCGCTCAAACCGGGCCAGCAGCGGCCGTCGCCGCCGGGTACCGGCAAGTTTCTGCTGAAGATCGGTGAGGATCGCCGTCCCGGCATCCCCTTCCACATGGAGTTCACGGTGTCGGAGAAAGAAAGCGGAATCCACGACACGAACCAGCGGTTCAGCGAGTTCGGCGACCACCCGAGAGGCCAGGCACCGGAGGAGGACCAGCCATGATGCCGCACCGGTCCTACCGCCGCGTCTCGCCCGAGGTGCGCAACGCCGCCGTCGAACAGGTCATCGCGCTCACCGACAAGTTGCGCAGCGAGTCCGAGGCGTGCCGGGTGGTCGCCGAACAGATCGGCGTGCACGCGAATTCGGTGCGCAACTGGGTGCGCGCGGCCGAGGGGCCGAGCCTGGACCGGATGGACGCCACCGCGTTGCGCCGCAAAGTGGTGCTGCTGCAACAACAGCTGGCCGCGGCCGCCGAGATGAACCGCACCCTCGCCGACACGCTCAACGAAACCCGGCGCCGCACGTGAACACCGCCGCGGCGGACGAGCCTGTCCTCGCCGCCCGGCGCGCAACCCGGGGCGGTGGCCGATGAACGCCCGCTCGATGATCATCGGCGTCTTCGGCTCGGTCATCGGATTGGTGGCCATGGTGCTGGTGATCGTGTTGCCGTCCTCGGACGAGACCTGCGAGACCGGTGACGTGCTGGTCGGCTCCTCGGCGCCGACGCTGCCCGAACTCGGCGCCGACACCCGCGCGGGCGCCACCACCGCGGCGACGACCACGAACGCGACCGTCACCGGCACACCGTCGCTGGCGGCCGGGGTAGGGCCGCTGCGGCGCACGCTGCCGATGGAAGTCGGCACCTTCACCATCTCCGATGTGTTCGGTTCCCGCGGCGGCGGGCACAAGGGCATCGACATGGCCGCCGCCGACGGGACCACGATCTATTCGGTGTCCGACGGCCGGGTCGTCGCCGCCGGGCCCGCCTCGGGGTTCGGGAACTGGATCGTCGTCGACTCGGTCGACTACAACGGCCGCGCCTACTCCGCGGTCTACGGGCACATGTGGGATCACGGCGTGAAGGTGCGCACCGGTGACACCGTCACCGCCGGTCAGCCCATCGGCATGGTCGGTTCGGCGGGTGAATCGAGCGGTCCCCACCTGCATTTCGAGATCGTGCCGGGTGGTCGCTTCACCGGTGGTCGCCAGATCGACCCGATGCCGTGGCTCGACGGCGCGCCGACCCCCGATGTCGGTGGGGCACGCGCCTTCTCGAACGACCCGAGCTGCGTGCGCGGATTCGGCAGCGCGGGCGGCCTGCTCGCCGACGGGAAAGTGCCCGCCGAGCTGGAGATCTGGTACCGGCGCGCGGGCACCGTCTGCCCGGAGATCTCCTCCTCGCTGCTGGCCGCGCAGGCCAAGCAGGAGTCGGGTTTCCGGCGCGGCCTCACCTCACCGGCAGGCGCTCAGGGCCTGGCCCAGTTCCTGCCCGGCACAGCGGTGAGTATCAATCCCGACGACGGTCAGCCCTACATCATCGACGCCGACGGCAACGGCACCGCCAGCGTTTGGGACGACGGTGACGCCATCATCGGCCAGGCCCGCTACATGTGCGCCATCGCCCACAAGATCGCGGGCTGGATCGCACAGGGCAAGGTATCCGGCGACCTGGCCGCGCTCACCCTCGCCGGTTACAACGCCGGTGAGGGCGCGGTGCTGGCCTCGGGCGGCATGCCGAACAGGTACGCGGCGCACTACTCCGAGACCCGCCCCTATGTCACGAACATCCTGGCGATGGAACCGCAGTACCGCGCACCGGGCGCGCAGGGCCGGTTCACCCGCGAACCCGGCGCCGAGGGACCACAGATCGCCGAGGCCGCCCACGACTGGCTCGGCGTGCCGTACGTGTGGGGCGGTGGCGGTCCGCAGGGGCCGAGCGGCGGCGGATTCGACGGTCCCGGTCTGACGGCCGCGGCGGTGTTCGCGGCGACGGCGGGTGAGGTGGACCTGCCGCGCACCGCCGAACAGCAGTGGGAGGCGGGCACCGAGGTGCCGCTCGGCCGAATCTCGGTGGGCGACCTGGTATTCAGTGATTTCGGTCCGCAGGGACCGGCGCAGGTGGGGATCTACGCCGGCAACGGCCAGGTGATCCAGGCGGTCGCGCCGAGCGGACGCAGTGGCGGCGGCGTCGTCGAGGTGGCGATGCCCGGTGACGCGCGGGCGAGGAGGGTTGTGTGACCACACGGGCGGCCCGACCAGGGATAACCTGGTGGAAGGCAACACGAATCCGCACGACCCCGGCGGTGATGCTCGTGGCGTTTCTGAGTACGGTGCTCGTCGCCTGCGGTGGCGACGCCGATCCCGCGCGCCCCCAGGCGAGTTCGACCACCCGGCTGCTCGAGGCCGCGGCCACCGTCGACCCGACCACTCCCGACGGGGTAGCGGTGGTGGCGTTGCGCGAGGTGTACACCTGGCACCCGGTCACCGAGGAACCCGGTGATTCGCTGGCGCGTGCGCGAAAATGGCTGGGGCCGAGCATGTTACGTATGCTTGACGCACCTACCGGCACGGCGGCACCGAAACCGTCGCTGCAATGGGCCGATTGGGCGAAGGCGAAGGCGGAGGTGACGGCTTTCACCTTCGCCTCGGGGGAGAAGGCACCGCCGAGCGCCGACCCGGCCGTGTCGCAGTTCAAGATCGGCATCGAGCAGACCGTCGTCTACCCGGACGGGCGCACCGAAGACCTACCGCCGAGCACGGTCATCGCGACCGTGGTGCAGACGCCGCAAGGCTGGCGCCTCGACGGATTCCGCTGAGATCCATATCCGACAAGGTCCTCGAGGAGGCACACGTGGCGAAGAAAAAGGTGAAGGACCCGGCCGCGGTCGGGCCCGACACGACGCTCATCCTGATCGTGGTCGGCTTCGCGACGCTCGGCGTCCTCGCCGCCGCCCTGCACCTGGGCAATGCCCTGTCGGTGCAGCCGCAGAACGTGCCTGCCAACCCGATCGCGGTGGTGGCCGACCTCGCCCGGGGCAAACTGCACTGGCCGCGCGCGTCGACGGTGATCGTGCTGCTGGTGATCGCGGCGATCTTCGCGTACTTCTACATCCGCAAGCAGATGAAGAAGCGGGCGGGTGCGGGGCGGCTGGCGATCGACGACAAGGCCGACTACATGGGTAGTGGGAGTGCGATCGCGTCGATCACCGAGGAAGGGGTGCGGCAGAAGGCCAAAGACCTCGGTATGCGACTCGGCACCGAAGACGCGCCCGGTGTTCCGATCGGGATCGCCGTCGCCGACGGCACTCCGCTGTACGGCTCCTATGAGGATCTGCACCTCGACATCTGGGGACCGCGGCAGGGCAAGTCCACCTCCCGGGTGATTCCGGCGATCCTGTCCGCCATCGGGCCGGTGCTCGCCACCTCGAACAAACGAGACGTGGTCGACGCCACCCGCGATGTGCAGGAAGCCAAGGGCAGCAAGACCTTCGTCTTCGACCCGCAGGGTGTCGCGGGCGAACGGGCGACCTGGTACTGGGACCCGCTCTCGTGGGTCAACCCACGCACCGAAGGCTGCGAGATGCGCGCCGCGCGCCTGGCGGGCCATTTCGCCGACGCCGAGACCAGCTCCAGCTCCGACGACGGGGACAGCTACTTCGGCCCGGAGGCCGAGGATCTGCTCGCGGCTTTGTTCCTCGCCGCCGCGATCGCCGGGAAGCCGATCACGCAGGTGTGGGAATGGGTGACCAATCCCCAGGACCCCGAGCCGATCCAGCATCTGCGCGATGTCGGCCAGCACTTCATCGCCTCCGGCCTGGCGATGCAGTACAACGCCGAACAGCGAACCAAGGCGGGCATTTTCGGGTACGCCAAGAAGATGATCCGCTGCCTGCAGCTGTCCAACGTGCACGCGTGGGTCACGCCGGGCAGCGAGGCGCGGCCGCAATTCGACGAGCTCGAGTTCATCGAACGCAACGGCACGCTGTACTGCCTGTCGCTGGAGGGACGTGGCTCGGCGGCCCCGCTGGTCAGCGCTCTGACCGAGGCGGTCATCGATGTGGCGATGCGCAAGGCGTCGATGTCGTCGGGCGGCCGATTGCCGATCCCGCTGCTCGCGGTGCTCGACGAGGCCGCCAACGTGGTGCGCTGGAAGGATCTGCCCAAGCAGTACAGCCACTTCGGTTCGCGCGGGATCGTCGTGATGACGGTACTGCAGTCGTGGGCCCAGGGCGCGCGCTGCTGGGGCGAGGACGGGATGAACGCCCTGTGGTCGGCGGCCAACATCAAGGTGCTCGGCAGCGGCGTCGACGACATGGCCTTCCTGCGCGACCGTTCCGAGGCGATCGGTGAGTACGACTCGATCTCGGCGTCGGTGTCGCAGTCGGGAAACAGCAAGAGCTATTCCCGTTCGCTCAGTTCGTCGGTGACGTTCACCCCGCAGGGGTTGGCGACCTTGCCGCGCGGTCGCGCCGTGGTGTTCACCTCGGGCCAGCCCGCCGTGCTCGTGCGCACGGTGCCGTGGTGGGAGTCCAAATACGCCGACGCGGTGAAGAGTTCGATCGAGAACAACGACCCGACCCGCAAGACGCGCATCGACGATCTGTTCGGATCGCCTGCGCTGGCGAAGTCAGTTCCGCCGGATGAGATCGGTGAAGTCGAGGAGGTCAAGCCGCTGTGAGCGAGGATACGTCGAACACGCAGGCGCAGGGAAAGGTCTACGCCGGGGTGACGGAATTCGTCGGCGAGTACCTGAGCAAGCTCTATCAACGTCAGGTCACCGATATCAGCGACACGGTGTGGTGCCCGGAATGGTGGCGCCACCCGGAGGCCGCGGTGCGCCTGGACGCGGTATGGCAGGCATGGGAGCACTTCCGGATGAAGGGCGGCCCCGGCATCAGCGTGTGGTTCCTCGAGCACGCCGACCCACACATGACCAAGCTGTTCGACCCGCGTGGTCCGTTCAAATACTGCAGCGTTCGCAACGGTCACAAGGAAATGCTCTCCTCGTTGCCGCTGAAGAAGCCGGAAGACGATCAGTGGTCCGAGCCCGACAACGGGCTCTGGAACAAGGGCAGCAACTACCCGGCCTGAGCGTGTCGCGGTGCCATGGTGCTCGATGGCACCGTGGCACCGTCCGGCTCAGCGTCCGCGCTCGATCCCGCGTTCGATGCCCAGCTCGAGCCCGCGTTCCAGGCCGCGTGCGCGCACCTGCGGTGTCCGTGCCGCCGCGTCGCGCAGCCGGATCGCCTCGTCCGGGGAGATACCGTGCCCCATTTCGACCAGCATGCGCACCTGACTCAATTCCGGTGCGACACCGGCACGTTGCAGATGCGCGGCGATCGCCGCTCGCCGTTCCGTCGAGTCGTAGTTCGGGGTGGCGCCCGCGAATGGTGAGGCGGCGTCCTTGACGAGACTGACGCCGCGTGACTCCGTGGTCCGTGATTCGAGTCCGCGCGACTCGAGACCGCGGGTCTCCACCGAGCGCGCGCCGACCGTCATCATCTGCTTGAGCTCGATATTGCGTGGGTCCTTGGCCTTGAGATCGCGCGCCTCGCGAATCTGCAGCTCGCGCGCTTCCTTCATCTTCGCCTCGATCGCCTTGGCGCGGGACTCGGCCTCCTTCTGACCGTGTTCGCGCGACTTGAGGGCGACCAGGGTGGCCATCTGCAGCATGGTGCGCATCATCGCCGCCGTTTCGCTGCCGATGTCGTCGAGTTCCGCCATGACTGCTCCCCGATGCCGCTGTGGAAGTGGACATCTGAGCCTACCCTGAAAACGACGAACGGGCCGGACACCCGAGGCGTCCGGCCCGTGTCGTGGTAGCGGGGTGTCAGCCCACCTTGACGGTGTTGAACGAGATCGGCATCGCCGGGCCGCCGTCCTGGGCGCCACCCTCGACGCCCGCGCCCGCGACCTTGTCCAAGGTGGCCAGGCCCGCCTCGTCGATGGTGCCGAGAATGGTGTACTTCGGCGGCAGTTCGGTGTCGCCGAAGACGAGGAAGAACTGGCTGCCGTTGGTGCCCTTGCCCTCGGGGGAGATACCCGCGTTGGCCATGGCGATCACGCCGCGCTTGTAGTTCACCGGCTGACTCAGCGCCGGGTCACCGTTCGGGTACAGATCGGTGGGGTACTCGTTGTCGAAGCTGTAGCCGGGGCCGCCCGAGCCGGTGGCCGTCGGGTCACCGCACTGCAGGATGCCGAAACCGGGGCTGGCCACGATGCGATGGCAGCTGGTCTTGTCGAAGTAGCCCTGCTGGGCCAGGCTCACGAGCGAGTTCACCGAGCACGGCGCCTGCGCGCTGTTCAGTGACAGGCCGATCGGGCCCTGGGTGGAGTCGATCGACAGTTTCACCTCGGGACCGCCGGTGGCCACCGAGGTCACCGCGGGCGCCGTCACCGGCTTGGCGGGCGGCTCGGCGTCGGCCGGGTACGAGCAGTCGACCGTCGCCGGCTTGGGGGCAGGCGGTGGCGGTGCGGGTAGGTCGAGCGGCGTGTTGACGAACGTGGTCGTCGGCACCGCCGACGACGACTCGGCGTTCGCCGACGGCGAGTCGTCGCCCTTGGTGAGGAAGTACACCCCGACGCCCGCGGCCGCGACCACGATCACGCCGAGCACCGACCCGGCGATCGTCAGGCGCTTACGCTTCTTCTCCTGCTCGGCCCGTCGTGCCAGCTGGCGCTCCAGCTTGCGCTTGGCCGCCGCCCGTCGCTGTTCGTTACTCGGCACTACCGCGTTCCTCCCGTGTCGTCAGGTTCGCCTAGAGGGTAACCGGTTGGACGCGGAGGGCGCCCGTGGGGAAAACTGGGTGATCGTGACCAAGACCAGCAGCTTCAGTGCCCCGAAGGGGGTTCCGGATTACGTGCCGCCCGGTTCGGCCGAGTTCGTCGCCGTGCGCGACGGGTTGGTTCATGCCGCCCGACTGGCCGGGTACGGGCACATCGAGCTGCCGATATTCGAGCTGACCGCCCTGTTCGCCAGGGGCGTCGGCGAGTCGACCGACGTGGTCAGCAAGGAGATGTGGACCTTCGCCGACCGCAAGGGGGAGAGCTTCACCCTGCGGCCCGAGGGCACCGCGGGCGTGATGCGGGCGGTGATCGAGCACGGGCTCGACAAGAGCGGTCAGCTGCCGATCAAGCTGTGCTACGCGGGACCGTTCTTCCGGTACGAGCGGCCCCAGGCCGGTCGGTACCGGCAGCTGCAGCAGGTGGGTATCGAGGCGATCGGGGTGGACGATCCGGCGCTCGACGCCGAGGTGATCGCCGTCGCCGACGCCGGTTTCCGGGCGCTCGGCCTGGACGGTTTCCGCCTGGAGATCACCTCGCTCGGCGACGAGACCTGCCGCCCGCAGTACCGAGAGTTGTTGCAGCAGTTCCTGTTCGACCTGCCGTTGGATGAGGAGACCCGCCGCCGCGCCGAGATCAACCCGCTGCGCGTGCTCGACGACAAGCGTCCGGAGGTCCGCGAACTCACCGCCGACGCGCCGCTGATGATCGACCACCTGTCGGAGTCGGCCAAGGCCCACTTCGAGCAGGTGCTCGCCCACCTCGACGCTCTCGGCGTGCCGTACGTGGTGAACCCGCGCATGGTTCGCGGCCTGGACTACTACACCAAGACCACCTTCGAGTTCGTGCACGACCAGCTCGGCGCCCAGTCGGGCATCGGTGGTGGCGGGCGCTACGACGGGCTGATGGCCGAGCTCGGCGGGCAGCCGCTCTCGGGTATCGGCTTCGGTATCGGTGTCGACCGGACCGTGCTCGCGCTGGCGGCCGAGGGCAAGTCGGCCGCCGATCCAGCGCGCTGTCAGGTCTACGGCGTCGCACTCGGTGACGCGGCCAAGGCGCGGATGGTCACGCTGGCCGGTGAGCTGCGTGGCGCGGGCATCAGCGTCGACCTGGCCTACGGTGGGCGCGGCATGAAGGGCGCCATGAAGGGTGCCGATCGGTCCGGCGCGAAGTTCACGCTGGTCCTGGGCGACCGCGATCTCGAAACCAACGAGATCGGCGTCAAGGAGATGGCCACCGGCGACCAACGCCAGGTGCCGCTCGGCGAGGTCGTCGGGGTTCTGCGAGCGGGCCTCGGCCGCTAGCAGACGGCGCGCACGGGGCGCGGTAATCTGACCGCGCCCCACGCCGGGCGGGCCGGCGGCGGTGAGAGGGATTGTGGTGAGCGGGGATTCCGGGCGACCGGCGACGGAACCGATCGGCATCGACCTGGTCGCGCCCGAGGTTTTCGCCCCGATGCTGCGCAAGCTCTCGCTCGGCGCGTTCGCCGTCGGCGTCGTGGTGATGCTGGTGACCTCGATCTGGTTGAGCTGGGCCTACGCCGTCCTGCTCGGCCTGATCGTCGCGGTCCCCACGCTCGCGTACGCGATGGCGTTCCAGCGCAGGCGGATGTGGTTGGACGGCACCGTGATCCACGCTCATCGCCTCGTCGGTGAGCGCCGGATCGACCTCGCCGGCACCTCGGGTGCGCAACTGCTGGTGTTCCCCGGCCGGCTCAGCCGCATCGTGCTGCGCGTGACGGCGGGCCAGGAAACCCAGCTGGTGCCGCTGGCCATGTACACCGATGCGGGCAGCGGCCGCGAGCTGCACCTGCTCGGCCTGCGCAAACTGGCGGACGCGCTGGCCTCGGCGCCGTTGGCCGCCGCCGTCGCGATCTCCGAGGTCCTGGTCGCCCAGCTGCGGGCAGAAGCCCGCGACGCCGGCCTCGACGAACGACCGCTGTACCGCGGTGTCCGCCTGGTACGCGCACAGGACGCTGTGTCGCCGGTGGTCCTCACGGATTCGCAAGTAGCCGAACTGGTTTGAGTCGGCGGTGGCGCCCGCGGATTCGCAAGCAGCCGACCTGATTCGGGTCCGTGGTGGTGCTGACTGATTCGCAAGTGCCGATCGGTTCGAGCCACCGAGGGTGCTGACGAATCAGCAAGTGGCCGAATCGACCTGAGGCATCAGGGCGCGAGGAGTGGGGCGACGCGCTCCCAGTAGGTGTGCATGTCCTGTTCCCAGTACCCCCAGGAGTGCGTGCCTGCCGGGCGGAAATCGAATTCGGCCGGGATGTCGAGGGCGGCGAGCCGATCGCGCAGCAGTTTGGTGCACACCACGGTGATTCCGTCGAGCACACCGCCGATCACCAGCTGATCGGCCAGCTTGATCGGACGCTGCTCGATGCCCGGCCCGTCGAGTGTGTCCAGCGGACCCGGCATGCCGTTGCCGGTGCTGACGTACACCCCGATGCCGCGCAGCCGTTCTGCGTGGAGCGCCACGTCGTTGGCGACCCAGGCCGGGTCGGTCGGCGGTCCCCACATGTTGAGCGGGTTGCCGCGTCGGGCGGTGACGATCGAGGAGACCATCGCTTGCCCGGCCGGATTGCTGGTCTGCACGCAGCCGCTGAAGGAGCCGACCATCCGGAACCGCTGCGGCGCCTCCTGTGCCATCCGGAACACCGCCGAACTGGCCATCGACAGCCCCGCGACGGCGTCGCGGCCGGTGCCGTGGAAGGCGGAGTCGATGATCGGCGGCAGTTCGGTGGTGAGGAAGGTGAGCCACCGGTTGCGGCCGGTGCCGGGGTCGTCGGACTGCCAGTCGGTGTAGAAGGTGCCCGCGCCGCCGATCGGCATCACGACGGTGGCCTGCTTGCCCACGAAGAAGTCCAGGGCATCGGTTTTGGTGAACCAGTTGCTGCCCTCGCGCCAGTCCGGGGTGTCGGTGCCGCCGTCGACACCGTTGATCAGATACAGCGCACCGGCGGGCGCTTCGGGATCGGCCGCCGGAATCACCGCGACGGTGACCGGGCGGTTCATGGCCGCCGAGTGCACCGTCAGGTCGATCACCCGGCCCGGCCCGTTCGCCGCGGCGGCCACCGCGAACGACCCGTTCGGGGCTGGGCGGGCCGCGTCCATGGCCCGGGCGGCTACCAGGTCCGGCGCCGCTTGCGCGGCCACGGCGACGGGGAGGCCGGCGGCGGCCAGCACCACCGACAGGACGAGCCGTCGCAGCATCGAATGCGGCACTGTCATCGCTCCGTTCATCGCGCGTGTCTTGTCGTTCCGTCGACCAGGCGCAGTTCCCTGGCGTCGGGCCACAGCGCCGACCAGGCCCGGCTCGGTCCGGTGCACAGCCACACCGCCACACCTCGGTTCACACCGGGGAAGCCCAGCGGTTCGTCGAGTCGGGTGAGCGGGACGGTGCTCGCGAAACCGGTGCGCAGACCCGTCTCCGGGCTGTCCACCCCGACGTACAGCACCGTGGTCGCGCTGTCCGGTGGTGCGCCGAAGTAGCCGTAGCCCCGGTTGGGGCTGTACACCTCGGGCAGACCCGTCGCGGGTCCGTACTGCTCGAGTGCCGCTGCCTGCCAATAGTTCTGGGTCACGATCACCAGTCCGTCGCGCTGCTGCGGGGTCAGTTGCTCGTAGGTTCGCCGCACCGAGCCGACCAGGTCGTCCCAGCCGCTCGGCCCGAACAGCACACTGCGCGAATGGATCTGGGCGTAGTCCTCGGTGGCCGTCCGCAGCGCCGATTCCGGTCGGGGCAGGGCGAGCACGAGGGCGACACAGATCGTCGTGGACAGCCCGGCGACCGCACCGCCGAACACCAGTTCCCGGCGAGACAGCCCCCGGTCCGCCAGATATACCGCGCCGGCGGCGAACAGGCCGGGAAAGGCCCCGGCCACGAAGTAGGGCCGAAGGCCCGCGAGCACCACCCCGCTCAGCCCGATCGCGATCATCGGGATCAGAAACCGATACGGCCGGAATCGTGGCGAGCGCAGCCCCGCCCACATCCCCGCGAGCAGCAGCAACCCACCCGCCCCGGTGACCTGGATCATCGTCCAGGGCGCCGCGAGCATCCCGGCCGTGGCGAGCTGTTCGTCGCGCACGACCGCGCCCATGGACAGCTGCGGCCAGCCGTTGCTGTGCTGCCACCACAGAATCGGCACCGCCGAGCCGACCAACAGCGCCGAGCCGACCCAGTACGCGGGCCGCCGCAGCATCTCGCGCGGACCGAACACCGCGACACCGAACGCGAGCACCGCCCAGATGATCGGAATCAGCCACTTCACCTGGAAGTCGAGCGCGGCCACGGCACCCGCGGCGATCAACAGCCCGTCCGCGCGGGTGCGCACCCATCGGATCAGCAGCCACGCGAGCACCGCCGTGAGAGTGATGTCGAGGGCGAAGGTGCTCAGCATCGCCGACTGCATCACCGCCATCGGGGTGGTCGCGTAGGCCAGCGCGGCGACGGTCTGGGGGAGGCGTCCGCCGCCGAACTCCCGGACCATCACCGCGCTGAGGACGACGGCCGCCACCGTGAACAGCAACGCGGGCAAGCGCAATGCCACGACCGACCCCGGCGCCAGCTGGTCCGACAGTGCGGCCAGCAACGGAACCAGCGGCCCCTGATCGGCATAACTCACCGACGGATGCCGCCCGGCCGCAAGGAAATACAGTTCGTCACCGCCGATGCGGTAGCGGTCGAGACGGATCAGCAACAGTGTCCCCGCCATGGCCGCGATCACCGACACCTCCCGCCAGGCGAAGGCAGGCAGTGCGCCGACGGTCGGCGCGGGTGCGTCGAGGCTGCGGAGGTTCATGTCAGTCCCGTTCGCGGACGGCAACCGGTGCGGGAACGGATGTGGCGGAATCGGATTCGGGCCGGGGTCGGTGCCGGGTCAACCAGCGCGGCGCCCACCAGCAGGCGTCACCGAGCAACCGCATGGACGCGGGCACCAGCACCAACCGCAGCACGGTCGCGTCGATCAGCAGCGCCGTGACCATCCCGAAGGCGATGTACTGCATCATCAGCAGTTCCGACAGCGCGAACGCGCCGGTCACCACCAGCAGGATCAGCGCGGCGGCGGTGATGATCCGCCCGGTTGCGGCGACCCCCGCCCGCACCGCCTCGGTGGTGGACGCGCCCGCCGCCCTCGCCTCGACGATGCGCGAGAGCAGGAACACCTCGTAATCGGTGGACAGGCCGTAGATCACCGACACGATGATCACCAGAACCAGCGCCATCACGGGCTGTGGCGTGAAACCGAACACGCCCGCACCGTGGCCCTCGATGAACACCCAGGTGAGGACACCGAGGGTGGCACCGAGCCCGAGCAGATTCAGCGCCGCGGCCTTCAACGGCAACACCACCGAGCCGAAAGTCAACGCCAGCAGCAGCGTGCTGGCCAGGAAGACGAACGCGATCATCAGCGGCATCCGGGTCACCAGCGCGTCGATGCTGTCCTTCTCGACGGCGGGCTGACCACCCACCAGGAGTGTGGTGCCCGGCGGCAGCGGCATCGATCGCAGGTACTCGATCGTCGCCTCGGCGTCGGCGGCGTCGGCCAGCACGGTACCGGTGGTGAGCACCTGGGGCTGGAACGGTGACCGCATCGGTTCGGCGAACGGCGCGGCCAGGCCGGGGGCTCGGTTCGCGTCGGCGCGCACGACATCGGCGGTTCCGGGATCGAAGGTGACGATGACCAGGTCGATCGGGTCGATCTGGCGCAGGGGGAACGATTCGTCGAAATGCTGCTGGGCCAGCCGGGTGGGGTGGGTCGGCGGCAGGAACTTCTCGTTGATGGATCCGAAGGCCAGGTGCTGGATCGGGAAGATCAGTACCAGCAGACCGAGACAGACCGGAACCGCCACCGCGAGCGGGCGTCTCATCACCGCGGCGGCCAGCCTGCCCCAGGCGTTGCCGGGGTCGCGGGCGACCGGCTTGCGGAACCAGTCGACACCGAACCGGTCGACCCGTCTGCCGAGCACGGCGAGCATCGCGGGCAGCAGCGAGATGGAGGTGAGCGCGGCCAGCGTGATGGTGATCATCGCGCCGTAGGCGAACGAGCGGAGCAGACCCTGGGGGAACACCAGAATGCCCGCCGCCGCGACCACCACGATCAGCGCCGAGAACAGCACCGTGCGCCCCGCGGTGGACACGCTGTTGCGCACGGCGTCCTCCACCGACCGGCCCTCGGCCAGTTCTTCCCGGAACCGGCTGAGCACGAACAGCCCGTAGTCGATGGCCAGGCCGAGCCCGATCATCGAGACCACCGGCGACACAAAGGAATTCACCTCGGTCACGGTGGTGAGCAGGCGCAGCAGGCCCCAGGCGCCGAGCATGGTCAGCCCGCCGACGATCAGCGGCAGCGCGGCGGCGACGACACCACCGAACACGAAGAACAGCAGCACCGCGACGACCGGGACGGCGAACAGCTCCACCCGCCGCTGGTCTTCGACCATCGTGTCGTTCAACGCGGCGGCGACCGGCTGCCCGCCCGCCACCTCCATCCGCACCCCGGGAATCGTGAGTTCATCGGCGATCTCCCGATAGTTGCGGCCCTGCTCGGTGGGGTTCAGGCCCTTGATCGCGATCGAGGCGAACGCCTTGTCGCGCGCCGGCGAGCCGAACACCTCGGGCAACGCCATCCCGGTATCGGTCGGCCAGTACGCGCCGTTGACCCGGTCGATCCGGTCGGGGAACCGGTGCGGCAGGTCGTTGAGCCCCGCCACGACGGTGGCCGCGAAGGCGGGGTCGTCGATGGTCGTGCCGTCCGGTGCGCGGAACACCAGCAGCAGATCCGAGCTGTGATCGCGCCCGAAGGCGTTGTCGCGCACGTGCGCCGCGCGCACCCCCTCCGACGAAGGATCGTCGAACCCGCTCGAGCTCAGGTCGGCGCCGAGGCCGAGACCATAGGCTCCCAGCGCCAGCAACCCCGCGACCACCGTCACGATGACGGCGTACCTGCGCCGCACGACGGTATCGCCCCACTGCCTCAATTCGGCGTACACATCCGGCTCCCAACGACATTTCGCGATGGGGTCGAACTTGTCATTGTCGAGCGACTTTTCGGTCGTGAAACATCGATATTGCGGTCGGTCACAATCGATCCCGGAATTTCGCTGTGAGCCGTGACCTCGCCTGCTGGGGCAGATCACAGGAGTACGCGCGAGTGTCAGTCAGAAATGTCAGACGTCGGTTATCGAACGATCGGCGCGGTGCCGGGCTTCTACGTTGACATCAAACGGTCAGTTGCCACAGACCGGTCGAAACCGGAGGAAATTGCGTGTCGGATATTGCCATTGTCGGAATCGGTTGCCGGTTCGCGGGCGGAATCGATTCGCCGGAATCGTTCTGGGACTTCGTCGTCGACAAGCGCGACGGTGTCGTCGAGGTGCCTGCCGATCGCTGGGACTGGCGCCGCTACTACGACCCCGAGCCACGCACGCCGGGTCGCAGCTACACCAAGCACGGCGCCTTCATGACCATCGATCCCTGGCAGTTCGACCCCGACTTCTTCGGGATCTCCCCGCGCGAGGCCACCGTGCTCGACCCGCAGCAGCGGTTGATGCTGGAGGTGACCTGGGAGGCCCTCGACGACGCGGGCATCGCCGGGCAGGTCGCGGGCGAGCGGGTCGGCGTGTACGTGGGCGGCTTCGTGGTCGACCAGTCGGTGATCGGTGTGGTCGGGCCGGCGCTGTTCCACACCGACATGCACACCCCGGCCAGCGCCTCCTACACGATGCTGTCCAACCGCATCGCCTACGCGCTGAACCTGGTGGGCCCGGCGATCACGGTGGACACCGCGTGCTCGTCGTCGCTGGTCGCGCTGCACCTGGCCTGCCAGGCGCTCGACAACGACGACTGCCGGGTCGCCGTGGCGGGCGGGGTCAACGTGATGTTGCAGCCCGAGACCTTCGTCCTGATGTGCAAGGGCGGCTTCCTGGCCGCCGACGGCCGGTGCAAATCCTTCGACGCCACCGCCGACGGCTACGGCCGAGGTGAGGGCGCGGGCATGGTGGTACTCAAGAAACTCGACGACGCCGTGCGCGACGGTGACCGCGTGTACGCGGTCATCAAGGCGACGGGCTCGAACCAGGACGGGCGGACCACCGCGATCACCGTGCCCAATGTCGACTCCCAGGAGGCGCTGGCGCGCACCGTGTGCGAGCGCTCGGGCATCGCCCCCGACCGGATCACCTACCTGGAGGCGCACGGCACCGGAACCCTCGTCGGCGACCCGGTCGAATTGCGTGCGCTCGGCCGGGTGTTCGGCGCGCCGTCGGGCCGCTCGGGCACCATCGGTGTCGGTTCGGTGAAGGCGACGATCGGCCACACCGAGGCCGCCGCGGGCGTGGCCAGCGTGATCAAAGCGGCGCTGGCCCTTCGCCATCGCACGCTGCCGCCGCAGGGCTGGCTCGAGAACCCCAACCCCGACATCCCCTTCGACGAACTCGGCTTGCACGTACAGACCGAGGCGCAGCCCCTGCCCGCCGACGGAGAACCGATGTCTGTGGCGGTCAACGGTTTCGGTTACGGCGGTACCAACGCGCACGCCATCCTGCAGGAGTTCCGCGCCCCGGCGCAGGCGCAGGCCGAACCGCCACGGCACCTCGGCATTCTGCCCATCTCGGCGCGCAGCACCGGCGCGGCGCGGGCCTTGGCCGGCCGGTTCGCCGACCTCATCACCTCGGGTGCCGACCCGCAGCGGCTGGCCGAGGCGGCCTGGACCCGCATGGCGCACCACCCCTTCCGCACCGGTGTGCTGCTCGACGGCGACACCGGCGATGTGGTTCGCGAACTGCACGAATACGCCTCGGGCGGTGGCCGCGACGCGACCCGCACGGTGTCCTCGGCCGCCGCCGAACCGGTGTTCGTGTTCTCCGGTATGGGACCGCAGCACTGGAAGATGGCCCGCGAACTGCTGGCCGCCGGTGGTGTGTTCGCCGAGACCGCCCGCGAGATCGACGCCGAGTTCCGTGCGCTGGCGGGCTGGTCGATCATCGAGGAGCTGAACCGGCCCGAGGACGAGTCGCGCGTGACCCGCACGGAGGTCGCGCAGCCGGCCAACTTCCTCGTCCAGGTCGGTCTGGTGCGTGAGCTGGCCGGATACGGCATCGCCCCGGCCGCCATCGTCGGCCACAGTGTGGGCGAGGTGTCGGCGGCCTACGTCAGCGGCATGCTCTCGCTGAAAGACGCGGTGCGCGTGGCCTATCACCGCGCCCGCCTGCAGGCCACCACGGCGGGCACCGGCGGCATGCTGGCGGTCGGGATGAGCACCGACCAGGTGACCGCGCTGATCGGCGACGACCCGAGCGTCGACATCGCCGCGATCAACAGCCCCACCTCGCTCACCCTGTCCGGCGATGTCGACCGGCTCGACGAGATCGCCGAGAAGCTCACCGAGGACGGGATCTTCGCCCGCAGGCTGCGGGTGGAGGTGCCCTACCACAGCCGCCTGATGGAGCCGATCCACGACGAACTGTGCGAGGTGCTCGCCGACCTGGCCCCGCAGGCGCCCACCGTGCCGCTGTACTCGTCGGTGACCGGCGAACTCGTCACCGAGGGCGCCTGGAACGCCGAGTACTGGTGGTCCAATGTCCGTGAGCCCGTGCGGTTCCACGCCGCGATCGGCACGCTGCTCGCCGCGGGCAACCGGGTGTTCCTCGAGGTGGGCCCGCACCCGGTGCTGTCGGGCAATATCCGCGAGGCCATGGTCGACGCGGACGTCAACGGCACCACGGTGCCGACCCTCGACCGCGAACAGTCCGACTCGCACAGCCTCCGGCGCACCCTCATCGGCCTGCACGCGGCCGGTGTCCTCGACCGCGAACGGCTGTTCCCTGCTGTGCCCACCGCGCATGTGCCGCTGCCGCGCTACCCCTGGCAGCGCACCCGCCTGCACTCGGCGCTGCCGCTGTTCGAACAGGCCCGCCTCGGCACGCCCGGCACGTACGCCATGCTCGGCGACCCCGACGTCGAGGGCCGCCCCGAATGGCTGCTCCAGGTCGGCACCCAGTTGCTGCCCTGGCTGGCCGACCACGTGGTCAACGGCGTCAAGATCATGCCGGGTGCGGCCTACCTCGATGCCGCGCTCAGTGCCACCGCGCAGCGCATCGGCAGCAAGCAGGTCGCGCTGGAAGGCGTCCGGTTCGTCGCGCCGCTCGTCATGGGCGCCCCCGATGTGCCGTTGGTCGCGATGAGTGTGGAGGAGGCCAGCGGCCGGTTCCTGATCCGCTCCCGCAGTGCCACCGGAACGGCCTGGACGGTGCACTCGACCGGGCGCACCCTGACCGGCGCGCACGAACAGACCGAGGTCGAACTGCCCACGATCGACGTCGGCGTCGATGTGGACCCGGCCATGTTCTACGCGGGACTCGCCTCGGCGGGTCTGCAGTACGGTCCGTCCTTCCAGCGGGTGACCTCGGTGCGTGTCGGCCGCGATGTCGTGCTTGCCACCGTCGACGGCGGCATCGCCGCCGACTCCGGGCACCTGGCGCATCCGGCCGTGGTCGATGCCGCCATGCAATGTGCGGCCATGCTGTTCACCGACGAACGGATCAACGAGGGCGTCATGGTGCCCGTCGGGGTGACGGCGGTACGCCTGCTCGCCGACCTGCCCGCGCGGATCACCGTCATCGCCCGCCGCGACCCGAAGGCCCGGCTGCGGGCCGACGTCGATTTGCTCGATCAGAACCGGAAGCTGGTGGCGCGCTTGACCGGACTGCAGATCGGCGCGCTCAAACCCGGCGACGACCCACTGCACCGGATGGCCGACTTCTACTACACCGAGACGCTGGAGGAACGCGAGCCGCTCGATCCGGCGGCGCTGGCCGAGGCCGGGACGGTGTCCACGGTGATCGTCGCGTTCGGTGAGAGCCCACGCACGGCCCGGCTCGCCGCCGCCGTCCCCGGATCCCGTGTGTATGTCGTCGACCCGGCGAGCGAGCAACTCGAAGCGGACTTGGTCGCGAACCTCACCGCGGCCAAGGCCGAGGGAACCGACCGCGTGCACGTCTGTGTGGTGGCGGGTGCGGGCACCGACGATGTCGCCGACCTGTGGACGCTCAAGCGCATCGCGGTCGCGATCTCGGAATACGTCACCCCCACCGTCGAAGGCGCCGCACCGCAGATCCACTTCGGCGACGGCACCGTGCACGCCACCCTGATCACCGAATCCGCCTTCGCCACGCCCGACAGCGACCTCGCGCCCGACCCGAGACAGGCCGCGTTGGCCGGTGCGCGACGCGTGTTGCTCAACGAGCAGACCCCGCTGCGCTGGCGCCTGATCGACACCGAGCCGGGCACGCCGATCGCCGATCTGGTCACCGAACTCGGTGTGCCGGGGGCGTTCTCGCTCGACAACAGCGACGAGGTGCTGCTGCGTGGCGGGGTCCGTCTCGCACCGGTGGTGACCAAACCGCTGCCCGAGCGCATCGAGGAACTCGAGACTGCGCACCCGCTCACCGACCCGGAGGCCAACTTCGAACTGGACATGCCGCGTACCCGCCTGCTGTCGCAGGTGGCCTGGCGGCAGTGCCCACGCGTGGCGCCGGGTGCCGGGGAGATCGAGGTCGCGATGGCGGTGATCGGGTTGAACTACAAGGACCCGCTCAAGATCATCGGTCTGCTCGGTGAGCGTGAGCTCGCCCCGACCTATTTCGGCACCGTCCCCGGTATGGAGGGCATGGGCACCGTCGTGCGCGTCGGCGCGGGCGTCACCGATGTGGCGGTGGGCGACAAGGTCGCGGTGGCCTCCAAGGGCATGATGCGCCGGTTCGCCACGGTCGACCGGGAACTGGCGGTGGTCGTTCCCCCCGACACCGATCCCGCCTACTGCACCAGCACCATCGCCTTCGGCACGGCCGAATACGCCCTGCACGACCTGGCCAGGCTGGAGCCGGGGGAGACAGTGCTCATCCACGGCGCCGCGGGCGGTGTCGGCACCGCGGCCATCCAGGTGGCCAAGTCGATCGGCGCTCGCATCATCGGCACGGCGAGCTCGCCCGAGCGCCGTGCGCACGTGCTGGCGATGGGTGCCGACTTCGCGGTGAACTCGCGCTCGCTCAACTTCGTCGACGACGTGCTCGCCTTGACCGGCGGCGCGGGCGCCGACGTGATCATCAGCAGTGCTCCCGGCGAGATCCTGCGCCAGAACTTCAATGCCGCCGCCGAATTCGGCCGCATCGTCGAGGTCGGCAAGGCCGACATCTACACCGGTGGACTGCTGGAACTGGCCAACTTCGACAAGAACCTCGCCTACTACTCGATGGACCTGGACCGCCTGGTCGCGGTGCGCCCGCAACGCCTGTCGCGGCTGCTGCAGCGGGTGTTCGAGAAGGTCACCGAGGGCGTGTACACCCCGCTGCCGTATCAGCTGTTCGAGACACACGAAGTGAGCCAGGCCTTCGAGGAGACGCTGCGATCCTCGCGAGTCGGTCGCGTCGCGCTGCGCATGGACGACCCGCGCCCACCCGTGCGCCCGTACCTGCCGCCCCTCGAAATCGACGGGGACGCGAGCTATCTCATCACCGGCGGGTTCGGTGGGTTCGGGATGGCGATCGGCCGGTGGCTGGCCATGCGCGGTGCGCGCCGCCTCGTGCTGGTCGGGCGCAGCGGTGCGAGCACCGACACCGCCAAGCGTCAGCTCGAGGTGTGGCGCTCGATCGGTATCGAGGTGGTGGAGGAACTCGCCGACGTCACCGACGTGGGCGCCGTCGCGTCGATCATCGCCCGCGCGCACAGCGACGAGCACCCGTTGCGCGGGGTGTTCCACGCGGCGGGTGCGGTGGCCGACAACCGGCTGGCCAAGATGGAACTGGCCGAACTCGACCGCGTCTACCGGCCCAAAGTCCATGGCGCGCAGGTGATCCACCAGGCGGTCGCGGACGCGGGCATCACCCTGGACATGTTCGTGCTGTGCTCCTCGGGCGGTTCCATGTACGGGATCTACGGCCAGTACAACTACTGTGCCGCCAATGTGGCGGTGGAAACCCTGGCTCGGCGCTGGGCGGCGGCGGGGGAGCGGGCCCTGTGCATCGGCTGGGGTCACCTGTCCGGTGCCTCGGGCGGCATGGCGTCGGACGAAACCGCCGAAAAGTACCTGGACCTGGTCGGTTTCGGCCCGATCGACATGGCCGACGCCACCGCCTACCTCGAACAGACCTTGCGTCTCGGCGCGACCAACGCCGCGATCATCCCCACCGACTGGGTGAAGCTGACCGGCACCTTCCCCCAGCTGATCCGCACCGGCCGCACCGCCGGACTCGCGAAGTCCTCCGCCAAGGACACCTCCGAATTGGCCAGGCTCCGAGCCGAATTGGCCGCGATGGAGGAAGGCAAGCGTGGGCCCGCGATCGCCAGGAAGATGGCCGAGGAACTCGCGGTCGTCATGGGCGTGCCCGTGGAGTCGATCGACATGACCGTGCCGGTGCCCGAACTCGGGCTGGATTCGCTGATGGCGGTCGAGTTGGGCGCGCGCGTCACCAAGACGCTCGGTATCGACCTGATGTCGATGCAGATGGGTCGCTCGTTCAGCCTGGAACAGGCCGGACCTAAGGTCGCCGAGTTGATCCTGGCCTCGGAACCCGCTGCCACACCACCACTTCCGGAGGTCGTGCCGGTACCAGGGGAGGGGGCCGCACCGACCGAGGTGCCGGAGCAGTGGGCCGTCGACCGCGCGTCCGAGGTCTCGATGGCGGGATCGCACTGATGGTCGAGTTCGGTCTGATCGACGAGTGGCGGCCCGCGCCGGGACGGCTCGTGACCTGGTTCGCCTCGGCGGACTCGGTCGCGCGCGCGGCGCGGGCACCGGCCCATCCGGCGCCGCCGTCGCTGCAACAGGAACAGTATCTGCGCCTGGCCGCCCGGCACGCGGGCGCGGACTTCCGCTTCTCGGGTCTGTGCCTGGTGACCGCGCGCATTCCCACCACCGAACTGGATCGGGACGCCATCACCAGGGCGATCCACAAGTTCCTGCTGCGCCACGACACGTTCCGCACCTGGTTCACCGTCGAACCGGGTGGCGCGGTGCGCCGTCACCTCGTTCCCGAGCCCGATGTGGAGTTCCTCCCGGTCGACTACGGCTACATCGACGACCCCGAGGCGATCTGCCGGCACGTCGAGAAGACCACACCCGGTCCGTTCCAATGGGATTGCTTCACCTTCGGCGCCATCGAGCACGAGGACTCGACCACCGTCTACCTGGCCGTGGACCACCTGCACACCGACGGTCTCGGCCAGTACCTCTCGGCCGCCGACTTCGCCCAGCTCTACGCCGCCGAACTGTGGCCCGACGCCGAACCGCTCGCCCCCGCGGCGAGCTATCTGGACTACTGCCGCAACGAACGGTTCCTCAGCGATCAGCAGACACTGGCCTCGGCCGGGGTGAAGAAGTGGCTGGCGTTGTTGCGCGGCAACGACAACCGGCTGCCGAGCTTCCCGCTCGACCTGGGCGAGAAGACCGACGGATACCACCGCAGCGCCCACCGCAGCATCGTGCTGCTCGACGAGGAACAGGGTGAGCGTTTCGAGGAGGTCTGCCGGGCCAACAGCGCCGATTTCGCCGGCGGGGTGTTCGCCGCGGCCGCGCTGGCCGAACGCGAACTGGTCGGGTCGGACTACTACTTCGGCATGACCCCGGTGAGCACCAGAACCTCGGCGGCGGAGAACAATTCGGTCGGCTGGTATGTGACGCTGGTTCCGGTCGCGTTCCCGCTCCCGGAACGGCTGACGATCGGACGCGCGATCAGGACCGCCCAGCGCGCCTACGACAGCGGACTCCTGTTGGCGCCCACGTCGTTTCATCGCGTCCTCGAACTGCTGCCCGCCGATTCGGAGATCAAGGCCGAACCCGGCTGGGTGACCCCGATGATCTCCTTCATCGACGCCAGGGACTTCCTCGGCAACGAGCTGTTCGACAGCCTGCACGCCGGGGTGTTCGCCAACCGCGCCGCGTCCGAGGAAGCGCTGATCTGGATCAACCGGTTGCCCGGACAGACCTCGCTGAGCGTCATCTTCCCCGACACCGCGATTGCCCAGCAGAACGTGAGCCGCTACCTCGACACCATGAAGTCCGTGTTCGGAGCCATCATCGACAGCGCCGCGGAGATCCCGTGATCCGAGAAGAATTCGTCCCCTCCATCTTCCGTGACCCGTTCATCCCCGACGGCGAGAAGTCGACCTATCACGTCGGCATCACCGGACAGCCCGGCGGGATGGAGGTGTCCCAGGTGGTCGTGCACAACCGGGGCGGCTACCACACGACGCTGGAGGTCGGCCCCGCTCAGCGGCATCGTGACGGGCGCGAGCCGGTGATGACGATCGAACAGCGCATCGGCCGCATCGACGGGCGCCTGCACGCGGAAACCTATCGCGCGCAGACCTTCTCGGGTTCGACGCTGGTGTCGCGGGAGGAGGCGAACTTCGTCGACACCGTGCATGTGCAACCCGGTGGCCTGCCCGCGCCCTACCCGGCGAACGTGATGCCGGTCGCCGCCGGGCTCACCCTGCTGCGCGGCCTGGAATTCGCCGAGGGGCTGATGGAGACCGTCGATGTGTGGCTGGCGTTCTCGGTGCACTGGCCCCTGCTCGTGCGGGTGGAGAAACAGGTCGTGCTCACCGGGCCGGCCGGGGTGTTCTCCTGCTGGCAGGTCCGGTTGCGGCCCGGCTTCGAGCACGTGAACGGGATGCTCGACAAGATGGTCGGGTCCGTGGTGCCGCCGTTCCTCGCCCACTTCGAGGTGGCGGCGCCACACCGGCTGGTGCAGCTGAGTTTCCCGACGCAGATGTCGATGTCGGCGCCGCGCGCGACGATGGAGTTGGTGTCGTGACCGTCACCGAACAGTCGCGAACGCCCGAACTCGGTGCCTGGCTGGCGTTCGGTGCCTGCCTGATCGCGGTGTTCATGCAGATGATCGACGTGACGATCGTGAACACCGCGCTGCCGAACCTGACCGCCGACCTCGGTGCGTCGCGCTCGGCGCAGCTGCTGGTGATCTCCGGATACGCCCTGGCCTTCGCCTGCACCCTGCTCACCGCCGCCCGGATCGGGGCGATGGTCGGGCGGCGCACGATGTTCCTGGTGTCGGTCGCGGCCTTCACCGCGGCATCGGTCTGGTGCGGGTCGGCCGACGGTGCAATGGAATTGGTGATCGCACGAGTGGTGCAGGGCGCTGCCGGGGCGGGGATGGCCGCGCAGACCATCGCGATTCTCACCGCCGGATTCCCGCGCGAACGCCACCCGCTGGTGTTCGCGCTGTACGGGGGCGTCGCGGGATTCGCCGGGATGCTCGGACCGATCGTCGGGGGAGTGTTGCTCACCCTCGACATCGGTGGCTGGGGCTGGCGGTCGGTGTTCCTGATCAACCTGCCGATCGGGCTGTTCGCGTTCGCGCTGGCCTGGAAATTCCTGGACCGCAACAGACCTGAAGGGCGCCACCGCCTCGACCTGGTCGGTGCCGGATTGTCCGGGCTCGGGCTGTTCGCCCTGATCGCGGGCATGGCGCAGATCCAGCAGCACGGTTGGCGCCTCGACCTGGTCGCGGTCGTCGGTGCCGGCCTGGCCCTTACGGCCGTGTTCCTCGCCCAGCAACGTCGACGGATCGCACGCGGTGCGTCACCACTCGTGCACCTGGAACTGTTCGGCAACCACGGTTTCCGGGTCGGCTCGGTGTTGGTCGGTGCCTTCTTCGGGCTGTTCACGGCGTTCGTGTTCGCCGCATCGATCACGATGCAGGACGTGCTCGGTTACTCGCCGCTGCTCACCGGCATGGTGATGACCCTGTTCGCCCTCGGTGCCGGTGCGGGCGCCATCGGGTCGCTGATCCTGGTGCCGCGCTTCGACATCTGGGCGTTGGCGGGTGGGATAGCGCTGTTCGGCGGGTGCATCGGCGCGGGCGGGGTCTACCTGTACCTGGTCGACGGCGTGGCCAGTGCGCTGCTGTGCGCGGGACCGGTGTTCGCGGCCGGCTTCGGTGTGGGGGTGTTCGGCGTGCAGCTGCAACCGATGATGCTGTCGGGGCTGGACGCCGACCGGATGGCCGAGGCGTCCGGGGTACTGCCGACCATCGAACAGGTCGGCAACGCGGTCGGACTGGCGGTGTTGACCACGGTGTTCTTCAGCTCGCACAGCCTCGGCGGCGCCGTCATGATGATGGGTGCCATCTGCGGTGTCGCCTTGCTTCTCGCCGCGCTGACCCTGGCGATGCCGGGGCGAGAGCAGCGCGAGGCAGCCGCTGCCAGTGTTTCTCGCGAGGAGATGCTCGACGGCGCCTGAACTCACGCCGCACCCTCAGCCGAACAAGGTGAGTTGCGGGTTCGTCGGTGCGGGCGCGGCGGTCGGCGGAGTCGTCGGGCCCTGTTCGCGGCGGAGACCGTGAGCGGTGAGCAGGGGGTTCACCCGGTCGCGCAACCAGTCGCGGTAGGTGGGGGTGACATTGGCGCCCCGGTTGTAGAGCTGGCGGTAGCGACGCATCAGGGCGGGGCGTTCGGTATCGAGCCAGGCCAGGAACCAGTCGCGGGTGGGGCCACGCAGGTGCATGGGGAAGGCCATGGCGCTGGCGGCGCCCGCGTCGGCGATCGCGGCGAACAGGGCGTCGAGATGGGCGCGGCTGTCGGTGAGGCACGGAATGATCGGGGCCGCCATCACATGCACGGAGAAGCCCGCGTCGGCCAGCGCGCGCACCAGGTCCAGGCGGGCACGGGGCTCCGGGGTGCCCGGTTCGAGACTGTGATGCAGGTCGGGATCGAGAATCGCGATCGACACCGCCACACTCACCTCCACCCGCCGCGCCGCCTCGGTGAGCAGCGGCAGATCCCGGCGCAGCAGCGGACCCTTGGTGAGAATCGAAAACGGCGTCCCGGAATCGGTGAGCGCGCGAATGATCCCCGGCATCAACCGGTATCGCCCCTCGGCCCGCTGATACGGATCGGTATTGGTACCGAGCGCCACCGCCTCGCGCTGCCACGACCGGCGCCCCAATTCCCGCCGCAGCACCGCCGCCACATTGGTTTTCACCACGATCTCGGAATCGAAATCACGCCCGGCGTCCAACCCGAGATATTCGTGACTGCCGCGCGCGAAACAGTACCGGCACGCATGCGAACACCCGCGCATCGGATTGATGGTCCACCGAAACGGCAACGCGCTGCTCTCGGGCATCTTGTTCAGCGCGCTCTTGCACAACACCTCGTGAAAGGTGATGCCGTCGAACTCGGGCGTGCGGACGGTGCGAACGAGTCCCGCCCGGCTCAAACCGGGCAGGGCGCCGTCATCGGCATCGAGGGTCTGGGTCTGCCACCGCACCCCTCGAGTCGAACATGCGTTCGATCAGGTGTCAAGCGTGCTGCGGTGCGAGCGCGAAGTCGACGAGGTCGTGGATGCTCTCCTGGATCGGGCGCGGGTGGTAGCCCAGTTCGCGTTCGGCTTTGCCGTGGTCGACGACGGGGGCCGAGATGATCGCGCCGAGAGCGGCTTTGGAGAGCACGTCCGAACCGAGGCGCTTGCCGATCGGTTCGAGTACCGGCATGAGCGCGCCGATGAGACCCGCCGGGATGGCGAAACGCGGTCCGGCGGCACCCGCGTGCCGGGCGGCGATCCGGCACAACTCGAGCAGGGTGATCATGTGCCCGCCCAGCAGGTAGTTCTCGCCGGTGCGGCCCTTCTCGCCTGCCAGGATCAGGCCGTGCGCCACATCGCGGACATCGACCATGTCGAAGCCGCCGCCGATCATCACGGGGACGCGACCGCGCGCGCAGTCCACCGTGGTGCGGTTGACGCGGGAGAGCTGGCGCAGGTTGTCGATCGGGCCGAAGACGCCGGTCGGGTTGACGATCACCGCGTCGAGACCCCGTTCGATGGCGGGCCGCAGCGAGAGCTCGCCGGTCCATTTGGAACGGTCGTACACGGGCAGTTCGGGATTGTCGGATCGCTGTGAGGTCTCGTCGATGTGCCCACCGGCGCGGTACTGGTCGAAGGCGTGGATGGAACTGGTGTGCACGAACCGGCGCGCGCCCACCTCGAGCGCGGCCTCGGCCGTGACCCGCACGCCCTCGGTGTTCACCCGCCAGGCCAGATCGTTGTTCTTGGCCAGCGTGATGAGGGCGACCAGGTGGTACACCACCTCGGCGCCGTCCAGCGCCGTGCGCATCGACGCCGCGTCGAGCACGTCACCCTCGACCCAGGTGACGGCCGGGTCGGTGGTGGCGGGGGCGACGCGGTCGATGGCAACCACCTCGTGTCCGCGCTCCACGAGCTGAGGGATCAGGTTGGAACCGAGGTAGCCGGCTGCGCCGGTCACTGCGACCTTCATGGGGCCGAGGATATAGAACATGTTCTAGTTTTGCCATCGAATGCCGCAGATCGGGTCCGTCGCGAGTCGAAACCGCGCGGGGTATTCGGCTATATTTGGCGCACTGCGCAATCGGGCGGTCGCGTCGGGAGTTGCGCGGCTACCCGATCGTGGTCTCCAGACCGACTTTTCACGACGAGTGGGGGATTCGCATGACCGATCTCTCGGTGCAAACCGAAGGTGTCAACGCGTTCGCGACGACCAATGCCGGGGTGGCGGGGCAGATCGCGGCGGCGGGCAATTTCGACCTGGTCGCCAATGTCTCCGCGATGACACCCGTGTTCGGGCTCATCGGCGCCGACTACCTGGCGATGTTCGCGGCCGCGCAGGTGTTGCAGGCCAAGGACATCAATGAGCTGTCCGCCAAGTTCGGGTCGCTGTCGGACGCGGCGTTCCGATCGTCGGTGACCTTCGACGCCACCGACATCGACAACGCGGCGCAGATCGCGCGCCAGGCCGCCGGGATCGGGGGCGCGGCATGAAGCCGCTGAGCGCGGACACCGGCGTGATCAGCCCGGAAGCGTCGCTGGCCACCGCCGAGACCGAGACACAGTCCGCGCTCGGCGCCGTGCCGCAGGAGCTGGCGGGTCAGGCCATTCTCGACGTGCCGCTGGTGCAGCTGCCCGAGGACGTCGAGGAACCGGTCTTCACCCTCGCCCAGAAGATCACCGAGGAAACCCAGCAGGTCGGCATGCCCACCGGGCTGCCCGGCCTCTCCGGGCTCGGCACCGGGACGGACGCCCAGGACATCCTGACCGGCATCTCGGACGATGCGTCCTCGGCGCTCACCGACGTGCAGGGCGCGCTGAGCCAGGCCACGATCGACCCGTTCGGCACCGCCGAGACCCTGATGAACCAGGCCAGGAGCGCCGTCACCGGTGCGACGGGCGTCGCGGGCGGTGCGTCGAACACGGGGGCCGGTGGCAACTCGGCCGCCGCGACCACCCTCACCGAAGACCCGGTCGCGGCCCTGATGAACGGCCTGTCGCTGCCCGCGCTGCCCGGCATCGAGACGCTGTTCCAGCCGTTCCTCGACCTGCTCAGCAGCTTCGGCACCGGCGTGTTCGGCTCGCTCGACCCCACCTCCATCCTGAGCAACTCCTCGGCCGTCATCGAACAGGCCATGACCCTGGCCCAGGGCGGCGTGAAAACCGTGCAGCAACTGTGGGAGGGCCAGGCCGCCGACGCCGCGACCACCGCCAGCCAGCAGGCGCAGGCCCAGGGGCAGGAGACCAGTCAGCGCGGCATCGACATCTCCGCGCTCACCCAGCAGGCGGCCGCGGTCGTGCAGACGGGCAACGCCCAGCTCACCTCCATCGCCACCACCTTCGCCGCGCAGGCGACGGCGCTCGCCCCGACCATCATGCTGCCGCCCACCCAGGCGACGCTGATCGGCCTGGCGACGACCCACCTCGGCGAGGCGGTCACGGTCGTCAACGCCACCCGCGGCCAATTGGCCGGGTACACCGGCGAACTCAGCGGTGTGGTCGGTCAACTCGCGAGCCAGAGCGGACTGCCCTCGCCGGAAGAGGTGCTCTCGGCCGCGTCCGAGAACATCGGCGAACCGCTGCTCACCCAGGCCGAGGACGCGCTGAGCGGCGCCACCGAGACCAGTGCGGCCAGCACCGGCGGCACCGGTGGAACCACCACCTCCCCGGCGGGCACCAGCCCGGCGGGCACCGGTGGCACGGGCGGCGGCGGTGGCTCGAGTGCCGCGCTCGGCGCCCTCGGTACCGCGCGCGGTGGCGGCGGTGGCGGAGGCGGTGGCGGCAGCTCGAGCGGCACTCCGAGCACCGGCTCGCCGAAGTCGACGGCACTGCCCGGCTCCGCGATGCCCGCCGCCGGTCGCGTGATGGCGACGGGACTCGGCACCGGCATGGGTGGTGCGAGCACCACGCCCGCGAGCGCGGGTTCCGGATTCATGGGCGGCAGCCCGGGTGCGGCAGGCGCGGGCCAGCGCGCCAACGACGAGGAACACGGCCGCACGGTGCAGCCCTACCAGAGCCGCACCGGCAACGAAGACCTCACCGGTCTCCTCGGCGAAGCCACGCCCGAGGTCATCGGCGCCGTCCACGAGGACGAACGCACCGCCGACGAAGACCGGTTCTGAGCGAGGTTCGCCCGCGGCCTGGTGCCGCGGGCGACCGTCGACTCACTTCTCGAAGGCGTCGACCAGCTTCTCGGTGAGATCGGTGAAACGCTTGCGCGCGGCCTGCTGCTCAGGGTTGAGGCCGTCGGCCGCGTCGGGGGAGTAGACCACCAGGTGGGCGTCCTCGGCCGGATCCTCGGTGAGCAGGTCGACGATCTGGGCGCCCTTGCCCTCACCGGCGGGGATGCCGAAGTCGACCTCCTGCAGCGCCTCGATCTCCTCGCGCGCGGCCGAGATCACGTCGGCGGCAACCTTTCCCCGCTCCTCCTTCGGCGCGGTCTCGGCCTTGCGGTCCTTGCTCACCGCGTCGGGCCGGTACACGGCCGTGCCGTCGTCGAACACCTGCAGCACCGGCCGCAGGTCCGTGCGTGTCGACCATCCGGCGGGGATGGTGGTGACGCTGATCAGGGGTAGCGGCGCCGGTTCGGCATGGGCGAGCGCGCCCGCACCGGGCAGTGCGAGCGCGCAGACGAGCAGACCGATGATGGGCAGGCGCATGGTTTCCCCTCGATGAAAAACGCTGTGTCGGATCGGGTTCGAGGGTCAGCGTAACCCGGGGGGATTGTTCAGGTCGGTGGCGGAATAGGTATCGCAGGACTGCACCGAACCGCTGCGGTAGCCGGCGAGGAACCACTTCTGGCGCTGATCCGAGGACCCGTGTGTCCACGATTCCGGATTCACGCCACGGCCCGCCGCACGCTGGATGCGGTCGTCACCCACGGCGTTGGCGGCCGACAGCGCGTCGCGGATGTCATTGTCCGACAACGGCTTCAGGAACGGCTGCGTGCTGCCCGGCGCGTTCTGCTTGTCGGCGAAATGTGCCCACATGCCCGCATAGCAGTCGGCCTGCAGTTCGGTGCGCACCGCACCGGATTCGGGTCCGCGCGGATCCTGCTGCGCGCGGCCGATATCGCCGAGCTGGTTCTGGATGTGATGGCCGACCTCGTGGGCGACCACGTACTCCTGGGCCAGTGGACCGGCGCTCGCGCCGAACCGGTCGACGAGTTCCTGGAAGAAGCTGGTGTCGAAGTAGGCGGTGCGATCGGCGGGGCAGTAGAACGGGCCCACATCGCTGGTCGCGTTACCGCACCCGGTGTTCACCGCCCCCGTGAACAGCACGAGCTCGGGCCGCACATAACGCTGACCGGTCTGCTTCGGCAGCTCCGCACCCCACACCGCGTCCAGGCTCTGCGCGGTGAGCACCACCCGGCAGTCGACGTACTTGTTCGCATCGGCGCCGGTTTTGCAGTGTTCCGGTGTTCCGGCGGTCGCGTCCCCACCCTGGTACTGGCCGCCGGAGACGCCCGTGCCGGTTCCGGTACCGGTCAGGTCGACGCCGAACAGCAGGCCGACCACCAGCAGGATCAGCCCACCCGCGCCGCCACCGACGGCCAGCTTGCCGCCCATCCCGGGTCCGCCGCCCGAGGATGCCCGGCCCGGATCGATCTGCATACCCTCGTTGAAGGTCATCGCGGTACTCGCCTTCGCTCGGTTGTCCACTGCCCTGCAGCACCATTGGCCACCGCGCGCGCAGCCGTCGCGCAGGGCGCGCGACAAGCTTGACACGGCGCGGAAGATATCGGTTTTCCCTCGCCCATCGTGTCTCACTACGATGGTCGTGCGCCGGGTGTTCTCCACGGTGCGAAAAATCGTCGAAAGGAATACCGTGCTGCGCACCCACTTGGCTGGTTCGCTGCGAAGCGAGCACGCCGGTCAGACCGTCACCCTCACCGGCTGGGTGGCCCGGCGGCGTGACCACGGTGGCGTGATCTTCATCGATCTGCGTGACGCCTCGGGAGTCGCGCAGGCGGTGTTCCGCGAAGGCGAGGCGGCCGAGCAGGCCCACAAGCTGCGCGCGGAGTACTGCGTGCAGATCACCGGTGTGGTGGAGCAGCGTCCCGACGGCAACGAGAACCCCGAGCTGCCGACCGGCCAGATCGAGGTCGACGTGCGCGAACTGGTCGTGCTCAACGAGAGCGCGCCGCTGCCGTTCCAGCTCGACGAGACCCCCGGCGACGAGGCCCGCCTCAAGTACCGCTACCTCGACCTGCGCCGCGAGGGGCCCGGCCACGCCATCCGCCTGCGGTCCAAGGTCAACGCCGCCGCCCGCGAGGTGCTCGGCGCCCACGAGTTCATCGAGGTCGAGACCCCGACGCTCACCCGGTCCACCCCGGAAGGCGCCCGCGACTTCCTGGTCCCCGCCCGCCTGCAGCCGGGCAGCTTCTACGCGCTGCCGCAGAGCCCGCAGCTGTTCAAGCAGCTGCTGATGGTCGGCGGTATCGAGCGCTACTACCAGATCGCGCGCTGCTACCGCGACGAGGACTTCCGCGCCGACCGTCAGCCGGAGTTCACCCAGCTCGACATCGAGATGAGCTTCGTGCGCCAGGAGGACGTGATCCTGCTGGCCGAGGACATCCTCACCGCGCTGTGGAAGCTGGTCGGCCACGACATCGTCACCCCGATCCCGCACATGACCTACGCGGAGGCGATGCGCCGCTTCGGTTCCGACAAGCCCGACCTGCGCTTCGGCCTGGAGATCACCGAGCTCACCGACTACTTCAAGGACACCCCGTTCCGGGTGTTCCAGTCCGAGTACGTCGGTGCGGTCGTGATGCCCGGTGGCGCGAGCCAGCCGCGTCGCCAGCTCGACGCCTGGCAGGAGTGGGCCAAGCAGCGCGGCGCCAAGGGTCTCGCGTACATCCTGATCAACGAGGACGGCACCCTCGGCGGCCCGGTCGCCAAGAACCTGTCCGACGCCGAGCGCGAGGGGCTGGCCAAGCAGGTCGGCGCCGAGCCGGGTGACTGCGTGTTCTTCGCGGCGGGCGCGACCAAGTCCAGCCGTGCCCTGCTCGGTGCCGCGCGTGGCGAGATCGCCCGCAAGTGCGACCTCATCGACCCGAACGCCTGGGCTTTCGTGTGGATCGTCGACGCACCGATGTTCGAACCGGCCGCCGAGGCCACCGCGAGCGGCGACGTGGCCCTGGGCCATTCGTCCTGGACCGCGGTGCACCACGCCTTCACCTCGCCCAAGCCGGAGTCGATGGACACCTTCGACACCGACCCGGGTTCGGCGCTGGCCTACGCCTACGACATCGTCTGCAACGGCAACGAGATCGGTGGCGGTTCCATCCGTATCCACCGCCGTGACGTGCAGGAACGGGTGTTCGCGGTGATGGGCATCGACAACTCCGAAGCCCAGGAGAAGTTCGGCTTCCTGCTCGACGCCTTCTCCTACGGCGCCCCGCCCATGGGTGGTATCGCCTTCGGCTGGGACCGCATCACCGCCCTGCTGGCCGGGGAGGACTCGATCCGTGAGGTGATCGCGTTCCCGAAGACCGGTGGCGGCGTCGACCCGCTCACCGACGCGCCCGCGCCGATCACCGCCCAGCAGCGCAAGGAAGCGGGCATCGACGCCAAGCCCGAGGTCAAGGGCGGCGACGCGCCGAAAGCTGTTGCCGCGCAGAAGTAGCGGCCGGAAAGCAGCACCGGTAGCTTCTGGGATGGTCCCGTGGGGGACCGGTGACCAGGAGGCTATCGGTGCTGCATCTGCGCATAATCAGTCCACCCGAGCAGACCGCTGAGCTGGTCCGCCTCCTCGAAGCCGACGCGGGCGTCACCCATCTGACGGTGGCGCCCGGCATCGCGGTCGACCCCGGCGGCGACCTCGTCCAGGCCGACATCGCCCGCGAGGCGGCCAACAAGATCCTCGACGACGTGAAGTCGCTCGGACTGGTCCACACCGGTGGCATCACGCTGGGGCCGGTGGAAGCGGTGCTCTCCGATGCCGCCGATCGTGCGGTGCGGGCGGCCCCCGGCGACCCGAGCGACGCCGTGGTCTGGGAGCAGCTGCTCGTGGACACCCACGAGGAGTCCTCGCTCAACTCCACCTTCCTCGCGTTCTTGACCATCGCCTGCCTGCTCGCCTCGATCGGGGTGGCGACGAATTCGCCCGTCACCATCGTCGGCGCGATGGTGGTCGGCCCGGAGTTCGGGCCGCTGGCCGCGCTGTCGGTCGCGCTCGTTCGCCGCAATTGGCGGTTGGCCCGGCGGTCGATGATCGCGCTGGCCGTGGCGTTCCCCGTCGCGATGACGATCACGTTGTTCGCCACCATGCTGTGGGAGCGGATGGGCTGGATCACCGTCGAGGGCGTGATGGACGCGCACAATGTCGACTTCATCTACCAGGTCGGGCCGTTCTCCCTGGTCGTGGCCCTGCTGGCCGGGGCGGCAGGCATGCTGTCACTGGTCACCGCGAAATCGGCGGCCCTGATCGGGGTGTTCATCTCGGTGACCACCGTGCCCGCGGCAGGCTATGCGGTGGTGGCCGCGACGCTCGGTCAGTGGCACCGGGCGTTCGAGTCGGCGGGTCAGCTCGCGGTGAACCTGATCGGCATCGTGGTTGCCGGTGTACTCGTGCTGGAACTGCGACCGCGCGCCGGCGACGAATCAGGCCCGATCGGCCGGTTCAAACGGGCGATCGGCATGCGCACCCCGCTCGAACACTAGACGCGGGCGACCGGCCCGGCGGTGAGCATCCGGTAGGCGTAGGTGACCGCGATGGCACACACCGGCCCCGCGACGAACAGGCCGATCCCGCAGGCGAGTACACCGACGAAGGTGACGAGCATGATGGTGAGGAACAGCAGCACCGAGGCCCACAGGTTGGCCAGCACCAGCATCCCGCTCGCCTTGATCGCCTCGACCGGTCCGTAGTCCTGGTCGATCACGAAGTGCAACGAGAACATGCACAGGAACCCGACGATCACCCCCGGCGCCAGGCACAGCGCGGACGCGAGCAGGGTCGCGCTGAACGCCAGCAGTGCGGTGAGCAACACGTTGCCCGCGTTCACGAAACGGAAGAAAGACCCGAAAGCCGGTGGGTATCCGTCTGTTTCGTACAGCGCGCCACGCACCATCGCCGCCTGCAGCAACCACAGCGCAACCAGCACGACCAGGAACAGGAACAGCACGCTCAACGGCGAGGTGGGGTTCACGATCTGGACGATCGCGAGCGCACCGAGGTAGATGAGCACACCCACGCCGATGATGCCGAGCCACGGTCCGGGGTTGGTGCGGAAGCGTTCCACGCCGTAGCTCAGTGACTGCCCGATATCGAGCGCCTGTGCTCCCGAATGGAGGTAACCCGACGGCTGCCCGGGCTGCCCCGGCGACACGCCACCGGCGGGGGCCGTGGCGAAACCCGAGCTTTCCGGTTTCTCCTGTGGCACCGCATAACCCGGGCCGGTGCCCGGCTGACCGTAGTGCGGTGCGCCCATTCCCGATCCGGCAACCGAGGGCGGGGGTTCGACCGGTTCGCTGCCGTACTGGGCGGCACCCGGTCCTTCGAACTGCGGATAGCCTGCGCCACCGGCCATTCCGTGCCTGCCCGTCCCGGAGCTCGGGGCGGGTGGCCGATCGGGTCCTTCGTGGCGTCCGGTGCCGTGGGCGAATTGCCCGCTACCGCCGGGCGCAGGCGACCCACCCGGTGAATCGCTCGATGCGGCGGACGGTGTGTCGGTCACTGTGGTAGACCTTTCGACTCAACCGGTTTGCGGTGTGGCGCACTGCAGTTGACGTCGAGAAAACCCGACGAGCGACAGATGTGTCAAGCGAACAGGCACACTCGCGCAACCGCGGTGCCAACACGCCGGGCGACGCGGAAAGGTTGCGTAACCGCTCGCTAGAAGTGACCAGGTACGAGTAGCTTGAGAGGCGATGACCGCACTATTGGCCGAACGCGCCGCCGACGTCGTGTCCGCAGCACAACAGTTGCTCACAAAGCGAATGGGTGCTGCGGTGAAGCTGAGTGATCCAGTGGAGCTCAGTGGTAGTGGCAGGACCACTGTCCTGCGGGTGCGTGTCGCGGAGAACGCTTTCTCGCTCCCGCGCACGCTGATCGTGAAGCAGGTGCGTGGCTCCGCGCAGGACCGCGTCACCGGTGGCATGGCACCGGGTGTCGCCAGCATCGACGCGGCATTCCTGCGCGAGGCGGTGTCCTACCAGTTCACCACCGCCCTGAGCCGCGAACATCGCCCCGGCGCCTACCTCATCGCGCACAGCGTGCCCGACCGCATCCTCGTGCTGTCCGACCTCGGCGACAACGCGCTGCTCACCTCGGTGCTCGCCGCGCGCGCCGAACCGGGCACCCGCAACGCGCTGATGGCGTTCGCTCAGGCCCTCGGCCGCATGCACGCCGCGACCGTCGGCCGCGAACCGGACTTCATCGCGCTGATGCGCCGGGTCGACTCGGCACACCGCGTGGACGGCATCGCCCAGCAGGCGCAGGCCGCGATCGCCGAGGTGCCGGGTCTGCTCGAGGCGGAACTCGGCATCGAGGTGCCCGGTGAGATCGCCGAACGCATCGTGCACGGCAACCGGTTGTTCACCGCGGGCCGCTACCGCGCGTTCAGCCCCTCGGATCTGTGCCCGGACAACGTCATCATGAACGACGAGGGCGCCCGGTTCCTCGACTACGAGTGGGGCGGTTTCCGCGACGCGACCCTCGACATCGCGTACGCGCTTGTCTCGTTCCCCGGGTGCCTGTGTGACTTCGAACTGTCGCGCGGCCGGGCCAGGGAGATGGTCGAGGCGTGGCGTTCGGCCGTGGTCGGCGTGTGGCCCTCGCTGGCCGACGACAGGGTGCTGGCCGAACGGATCCTCGAGGCCCGCCTGATCTGGGTGTGGCTGTCGACCTACTGGTTCCTGCCCGCCGACCACACCCGCATCGCCACGGCCCGCGAGCACGGTCTGTCCGTGCCGCGATCGGAAGCACTGATCAACCGCTGGTCGGCGCTGGCCGAGGACGCGCGGGTCACCGGCGACGACGCGGTCGGCGACTTCGCCGAACAGGTGTCGGCGATGCTCGAGGAACGCTGGTCGGAGTGAGAACGTAGCTCCCCACATGGTCCCCGACGCGGAGTAGCGTCGGCGGGGATCCGAGAGTTGGGAGCAGACGTGCCGCAGTCGATCACCGTCACCGTCGTCGGCAAGCAGTGGCTGACACCGCACCTGGTGCGCGTCGTCGGCACTGTCGCCGACGGTGCGTTCACCCCGAACGCCTTCACCGACGCCTACGTGAAATTGATCTTCCCCGTGCCCGGCGTCGACTACCCCGAGCCGTTCGATCTGGACACGGTGCGCGAGACGATGGATGCCGCCAGTCAGCCCGTACTGCGCACCTACACCGTGCGCGCCTACGACGCGTCACGCCGCGAGATCAGCATCGACTTCGTCGTCCACGGCGACGAGGGCATCGCGGGCCCGTGGGCGGCCGCGGTCGAACCGGGCGAAGAGTTCCGCCTGTTCGGCCCCGGCGGTGCCTTCGCCCCCGACCCCGCCGCCGACTGGTACCTCCTGGTCGGCGACGAATCGGCGCTGCCCGCCATCGCCGCCGCCGTCGAGGCCTTGCCCGCGGGCGCACCGGCCCAGGTGTTCGTCGAGGTCGGCGGCGCCGAGGACGAGATCTCGCTGGCCTCGGCCGCCGACGTCCAGGTGCACTGGGTGCATCGCGGCGTGTCCTCGGACGCTGTGCCCGACGAACTCGCCGGCGCGAACGCGCCGCTGGTCGCCGCGGTGCGCGCGGCCGACTGGCTCCCCGGCCAGGTCCAGGCATTCGTGCACGGAGAAGCGGAGGCCGTCATGCGCAACCTCCGCCCCTACCTGCGCAAGGAACGCGACGTCGCACCGAAGTGGCTGTCCGTCTCGGGCTACTGGCGTCGCGGCCGCACCGAGGAGGGCTTCCGCGAATGGAAGCGCGAGCTCGCCGCCGAGAACGCCTGAGCGCGACCGAATCCGTCGCGATCCAGACGGCAGTCGTCGCCTGACCGGCCGGTCCGTTATCCGGACAGGGCGGTCAGCTTGCCTCGAAGATGCGCTCGTTCCACCGCGTTGTCGGTGAGCAACAGCGCGTCCTCGTAGGCGGCGACCGCCTCCTCGACCCGACCCAACTCGGCGAGGAAGGCCGCCCGGGCGGCGTGCAGATAGCCGTATGTGGCCAGGGCCGGTTCCGCGCCGAGCGGACGCAGCAATTCCAGCGCCCTTGCCGGATCACCCGCCAAACCGACCGCGACGGCGTGATTGAGCTGGGCGACCGGTGACGGCCAGACCCGCAGCAACAACCGGTACAGGCCGATGATCTCGGGCCAATCGGTGTCGGCCCAGCTGGGCGCCTCGTCGTGGACGGCGGCGATCGCCGCCTGCAGGGTGTACCGATCGGTGTGTGGCAGAGCCTGTTTCACCAAGCCGATGCCCTCGGTGATCGCCGCGTGATCCCAGCGGGTGCGGTCCTGATGTTCGAGCGTGCACAGCTCGCCCGCCGCGTCCACGCGGGCGGCTCGCCGTGCGTCGGTGAGCACGATCAGGGCCAGCAGTCCGGTCACCGACGGATCGTCGGGCACCAGCGCGTGCATCATCCTGGCGAGCTGGAGCGCGCGGTCGACCAGATCCGCGCGGACGAGATCGTCACCGGCCGGCGCGGTGTGACCTGTGGTGAACAGCAGGTGGATCACCGCGCAGATCGCGTCGAGCCGTTGCGGCAGCTCACGGATCGACGGAACCCGATACGGAATACCCGCCACGGCGATCTTCTTCTTCGCCCGCGTGATGCGCGCCGCCATGGTCGACTCGCTCACCAGGAACGCCCGCGCCACCTCGGCGGTGGTGACCCCGCAGACCAACCGCAGGGTCAGGGCGACCTGCGCCTGCGGGGACAGCGCCGGATGGCAGCAGGTGCTGATCAGCCGGAGCCGGTCGTCCGGGATCACCGGATCGTCGCACTCGGCCAGGGCCAGGTCGGCGGTGTCGGGCACAGGTTCGTCGACGACCAACTCGGGCAGCGACCGGCGGAAGATGGTGTCGCGGCGCATCAGGTCGAGACCGCGCCGCCTGGCGACGGTCGTCAGCCAGGCACCCGGCCGGGCCGGGACACCATCGGCCGCCCACGCGGTCAGCGCGGTCGCGTAGGCGTCCTGCACGCATTCTTCGGCCAGATCGAAATCCCGGACCAGCCGCACCGTCGCGGCGAGCACGAAGGCCCATTCGCGGCGGTGCGCCTGCTCGACGGCCGCGGCCGCCGTCGTCACGGCTGCGGGAAGACCTTGATCGGGCGCACTTCCACCCCACCCGTCGGGGCGGGGACCTGCGCGGCGATCGCGATCGCGGCGTCGAGATCGGGCGCCTCGATCAGGTAGTAGCCGCCGAGCGCCTCCTTCGCCTCGGCGAACGGGCCGTCCGTCACCACCACCTCACCCGACGCGTCGTGGCGGATCGATGTGGCGGTCGCGGTGGGCTGCAACGCGTGACCGCCGAGGTTTGCCGCGCCGGTGAGCTGTTGGAAGGTGCGATGCGCGGTGAGCATGTCGTCGAGTTCGGCGGGGGACATGGCGGCATAGGTCGCCTCGTCGCCGTAGATCAGGACCAGGTACTGGCTCATGGGGGGCTCCTTCGGATCGTGGTCGCCCGTTCGTCGGGGGGCCGTACTCATCCGACGAACGACCGCGGTGGTGATCGACAGCCGCTGGTGAGAATTCTGCGCCGATTCCCGAGAAGCCGCGCCCGATCAGTGCACGGGTGTGGTTCGTGGTTCGAGGCGGCCGCCGGAGCGCACGGCGAACGAGGTGCCGTGGCGGATTCCGGTGGCGGGGTCGGTGACGTCGAAGGCGTAGAACCAGTCCATCTGGGTTGCCTCGGGGGTCACGTCGAGGACGCCGAAACCGTGGGAGTCCAGTTCCACGTACCGCAGGTGATGGTTGGCCGCCTTGATGGCCTCCTCGGCCGCGATCGAGGTGGTGCGCGGCGGAGTCTTCGTCATGTCGGTGACGCTGGCCGAGGTGACCGACGGGATGACGAATTCCGCGCCGACCGTCGGTCCGCCCGGGTAGTTCGCGGCGTTCAGCGGCAGGTCGGCGGCCCAGGAGGTGTGGATGTCGCCGGTCAGGAACACGACATCGCCGACCTGATCGCCCGCGATGGTCTCGAACAGGGTGCGGCGGTCGGCGGTGTAGCCGTCCCACTGGTCGCCGTTGACGGTGATGCCGCCCTGCGGGATGCCGAGGGCGGCGGTGATGGCCTCGGTGGTCGCCGGTTCCAGCGGCGGGAACACCACCGGCGCGATCATCACCGAATTGCCGACGAGCTTCCACTGGGTCGGCGACGAGACCAATCCCGCTGTGAGCCAATCCATCTGGGCCCGGCCGGTGATGGTGCGCGCCGGGTCGTCGGCGTGCCGCCAGCCCGCGCCCGGCCCCGCCTCCTCGTCGCGGTAGCTGCGCAGGTCGAGCATCGACAGCTCGGCCAGGGTGCCGAACCGCAGCCGCCGGTAGATCTGTACCGCCCCGTCGGACCTGGTGGCGCGCACCGGCATCCACTCGAGGTAGGCCTTGGCCGAGGCCGCCCGACGGTCGGCCCAGGCGCCCTGGGTGGCGGGGTCGTGGTCCTCGGAGCCCTCGCGCCAGGAATTGTCGGCCGACTCGTGGTCGTCCCAGGTGCAGATGAAGGGCAGCACGGCGTGCAACGCCAGCAGATCCGGATCGGTCTTGTACTGGCCGTGGCGGATCCGGTAGTCGGCGAGGGTGACGATCTCGTGCGCCGGATCGTGCGCGCGCACCGCTCCGGCGCGGCCGACGTACTCCCCGCGACCGTATTCGTAGATGTAGTCGCCGAGGTGGACGATGGCGTCGAGGTCGCCGCGCGCGGCCAGGTGCCGGTAGGCGCCGAACCAGCCCGCTTCCCAGTTCGAGCACGACACCAGGCCCAGGCGCAGCCGGTCGAGGGAGCTGTCGGCGGCGGGTGCGGTGCTGGTGCGCCCGATCGGGGAGGTCTGGCCGAGCGCGTGGAAGCGGTAGCAGTAACCGGTGCCCGCCGACAGACCCTTCGCGTCGATCTTGACGGTGTGGTCGGTGTCGGCGGTCGCTGTCACGGTGCCGGAGGCGGCCACCTGTGTGAAGGCCTCGTCGGTGGCGATCTCCCAGCGCACCGGGACCGTGTCGCCGAGGCCCGAGCCGGGCGTCGCGTCGTCGTCGACGCTCACGCGCGTCCACAAAATCACCGCGTCGGGCAGCGGATCGCCCGAGGCCACGCCGTGCCGGAACACCGCTCCGGTCGCGTGTGCCTGCGCCGAACCGATCAGCACCGCCGCCGCGGCCGCTGTGCTGCCTTTGAACAGGGTGCGGCGGGCGAACAGCCCCGCGGGCACGACCTCGGTGTTTTCGACCACGATCAGCGATCTCATCCCAGTGCGGCCCGGCGCGCAAGTCGGACACACAGAATTTGGTCATCTGTTCAGGTTCGCTGCCCGTACCGGGCGATCGACCGGATGTGTCCGAGGGTCTCGGTACCCTGCACGACGTGAGTGATCAGCTGTTCGACGTGCCGGGCGAACCCGTCGAGCCCGAGCGCGGACTCGACGCGGTGGTGCGGCGCGATCCCGGGGCGCCGCTGGCGGTCCGGATGCGGCCGCGCTCGCTGGACGAGGTGATCGGTCAGCAGCATCTGCTCGGTCCCGGTTCGCCGCTGCGCAGGCTCGTCGAGGGGTCCGGCGCCGCCTCGGTGCTGCTCTACGGCCCGCCCGGCACCGGCAAGACCACCCTCGCCTCGTTGTTGTCGCAGGCCACCGGGCGCCGGTTCGAGGCGTTGTCGGCACTGTCGGCGGGTGTCAAAGAGGTGCGCGCGGTCATCGACCTCGCGCGCAAACGGCTGGCCGTTGGCGAACAGACCGTGCTGTTCATCGACGAGGTGCACCGGTTCTCCAAGACCCAGCAGGACGCGCTGCTCGCGGCGGTGGAGAACCGGATCGTGCTGCTCGTCGGCGCGACCACCGAGAACCCGTCGTTCTCCGTGGTGTCGCCCTTGCTGTCGCGCTCGCTGGTGCTGCAGTTGCAGTCGCTCACCACCGACGACATCCGGGTGGTGCTGGAACGCGCGATCGCCGACGAGCGGGGGCTGGCGGGGGAGTACACCGTCACCGAACAGGCGCTCGACCACATCGTGCGGGTCGCCGGCGGGGATGCGCGCCGGGCACTCACCGCGCTCGAGGCCTCGGCGGAGTCGTCGCTCGACGGCACCGTCGACCTCGAACTCGTCGAGGCGAGCGTCGACAAGGCCGCCGTGCGCTACGACCGCGCGGGCGACCAGCACTACGACGTCATCAGCGCCTTCATCAAATCCATCCGCGGCTCCGATGTGGACGCGGCCCTGCACTATCTGGCCCGCATGCTCACCGCGGGCGAGGACCCGCGCTTCATCGCCCGGCGCCTGATGATCCACGCCAGCGAGGACGTCGGCATGGCCGATCCGATGGCATTGCAGACCGCGACCGCAGCCGCCCAGGTCGTGCAGCTCGTCGGTCTGCCCGAAGCGAAACTGGCGCTGGCGCAGGCGACCATCCACCTGGCCACCGCGCCGAAATCCGGTGCGGTCACCTCGGCGCTGGCCGCGGCCATGTCCGACATCACCGCGGGCAAGGCGGGCGCGGTGCCGCCGCACCTACGCGATGGGCACTACGCGGGCGCCAAGGCCCTGGGCAATGCCAAGGGCTACAAATTCCCGCACAACCACCGCGGCGGTGTGGTCGCCCAGCAGTACCCGCCCGACGAGATCGTCGGCACCGACTACTACGAACCCACCGATCACGGCTTCGAACGCGAGGTCGGTTCCCGCGTGAGCAAGCTGCGCCGCATCATCCGGGGCAGCTGAGCACGTCACGTCCGGATTGTCGCCGAGACCACCGACTCCGGCGGAAAAGCGGTGGATCGCAGACGGTAGGCTGGTCAGCTGTGCAGACCCACGAGATTAGACGGCGTTTCCTGGACCATTTCGTCCGTGCCGGACACACCGAGGTACCCAGTGCCTCGCTGATCCTGGCCGACCCCAACCTGCTGTTCGTCAATGCGGGCATGGTCCAGTTCAAGCCGTATTTCCTGGGTCAGGAAGCGGCGCCGTACGCGCGAGCTACCAGCGTGCAGAAGTGCGTGCGCACCGGTGATATCGACGAGGTCGGCGTCACCACCCGGCACAACACCTTCTTTCAGATGGCCGGCAACTTCTCCTTCGGCGACTACTTCAAGGAAGGCGCCATCACCCTGGCCTGGGAGCTGATCTCCAAGTCCCAGGAGGACGGCGGTTTCGGTTTCGACCCCGAACGGATCTGGGTCACCGCCTACGAGTCCGACCCGGAAGCCGCCGAGATCTGGGAGCGCGTCGCCGGAATCCCGAAGGAGCGCATCCAGTTCCGCGACGGCAAGGACAACTACTGGGACATGGGCGTGCCTGGTCCCGGCGGTCCCTGCTCGGAGATCTACTACGACCGCGGCCCCGCCTACGGCAAGGAAGGCGGCCCGGTCGCCGACGAGGACCGCTACCTCGAGATCTGGAACCTGGTGTTCATGCAGGACATCCGCGGTGAGGACAGCCCGAAGCTGGGCTTCCCGCCGGTCGGGTCGCTGCCGCGCAAGAACATCGACACCGGCATGGGCGTCGAGCGCGTCGCCATGCTGCTCCAAGGCGTGGAGAACGTCTACGAGACCGACCTACTGCGCCCCATCATCGACAAGGCCGAGCAGCTCACCGGCCGCTCCTACGGTGTCGAGCACGCCGACGACGTGCGCTTCCGCGTGATCGCCGATCATGTGCGCAGCTCGGCCATGCTCATCGCCGACGGCGTGAACCCCGGCAACGACGGCCGCGGCTACGTGCTGCGCCGCCTGCTGCGCCGCATCGTGCGCTCGGCGCGCCTGCTGGGCGCCGAGAAGCCGGTGATGGCCGAGCTGATGAAGGTCGTCTCCGACCTGATGTCGCCGTCCTACCCGGAACTGGCCACCGACTTCTCCCGCATCGAGACCGTCGCGGTCGGCGAGGAAACGGCCTTCCTGAAGACCCTGAACACCGGCGAGACCCTCTTCGAGAATGCCGCGTCGGCGGTGAAGTCCTCCGGCGGCAAGCAGATCGCCGGTTCGGACGCCTTCGCCCTGCACGACACCTACGGTTTCCCGATCGACCTCACCCTCGAAATGGCCGCCGAGGCGGGCCTTTCCGTGGACGAGGCGGGTTTCCGTTCGCTGATGGCCGAGCAGCGTCAGCGCGCCAAGGACGACGCCCAGGCCCGCAAGCACGCCCACGCCGACCTGACCGTCTACAAGGAACTGGTCGACCGCGGCGCCACCGAGTTCACCGGTTTCGACGAACTCACCTCCGAGGCCAATGTGCTCGCCCTGATCTCCGGTGGTGTACGGGTGCCCGCCGCCCAGGCCGGTGCGGACGTCGAGGTGATCCTCGATCGCAGCCCGATGTACGCCGAGTCGGGTGGTCAGATCGCCGACCGCGGCGCGATCACCGCCTCGGGGCTGAAGCTGCGTGTCAACGACGTGCAGAAGATCGCCAAGAAACTGTGGGTGCACAAGGCCACCGTGGAGCAGGGCCAGATCACCGAGGGCGATGTGGTTCTCGCCCAGGCGGATCCGTCCTGGCGTCGCGGCGCCACCCAGGGCCACTCCGGCACGCACATGGTGCACGCCGCGCTGCGCCAGGTGCTCGGCCCCAACGCCGTGCAGGCCGGTTCGCTGAACAAGCCCGGCTACCTGCGTTTCGACTTCAACTGGCAGGGCGCGCTGTCCGAGCAGCAGAAGGCCGATATCGAGGCCGTGTCCAACGACGCGGTCGGCGCCGACTTCCCGGTGAACACCTTCGTCACCGATCTGCCCAAGGCCAAGGCCATGGGCGCGATGGCGCTGTTCGGCGAGAACTACGGCGACGAGGTGCGTGTCGTCGAGATCGGCGGCCCGTTCTCGATGGAGCTGTGCGGTGGCACCCATGTGGAGCACTCCTCGCAGATCGGCCCGATCACCGTCCTCGGTGAGTCGTCGGTCGGTTCGGGTGTGCGGCGCGTGGAGGCGTTCGTCGGTCTGGACTCCTACAAGTACCTGGCCAAGGAACGTGCCCTGCTCGCCGGTGTCGCGTCGTCGCTGAAGGTGCCGTCGGAAGAGGTGCCCGGTCGCGTCGAGCAGCTCGTGGAGCGGCTCAAGGTGGCCGAGAAGGAACTCGAGCGCACCAAGATCGCCGCCATGCTCGCCTCGGCCGGCACGTTCGCCGAGCAGGCCGAGCGCGTCGGTTCCGTGCGCCTGGTCGCCGCCGCCGCGCCCGAGGGCGCCTCGGCCGGTGACCTGCGCACCCTGGCCACCGATATCCGTGGCCGCCTCGGCAGCGATCCGGCGATCGTCGTGCTGCTCGGCAATGTCGACGGCAAGGCGCCGTTCGTGGTGACCGTCAACAAGGCCGCCCAGGACCTCGGCTTCAAGGCGGGCGATCTCGTCGCCAGCTTCGGTCCGAGCATCGCCGGACGCGGCGGCGGCAAGCCGGAGATGGCGCAGGGCTCCGGCTCGGACCCGTCGGGTATCCCGAACGGTTTGACCTCGGTCCGCGCCCGGGTGGCCGAACTCGCCGGCTGATGAGCACCCCCGCCTCGGACGAGGCCCCGGCCGATCGACCCGATCCGGCGACCGACCCCGGTCGCGGCCGCCGGATCGCGGTCGATGTCGGCAGTGTCCGCATCGGCGTGGCGTCCTGTGACCCCGACGGGGTGCTCGCCACGCCGGTGGAGACCGTCGCGCGCGCCAAATCCAGCCGTCAGGGCGGTCCACCCGCCGACATCGCAAGAATTGCCGAGATTGTGCGGGAGTACGAAGCCGTCGAGGTGATCGTCGGCCTGCCCCGGACACTGCGCGGCGAAAACGGCACCGCCGCGGGCATCGCCCGCAAGTTTGCCAAGCAGTTGCGCCGGGTGATCGACCCGATTCCGGTGCGCCTTTCCGACGAACGTTTGACTACGGTGTCTGCTGCACGTGCGTTGCGCGAGAGTGGAGTTCGCGCACGTGGCCAGCGGCAGATGATCGACCAGGCGGCAGCGGTGTCGATTCTGCAAGGATGGTTGGACGAGCGGAGTTCGATGGTGAAGGACGCAGCAGACACAGCGGTCGGAGATGATGCATGACCGACCGATGGGCCAGGGCAGAGGAGCGGTACCGGGCGCGTGAGGCGGACCGGCGTTACCCGCGCCGCGACGACTGGGGCCTCGACCCCCGTGCGTCGCGCGAGGAGCCCGAGGTCCCCGAATGGGACGACTTCGACGACGACACGAACGTCATCCCACGCTACGAGGACGAGTTCCCCGAGCCGGAGGCCGAACCGGAACCCGAACCGCCGCGCCGGGTGGGTCAGCGCCCACCGCGCGCCACACCCGCCGGACGCGGCCGCACCAGATCCGGTGCGGGACGCGGTAAACGGTCGCGGATCGCCTCCCGCAAGGCGGCCGAACGCAAGCGCCGCCGCCGCAACATGTGGGTGGTGGCCGCCGTCTTCGCGCTGCTGTTCGTCTCGGCGGCGGGCTTCGCGGGCTACAAACTGATGGGAAGCCTCGCTCCCGCCGAGGATTTCGCGGGCCCGGCAGGCAAACCCGTAGTCGTCCAGGTGCATCCGGGCGACACCGCCACCCAGATCGCCGAAGCGATGCACGAGCGTGGCATCGTCGCCAGTTCCGAGGCCTTCTACGAGGCGGCCGTGCAAAACGCCGGAATGAACAGCGTGCAGCCCGGCTTCTACGCGATCGGTGAGCGCAGCCCCGCCGCCGACGCCGTCGCCGCGCTGGTCGGTGGTAAGTCCCGCGTGGGCAATGTGGTCGTGTCCGAGGGCAGGTTGCTGCACGACAAGCACGACGTGAGCACCGGTGGCCGCTACGACGGCATCTACCGCAAGATCGCCGACGCCAGCTGCGTGGGCCCCGAACGCAAGTGCGTGACCTACGAGCAGCTCGACGCGGCGGGTGCGAGCCTCGACCTGGCCGCCCTCGGCGTCCCGCAGTGGGCGATGCAGGCGGTCAAGGACTGCCCCGACCGGGCCAGGCAACTCGAAGGACTCATCGCGGCAGGCACCTGGGACTTCGATCCCAGCGGCACACCGCAGCAGATCCTGAAGCAACTGATCACCGCGAGCGTGCAGGCCTACGAGGCCACCGGACTGCTGCAGTCGGGCGCTGACACGAAACTGTCGCCCTACGAGATGTTGATCGCCGCGTCGCTGGTGGAACGCGAGGCCAAGCCGGAGGACATGGGCAAGGTGGCACGGGTGATCGTGAACCGGCTCGAGGTCGGCCAGATGCTGCAGTTCGACTCCACGGTGAACTACACCCTCGACACCACCGAGGTCGCCACGACCGACGCCGACCGCGCCGCCGTGACCGCCTGGAACACCTACGCGATGGAGGGCCTGCCCAAGACGCCGATCGCCGCACCATCGGTGGCCGCGTTGCGGGCCGTCGAGAAGCCCGAGCCGGGACCGTGGCTGTACTTCGTCACCGTCGACAAGCAGGGCACGACGAAGTTCACCGACTCCTACCAGGAGCACCTGCGGCTGGTCACCCAGGCACAGCGCAGCGGCATTCTCGACAGCTCGCGGACCGGTGGCTGAGCCGCGCAAGGCGGCGGTGCTCGGGCAGCCGATCGGGCATTCACGATCGCCGCAACTGCACACGGCCGCCTACCGCGCGCTCGGTCTGCCCTGGACCTACGAACGCATCGAATGCTCCGCTGAGCAACTCCCTGGTCTGGTCGACGGACTCGGCCCCGAGTGGGTGGGGCTGTCGGTGACGATGCCGGGCAAGGAAGCGGCGCTCGCGTACGCGGACCGGCGCACCGACCGGGCGGAACTGGTCGGCTCGGCCAACACCCTGCTCCGCACCGACGACGGCTGGTTGGCCGACTGCACCGATGTCGACGGCGTGTTCGGCGCGCTGCGCGACGGCGGTGTCGACCGGGTCGAGGAGGCGGTGGTGCTCGGCGCGGGTGGTACCGCGCGGCCCGCTCTGCTCGCGCTGTCGCGGCTCGGTGCTCGATCGGTGACGATCGTCGTCCGCGACGCGGGCCGGGCGCGTGGTGCGCTCGACCTGGCCGAGCGGCTCGGGATGTCGGCTGCCACCGCGTCGTTCGATGCCGAATCCCTGGCCACGATCTGTGCGCGCGCCGCCGCGGTGGTGAGCACGGTGCCCGCGGAGGCGGCGGCCGCGGTCGCGGGATCGGTGGCGACGGCGCCGGTGGTGCTCGACGCGATCTACAACCCGTGGCCGACACCGCTGGCGACGGCCGTCGGGGAGGCCGGGCACACGGTGGTCAGCGGGCTGCGGATGCTGCTGAACCAGGCCTACGGTCAGGTCGAGCTGTTCACCGGGCAGCCCGCGCCCCGCGCCGCGATGGCGGCGGCGCTCGACCTCTGATCGATACGTTGCCGCGCTGATCCGCGAATTGGTACCGGTTCTAGTTTTGTCCGATTAGGGTGATGCCCATGACCACTTGGCTGTTGCGTGCCATCGCACTCGGGGCGACAGTGGTCGCCCTGCGGGTTCTGCTCGGATTCGCCATGGCGGCCCTGCCGACCTACGGCATCCTCTGGCGGGCTGCCTGCCTGATCGTGATCGTCGGCGCCGCCATCGCCTGGGGCGCGCGCGACGCCCGCTCCGCCGACGGCACCGACCTCACCGTCCGCTGGCTGCTGGCAGGCATGGTCGCCGGGCTCGGCAGCGGCGCGGTGTGCTGGATCCTCGACCAGGTGCCCGGTATCGAACTCGGCGATGCGGGTGCGCTGTTCGAACTCACCTCCGCGGCGTCGTTCATCATGCTGCTGGTGTTCCTGCCCGCGATGATCGGCGTGGGCTTCGGCCGTGCCCGGGCGCGCAGATCAGCCGCGAAGCCCCAAGCCGCCCCGGAGCCGGTCCCCGCTTACGCGGGATAGGCGGACGGCGTACCGCTGGAGGTGTGGTCCTGCGGTCGACGCCGCTTGTGCGCTGTGGGCGGCTGCGTCGAACTCGCCGCAGGGCGTGCCGCCTGCCTACGCGGGGTAGGCAGGCGGCGTCTTCGAGCGCGTCGCTCGTCCACGCGTGATGGAGGTGCGGCCCGTGCTCAGAGCAGGATCGCGCCGCTCGTCGGTGTCTCGCGGGCGATGGCCGAGTAGGCCGCCGCGAGCAGACTCGGGTCCGGGCCTTCGAGGCGGCCGGGCTTGGCCAGGCCGTCGAGCACCACGAAGCGGAGCACACCGGAGCGGGTCTTCTTGTCGGTCTGCATCGCGTCCATCAACTGCGGCAGCGCGTCGGCGTCGTAGCTCACCGGCAGGCCGACGCTTTCCAGGATGGTGCGGTGACGGTCGGCGGTGGCGTCGTCCAGGCGGCCGGCGAGGCGGCCCAGTTCGGCGGCGAACACCAGGCCGACCGACACCGCCGCGCCGTGACGCCAGCGGTAGCGCTCGCGCCGCTCGACGGCGTGGCCGAGGGTGTGGCCGTAGTTGAGGATCTCGCGCAGGCTCGATTCCTTGAGGTCGGCGGCGACCACGTCGGCCTTCACCTGGATGGCGCGGCGGACCAGTTCCGGCAGCACTTCACCGGTGGGGTCGAGCGCGGCCTCCGGATCGGCCTCGATGAGGTCCAGGATCACCGGGTCGGCGATGAAACCGGCCTTGATGATCTCGGCCATGCCCGCGACGATCTCGTTGCGCGGCACCGTTTCCAGGGTCACCAGGTCGACGAGGACGGCGCTCGGCTCGTGGAAGCTGCCGACCAGGTTCTTGCCCGCCTCGGTGTTGATGCCGGTCTTGCCGCCGACCGCGGCGTCGACCATGGCCAGCAGTGTGGTCGGCACGTGCACGATGCGCACCCCGCGCATCCAGGTGGCCGCCACGAAGCCCGCGAGGTCGGTGGCCGCGCCGCCACCGAGGCTCACCACGGCGTCGTTGCGGGTGAGCCCGATGCGGCCGAGCACCTCCCAGCAGAACCCGGCCACGGCCAGGTCCTTGCCGTCCTCGGCGTCGGGGATCTCGATGCGGTGCGCGTCGATCCCGGTGTCGGCCAGCGCCTTTCGCACCGCCTCGGCGGTCTCGGCCAGCGGCGGCTGGTGGAAGATCGCCACGGTCCGCACCGCATTGCCCGCGGTCACCGCCTCGACGAGGTCGCCGAGCAACCCGCGACCGATGATCACCGGGTAGGGATCGGCGGTACGGACCTGGATGGTGGTCGGCTCTGTCACGTGCGCTGCTCCGATTCTCTCGGGTCGTTGGTCATACGTCTTGTCGCGCGCCGTCGCGGCCGCGCCCGCCAGGAACCCGGCGCCGGTTCCCCTGGCCCCCGATCAGCGGGTTGCTGAGCCCCACGCTGGTCGGTCGGGCCTGCGGGTGTTTCGGCACCGGGATCGGTCGCCGAACTCCGGCGTCCACCCGCTGCTTGTTTCGCGCCGCCACGCCTACCGCGGCTGCCACGTCTGCTGCGGTTGCCGGTCGATTCCGTGCCGCCGGATCGGCGACCGGTGGCGGTCGGGGAGTCGTCGGCGCTGGCGGCAGGGGAGCCTTGGGCGGTGCCGGAACGGGTGCTCGGCTGGGACTTGCGGCCGCGTCGGTTCGGGCGCGTGGTCCTGGCGTTCTCGGTGGGGCCGGCCGAAGTTTCGGCGCGTGCTTCGTCGGCAGGTGAGACCGCGTCGGCGGTCGGCTCGCCGGTCCGGGTGGAGTCGGTCGCGCTGCCGGCACGGGACCGGCTGCCGCGACGGCGCAAGCGGTTGCGGCGCGAGCGCCTGCCCTCACCGGGCGGTGTTTCACCGGCGGCGGATCGTCCCGGCGCGGGTCGTGCTGCGGCGGAAGTGGTTCCGTCGTTGTCGGCCTGGGCCGTGGGTGCGGGAAGGATCTCGCCGCGCCGGGCGGCTGCCGCCCTCGCACGGGACCGTCTGCGCGCTTTGGAACGGTTGCTGCCGGAGCCCGGTGTGGAAGGTGAAGGGGGAGTGGGCTTGGTGGTGTCGGCGGTACGCACGATGTCGGTGCGCACCGATTCGAGTCCCAACCGTGCCAGGATCATCCGCACCACCCGGCCCGGACTGCGACCGTCGGTGCGCACGCGCACCGTGGCCACTTCTCGGTAGAGAGGGCGGCGCTGCTTCATCAGCTCGCGGTACTTCGCGGCGGGGTCGGCACCGTTCAGCAGGGGACGGGCATTGCTCGACCCGGTGCGCCGAAGTCCTTCGCCCACACTGATTTCCAGGTACACCACGGTCGCGCCGCGCAGCACCTCGCGCGTGCGCGCCGACAGCACCGACCCGCCGCCGAGCGACACCACGCCCTCGTGCTCGAGCACGGCCCGCCGCACCACCTGCTCCTCGATACGGCGAAACTCCGACTCACCGTCTTCGGCGAAGATCTCGGGAATGCTCCGCCTGGTCTCGGCCTCGATCCCCGCATCGGTATCGAACAGCTCGACACCCAGTTCCCTGGCCAGCTTGCGCCCGATCGTCGACTTCCCGGAACCGGGCGGCCCGACCAACACCACCCGAGCACGCGCGACGATCCCGTTCTCGCCGCCGGAATCGGCGTCCGGTGACGCGGGCGCGTTGTCGCCATCTGTGTCCGGACCCGGTTGCGTGGGCGCGTTGTCGCCATCTGTGTCCGCACCCGGTTGCGCGGGCACGTTGTCGTCAGCCATGTCCGCACCTGCTGCGTGCGCGTTCTCGCCACCGGAGTCTGTACTCGGAGCAGTGTGCGCAATGTTCCCCCCGACCTCCGCCCTGGGGGCCGTGACTGAGGCGTCGTCCCCGGCCTCCGGACCGGGTGCCGTGGTCGAGTCGGCGTCCCCCGTCCCTGCACCGTGGCCGAATGCCGTGGCCGGATTGTCGTCCTCTGCCTCTGCCTCTGCCTCTGCCTCTGGCTCTGCCTCTGCCGCTGCGGCGAAAGCCGTGGCGTGGTCGGCCTCGGTGTCCGCAGTGGCAGGTGTAGACAGGGTCGCGTCCCCGGCGTCTGCCGTGGTCGGGTCGTCCCCGCCTGCTGCGGTGGGGGTCGTGATCGGGTTGTCGTCGCTGGTCTCCGTGCCGGGTGCGGCGGTCGTCGATGAGGGGCCCGCGTCGGTGTGGCGCGCGGTCCCCTCCTGGCCCGGCGTGGTCACGACGTGCGGCTGTCCGCGGGCACGTGGGGACGGCTGCTGATCCGCTTGATGTAGCTGGTGATGTTGTCGACGGTCTCGGCCAGCGAATCGCCACCGAACTTCTCCAGCGCGGCCTGCGCCACGACCAGCGCCACCATCGATTCCGCGACCACGGCGGCGGCGGGCACCGCGCACACATCGGAGCGCTGGTGGATGGCGACAGCTTCCTCGCCGGTGGACATGTCGACGGTCGAGAGCGCCCGCGGCACCGTCGAGATCGGCTTCATCGCCGCACGCACGCGCAGCGCCTCACCGTTGGTCATGCCGCCTTCCAGACCGCCCGCGCGGTTGGTCGAGCGCAGCACACCGTCGGGACCGGGACGCATCTCGTCGTGGGCCTGGCTGCCGCGCCGGCGCGCGGTCTCGAAACCGTCGCCGACCTCGACACCCTTGATCGCCTGAATACCCATGAGCGCGGCGGCGAGTCGCGAGTCGAGCCGCTGCTCACCACTGGTGAACGAGCCGAGTCCGATGGGCAGCCCGTCGATGATCACCTCGACGACCCCACCGAGGGTGTCGCCGTCCTTCTTGGCCGCCTCGATCTCGGCGATCATCGCCGCCTCGGCCTCGGCGTCGAACGCGCGCACCGGGCTGGCGTCGACGGCATCGAGATCCTGGGGGCCGGGCACGACGCCGGTGGTGTTCGCGGCGGCACCGATCGACACGACGTGCGAGATCACCTCGACGCCGAAGGCCTGGCGCAGGAAGTTACGGGCAACGGTGCCCGCCGCCACGCGAGCGGCGGTTTCCCGGGCGCTGGCCCGCTCGAGTACCGGGCGCGCGTCGTCGAAGCCGTACTTGAGCATGCCGGAGTAGTCGGCGTGTCCGGGGCGCGGTCGGGTGAGGGGGGCGTTGCGCGCCATGCCTTCCAGCGCCGCCGCGTCGACGGGATCGGCCGACATCACCTCGGTCCACTTGGGCCACTCGGAATTGGCGACCTCGATCGCGACCGGACCACCCATGGTCCGCCCGTGGCGCACGCCACCGACCAGGGTGACCTTGTCGGCCTCGAACTTCATCCGGGCGCCGCGCCCGTAGCCGAGCCGACGGCGCGCGAGCTGTGCGGAGACATCGTCCGATGTCACCTCGACTCCGGCGACCATCCCTTCCAGGAGGGCGACGAGAGCGGGACCATGGGATTCTCCGGCAGTTATCCAGCGCAACACGCCGACCATCTTCCCATGTCGGCGCCCGTGGTCGGGCACGTGGTCCGCAGTGACGAGCGGCACGTCGGCGGTGTGCCTGCTCGCACGCCCACCGGACCGTCGTGCCGGCGGGGTGCGGACGGTGTCGCGATTCGGCGCGTCGGGGTCGCTGTCATGCCAGCGCCATCGCCGTCACCGTGGCCAGGCACATCGCCGGACCGTGGGGTACCACCCTGCGTGTAGTCACCTGCCGCGCGCTCTCGACGGCGCGTCCCGATACCGACCGCAACCAGTGCCTACCCAGCACAACAGCCGCCGCCACCGCGGTGAGCAGTGGCGCCGCGACGGCCGCCCACGTCCACGCGGGTGGGCCTGCCAGCGCGGCCGCGGCGCCCAGCGCGATCGCCAGCTTCACATCACCGGCGCCGAGCGCGGCGGGCGCGATCAGATGGGTCACCAGGTAGGGCATGGTCAGCAGGGCGGCACCGATCAGTGCCGTGGTCAATTGCCCGGTGTACCAGGCGAACCCGAAGACGGCGACCGCACCAGCGCCGGTGAGCGCGTTGGGCAGGCGGCGGGCATGGACATCGATCACGCCGAGGAGCAGACACCAGGCGATGAGCAGGCAGAACGCGGCAGTAGTCATGTGTCGATCGTGCTGGCCCGAGCCGCGGCGATCGAGACCTCTCCGCCGAATGTGGACAACTTTCGCACATGTGGACAGCCCGATCTCCAGAACTCCTGTCGCACACGGACTCCGCCGAGGTCGGCGCGGGAAAAGCCGGTGCCACGCCCGGAACCGAACATGGCGCACTCGATGCCCACGTGTCCGTGGTTCGGCGGTAGCGTTGACTCATGTGTGCTGACTACACGGGTCCCGACCACGCGGCACGGCGCGGCGCCCTGCGGAGCCTGCTGGTGGAGAACGGCGTCGACGCGCTGCTCGTGACCGATCTGGTCAATATCCGCTATCTCACCGGCTTCACCGGCTCCAACGCCGTCCTGCTCGTGCACTCGTGGGACATGCGTGGCGCCGAGGACCGCACCGTCATCGGCACCGACGGCCGTTACGCCGCCCAGGTGGCCGAGCAGACCCCGGATCTCCGTGCCGAGATCTCGCGCGCCACCGCCCGGCGCATCCTCGAGCTGGCAGGCGAGTGGCAACTCGGCCGCGTCGGCTTCGAAAGCCACGTGGTGACCGTGGCTGAGCACGAGTCCTACGGGGAGCTGCGCACCGGGCTACAGCTCGTGCCGACCTCCGGCCTGGTCGAGCAGCTGCGCATGGTCAAGGACGACTACGAGGTCGAGCAGTTGCGGGCCGCGTGCGCCGCCGCCGACGCCGGGCTGGCGTCCCTGCTCGAGCGTGGCCTGCTGCGGCCCGGGCGCACCGAGCGCCAGGTGGCGCGCGACCTCGAATGGGCGATGTTCGAGCACGGCGCCGAGGCCGTCTCGTTCGAGACCATCGTGGCCGCGGGCGTCAATTCGGCCGTGCCGCACCACCGGCCCACGGGTGCGGTCCTGGCCGCGGGTGACTTCGTGAAACTCGACTTCGGCGCGGTCGTCGACGGCTACCACTCCGACATGACGCGCACGCTCGTCCTCGGTGAACCGGCCGGCTGGCAGCGCGAGATCTACGAGCTGGTCGCCCGCTCCCAGCAGGCGGGACGGGAAGCGCTCAAACCCGGTGCCAAGACCGCGGAGGTCGATGCCGCCGCCCGCGTGGTGATCGAGGACGCGGGCTACGGCGCGCAGTTCGTACACGGCCTCGGACACGGCGTCGGGCTGCAGATCCACGAAGCGCCCGGAGTGGCCAAAACGAGTACCGGTACACTTCTGGCAGGCGTGGCGGTGACCGTCGAACCAGGTGTGTACCTTCCCGGCCGCGGCGGGGTCCGGATCGAGGACACGCTCGTGGTGCGCGAAGGGGGCCCGGAACTGCTCACCCTCACCAGCAAGAACCTGACCGTCGTCGAGTGACGACGGCGCCCCCAGAGACACGCAGTAACGAACGAGGAGATCCGAAGACAGTGGCGGACACCAGCGACTTCAAGAACGGCCTTGTGCTGAAGATCGACGGTCAGCTTCAGCAGATCGTCGAATTCCAGCACGTGAAGCCGGGTAAGGGCCCCGCCTTCGTGCGGACCAAGCTGAAGAACGTCGTGTCCGGCAAGGTCGTCGACAAGACCTTCAACGCGGGTGTCAAGGTCGAGACCGCCACCGTCGACCGTCGCGACATGACCTACCTGTACCACGACGGCTCCGACTACATCTTCATGGACGGCGAGACCTACGACCAGATCTCCATCCCGGAGGCCACCATCGGTCAGGGTGCGCGCTTCCTGCTGGAGAACATGGGCGTGCAGGTCGCCGTGCACGAGGACGCGCCGCTGTTCGTGGAGCTCCCGGTGACCATCGAGCTGCTGGTGCAGCACACCGACATCGGTCTGCAGGGCGACCGCTCCACCGGCGGCACCAAGCCCGCCACCCTGGAAACCGGCGCCGAGGTGCAGGTCCCGCTGTTCATCAACACCGGTGACAAGCTGAAAATCGACTCGCGCGACGGCAGCTACCTCGGCCGCGTCAACGCCTGATCGTGGCGGACTCCCCGGCAGACAAGAAGGGCTCGTACAAGAAGCTCGGTGCGCGCCACAAGGCGCGTCGCCGTGCTGTGGACATGCTGTTCGAGGCGGAGGCGCGTGACGTCGACGTCTCCGATCTGCTGGCCGAGCGGGCCGAGCTCGCGACCCGCGATCAGAGCGTGGCCCCTGTGCACCCGTACACCAACACCCTCGTCGAGGGCGTCGCCGACGACCTCGACCGGGTGGACGGCACCATCGAGTCCTACCTGCAGGACTGGACCCTGACGCGGCTGCCCGCCGTGGACCGGGCCATCTTGCGGATCGCGGTGTGGGAGCTGTTCCACGCCACCGACGTGCCCCCGGTCGTCGCGGTCGACGAGGCCGTGGAGCTGGCCAAGGAGCTGTCCACCGACGATTCCCCGTCGTTCGTGAACGGTGTGCTCGGCCAGGTCGTGCAGGTGGCGCCGCAGGTGCGGGCCGCTGCGGCGGCGACACGGGCACCTCGGCAGGAACCGGAGTCCTGAGCGTGGCCAAGTACCTGGTGATGGCCCGGCGCGCGCCCGGGTTCGACGCCTCGGTCATCGAGCCGCACCGCGAATTCCTGCGTGATCTGCTCGCGAAGGGGCAGCTGCAGGAGAGCGGCGGATTCAGCGACGGCACCGGCGGCGCCTATGTGGTGCTGGCCGAAAACCTCGACGCCGCAACCGCAATCGTGCACTCCGATCCGCTGCACACCATGGGTGCTTCGGAACTGACCATTCACGAATGGACGATCACCGTCTCCGCGTGATCCCGTTCCGCCCACAGCCGCGCGCTCGAACGAGCGTGCGGCTGTTCGCCGTTCGGGCCGTGGTCCGACGGCCTCCGCCGGTGGGTGTACGAGGAAACCGGCGGAGGCGCGGCCGCGCCGGGTAGCGCGGTGTCGGGTGTGCGTGGGCACCCGATGATCCTGCAACCTCGAGTGGGCTCGAGGTCAAGCGGGTCAGCGTCGGGCGTGGACGAGGGGTGCCAGGAAGCTTTCGATCTGTGCGCCCGACGGTTGACCGAGACGCCTGCCCAGGTAGTCGGGTGCGTCGCCCGCCGCGCGGCAGCGGTCGGGGTCGGTGTTGGCCGGGTCGTTGGAGTAGCGCTCGCCGAGCATGGTCGCCTTGGCGACTTCGCGTCCGGTGCGCAGCTCGTAGACGGTCACCTCGTAGGTGGCGCGGAACAGGTTGACCGTGCGGCCCACCGGTGCGCCGGGCGAGGGCGCGTACTGGCAGGTCTGGACGAGGTCGCGCAGTTCCAGCTGCTTCATGCAGGCGATGAGCTGCACCGATGACGGGTCGCTCGGGCGCCACGCGCTCGAATCCTCCGGTCGGACCATGCTCGTGAGATGACCGGAGAGATAGATCGGCGCCACATCGCCGCGCTGGTAGGGGGCGGCGTTCGGGAACGGTTTCTTGTCCGGCCCGCACATGCGGTCGTAGTCCGACATCTCGAACCGACTCGCCTGCACCGCCGTGATGGCGAAGAACCCGGCACCGAACAAGAAGATGAACAGGATCAAGCCGAGCCCCGCACCGATCTTCGGCAGACTCCTGCCGCGCTCCGCACGCTCGCGGACAGGGCGGTTCTGCCAGCGCTCACGCAGTGACGGTCCGCTCGGCCCGGTGCGCTGGAGCGATCCGGTACGCCGGAAGTCGCGCCAGCGACGGCGCAGCGACGGACGCCGCGCGTGTTGCTCGTGGCCGACCCAATCGGTCCAGTTGCCCGAATTCGACGAGTGCGTATCGGTGCTCGACGGGGCGCTCCAGGAAGCGGCGGCCGCACCGGACGACCAGCTTTCGCCGCGCGGCGTCCGGGAATCGGCCGTGCGGGAATCATCGTGTCGCTCATCGGGTTCCGCGGCCGTGCTCGAATCGCGCATCGGCTCGGGCGCGGGAGGAAGGCGCTCCGGTTCACCGCTGTCGCTCTTGCTCAGCGAGATGACGTGGCCGGAATCGCGATCGTCGACATCGTCATCCCACCGCCCGTCAGCCGGATCCTCGGTGTCGTCGCGGAGTTGCGGTGCGCTGGAGCGTGCCGTGGTGTGGTCCTGGGACACCGGATCAGCCGATACTTCAGCCGAATTCGGCACCTGAGCGCTCGTCGCCACGTCATCGGGTGGCCCCGCGCCAACCGGTGCCGATTCCTGTTCGACAGGGGCGGTCCCGGTCGCGGCGGAGGTCGATGCGGGCGCCGACCGATGCGGCCGGTTCGCCAGCCGGTCGATCGCCGCCAAGAACGCGGGCGTAGGCGACTGACCCGCCACCACCGGATCGTGACGAGTCGCCTCGACCTTCTCGTCCTCGGAATGCGTTGCGGCCGAACCGGACAGTGAGCCGAGCTCCGCCGGGGACGCAGGCGCCGCGGGCTTGCTGGTGGCTGCCGCTTCGAGTTCGTCCGGGAACCCCTGCGCGGTCAGGTCGTCGGTCGAGGGCAGCAGGTGGCCGAGATTGAGGGCCGTGAACACCCGCGCGACGTCCTCGACGCTGAGCCGAACGGTTCGCCCGATCTCGGCTTCGAAATAGTCGTGCAACGCGGTGAAGTCGTCGCGGTCGACGATCACCGCGCGGTACCCGTCGGCGATGCGTGTCTCTTCGATGGTGATCTGGGCGCCCGGCTGGGGGACCAGTGCGATGACCGCGTTCACCCAGCCGAAGATCCCGGACTGCTGCAGCAGGCTTTTCGCCGCGAACACCTGCCTGCGCACCTGCACGAACGGGTTCGGCACGCGCGCGGCGTGATACAGCGCCGCGGGGGCGCCGTCGATGGTCCACGGCCCGTTCGGTGGGGTGGCGAGGGTGCCTTCCTGGCGGGTGGTGAAACCCTTGACCTCCAGGATGGTCACGGTCTGCGGGGTGCATACCAGCGCGTCGACCTCGACCGACCCGCCCCGGTTCTCCGGCACATGGCAACGGAAGACCGCGACGCCACCGGCCCGGAATGCCTCGTCGCGGATCGCCGCACCGACGATCTGTTCCGCGCCTTCGAGTTCGGTCTCGTCCGCGACAACGACGATCACCACGACCCCCTGAGCACCCGACTGCGGACCCCTACCAGAATACGGCCTCCCCGTGCCGTTCCGAATCCTGTTGCCGAGCAACGTGTTCGGTAAGAATGATTACCCATTTCACCACGGCGCGCTTCCGGGTGGCCGTGGGTCGTCGCCCGCCGGACGTGCCCAGGTGAGTGGGGGTGTGGTGACCTGGCCCGCGACGAGCACCAACCCGGTCGGCCGGTCGACGGCGAGGAATCCGAAGGGCCGATCGATGTTCACCGAGGTGACCGTCGCCCAGTTCAGTTGCGGAAGGCCGCCGAGGCTCACGGCGACCGCGGTCACCGCGGCGGCCTCGAAACCCGCGGCGTCGAACCGTGCGATCACATTCTGCGCCGCGGCTTCGACGGCGAGCGGGAACGAGCTGATGCCCGGGAAATGCCCTCGCGACGAGTCACGGGCGGCGGAGAGGCCGAACAGCGTGGCGTGGTCGAGAAGATCGTGGTGTGCGGCGATGTCGAAGGGCGGGAGCGTGAGGACGACGGAGTCGCCGTCGACGGTCTCACGCCGCTCGACGGTCAGACAGGGCGCAGTCGTTCCCACCGGGAGGTCCGACGTCGCGGGCAGGGATCCGTCGAGTGCCGCGATACCGGCCTCCACGGCATGGTGAGGGTCGGTACCGATCAGGAGGTGAACGTCCAGCTCGCCACGACCGGCGACGATCACCCTGGTGACGTCCGAACCGAGAACGGACACACTGCCGTCGGGACAGCTGCTCCGGTACAGCCCGGTGCCGCGATGCCCCTGCCAGGGACCGGTTGCGGGCGTCCACAGAATCTCGTCGAACGGCGTGACCCATTTGGTCCGCGCCAACAGGGCTGTGGCCAGCGCGAATACGGTCGAAGGCGAGATCGGCACCGGGAATTTCCCGATCAACCCGCCGGTCTGCTCCCGCGCCCAAGCATCCAGTGCCGCAGGATCACCCAGCTCGCCCACGGTTCCGGCCGGCATACTCGCGATCCACTCCGGGCGCACAGGCAGACCCGCCTTCGCCCATGCGCCGATCGCCGTCGACACCTCCCGGGAATCGTCCAGTGATTTCAGCATCGCCAGCCCGGCCGCATGCGCCTCATCGGCCGGAATCCCCAGGGCAGCGGCCAATTCGGTCCTGGCCGGCCCCTGCGCCGCACCCGCGAGTACGGCGAGCAACGGCCACAGCCCGGCCGCCGACACCGCCGTGTTCGCGCCCCCGAAGGTGGTGCACCACCGCGCCGTGAGCTCGTTGGCCGAGCGGACGTGTGGCATCAGCAAACTCCCCATGGGCGCCGATCTTACGACCAACCACCGACATCTCGCCGTCTTCCCACGGCGGCACAGCCGATCAGTCGCGCACGATCCCCAGCCAGACATAGTCCCTGGCCCGGGTCACCGCGACGAACTGCTGACGCATCAGCAGGTCGTAGCGTTCCTGCTCGGCATCGGTGCGCGGTGGTGGGGTGGGTTGGGTGAACGGGTGGATCACCGCGCGGAAGTCCAGGCCCTTCGCCCGGTACACGGTGCCCACCTTGACGCCGCTGTCGGTATCGGCGCAGCGGTAGTCGACGAGCTCCTGTGCCGCGATGCCCCATTCGCGCAGCGTGCGCAGGACGGCGTCGGCCTCGGCGTTGGTGATCGTGATGACGGCGGTGTCCGACAGCGAGATCCCCTCGGCGACAATGCGATCGAGCTGGCGCCGAAGGTGGTCGGGCAGTTCGGCGCTGGTGCAGGTGATCTGTTCGGCGTATCCGTCGGGCAGGGCGGCATCGGTGAGGTCGAGGCTGTGCCGGTCCGGGGTGTCGATATCGTCGACCGGGCAGGCGCCGTCCAGGCTCGCGGCCAGTTTCAGGATCGCGTGCCGGTTGCGGTAGTTCCTGGTGAGCTTCTCGCTGCGACCGACGATATTGATGTCGGCATCGATGAAACGCCAACCGCCCGCGTAGATCTGCTGCTGGCGGTCGCCGACGAACAGCAGCGAATTCGGTTCGTCGCCGGTGAGCGCGTGCACCAGGCGCACTCCCTGCAGGGTCATGTCCTGCATTTCGTCGACAACGACCATCGCGTACGGTCGCGGCAGCGGGTTGGTGCGCAGTTCGTCGAGTGCGGCGGTGATGACGTCGTTGCCGTCGTAGCACTGGCGTTCGGTGCGGATCCGCTCGTATTCCACGTACAGATTCCACACGTGTACGCGCTGGCTGGTGCGCAACGCGACGCGCCTGCCCCGGCGGTCCAGCCCGTCGTAGGCGTCGAAGCCCGCCTCGGTGGGCGGTAGGCCACGGCCTTTGATCACCCGATCGATCTCCTCGCGCCAGTAACGGGGATCGGGGGCGGCGTTCGTGAGCGGGCTCGAGCGGCCGACCTTGGCCCACGCGCGATTGAACGCGGTCTCGGTGCGGCGCAGTTCCATCTTGCGGTGGATACCGCGTTCGGCGAGGAAGTCCTGCGCCCAGGAGTGCAGGTTGGTGAATTCCGCGCGACCCACCGTCGGCAGCAGGCGGGCGAACGCGGATTCCTGGCACGGCGGCAGGTTCTTCACCAGTGTGGTGAACAGCAGCGGTCCCGTGCTGCGGCGCGCCCGGTGCGCCATCCGGTGCAGCGCAAGCACTGTCTTGCCGGATCCGGCCGGGCCGACGATGCGGGCAGGCCCGTTGTGGTTGCGGGTCACCAGGGCGAGCTGATCGGGATCGAGGAACGACAGCCAGGTCGGGAACGGTTTACGCAGCGCACCGGTCAGATGGTCGGTGCGCAGCGACTCCACGTCGAGCAGGCCGTCGGACTCGGCGGGTGCCTGCTCCGGTTCCACGCGGGGCACCGCCCGGTAGTCGGAGTTGCGTCGCGCGGTGTGTTCGGCGAGCGCACCGGCCAGCCGGGCGGGCATCACGGGCTTGCGACTCAGCAACGACCGAACCGTGGCATCGGTGCACACCACGAACCGTCCGTCCGCGCCGGTGTGCCTGCCCGGTGGCAGCACGAACACCAATTCGACGGTCTCGCGCACGAATTCGTTGCCGTTCGGCCCGATCTTCACGCCGGTGAACATCTGTTCGGCTTGTGCGCGCAACCGCCGGATCTGCGCCTCACCGGGCAGCTCGTCCACCACGTTGACCGCGAAAACCCCACCGGGCCCGACGATCACCGCATCACACCGCCCCGCGGGCGCGGGCTGCCGACGATGCAGCAGCAGCCGCCACCTGTGCCGTCCGGCCAGCAGTACCGACGTGTAAACGCCACGCGACCGCCCCGGCATTTCCTCGACGGTCTCGGCGAGCGCCTCCTCGGCCCGCACCCGCAGAACCTCATGATCATTACTGGAAACCATCACGCCACCCCACTGTTCCGCGCACTCCAACGCCCCTCCAGTATCGTCCGATACCCAAGCAACAGAACGCATTTCGGATCAACAGGTGACCGTGGGCCCACACCCGACCGGTCGGATTGCCGACCGCTGATTCACGGACGCAACAACACACTGCCCATCGCGACACGATCCTCGAGCATCCGATGCGCCTTCGCGGCGTCGGCCATCGGGAGTACCGCGTCCACCACCGGAACCAGCCGCCCCTGCGCCGCGGCGTCCAGCGCCGCCGCGCCGTGTGCGGCCACCGTGCCCGACCACGCCGGACCCGCGCACCCGGTGAGCGTGAGCCCACGCAGGATCAGCTCCGCGGCCGTGACCTGCGCCGGGGCTCCGGCGAGCCACCCGTAGCTGAGGATTCGGCCGCGCAGCGGGGTGACGAAGTCGAGCACGGGTGTCAGCGAGTCGCCGCCGATCGAATCGAAGACGACGCCAAGGGTGTCGTCACCGAGTAGTGCCGGTAGTTGCCGCACCCAGTCCGGTGCGTTGTGGTCGACGACCTCGTGCGCACCGTTGGCGCGGGCCAGTTCGGCTTTCGCGGGGCCGCCCGCGGTGGCGATCACCCGCAGTCCCGCCGCGGCGCACAATCGGGTGAGGCTCGCACCCACTCCGGTCGCCGCTGCCTCGACGAGCACGGTCTCCCCTGCGCTCGGCGCCGCGGTGTCGAACAGCGCGGTCGCCACCGACCCGGCCATCAGGATCGCCGCGGCGGCGTCCAGTTCGAGACCGGCCGGGACGACAGTGACCGAATCCGCCGACACCGCGACATATTCGGCATACGACCCGTATCCGGGTGTGGACACCACCACGCGCGCGTCGACGAGCCCTGGATCCGCGTCGGCACCGACTTCGACCACGGTGCCGGCTGCCTGGAACCCGAACACCGCGGGGAGTTGCGCGGGAAACGGGAAGGCTCCCGACCGCAGCAGGGTCTCCGGGTAGAGCACCGGGACGGCTTCGATCCGGACGAGTACCTCACCCGCCGCTGGTCGTGGGGTGTCGACTTCCTCGACGACCAGGACTTCGGGCGCGCCGGTGGTGGTCATTACGATTGCTTGCAACGGAACTCCATAAGTTGACTGACGGTCCAGTTCTCTCGGTGAGAGACGATATGGACCGTCGGTCAACTTTGTCAACGGATCGGCATGTGCCGAGGAAATGAGTGCGATGGGCGAGGGTCGTCGGGTCGAACGAGCCGATGCCGCGCGCAACCGGCGGGCAATTCTCGAGGCGACCATGGCGCTGCTCGACGAGCACGGCGCCGCCGGCGTGACCATGGACCGGGTCGCGGCGGCGGCGGGGGTCGGGAAGGGCACCATCTTCCATCGCTTCGGTAGCCGCTCGGGCCTGCTCTACGAACTCATCGCGGAGGGGGCGACCGAGCTCATGACGCGGGTTCTCGACGGCCCGCCGCCGCTGGGCCCCGGCGCGCCCGCCGGTGACCGGTTGCTCGCGTTCTTCGATGCGATGACCTGCCTGGTGACCGATCATGTCGAACTGATCGCCGCGTACCGCGCGATGCCGCCGCATCCGCGCACCGAGGAGTTCCACGCGTTCTGGGCCGAGCACATCAGCACGCTCCTCCGGGAGGTCAGGCCTGATCTCGACGCCGAAACCGTTGGTGCGCTGCTGCTTTCGTCGATCGGTGGCGACCTCGGCCAGCAGATGGCCAGGGCCGGGGAGGTCGCGCGGTTACGGGCGGCCGTTCAGGACATGGTTCGCTCGGTGCTGAACACGCCCCGGTGAGGAGCCGTCGGCGGCGGTTCAGCGGACGCCGCGGGGGCGGAACTGGATGCTGATGCGTGGACCGACCGGACGTGCGGTCTTGGGAACGGCGTGTTCCCAGGTGCGCTGACACGCGCCGCCCATCACGAGCAGGTCGCCATGACCTGCGGTGAAGCGGACGCTGGCGCCGCCTCCTCGGGGCCGTAGGAGCAGGGCGCGCGGGGCGCCGACGGAGACGATCGCCACCATGGTGTCGTGGGTGGCGCCACGGCCGATGGTGTCGCCGTGCCAGGCGACGCTGTCGCGACCGTCGCGGTAGAAGCACAGCCCCGCGGTCCGGAAGGGTTCGCCCAGTTCGGGCAGATAGTGCTCGGTGAGGGCGTCGCGGGCCTCGACCAGCACCCGATCCGGCAGGGGATCGTGTTCGCCGAAGAAGGAGATCAGGCGCGGCACGTCGACCACCCGGTCGTACATCGGCCTGCGTTCGGCGTGCCACGGCACCCGCTCGGCGAGTCGATCGAACACCTCGCTCGCCCCGCTCAACCATCCGGGCGCGACATCGACCCAGGCGGTGGCGTCGAGCTGGGTCCGCCGGAGAGCGTCCAGCGAACCCAGCGCAATCGCCTCACCGTCGAACAGTGAACCTTGCAGGGGCATCGACATGACCGCCATTCTAGCGCGTATTCGAACGTATGTTCGCATACCTGCCGACCGGGATTCCGTACGCCAGTGCGGGTGATCGGCACTCCCGCGAGGTCCTATGTCCCGGCGAGCGCGGCGACCACCGGGGCGAACCGTTCGGCGAAGTCGGCGCCGACGACGATGTAGGAGAAGCCTGCTTCCTCGCGGCGGCGCCGGATTTCGTCGATGGCGGCGGCGGGGTCGTCGGGGAGGACGGTCAGGGCGTCGGCGGCGCGGAGCGCGGCGGGATCGGTCGCGGGGTGGGCCATGTGCGGGGCGACGGTGTCGCCGATCACCGGGACGGCCAGGGCCAGCTCGGGGCCGTTGCCGGTGCGGAATTCGCGGGTCAGCCGCTCGACCTGGTTCCGGGGTCGATCGTCTAGCGGGAAGGTGACCGTGTCGGCGATCTCGGCCGCCAGGGCCCGCGCCTTCGGGCCGTACACCGCCATCGCCACCGGGGTGCGCCGGTCCGGGCCGTCGAGTTCGCGCAGCCGGTCGACGGTTTCCCGGATGTGGGCCAGCCGTTCACCCGGCGGAACGATCGGCAGGCCCTTGTCCCGCAACTCGTCCTCGATGCCACTGCGGCCGGTGCCGATTCCCATCTCGAACCGGCCGTCCGTCAGGAGCGACAGCGAATGCGCTTCCCAGGCCGTCATCCACGGCGGGCGCAGGGGAGAGGCATACACCCAGGTCCCCACGCGCAGGTCTGTCAGTGCGGCAGCGGTGGCGAGCATGGGCGCCGGCGCCGGTTGCGTGAGCGGGAAATCGGCCACCAACAGGGTCGAATACCCGAGCCCGGCGATCCGCCGAACTCGCTCCCGCCACACCTGCGCCTCACTCCTGAGCGGAGCGACGACCCCGAACCGAAACTTCCTGACCATCGGCGAACACCTCTCTGTCGACATCTGACGCATGTTCCGACGACGACCCCGCCCGAAATTCATCGCCGACTCGCTCGTGCGACTGCCCGACCGGGAACTTCGGTGCGCTCGACGCGGCAGACTTGACCCTCACGTAACGTCAGGCTCGACGATCGCTCGTATGAACTTTCCAGCTTTCGAGATGAGCCCGGTGCCCGTTCCCGGTCCAGATGCTGTTGCGCTGCAACCGTTCCGCGGTATCTATGGGATGCCGATGTTCGTGATCGTGCCGTGTGCCGATATCGCGAAGTCGGTGGAATTCTGGGTGGAGGGGCTCGGGTTCTTCGACTTCTTCACCGCGCCGGGGCAGGTGACGCACCTGCGGCGGTGGGCGTTTCAGGATGTGCTTCTCGTGCCGGGGGCGCAGGCGGAAGGACCGGGTGGGCTCACGGTGAGTTTCTCCTGCGTGCTCGATGAGATCGACGGCATCGCCGAAGCGTGCGAGCGCGCGGTGCCGGGGTGCACGGTCGGCCCGCGGGTGATGCCGTGGAATTCGATGGAACTCGAGGTGGTGACACCGGAGCAGACGCGGGTGGTGATGACCGCTGCCCGCCCGTACGACCCGGACAGCCCGGCGGCCGAGCACCTGCGGTCGATGGGGATCGAGGGGCCATGACGGCACAATGGTGGTCGTGACCACCTCGCCACGCACCGTCGGCGCCACGGCGCGGCTGCTCGGTGTCACCACCCGCACCCTGCATCACTGGGATGCGATCGGGTTGGTCTGCCCGTCGGAGCGCAGCCCCGGCGGGTACCGGCTCTACAGCGCGGCCGAGGTGGCGCGTGCCCACCGTGTGCTGGTCTACCGCGAACTCGGCGTACCCCTCGACGACATCGCGGGCCTGCTGGACGCACCGACCGCCGACGCTCTCAGCACCCTGCGCGAGCAGCGCGCCGAACTCGAGGCCCGCATCCATCGGCTACGCGGGATGGCCGATGCGGTGGATCGGCTGATCGAGGCACGCGAGTCGGGCATCCTGCTTCCCGCCGAGGACCAGGTCGCGATCTTCGGCGAGGGATGGGAACCGACGTGGGTCGAGCAGGCCCGCGAACGCTGGGGCGAGACTCCGCAGTGGGCGCAGTACGCCGAACGCGTGGCCGACCGCACGCCCGAGGACTGGCGCAAGATCTCCGACGACCTGTCCGCCCTGCACACCGACCTCGCCGCGGCGCTGCGCGACGGTGTCACACCAGGCAGCCCGGAAGCCGACACCCTCGCCGAACGCCACCGCGCCTCCCTCGCGGTCTATTTCGACTGCACCCACGCCATGCACGTCTGTCTGGCCCGCACCTACCGCACCGAGCCCGGCTACACCGACTTCTACGACTCCCTCGCACCTGGCCTGACCCGCTGGCTGTGCGCCGTCATCGACGCCAACGCCCGAGCCAATGGCATCGACCCCGCCGCCGCGACCTGGAGTTGACTGCCGTCTTCACCGGGTGGGGCGTTCAATTCGCGAGGACGACCAGACCGGCGCCGACCAGCGCCACGAGTGCGATCACGTCGGCACGGGCCACCCGAAGGGTTCGCGCGTTGAGTTTGCCCGGCCCGATCACCGCGGTGAGCACGAGAAACGAAGCGGTGCTGACGATTCCGGCCGTGAGCGTGACAGTCCTGGCGGCAGGAACCACCGCGCCGAGAACCAACCCGAACCCCACCGTCGCGAGCAACACCGCGCGATGACGCAGGAGAAGCTCCAGATCCTTGTCTGTGACCTCGGTGCCATAGGCGGTGCTCGCCCGTCGCGGCGACAACGCGACCACACCCGGCACGATGTGCAGAATTCCGACGCCGACCAGCAGCGTCGCGACGATGCCTGCTCCCACCTTGCGCTCCTCCGTTTTGCCTACCTGAAGTCGTGCAAGCATGTCCGGTACTGGCGGACGACCACTTCCGTAAACGTGTCGTATCCGAGCGGACGGCTTCGGCCGTGGCGCGCAGTTTCGTCGAGAACGCGCGTCACGAGCCCTATGCGGTGGTCGCCCAGACCTGATAGCGACCGGAATCCCCCGGAGCCCCGGCTGCGCGCAGACCGGTCTCGACCAGGCGATAACCGAGCCTGCGAGGCACTGCCGCGCTGCGGACATCGGCCGCATCGCAACGGATTTCGACGCGCCCGATGTGGGGGAGCGCGAGGGCGGCGGCGGTGAGCGCGCGCGCCGCCCGCGTGATCACGCCGCGACCGGTATGGGCGACGTGACACCAATACCCGATTTCCAGTGCTCCGGCCGCCACACGGTCGTGCAGCCCGATGCCACCGGCGACTTCGCCTGGCGCAGTGAAGATTCCGTACAGCTGTCCACGTCCTCCAGTCGCCACCGGCGCACGACCAGATCACCCAGGTCGATACGCGCCGGCGGCGTCGCCGCGATGTCGATTTCCATAGTCGATGGTCGCCGGACCGGGAACGCCGCGTCAAAGCGTTTTCACCGAGCGGTCAGGAGAGGCGGTCGAGAATTCCGAGGGCGATATCGGTGGCGGCGATCATCGACCTCACCGAGGCCGTCCGCCCCTGAGTCGTCACGTTGTTTCGCGCAGGCGCTGCGTGCGGCAACGACCTGACCTGGGCCGCCGACCGTGAGAGTTCCCCACGGTCGGCGGGTGGCTCAGCTTCCCTGGGTCAGATGGTTGTAGATCTCGTGGATGGTGATGGTGGGCTGGGTGGTGATGCCGGCCTCTTGGCTCAGCGGCCCGATGGTGGTCTGGGCGAACTCCTGGAACTGCCCTGCGGACTCCCACACATCGGTGACGTGAAAGCCGTCATCGGTCTTCCTGACCAGATGAAAGATCATCCCGGGCCCGCCGGGCCCTCCGTGCTCGAACCCCATCTTCTTTATGACCTGGTCGTACTGCTCCATCGTCGCGCCGGGGAAATCGAGTTCGACGGCAACAGCCATAACGTCATCTCCTTGTCAAAGGTGCGGAAGATCCCGCGAAATCGCCCGCCCACGGCACAAAGTCCAGCGGTCGAGCAGGAGGGAGCGACTACAGGCCCGGCTCGTCGAGAGGGGGTCGCAAAGATCACCGTGGCCCGGCACTCCGATCGGACCACGCTTGCGCTGAACGGCGACACCACCTCCGCGCTACCGCATGTGGTGCGCATCACAGTGTAGTCGGCGCTCCGGTGACCGACAAGACAGCGCCCTGTCGCCCTGCGGCTGGAAATCACCGCGCTCGCAGGGCTTTCGATCGGGCTGTGATCGTCACCGCACCCACTGTCGCCAGTCGCGCCCCATGGCCGTGCTCACAGGTGGGACGACCTGGTCAAAGGCGGGTTCCGGCGCTGATAGGGTGGAGCGCGAGTTAGACATCCTTTAACGGACCGTCCGGTGAGGCGGGGAAGGAGGTCGGCATGGCTGTGCCCGAACGGGCGGCCAAAACCGGCGCGGGCGAAACATCGCAGCGGCACACCCCGGAATGGGTGGCGGCTGGGCGGGAGCTGTTGTCGCCGTCGGATGTGCAACGCACCGTAGCGCGCATCGCGCACCAGATCATCGAGAAGACCGCCCTGGATTCCGGCGACGCCGACGCACCGCGGGTGGTTCTCATGGGAATCCCCACGCGCGGCACCACCCTGGCCAACCGGCTGGCGGACAAGATCGAGGAGTTCTCCGGCGTCCGGCCCGCGCTCGGCTCGCTCGACATCACCCTCTACCGCGACGACCTGCGCAGCCGTCCGCACCGTCCGCTGGAACGCACCTCGGTGCCCGACGGCGGCATCGAGAACGCCCTCGTCGTCCTCGTCGACGACGTGCTGTTCTCCGGGCGCACCGTCCGCAGCGCCCTCGACGGCCTGCGCGACCTCGGCCGTCCCCGCGCCGTGCAGCTGGCGGTCCTCATCGACCGAGGCCACCGCGAACTGCCGATCCGCGCCGACTACGTGGGCAAGAACGTGCCGACCTCGCGTGCCGAGGACATCTCGGTCCTGCTCACCGAACACGACGGCCACGACGGCGTCTACCTGCATCAGGAGGCGAAATGAAGCACCTGCTGACCGTCGCCGACCTGGATCGCGCCGCCGCCACCGAACTGCTCGACGAAGCCGAACGCTTCGAACAGGCCCTGCTCGGCCGCGAAGTGAAGAAGCTGCCGACCCTGCGCGGGCGCACCGTGATGACGGTGTTCTACGAGAACTCCACCCGCACCCGCGTCTCCTTCGAGGTCGCCGGTAAGTGGATGAGCGCCGACGTGATCAATGTGAGCGCGTCGAGTTCGTCGGTCTCCAAGGGCGAATCGCTGCGCGACACCGCGCTCACCCTGCACGCGGCGGGCGCCGACGCGCTGATCGTGCGCCACCCCGCCTCGGGCGCGGCGCATCAGATCGCGCGCTGGATGGAGCAGTGGGCCAAGGAGGAGAACCGCCAGGCGCCGTCGATCATCAACGCCGGCGACGGCACCCACCAGCACCCCACCCAGGCGCTGCTCGACGCGCTGACTCTGCGTCAGCGCCTCGGCGACGTCGAGGGCAAGCGGGTGGTGCTGGTCGGCGACATCCTGCACAGCCGGGTCGCCCGGTCCAACGTCGTGCTGCTCGACACTCTCGGCGCCGAAGTGGTGCTGGTCGCGCCGCGCACGCTGCTGCCGGTCGGGGTCGACGCCTGGCCCTGCCGGGTCGCGACCTCCGTCGACGCCGAACTGCCCGGCGCCGACGCGGTGATGATGCTGCGCGTGCAGGCGGAGCGGATGAACGGCGGGTTCTTCCCGTCGGCCCGCGAATACTCGATCAACTACGGATTGTCCGAGCGCAGGCTCGCGCTGCTCGACGACGACGCGGTGGTGCTGCACCCCGGTCCGATGCTGCGCGGCATGGAAATCGCCTCGGCCGTCGCGGACTCACCGAAAGCCGCTGTGCTGCAGCAGGTTTCCAACGGTGTGCACATGCGGATGGCCGTGCTGTTCCGGCTGCTCGTCGGTCAGGAGGAAACGGTATGACTGAGCTGCTCATCAAGAACGTGAAGCCTTACGGTGAGGGCGAGCCGGTCGACGTGCTCGTGCGCGGCACCGTCATCGCCGAGATCGGTTCCGGTCTCACGGCCGCCGACGACGCCGAGATCATCGAGGGCAACGGCCAGATCCTGCTGCCCGGCTTCGTCGACCTGCACACCCACCTGCGCGAACCCGGCCGCGAAGACACCGAGACCATCGAAACCGGTTCCGCCGCGGCCGCTCTCGGCGGGTACACCGCCGTGTTCGCCATGGCCAACACCAGTCCGGTCGCGGATTCGCACGTGATCACCGATCACGTGTGGCGGCGCGGCCAGGAGGTCGGCCTGGTCGACGTGTTCCCCGTCGGCGCGGTGACGGTCGGCCTGGAAGGCAAGCAGCTCGCGGAGATGGGCACCATGGCCGCCGGTGTCGGCCAGGTGCGGATGTTCTCCGACGACGGGCACTGCGTCTACGACCCGCTCATCATGCGGCGCGCGCTCGAGTACGCGAATTCGCTCGGAGTCCTGATCGCCCAGCACGCCGAGGAGCCGCGCCTGACCAAGGGCGCCGTCGCGCACGAGGGTCCGAACGCCGCCCGGCTCGGTCTGGCCGGCTGGCCGCGGGCCGCCGAGGAGTCGATCGTCGCGCGTGACGCCCTGCTCGCCCGCGACGCCGGTGCCCGCGTGCACATCTGCCACGCCTCCACCGCGGGCACCGTCGAGCTGGTGAAATGGGCCAAGTCCCAGGGGATTTCGATCACCGCCGAGGTCACCCCGCACCACCTGCTGCTCGACGACTCGCGCCTCGAGACCTACGACGCGGTCAACAAGGTGAACCCGCCGCTGCGCGAGGCCTCCGACGCCGCCGCGCTGCGTCAGGCCCTGGCCGACGGAATCATCGACTGCGTCGCCACCGACCACGCCCCGCACGCCGAACAGGACAAGTGCTGCGAGTTCGCGGTGGCGCGCCCCGGCATGCTCGGCCTCGAGACGGCCCTGTCGATCATCGTGCAGACGATGGTGCAGCCGGGTCTGCTCGACTGGCGCGGTGTCGCGAAGGTGATGAGCGAGAAGCCCGCCGCGATCGTCGGACTCGACGACCACGGCCGCCCGATCGCCGTCGGCGAACCCGCCAACCTCACCCTCGTCGACCCCGACGCCGAGTGGACGGTGCGCGGCGCCGAACTGGCGAGCATCTCGAACAACACGCCGTTCGAGGACATGACGTTCCCGGCCGAGGTCACAGCCACCGTGCTGCGCGGCCGGGTAACTGCCCGCGAGGGCAAGGCGGTCGGGATCTAGGGAGGCCAGGACGTGGAGAGAACGCTGTGGGTAGTCGGGCTGCTGGCGGTATTCGTACTGTGCCTGTGGCTGATGTACCGGGCCTGGCAGAAGAAAGCCGCGAGCCAGCAGTCGCGGATCGGTGACCTGCCGACCGTGCCCGCCGAACTGGGTGCGCAACTGCTGGAGCCGACCACCGGTCTGTACCTGGGCAGCACCTTCGCACCCAGCTGGCAGAACCGGATCGCGGTCGGTGACCTGGGGTTCCGCGCGACCGCCGAACTGACGCGGTTCGAACGCGGGATCCTGCTCGAACGTGACGGGGCGACGCCGATCTGGATTCCGCAGGAATCCGTGACGGCCGTGCGCACCGAGCGCGGACACGCGGGCAAAGTGATGACGGACAATGGTGTGCTGGTAATTCGCTGGACACTGCCGACCGGAACCGAGATCGATACCGGATTCCGGGGCGACGACAAGACGGTGTACCCGGCATGGACCGCGGATGCGACCAGGGTGACGACGGGAGACGAGACGAATGACGAAAGTTAAAGCAGCCCTTGTGCTGGAGGACGGCCGCGTGTTCCGCGGTACGGCCTTCGGCGCCGAGGGGCAGACCCTGGGTGAAGCGGTGTTCTGCACCGCGATGACCGGGTACCAGGAGACCCTCACCGACCCCAGCTACGACCGCCAGATCGTGGTGGCCACCGCCCCGCAGATCGGCAACACCGGCTGGAACGACGAGGACGACGAGTCCGGCAAGATCTGGGTCGCCGGCTACGCCGTGCGCGACCCCTCGACCATCTCGTCGAACTGGCGCGCCACCGGCACGCTGCAGGATCAGCTCGACAAGCAGAACGTGGTCGGCATCGCGGGCATCGACACCCGCGCGGTCGTGCGCCACCTGCGCACCCGCGGGTCGATGAAGGCGGGCATCTTCTCCGGTGCCGCCCTCGCCGGTGACGAGGAACTGCTCGCCCGCGTGAACGGTCAGCCGTCCATGCTCGGCGCGGACCTGGCCGAAGAGGTCAGCACCGACGGCATGTACACCATCGAGCCGGTGGGCGATCACCGCTTCACCGTCGTCGCGGTCGACCTCGGCATCAAGACCAACACCCCGCGCATGTTCGCCGAACGCGGTGTGCGCACCCACGTGGTGCCGTCGAACACCTCCCTCGACGACATCCTCGCGCTGAACCCCAACGGTGTGTTCCTCTCCAACGGCCCCGGCGACCCGGCCACCCAGACCGGCGCGATCGCGCTCACCCAGGGTGTGCTCGAGCGCGGGATCCCGCTGTTCGGTATCTGCTTCGGCAACCAGATCCTGGGCCGGGCACTGGGCCGCGAGACCTACAAGATGAAGTTCGGCCACCGGGGCATCAACATCCCGGTCGTAGAAGAGGGCACCGGCCGCATCTCCATCACCGCGCAGAACCACGGCTTCGCCCTCGAGGGCGAGAAGGGCGAGCAGTTCGACACGCCCTTCGGCAAGGCCGAGGTCTCCCACGTCTGCGCCAACGACGGCACCGTCGAGGGCGTGCGACTGATCGACGGTCGCGCCTTCTCGGTGCAGTACCACCCCGAGGCCGCCGCAGGCCCGCACGACGCCGCATATCTGTTCGACCGTTTCGCCGGTCTCATGGAAGGAGCCTGATGCCTCGCCGCGAGGATCTGAAGCACATCCTGGTGATCGGCTCTGGCCCGATCGTGATCGGCCAGGCGTGCGAATTCGACTACTCCGGTACGCAGGCGTGCCGGGTGCTGCGGTCCGAGGGACTGCGCGTGTCGCTGGTGAACTCCAACCCGGCGACCATCATGACCGACCCCGAGTTCGCCGACTCCACCTACGTGGAGCCGATCACCCCGGAGTTCGTCGAGAAGGTCATCGAGAAGGAACGCCCCGACGCGATCCTGGCCACCCTCGGCGGGCAGACCGCGCTCAACACCGCGGTCGCGCTGCACGAGAACGGGGTGCTGGCCAAGTACAACGTCGAGCTGATCGGCGCCGACTTCGACGCCATCCAGCGCGGCGAGGACCGGCAGAAGTTCAAGGACATCGTCGCCAAGGTCGGCGGTGAGAGTGCCCGCAGCGCCGTCTGTTACACGATGGACGAGGTGCGCGCCACCGTCGCCGAACTCGGCTACCCGGTGGTCGTTCGCCCCTCCTTCACCATGGGTGGCCTCGGCTCGGGCATGGCCTACAACGAGGAAGACCTCGACCGCATCGCCGGCGGCGGCCTGTCGGCCTCGCCCACCGCGAACGTCCTGATCGAGGAGTCCATCCTCGGCTGGAAGGAATTCGAGCTCGAGCTCATGCGCGACGGCCGCGACAACGTGGTCATCGTCTGCTCCATCGAGAACGTCGACCCGATGGGCGTGCACACGGGCGACTCGATGACCGTCGCCCCCGCGATGACGCTCACCGACCGCGAGTACCAGAAGATGCGCGATCTGGGCATCGCCATCCTGCGCGAGGTCGGCGTCGACACCGGCGGCTGCAACATCCAGTTCGCGGTCGACCCGAAGGACGGTCGCCTGATCGTCATCGAGATGAACCCGCGCGTCTCGCGGTCCTCGGCGCTGGCATCGAAGGCCACCGGCTTCCCGATCGCCAAGATCGCCGCCAAGCTGGCCATCGGCTACACCCTCGACGAGATCGTCAACGACATCACCGGCGAGACCCCGGCCTGCTTCGAGCCGACCCTGGACTACGTCGTCGTGAAGGCGCCGAGGTTCGCGTTCGAGAAGTTCCCCGGCGCCGACGCCACGCTGACCACCACCATGAAGTCGGTGGGCGAGGCGATGTCGATGGGCCGCAACTTCTCCGAGGCGCTCGGCAAGGTGCTGCGCTCGCTCGAGACCAAGGCGGCCAGCTTCTGGACCGCCGAGGACGGGCAGTGGGCGCCCAAGGATCCCAGCGATCCGGCCTCGGTGCGCGAGGCGATCGACGCCATCCTCGCCGACCTGCGTGTGCCGACCGAAGGTCGCATCTACCAGGTGGAACGGGCCCTGCGCTACGGCGCCTCGATCGAGGAAGTCGCCGCCGCCTCCGGTGTGGACCCCTGGTTCGTCGCCGAGGTCGCCGCCCTGGTCGAGCTGCGCCAGGAGGTGCTCGACGCGCCCGTTCTCGACGAGGACCTGCTGCGTCAGGCCAAGCACTACGGCCTGTCGGACCGCCAGCTCGCCGCCCTGCGGCCCGAGCTCGCCGGTGAGGCGGGCGTGCGCTCGCTGCGTCACCGCCTCGGCGTGCGCCCGGTGTACAAGACCGTCGACACCTGCGCCGCCGAGTTCGAGGCCAAGACCCCGTACCACTACAGCTCCTACGAGCTGGATCCCGGCGCGGAGTCCGAGGTCGCGCCGCAGCGTGAGCGCGACAAGGTCATCATCCTCGGCTCCGGCCCGAACCGCATCGGCCAGGGCATCGAGTTCGACTACTCGTGTGTCCATGCGGCGCAGACACTCTCGGCCGCGGGCTACGAGACCGTGATGGTCAACTGCAACCCCGAGACCGTCTCCACCGACTACGACACCGCCGACCGCCTCTACTTCGAGCCGCTGACCTTCGAAGACGTGCTCGAGGTGTACCACGCGGAGTCGGAATCGGGCACCGTCGCCGGTGTCATCGTGCAGCTCGGCGGCCAGACCCCCCTCGGTCTGGCGCAGCGGCTCACCGACGCCGGTGTCCCGGTGGTCGGCACGTCCGCGGCCGCGATCGACCTGGCCGAGGACCGCGGCGAGTTCGGTGACGTGCTCGTCGCGGCCGGCCTGCCCGCCCCCAAGTACGGCACCGCCACCACGGTCGAGCAGGCCAAGAAGATCGCCGCCGAGATCGGCTACCCGGTGCTGGTGCGCCCGTCCTATGTGCTCGGCGGGCGCGGCATGGAGATCGTCTACGACGAGAAGTCGCTCGAGGGTTACATCTCCCGCGCCACCGAACTCAACCCGGACCATCCGGTGCTCGTCGACCGGTTCCTGGAAGACGCCATCGAGATCGACGTCGACGCCCTGTGCGACGGCGAGGAGGTCTACCTCGGCGGCGTGATGGAACACATCGAGGAAGCGGGCATCCACTCCGGTGACTCCGCCTGCGCGCTGCCCCCGATCACCTTGGGCCGCAGCGACATCGAGGCCGTGCGCCGCTCCACCATCGCGCTGGCCAAGGGCATCGGCGTGAAGGGCCTGCTCAACGTGCAGTACGCCCTCAAGGACGACGTGCTCTACGTCCTCGAGGCCAACCCGCGCGCCAGCCGGACGGTCCCGTTCGTGTCCAAGGCCACCGCGGTGCCGCTGGCCAAGGCGTGCGCCCGGGTGATGCTCGGCGCCACGATCGCCGAGCTGCGCAAGGAAGGCATGCTGCCGCCCGAGGGCGACGGTGGCCACGTGCCGCTCGACGCGCCGGTCGCGGTGAAGGAAGCCGTGCTGCCCTTCCACCGGTTCCGTCGCGCCGACGGCTCCGGCGTGGACTCGCTGCTCTCCCCGGAGATGAAGTCCACCGGCGAGGTCATGGGCATCGACGCCGACTTCGGCACCGCCTTCGCCAAGAGCCAGGCCGCCGCCTACGGCTCGCTGCCCACCGAGGGCACGGTGTTCGTATCGGTCGCCAACCGCGACAAGCGCGCCATGGTGTTCCCGATCAAGCGCCTGCACGACTTCGGCTTCCGTATCCTCGCCACGGCGGGCACCGCGGAAACCCTGCGCCGCAACGGCATTCCGTGCGAACAGGTGCGCAAGCACTCCGACCCGGCGACCACCGATCCGGCCACCGGAATGCCGGAGGCCTCCATCGTGGAGCAGATCCGCGACGGCGAGATCGACATCGTGTTCAACACTCCCTACGGCAACTCGGGCCCCCGCGTGGACGGCTACGAGATCCGCACCGCCGCGGTGGGCGCGAACATCCCCTGCATCACCACCGTGCAGGGCGCGGCGGCCGCGGTGCAGGGCATCGAGGCCGGCATCAACGGTGGTCTCGGGGTGCGTTCGCTGCAGGAACTGCACTCGAAACTGCGTGGCTGACATGACATTCGGTCACCGGTTGCAGCACGCCATGCGGCAGTTCGGTCCGGTGTGCGTCGGCATCGACCCCCACCCCGCCCTGCTACGGGCGTGGGGGCTCACCGAAGACGTCGACGGGCTGGAGGCGTTCGCCGAGATCTGTGTCGAGGCCTTCGACGGTCGCGTCGCCCTGGTGAAGCCGCAGGTCGCGTTCTTCGAGACCTACGGCTCCGGCGGCATCGCGGTCCTGGAACGCACCATCTCGGTGCTGCGTGCCTCGGGCACCCTGGTGCTCGCCGACGCCAAGCGCGGCGACATCGGCTCCACCATGGACGCCTACGCGCACGCCTGGCTCGGTGACGGGCCGCTCGGTTCCGACGCCGTGACGGTCTCGCCGTACCTCGGTTTCGGGTCGCTCGACCCGGCACTGAGCCTGGCCGAGGCCAACAGCCGTGGCGTGTTCGTCCTGGCGGCGACATCCAATCCCGAAGGGGCGCAACTGCAGCGGATCACCGCGGCCGACGGGCGGACGATCGCGCAGACGATGGTCGACGAGGCCGCCGCACGCAACACGGGCGACGGATTCGGCTCCGTCGGGGTGGTCGTCGGCGCCACGCTCACCGAGGCGCCCGACCTGTCGAAGCTCAACGGGCCCATCCTCATGCCGGGAGTGGGCGCCCAGGGCGGGGGAGCGGACTCGATCCGCGCGCTCGTCGCCGAGGCGAACCTGTCGGCGGTGGTCCCGAATGTGTCGCGTGAGGTGCTCAACGCGGGCCCGTCGGTGACGGCGCTGTGCGACAAGACCGCTCAGCTGCAGGAGGAGTTCGCCTTCCTGCAGGCCTGATATCTGCTGTGACGGAGCCGGAGTGGCGTGCGAGCCGCTCCGGCTCCGTCGTCGTACCCCCGTAAGGGTGCCGAAATGGCCTCTGGCGCAATTGTTTTCGAGTTCCCGATGGTCCGGGTGGATCGACGCGTTCAGGCGGCGACGAGGGCGTTCCTGGCCCGCCACCAACCGAACGCGCCGACCCCGACCGGGACGAGCAAGGTGACGAACCCCGACAGCGGTTGGTAGATCAGCCCGCACGCCGTCACCAGCGCCAGCGTGCCGAGCACCGGTGCGGGCACGAACCCACGCGCCCGTTCCAGGTCGATCATGGCCAAACCGAGGCCGACGCCGACCACGCCGAACAGGGTGAACCAGAACGACAGCTCCGTGTCCTGATCGCCCGCCGCCAGCAGTGCGATGCCCATGACCGTGTGCACCCCCGCGATGAAGATCAACGACGCTCCGGCGAGCGGAAAACGAGTTTTTGAATTCATATTCATAAACTGTGCCACTAGGCTGACGCGGTGGCAAGACCCCGTCTCTTCACCGACGATCAGGTGCTCGACGCCGCCCGTGACCTGCTCGCCGACCCGGCGGTCGCCCGGCCGTCGATCGCCGCCATCGGCCAGGCCGCGAGCGTGCACTCCGGCTCCATCTACGTGCGTTTCGCCTCACGTGACGAACTCCTCGCCCGGTTGTGGCTGCGTTCGATCCGGCGCTTCCACGAGGGTTTCGTCGCCGCGCTGCGCGGGCCGCAGCCGCTGCTGTCGGCGGCCGTCTTCCTGCCTCGCTACTGCCGTGAGCACCCCACCGAGGCCAGGGCGATGAAGATGTTCCATCGGGAAGAATTGCTCGATGTGGGGCCCGAGGAGCTGCGGACCGCGATCGCGGGCGTCAACGACGAGATGCAGGCCGCGCTGCTGGCCGCCGTATCGACCGAATTCGGGGTCGTCGACGACGAGTCCCGGGCGATCGCCGAGGCGGCGGTGAAGGCGATTCCGTACGGATTGGTTCGCGATTACATCGCCCGAGCCGCCCCGATTCCGGGCTGGATCGACGACGTGACCGCGACCGCCGTGGGGGCCGTACTGGACCGGTTTCGCGCCCGCAAGTGACGACACGCGGTACGAAAACGTGCGACACGCGCATAAATTCGGGAAAGTCGCTGGTCGCGCCGCACCGGGTTTGCCGGGCCGGCCGACCGTGCTCACGCTACCCGGTGGCTAACATCGCCCAAAACGGTATAACCGCAGGTCCAGACGTGTTTCCGAAATTCGGCGGTACGATCGGATGGCGGGAATCCGACCTCGCCGCATCATGCCCGCGCGCGCCATACGGCATCCGTAATCCGCCCCTGACCTGGGGGTCGGGTTCGCAATCGGCGGGCACCGTGGGTACGGTCGCACAGACCGTCCGGGTAACCGGCGGTAGATCTAGCAATGAACGATGAGACGGAGGAACCCGTGGCCCTTCCCCAGCTGACTGACGAGCAGCGCGCCGCTGCTCTGGAGAAGGCGGCTGCCGCTCGCCGCGCTCGGGCAGAGCTCAAGGAGCGCCTGAAGCGAGGCGGCACCAACCTGAAGCAGGTCCTCACCGACGCCGAATCCGACGAGATCCTCGGCAAGATGAAGGTGTCGGCGCTGCTCGAGGCTCTGCCGAAGGTGGGCAAGGTCAAGGCCGCCGAGATCATGACCGAGCTGGAGATCGCCCCCACCCGGCGTCTCCGTGGCCTGGGCGACCGTCAGCGCAAGGCGCTGCTGGCTCGCTTCGACTTCGACTCCTGATCCAGGTGGTCGAACAACACACGCGGAAGGGCCGACTGGTTGTACTGGTCGGCCCCTCGGCCGTCGGCAAGTCCACGGTCGTGCGGTGCGTGCGGGAACGTCTGCCCGAGCTGGTTTTCAGCGTCTCGGCCACCACCAGGGCCCCGCGCCCCGGCGAGGTCGACGGACGCGACTACCGCTTCGTTTCCCGAGCCGATTTCGACGCCATGATCGAGGCGGACGAACTGCTCGAATGGGCGGACATCCATGGGGGGTTGCAGCGATCGGGCACCCCCGCGGCGCCGGTGCGTGCGGCACTGGACGCCGGACGATCGGTACTGCTCGAAGTCGACCTGGCCGGTGCGCGGTCGGTCCGGCAGGCGATGCCGGAAGCACTGCTGGTGTTTCTCGCCCCGCCGAGCTGGGAAGAACTGGTCTCGCGGCTGCGTTCACGCGGTACCGAGACCCCCGAGGTGATCGAGCGCAGGCTCGAGACCGCCCGGGTCGAATTGGCCGCACGTGACGAGTTCGACACGGTCATTGTGAACGCCGAGGTGACGACCGCCTGCGAGCAGTTGGTATCCTTGTTCGTTAGCACAAATTCGAGTTCTTGACCCACTAAACCGCAGGAGCCTCCCCTAGTGAGCACGGACATCACCGCTGCACCCGCGTACGACACTCCCATCGGCCTGACCAACCCGCCGATCGATGAGCTGCTCGAGCGCACCTCGTCCAAGTACGCCCTCGTGATCTACGCGGCCAAGCGTGCCCGGCAGATCAACGACTACTACAACCAGCTCGGTGACGGCATCCTCGAGTACGTCGGCCCGCTCGTCGAGCCGGGTCTGCAGGAGAAGCCGCTGTCGGTCGCCATGCGCGAAATCCACTCCGACCTGCTCGAACACACCGAGGGCGAGTGACAATCCCCAGCCGGGAGGCGTAAAGACCATGCGGATCGTCGTCGGGGTCGGCGGGGGCATCGCCGCTTACAAGGCGTGTGCCCTCGTTCGCCGTTTCACCGAGACCGGGCACCAGGTGCGGGTCATCCCCACCGAGGCCGCGCTGCAGTTCGTCGGCAAGGCGACCTTCGAGGCGCTGTCCGGTCAGCCGGTGCACACGGACGTGTTCACCGACGTGCCCGAGGTGCCGCATGTGCGGATCGGCCAGGAGGCCGATCTCGTCGTCATCGCCCCCGCCACCGCGGATCTGATGGCCCGCGCCGCCCAGGGGCGCGCCGACGATCTGCTCACCGCCACCTTGCTGACGGCCCGATGTCCGGTGTTGTTCGCGCCCGCGATGCACACCGAGATGTGGGAGCATCCGGCGACGGTGGCCAATGTCGCGACGCTGCGCGCGCACGGCGCCAACGTCATGGAACCCGCGTCGGGCCGGCTCACCGGTACCGACACGGGGCCGGGACGGTTGCCGGAACCGGAGGAGATCTTCGGTCTGGCCTCGCTGCTGCTCGAGCGCGCCGACGCACTGCCCCGCGACCTGACCGGTCGCCGCGTGGTGATCACCGCAGGTGGGACGAGGGAACCTCTCGACCCGGTGCGTTTCCTCGGCAACCGCAGCTCCGGTAAGCAGGGTTACGCCCTAGCCAGGGTCGCCGCCCAGCGTGGCGCCCAGGTGACGCTGATCGCGGGCAACACCATCGAGCTCGCCCCGCCCGCCGCGGTCGAGCTGGTCCACATCACCACCGCCGAACAGCTCAAGACGGCCGTCGACAAGCATGCCGTCGGCGCCGATGCGGTCGTCATGGCCGCCGCGGTCGCCGATTTCCGTCCGACCCACGTGGCGGCAGCGAAGATCAAGAAGGGCGCCGACGAACCCGACGTGATCCCGTTGACCAAGAACGCCGACATCCTCGCCGGTCTGGTCGACGCCCGCACCGAGGGCAGGCTCGACGGCACCGCGATCGTCGGTTTCGCCGCCGAGACCGGGGACGACAACGGCGACGTGCTCACCCACGCCCGCGCGAAACTGGCCCGCAAGGGCTGCGACCTGCTCGTGGTCAACGCGGTGGGTGAGGGCAAGGCGTTCGAGGTCGACACCAACGACGGATGGCTGCTCGGGGCCGACGGCACCGAGGTGGCACTCGATCACGGTTCCAAGGCGCTGCTGGCGAGCAGGGTGCTCGACGCGCTCGTCCCGCTGCTGCGCTGACCGGGTAAAACCGCCGTTTCGTGCGCGAAAACCGTTGCGCCGCAACGATCTCGCGCAGTGTACCGCGCACGGGTGTGTTCGTGGTGTGGCTTGTCCTAACCCGCCACCTTGTCGGTGGTTTGGAATAGTCTGAAGAGAAGTAACCCGTTGAGGGAGAGGGAATAACTGTGCGTACGACAGGTAGTCGGCTATTCACCAGTGAGTCTGTGACCGAGGGCCATCCGGACAAGATCTGTGACGCGATCAGCGATTCCATCCTCGACGCATTGCTCGCCGAGGATCCGGGCAGCCGCGTCGCGGTGGAAACCCTGGTCACCACCGGCCAGGTCCATGTCGCGGGCGAGGTGACCACGTCGGCCTACGCCGATATCCCGCGGATCGTGCGCGAGAAGGTCCTCGAGATCGGATACGACTCCTCCGCAAAGGGTTTCGACGGCAACTCCTGCGGTGTCAACATCGCGATCGGCGCCCAGTCGCCCGATATCGCCCAGGGTGTCGACACCTCGCACGAGGCGCGCGTCGGCGGGTCCGACGACGAGATCGAACGCCAGGGCGCGGGCGACCAGGGCCTGATGTTCGGCTACGCCACCACCGACACCCCCGAGCTGATGCCGCTGCCGATCGCGCTCGCGCACCGGCTCTCGCGCAAGCTCACCGAGGTCCGCAAGTCCGGCGTGCTGCCCTACCTGCGTCCCGACGGCAAGACCCAGGTCACCATCGAATACGACGGTGACCGACCGGTCCGCCTCGACACGGTCGTCATCTCCACCCAGCACGCCGCCGATATCGACCTGGACAACCTGCTGGCCCCCGATATCCGCGAGAAGGTCGTCGAGGCGGTCATCGCCGATCTGGAGATCCCGTCGCTCGACACCTCCGACATCCGCCTGCTGGTCAACCCGACCGGCAAGTTCGTGCTCGGTGGCCCGATGGGCGACGCCGGTCTGACCGGTCGCAAGATCATCGTCGACACCTACGGCGGCATGGCCCGCCACGGTGGTGGCGCGTTCTCCGGCAAGGACCCGTCGAAGGTCGACCGTTCGGCCGCCTACGCCATGCGCTGGGTGGCCAAGAACGTGGTGGCCGCCGGTCTGGCCGAGCGGGTCGAGGTGCAGGTCGCCTACGCCATCGGCAAGGCGGCGCCGGTCGGTCTGTTCGTCGAGACCTTCGGCACCGAGAAGGTCGACCCCACCCGCATCTCCACCGCCATCTCCGAGGTGTTCGACCTGCGTCCGGGCGCGATCATCCGCGATCTCGACCTGCTGCGCCCGATCTACGCGCCGACCGCGGCCTACGGTCACTTCGGCCGCACCGATGTCGACCTGCCCTGGGAGCACACGGACCGCGCCGACAAGCTGCGCGCGGCCGTCGGCCTGTAGTACCCACGGCCCGCGTGACCGCGGACGAACCATCGACAGCAGCGGGACACCCGATCGCCCGGGTGCTCCCGCTGCTGTCGCCCGCGCACCTGGACCGCGACTTCGACTATCTCGTCCCGCCCGAATTGGACGAGATCGCCCAGCCCGGCGTCCGCGTGCGCGTCCGCTTCGCCGGCCGCCTCGTCGACGGCTATCTCCTGCAACGCCTTTCGTCCACCGAGCACACCGGCAAAATGGTGAAGCTCGAGCGCGTGGTCTCCCCGGAACGCGTCCTCACCCCGGAAATCCTGCGCCTGGCCACCACCGTCGCCGCCCGCTACGCGGGCACCCGCGCCGACGTCCTTCGCCTGGCCATCCCACCCCGCCACGCCCGCACCGAAGCGAGCGGTTCGACCACCACCCCGAAGAAGTCCGCCGCCCGCGTGGGAAAGACGCGCACTGAGGACGCGGACTCTTCTACTGCTGACACAGAGGCTTCCGCCGGCATCGAAGCTGGTTCTGTGGTGGCTGGGGGCCCCGCTGGTGGGGCCGGTTTCACCGGTGTAGAGGCAGGTTTCGGCGGCGGGACGACTGGAGCTACGGCGAACGTGGCCGAATCCGATTCAGCCACAGCGGAATCGGCAGTGGATGTCGATGTGTCGGCCTGGGCGCGGTATCTGCACGGTGGGGCGTTCGTGGCGGCGTTGCGGCAGGGGAAGGGGCCGCGGGCGGCGTGGCAGGCGATGCCGGGGGAGGACTGGGCGGCTCGGTTGGCCGAGTTGGCGGCGACGGTGGTCGCGGCTGGGCGCGGGGTGGTGTTGATGGTGCCGGATCAGCGGGATCTGGATCGGCTGCTCGCGGAATGTGTTCGGCTGGTAGGCGATTCGGCTGTCGGGTTGTCCGCAGGGTTGGGCCCTGCGGCGCGGTACCGGCGATGGCTGTCGGTGTTGCGGGGGCAGGCACGGATCGTGGTCGGCACGCGAGCGGCGGTGTTCGCGCCGGTGCGTGACCTCGGCCTGATCGCCATCTGGGACGACGGTGACGACACCTACGCCGAACCGCGCGCACCGTATCCGCACGCCCGTGAGGTCGCGATGCTGCGCGCCCACGAGACCGGCGCCGCCTTCGTGGCCGCCGGTTTCGCACGCACCGCCGAGATCCAGGCGGTTGTCGAAACCGGTTGGGCCCACGACCTTCTCGCCGAGCGCGCGACCCTGCGCGCAGTGATGCCACGCATCAGCGCCCCCGGCGACAGCGATTTCGCGCTGGAACGTGACGCGCTGGCCCGGGCCGTGCGTATCCCCGGCGTGGCCTTCACCGCCGCCCGTGCCGCGATCAAGGAGAACGCGGCGGTACTGGTTCAGGTGCCCCGACGCGGATATGTGCCGTCGTTGGCGTGTGCCAAATGCCGAACCCCCGCCCGGTGCCGGCATTGCAACGGCCCCTTGGCATTACCGCATTCGAGCAATGGTGAAGCAGCCAGTCCGCACTGCAAATGGTGCGGCATCACGGAGGCGGCGTTCCGCTGCCAGGCCTGCGGAGCGCGCGCGCTGCGGGCGATGGTGATCGGCGCGGCCCGCACCGCGGAGGAGCTGGGCCGGGCCTTCCCCGGTGTGCCGATCCGGACATCCGGGGGCGGCGACATGCTCGACACGGTGGAGCCGGGCGCCCAGGTCGTGGTCGCGACCGTCGGCGCCGAGCCCGTGGTCCGCGGCGGATACGGCGTGGCCCTGCTCCTCGACGGCTGGGCCCTGCTCGGTCGCGCCGACCTGCGTGCCGCCGAGGACACCCTGCGCCGCTGGATGGGCGCCGCCGCCATGGTCCGCCCCCGAGGCCAGGTGATCGTGATGGCCGAACCGTCCCTGCCCACCGTGCAGGCCCTGGTCCGCTGGGACCCGGTCAACCACGCCGCCGCCGAACTCGAGGCCCGCGCCGAGGTGGGCTTCCCCCCGGCCGTCCGCATGGCCGCCGTCGACGGAACCACCGAGTCGATCGCCGAACTACTCGAGGCCGCCCAACTACCCGACCAGGTGGAGATCCTCGGCCCCGTCCCCCTCCCACCCACGGCCCGCAAACCGTTCTCCGGCGCCGACGAACCCGCCGACGTGGAACGCATGCTCCTGCGCGTGCCCCGCTCCGCCGGAACCCCCCTGTCGCGCGCGCTCACCGCCGCCCAGGGCGTCCGCAGCTCCCACCGCTCCGACGCCCCACTCCGTGTCCAGATCGACCCGGTCGACATCGGCTGACCTCGCCCGGACCGATTCGAGCGCCATCCGCGTCGGCCTGGTGGATGTCGACTGATGCGGGCGGGCCGATTCCGGGCCCTTCCACGTCGGACCCGAGGACATCAACTGAATCAGACCCGCAGTCACCCCGTGGGGATCGCCCGACAATGGTTGGCCCTGCACTCGACCGCGATCTGTGCCGAGAAGTCGGGTGCGTCGCCGGACTGGCGGAAGCGCAATGAGTCGACGCGTCGCCCCTGGGCGCCACGGGCGCGTGCCATCGCGGCGAGGGCCGAGGCGCTGATCGGGCCCGAACCTTGCGCGTGCCCGGTATGAGCCGCGGCGGGTTCAGCGGAACATCGCGCTGTGGCGCCGCGCCCACTGTGCGTACGACGTGGCCGGGCGCCCGAGTACCCGCTCGATATCATTGCTGACCTGCTGCTCCTCGGGAGTCGGTGTGCCGAGGATGGTCAGGGTGTGGTCGGCGACCGGTTCCGGCATGAAGTGCAGCATGTTCTGCTTCGCCTGGGCGGGTGTGAGTTCGACGAAGGTGATCGGTTCTTCGATCGCCTCGGCGAGGGCGATTGCCTGTTCGCGCGGAGTCGCCACGGCCGGGCCGGTGAGCGTGTAGGCGCGGCCGTGGTGGCCGTCCTCGCGCAGGGCCGCGGCGGCGACGGCGGCGATATCGGCGGGATCGACCGAGGGCAGGCCGACATCGCCGAAGGGAGCCGCGACCGTGCGGGCGGTGCGGACGGATTCGCGCCAGGCGAAGGTGTTGGAGTTGAACGCGCCCGGTCGCAGCGCGGTCCATTCGAGGTCCGAGGCCGCGAGGGCCTGCTCGAAGGCGATCGTTCGCGCGTACCCGGCGGAATCGGGGCGGGTGACCGCGCCTTGGGAGGACACGAAAACCACCCGGCGCACACCGGCCGCCGACGCCGTTTTCAGCGCCTGTTCCGGCTCGGGTCCCCCCATCAGCTGCGCGCCCGTGATGAGCAGGAACAGCGCGTCCGCACCGGCGAGAGCGGGGGAGAGGCTGTCGAGGTCGCCGAGATCGGCGACGACATGCTCGACGCCTGCGGGCAGGTCGACGGGCGTGGTTCCGCGCGACACGGCACGAACCGCTTCTCCCGCCGAGTGCAGTACCTCGACAAGCTGACGTCCGATATTGCCGGTCGCACCGGTGACAACGATCATTCTCACTCCTGAGTTAGTTAGCTGACTAAAACGAACGTAGCACCGGGATCGCCACCGTGTCTATAGTTAGTTGCATGACTGACTCACAAACGCGAGTTGCCCCGAGAGCGGGGAAGCGAGAACGTCTCGTCGAGGCGGCCGCGCGAGTGTTCTACGAGCAGGGCATCGAGAAGACCACCATCGCCGATATCGCCACCGCGGCCGACGTCCCGGTCGGCAACGTCTACTACTACTTCAAGACCAAGGACCAGTTCGTCCACGCCGTCATCGAGACTCATGCGAGCACGCTGGCCGAGGTGGTCGCGAAGCTCGCGCCGTTGCCCGGACCGGCCGAGCGGTTGAAGGCGATGGTCGACTCGTGGGTGGACCAGCGTGACCTCGCCGCCCGTTTCGGCTGCCCGACCGGCTCGCTCGCCGCCGAACTCGACAAGCGACCCGACGGTTTCGGGGGTGAACCGGCGCGGCTCATGAGCCTCCTGATCGACTGGGCGCGCGATCAATTCACCGAACTCGGCAGGCCCGACGCGGCGGAACTCGCGGTGGCCTTCGTCGCGGCCTATCAAGGAATCTCCTTGATCACCAACACATTTCGCGATCCTGACCTGATGGCTACCGAGGGCGACCGGCTCAAGCGGTGGATCGATGAGGTCGCCGGTCGGGACTGATCAGACCCGGGCGCGGACCGGTCGTTTCTGTCCGGTTCGTGGCCACCGAGGTCGGGGGCGGCGACGGCGCTGTGGTATGACCGGATGACCCTGCCCGATGACGTGCGGCGGGCCTGCGGAGAGGACCGTGGTGGAGTTCTTCAGGATGTCCGACGGTGAGTTCGTGCCGACGGAAGTGGCGATCAGCCGTTGGTCGCCCAATCAGCTGCACGGCGTCGCGGTGTGCGGCCTGCTCGCCGTGGAGGCCGAGAAGCACAGTCCTGGCGAAGGTTTCGTGCCGGCCAGGTTCACTGTCGACCTGTTCCAGCAGGTGACGACCGACCCGATCTCGCTGCACAGCGAAGTGGTGCGCGACGGCAACCGCATCAAGGTCGCCGATGTCCGGCTCGTGCAGCAGGGGCAGACGCGCTCGCGCGCCACCGTCACCTTCCTCGCGGCCACCGACGACCCGCCCGGCACCGTCTGGCAGCCCGATCTGGAACTACCCGTCCCCGAGCAGCGCATCGACGAGCCGGGCGGCGCCGCACCGCTGTTCAAATCCGGTGCGGGCGACTGGCTCACCGATTTCCGCACCGCCCGCGACGCGGAACGCAAGGTCACCTGGAACAACCTGCCGACCCTCGTCGCGGGCCAGCCCTTCTCGCCCTTCCAGCGCGCCGCCGCCAGCGGTGACCTCACCAATCTCGTCTGCCACTGGGGTTCGCACGGTGTCGGCTACATCAACGCCGACATGACCCTCAGTCTCTCGCGCCTGCCCGAGGGGGTGGAGCTCGGTCTGCAAGCCCTCGATCACACCTCGCAGGCAGGCGTCGCGGTGAGCAGTGCCGTCCTCTACGACCGCCGGGGCAAACTCGGCACCGCCACGATCACCGCCATCAGCAACGACCGCCGGCGCTCGCCTTCGACCACGGAGAGCAAGCCGGTCGCGGTGGCCGCCGAGTAGTCCGCTCACCTTTCCGCAACCCCACCGCACTCGCGGGGAGGGGTGATCCGGTGCTGCCGTGAGGCGGCGCACAGCAAGAACACCCTTGCGCTAGATGCATTGCCGATATATCGTCGATAACGTCAACTAGAAGAGAACACGCCGAGGAGGCTGTTATGCACGACGATCGACAAAGAGAATTCGGACACTTCGAGCGAGGACGCGGTCAGGGGCATCCGGAATTCGGGCCCGACCGCAGGCACTTCCGGCGCGGTGGTCGCCACGGTCACGGCCCGGAATTCGGACCCGGCTTCGGCCCGGGATTCGGTCCCGGTTTCGGCCCGGGCTTCGGCCGGGGACGCGGTCGCGGCGGCCGGGGCAGGCGCGGTGACGTCCGTGCCGCCGTCCTGTTGCTGCTCGCCGAACGACCCATGCACGGCTACGAACTCATCCAGCAGATCCGCGAGCGCAGCGACGACATCTGGCGTCCGAGCCCGGGTTCCATCTACCCGGCATTGGCCCAGCTCGAGGACGAGGGACTGGTCCTCATCGAGAAGGTGGCCGGGCGCAAGACCGCGCAACTCACCGAGGCGGGCAAGGCCTATGTCGAGACCGAGCGCGACGAGCTCGGCGATCCCTGGGCGGAGGTCCGGCAGGACGTCGGCGCCCAAGCGCTCGATCTGCGTGGCCTCGTCGGCCAGGTGATGGGTGCGGTCGGTCAGGTCGCCCAGGTCGGTACCCCGGAACAAGCCGCGCGAGCGGCCGAGGTGCTCACCGAGACCCGCCGGGCGCTGTACCGGATCCTCGCCGAGGACGATGTCCCCGCCACCGGTGACGCAACCCCCGATAAATGAGGGCGGTGTGAACCCCCTTTTCGAGGTGCTTTTGCCCAGGCAATGGAGTAAATCATTGGGGTATGGAACAACCGCGAGGTCTGTGGGGTTGGGGATCATCACAATGGGGAAGGGCGGCGTCGCGGACGGCGCTCGCCTGCGCGGCGGTGATCGGGGTGGCACTCGCCCCGGTCGCCACCGCTGAACCGCCGGGCTACCGCCCGGCAATCGTCCCGAGCCAGCCGGGTCCGGCACAGTCCGACCACCTGGCCGCCGCCCGCTACATCAGTGACCATCCCGACGCGGTTCCCCTGGGCGTCAACAACTTCGGCTGTGAGCCGAGTGCCGAGCACCCGCGCCCGGTCGTGCTCGTCCACGGTACCGACTCGAGTGCCTACTCCGACTGGTCGGGTATCGGCCCGCAACTCGTGGCGGCCGGCTTCTGCGTGTTCGCGCTGAACTACGGTGGTGCGCCCGGCGCCGACACCTACGGCACCGAGGACATGCGCGTCAGCTTCGCCCAGCTCGCCGCCTTCGTCGAGCAGGTGCGCGCCGCGACCGGGGCGGCCGAGGTCGACCTCGTCGGTTTCTCGCAGGGGGCCAATGTCAGCCGGTACTACGTCAACAAGCTCGGCGGCGCCGACGTGGTGAACACCTGGGTCGGGCTCGCCTCCCCGAGCTACGGGGGCGTCATGTACGGCCTCGTACCGGTAGGGCAGGCGGTGCCCGGCATGATGGATGTGTACGCGAAGGTGACCTCGACCGCCGCCGTCCAGCAGGCGCAGGGCGAGCCGATCATGGTAGAACTGAACGCAGGCGGCGACACTGTGCCCGGTGTCCGTTACGTCACTGTCGGCAGCCGGGTCGACGAGATGATCCAGCCGTTCGAGAACATCGCGCTGCGCGGGCCGGGCGCGGAGAACCTCGTCCTCCAGGACCTGTGCCCCGACGACCTGACCGGGCATTTCAACCTCGTCTACGACCCGTTCGTGCAGCAACTGCTGCTGCGGGTGCTCGACCCGGCCCGGCCCGCGCCGGTCTGCACGCCGGTGCCGCTGGGGACGGGCATCCCGCAGGTCATCATCGCGGGCAACTCCTGACGGCCGCGCCGGTCGGAACCACCCCGGCGGGTCTCTAGAATGGGACGACCGCACATCGTCCAGCCGGGAGCCGCCGTGACCATTCAGCCCGTTCGCCTGTTCGGCGATCCCATCCTGCGCTCGCGTGCCGACGAGGTCACCGAGTTCGGCGCCGAGCTCGCGCAGCTCGTCACCGATCTCACCGAGACCATGCACGACGACGGCGGCGTCGGGATGGCGGCGCCGCAGATCGGTGTGGGGCTGCGGGTGTTCGTCTACGACACCGGCGACGCCGCCGGGCACGTGGTGAACCCGGAGTGGACCGCGATCGGCGAGGACGAGCAGGTCGGGCCGGAGGGCTGCCTGTCGATCCCCGGCGTGCGCTACGACGTGCGCCGGGCGCTGCGGGTGCGCGTGACCGGCGTCGACAAGACCGGTGCGCCGGTCGAATTCGACGCCGACGGGCTGCTCGCGCGGTGCGTGCAGCACGAGCACGACCACCTCGACGGTGTGCTGTTCGTGAACCGGCTCGAGCCGGCCGACCGCAAGGAAGCGATGCGGACCATCCGCGAATCCGACTGGTTCCGTGCCGGTGTCACCGTGCGCGAATCCAGCGGTGTCGGCGGTGGCCGCTGATGCGTCTCGTCTTCGCGGGCACCCCCGAACCGGCCGTTCCCTCGCTGCGGCGGCTGCTCGACAGCGAACGCCACGAGGTGGTCGCGGTGGTCACCCGGCCCGACGCGGTCGCCGGTCGCGGGCGCAAGATCATGCGCTCACCGGTCGGTCGGCTGGCCGACGAACACGGCATCCCGGTGCTCACCCCGGGCAAGCCGTCGGAACCGGAGTTCGTCGAGGCGCTCACCGCGCTCGCCCCGGACTGCTGTCCGGTGGTGGCCTACGGTGCCCTGTTGCCCCAGCAGATCCTCGACATTCCCGCGCACGGCTGGATCAACCTGCACTTCTCGCTGCTGCCCGCGTGGCGCGGCGCGGCGCCCGTGCAGGCCGCCATCCTCGCCGGTGACGAGATCACCGGTGCCAGCACCTTCCAGATCGAGGCGGGGCTCGACACCGGGCCCGTCTACGGCGTGATGACCGAGAAGATCGGCCACACCGACACCTCGGGTGAACTGCTCGCGCGGCTCGCCGAGGCAGGCGCGGTGCTGCTCGAGAAGACCATGGACGGTGTCGAAGACGGGACGCTGCAAGCGATTCCGCAATCCAACGACGGCGTGTCCTACGCGCCGAAGGTGACCGTGGAAGCGAGCCGCATCCGGTTCGACGAGCCCGCCCTGGCGATCCACCGCCACATTCGTGCCGTCACCCCGGCGCCCGGCGCGTGGACCGAGGTGAACGGGCTGCGCCTCAAACTCGGCCCGGTGGAGCTGGTGGAGGAAACCTTGCCCGAAAGCGAGATCGAGGTGCGCAAATCCGGCGTCTTCGTCGGCACGTCGACCACCGCGGTCCGCCTCGGCCAGGTCCAACCACCCGGCAAGAAGATGATGAACGCCCTCGACTGGGCGCGCGGCGCCCGTCTCGCACCGGGCACGGTGATCGGATGAGCGAGCGCAGCGAGCGAACGATGAGCACAGCCGCCCAGGCGATCATGCCGGAGCCGAACGTCAGCGAGGTGCAGGCATGAGCGCCTCCGACCGCAGGCGTCGGCGCGAGGCCGACCAGCGCAGCGGCGCCGCACCCCGCGACGATCGCAAGATCACCGGCAAGAACGTCGACGGCGGCTGGGCCGCCCGCGCCGCCAAGGGCCGTGACAACAAGGCCCCGCGCGCCGAGGACGACCGTCGCCCGCGTCGTGGCGACAGCGACACCCGAGGGTGGGACTACGACCGCCGCGGCCCGGCTCGCGCCGACGACACCCGTCGCTCGACCGCCGATCGCGGCCGGGACCCCGACGCCGCCGACCGATCCGGGCGGCGGGGAGACGGCGGTGCGGAACGGCGTGGTTCGGTGGGAAGATCCGACCGCCAGGGCATTTCACGCGGAGTCGCAGGAGCAGGGCGTTTCGCCGATGCGAGCCGTTCCGATAGTGGGCGCGAAGGGGATTCGCGGGCACCGCAGGGTGGGAAGCGAAGCGACCGTACCGGTGGCGCACGGCAGGGGCAGGGCGGCGGTAAGCCGGTCGGGCAGCGGAGTGAGCGGCAGCGGGCCGATCGGCCGGATCCGAGTGTGCCGAGTCCACGCAAGCGGCGGGGTGAGCCGGTGGACGTGGCGCGGGAGGTGGCCCTCGACGTGTTGCGGGCGGTGCGCGAACGTGACGCCTACGCCAACCTCGTACTGCCGAAGTTGTTGCGGGAGCGCAAGATCAGCGGGCGTGATGCCGCGTTCGCGACCGAACTCACCTATGGTGCGTGCCGGTCGCAGGGGCAGCTCGATGCTGTGATCGCGGCGTGCGCGGGTCGTCCGGTCGGTGAGATCGACGGGCCGATCCTCGACATCCTCCGCCTCGGCGTCTACCAGCTGCTGCGCACGCGGACCAGCGCGCATGCCGCCGTCGACACCTCCGTGGATCTGGCCCGTGCCGAATTCGGCCAGGGCCGTGCCGGTTTCGTGAACGCGGTGCTGCGCCGGGCGGGGGAGAAGACCGCCGAGCAGTGGATCGCGGAGCTGGCCCCGGCCGATCCGGTCGGCAAGCTCGCCTTCGAATTCGCCCACCCCACCTGGATCGCCCAGTCCTTCGCCGACGCGCTCGGTGCGCAGGCGGGCGAACTGTCCGACCTGCTGGCCGCCGACGACGAACGTCCGGTGGTGCACCTGGTCGCGCGTCCCGGTGAGATCACGTCCGAGGAATTGGCGCTGGTCACCGGCGGCGAGGAAGGTCGCTGGTCGCCGTACGCGGTGTACCTCGACGGCGGCGATCCCGGTCAGCTCGAACCGGTGCGCGAGGGAATCGCCGCGGTGCAGGACGAAGGTTCTCAGCTCGTCGCGCTGGTCCTGAGCCGGGCACCGCTCGAGGGCCCCGACCAGGGTCGCTGGCTCGACCTGTGCGCTGGTCCCGGCGGTAAGGCGGCGCTGCTCGGTGCGCTCGCCGCGATCGACCTGTTCACCGTCGACGCGGTGGAGCCGTCGGAGCACCGCGCCGAACTGGTCCGCAAGTCCACCCGCGACCTGCCCGTCACGGTGCACGTGAAGGACGGGCGTGATACAGGTTTGGAACCCGGCTACGACCGCATCCTGGTCGACGCCCCCTGCACGGGCCTCGGCGCACTGCGCCGCCGCCCCGAGGCACGCTGGCGCCGCACCCCCGCCGACGTCCCGGAACTGGTCACCCTGCAGCGCGAACTCCTCACCGCCGCATGGGATCTCCTGCGCCCCGGCGGCGTGGTCGTGTACTCCACCTGCTCCCCGCACCTGTCCGAAACCGTCGCGGTGGTCGCCGATTTCGTCCGCCGCACCGGCGCCGAACAACTCGACACCCGCGAGCTGCTCCCCGGCGTCACCGACCTCGGCGAAGGCCCCTCGGCCCAACTCTGGCCCCACCGCCACGGCACCGACGCGATGTTCCTGTCGGCCCTGCGCAAGAAGTAGGCCCGATCACGCGCTGAGGCGGTGCGATCCGAGTCCACCGCACCGCCACAGCATCGGCCGGGTGGCTCGCCCACGTGCCGGCGCCGCCGCTGTTCGAGTCCAGGTCGCACAATTTGGGCGTTGATGCTCGCTCGGGTGACGGCGCGAAGGAGTGGACGCGCCCACCGCGTTTCGCAACCTTACGTCTCAGATGTGTCGCCGAAGGAGATCGCGGCAGGCCGTGGCTGTGTGACGGGTGGCGTATGCCCGATTCGGACCCACCGCGTCTCGGCAGCGAGCGGTGACATTCGTCCAAGGCGTGGCGTGTCTCGCGGGGGAGAATTCTCCTATGGCGATGACGTGGGAACAGGTGGTGGAGATCGCGACCGCGCTGCCGGGGGTGGCGGAGGGGACGTGGTGGCGAAGTCCGGGGCTGTCGGTCGGCGGGAAGAGTTTCGCGCGGCTGCGGTCGGAGGCCGAGGGCGGGCTGGTGCTCTTGTGTGAGCCGTCGGAGAAGGAGGCGCTACTCGCCTCGGGGGATCCGGCGTTCTATACGACGCCGCACTACGACGGGCACCCGTATGTGCTCATCGATCTGGAAGTGGTCGACCGGCAACAGCTCGCCGAGCTGATCGACAGCGCGTGGTGGTTGCGCGCGCCCGCGAAACTGCGGCGCGAACGCGCGTAGGGGACACCGTTGTCCCCGTGGCGGATTCAGTCCCGTTCGGACAGATCACGCAGGCGCGCAAGGGTTTTCGCGAGGATGCGCGAGACGTGCATCTGCGAGATGCCGAGCTGGTTCGCGATCTGGGTCTGGGTCATCGACTCGAAGAAGCGCATCGTGAGGATCCGCCGCTCCCGCTCGGGCAAACCCGCCAGCAGCGGGCGAACCGCGATGTACTCCTCGACCCGGTCGAACTGCGACTCCTCCTCGCCGAGGGTGTCGAGCAGCGAGGCGTCGCTGTCACGACCGACCGAGGCGGCATCGATCGAGGTGGGCTGGTAGGCGTTGCCCGCGATGACCGCCTGGGTCACCTCGTCGGGGTCGACATCGAGTTCGGCCGCGATCTCCTTGGCCGTCGGCGAGCGACCCAGCCGCTGCGACAGTTGGTCCACGGCCGCACCGATACGCAGATGGGTTTCCTTCACCCGCCGCGGCACCCGCATGGCCCAGGTGTTGTCGCGGAAGTACCGCCGCACCTCACCCATGATCGTCGGCACCGCGAACGACAGGAAGTTCGAGCCACGGCTCAGATCGAACCGGTCGACCGCGTGCACCAGGCCGACCCGCGCCACCTGCGACAGATCGTCGAACGGCTCACCGCGGCCGCTGAACTTGCGGGCGATGTGGTCGGCCAGCGGGATGCAGCGGTTGATCAGCGCGTCGCGGGCCACGGCGTGCGCGGCACTGCCGGGTTCGGTCGCCGCGAGCCGTTCGAACAGCGCGCTCACGTCGTCGTACCCGGAGGGGGCCGCGGGCGCGGGCTCGGTCAACTGCTCCTCGACGACCTGCTCCTCGATGACCGGCTCGTCGAGCACGGCTTCGGCGGGCTGTTCGAGAATTTCCGGATCGGGCTTGTGCTCTTCGTTGGTTTCGCCGTGCACTACGCCTTCCCCCGGACCCGACGGATACGGACACTCGTCGGATACCCGGACCTGGCGGCGTCGAATCCTTGCTGGTCGGCGTTCACCTCGTCGCTCAGCGTGCGCAGCACATGCCAGCCGAAGCTGCGCTGGTCGGGCAAACCCTCCGCGGCCGCGACACCCTCCACCCGCACGACCAGTTCGGTGTCACCGACGACGAACTCGCAGGTGAGCTGCGAGCCGGGCGCGGCGATCGCGATGAGTGTGGAGCACACCTCGTCGACCGCCAGGCGCACGTCGGCCACCTCGTCGAGGGTGAAATCGCTGAGCAGGACCAGTGTTTCGGCCAATCCACGCAGGATCGGCAGCTGGGTCACCGACGCTGCCACGCGAATCTGCACCGGATCGCTGAACAGCTCTTGTTCCGCCGAAATGTTGGTCACGCTCTGTAGGCTACCCACAACCGGGCGCCGATCACCACGCGGTCGCTACACTTGCGCGCTGTGTCCACACCGACGTTCCACCGCCCGGCCGAGCCGATGATCGCCCCGTCCATCCTGTCCGCGGACTTCGCGAACCTGGCCGCCGAGGCCGCCGCTGTCGAAGGTTCCGACTGGCTGCATGTGGACGTGATGGACGCCCACTTCGTGCCGAACCTCACACTCGGCCTGCCGGTGGTGCAGAGCCTGCTCAAGGCCACCGACATCCCGTTCGACTGCCACCTGATGATCGAGGACCCGGGCCGCTGGGCGCCCGGCTACGCCGAGGCGGGCGCCTACAACGTCACCTTCCACGCCGAGGCCACCGACGACCCGATCGCCGTGGCTCGCGATATCCGCGCCGCGGGTGCCAAAGCTGGTCTGTCGGTGAAGCCGAACACCCCGATCGAGCCGTATCTCGAGATTCTGCGCGAATTCGACACCCTGCTCGTGATGAGCGTGGAACCGGGTTTCGGCGGTCAGTCGTTCATTCCCGAGGTGCTGGAGAAGGCGCGGATCGTGCGCAATCTCGTGGACGCGGGCGAATTGCAGCTGCTCGTCGAAATCGACGGTGGCATCAATACCGACACCATCGAGCAGGCCGCCGCGGCGGGCATCGATTGTTTCGTGGCCGGGTCGGCGGTCTACAACACCGCCGACCCCGGTGCGGCCGTCCAGAATCTGCGCAGTCTGGCAACCGCCGCCTGGTTGCCGTGACCCGGTTCGGTCAGTGCGGGTGCAGGGCGTGGCTGCCCAGCGCCCGCGCTGTCTCGATCACGGCCTCGAGCGGTGGCCGGTTGTCGGCCGCCTCCGGTGCGCGCACCCAGGTGCGGTAGCCGGTGCGTTCGTCGTCGGGGGAGGGCAGCACGATGTGGCTGCCCGCGCACGCGACGCTCGCGTAGAGGCGGAACAGTTCGGCTTCGGCTGTCGGCGTGAGGGTGTCGAGGTGGCAGGGGCCGGTGAGGAAGGTCCAGCAATGGGCGCGCGGATGGTCGACGACCGGTCCGGCGATACCGTCGGCACGCAACTGCGCCTGTACCCGCTCACCCAGGTCACCCGGCATGGTCACGGCACCGTAGTGGGTGCCGATCTGCAGGAGGATGCGCCGGGAGTCGGGGTCGACCGTTGCGGGCAGGTGTAGCTCCCGCCGGTAATGGACGCAGCGACTTTCCAGCGTGGAATCGAGCAGTGGGTAGCTCACAGTGTTGTCTCCCGGTATCGCATCGTTGAACGTCGGGAATCGTTGACGTAACAATATTGCGTCAGTGGCGAGGGCGTGGCAAGTCCGTGGATCTCCGTGTTTCTTCTTTCGTGGCCCGGGGTACAAAGCGGCGTGGTCGTGGCCGGAAAATTTATTGCACCGGCACACGGAGAAAATCAAACGAAGGATTGCCGTCGCATTCTATTTCGGCGGGAATTCTATATGTCCGGATTTTTTTCCTACGATTTTCCGGCGCCGTGCGGGTTTTGCGGCCTCCCGCTCAGCGCGCGGTCGGATTCCACCCTCACCTGTGCCGCCACTAGGCTGTGCGTCGAGCGGGAATAGCGGTCGTCTACCCGCTGTTGGGCCCAACGGGTACGGATGACGCGACAAGGGAGTCAGACATGTTCACAGGGATCGTCGAGGAACTCGGCGAGGTCGTGGCCACCGAGCAGCTGGCCGACGCCGCCCGGTTGACGATCCGCGGCAAGCTGGTGACTTCCGATGCCGGACACGGCGATTCGATCGCGGTGAACGGCGTGTGTCTCACCGTCGTCGATGTGCTCGACGGCGACAGCTTCACCGTCGACGTGATGGCCGAGACTCTCGACCGGTCGAGCATCGGCGCCCTCGTGCCCGGCTCCCGGGTGAACCTCGAACGCGCCGCCGCGATCAACAGCCGCCTCGGCGGACATCTCGTCCAGGGCCACGTCGACGGCACCGGCACCGTGCTGGCCCGCACCCCGTCCGAGAACTGGGAGGTGGTCCGCATCTCCCTGCCCGACGCCATCGCCCGCTATGTCGTCCAGAAGGGCTCGATCACCGTCGACGGCGTCTCGCTCACCGTGTCGAACCTCGGCATCGACGACGAACCCGCCGCCGACGGCAACCGCGACTGGTTCGAGGTCTCGCTGATCCCCACCACCCTCGCACTGACCGTACTCGGCACCGCGCCGGTCGGCACGACCGTGAACCTCGAGGTCGACGTCATCGCGAAGTACGTGGAGCGCCTGGCACAGCGAGGCTGACACACCCGCGTCGGGCGGCTCGGAGAGACCCCCACGCACGCCGTACTGTAGTAGTGATTGCCATCCCGGAGCCGTTTCTCGGCCGCCTCGATCTGGACTGACCAGAGGGTGCGACGAAGGAGTGCCCGCCGGGAGGGAAGATCGAGGCCCCCAGGGCCGAGAAACCCGCGGCGCCAGCCGCCAATATTACGGAGCAAGCAGACGTGACCAGGTTGGACAGCATCGAGCGCGCGATCGCCGATATCGCGGCCGGCAAGGCTGTTGTCGTCATCGACGACGAGGACCGTGAGAACGAGGGCGATCTCATCTTCGCGGCCGAGAAGGCCACCCCGGAGCTGGTCGCGTTCATGATCCGCTACACCTCCGGCTACATCTGTGTGCCGTTGACCGCCGACGACTGCGACCGCCTCGGTCTGCCGCCCGCGTACGCGATGAATCAGGACAAGCACGGCACCGCCTACACCGTGTCGGTCGACGCGCGCGAGGGCATCACCACCGGTATCTCCGGCGCCGACCGGGCCGTCACCATGCGGCTGCTGGCCAGCGCCGAGGCCAAGGCCGACGATTTCACCCGTCCGGGTCATGTGGTGCCGTTGCGCGCCAAGGACGGCGGGGTGCTGCGCAGGCCCGGTCATACCGAGGCCGCGGTGGATCTGGCCCGGATGGCCGGGTTGCGGCCGGCGGGCGTGATCTGCGAGATCGTCAGCCAGAAGGACGACGGGCACATGGCCCGCACCGACGAGCTGCGGGTGTTCGCCGACGAGCACGACCTGGCGATGATCTCGATCGCCGACATGATCGCCTGGCGGCGCAAGCACGAGAAGCATGTCGTCCGGGTCGCCGAGGCGCGCATCCCGACGGCGCACGGCGATTTCAAGGCCGTCGGCTACCAGAGCATCTTCGACGAGGCCGAGCACGTGGCGCTGGTGCGCGGTGACATCGGCGACGGCGAGGACGTGCTGGTCCGGGTGCACTCGGAGTGCCTGACCGGTGACGTGTTCGGTTCGCTGCGCTGCGATTGCGGCCCGCAGCTCGACGCGGCGCTGGAAATGGTCGACAAAGAGGGTCGCGGCGTGGTGCTGTACATGCGTGGGCACGAGGGTCGTGGCATCGGCCTGATGCACAAGCTGCAGGCCTACCAGTTGCAGGACACCGGGCGCGACACCGTCGACGCCAACCTCGACCTCGGCCTGCCCGCCGATGCCCGCGACTACGGCACGGGCGCGCAGATCCTGGTGGATCTCGGGATCCGGTCGATGCGGCTGCTCACGAACAACCCGGCCAAGCGGGTGGGTCTCGACGGGTACGGGCTGCGGATCACCGAGCGGGTGCCGATGCCGTTGCGCGCCAACGCCGAGAACCTGCACTATCTGCGGACCAAACGCGATCGCATGGGCCACGACCTGGTCGGTCTCGACGACCTGGATCTCGGCGAAACCGCGCAGTAACTCTCCCGAAAGGCAGCATCAGACGATGAGCGGCACCGGCGTACCGGAATTCGCGCTGGCCAAGGCCACCGACCTCAAGCTCGCCATTGTGGCGTCGCGCTGGCACACCGAGATCTGCGACACCCTGGTCGCGAACGCGGAGCGCGTCGCGAAGGAGGCCGGGGTCGAGCACGTCACCGTCGTGCGCTGCGCCGGGGCGATGGAATTGCCCGTCGTCGCGCAGGAATTGGCGCGCAGTCATGACGCTGTTGTCGCGCTCGGTGTCGTGATCCGTGGTGGCACACCGCATTTCGAGTACGTGTGTGATGCGGTGACCGCCGGGCTCACCCGGGTGTCGCTGGACGAGTCGACCCCGGTCACCAACGGCGTACTCACCACCAACACCGAGGAGCAGGCGCGCGACCGTGCGGGCCTGCCCGGTTCGGCCGAGGACAAGGGCGAGCAGGCCTGCGCCGCCGCGCTGGACGCCGCGCTCACCCTGCGCGCGCTGCGATCGGCGTGACCGTGCCGGTGGAACAGCACGCGGAGTGGGAGCTCGAGGTGCGTCCTCGGCGCGCGACCCGCACCGCCGTCGTGGCCGCGGTGCTCGTGCTCGCGTTCTTCACCGCGGGCGGGTTGCTGCTGCGCACCGGGTCGACCGGGGTGAACTTCCGGGTCGCCGACCAGGTCGCGATGATCTTGATCGGCGTCCTCGGCGCGGGAGCGGTACTGCTGCTCACCCGGCCACGGGTGCGTGCCGGCGCGCGCGGGGTGGCCGTGCGCAATATCCTCGGCTACCGCGAATACCCGTGGGACGTCATCCGCGGCGCCGCCTTCCCCGACCGCAAGGCGTGGGCGCGGCTCGAACTCGTCGACGACGACTACGTGCCGATGCTGGCCATCCGGTCCAACGACAAGACCTACGCCGCCGACGCCATCGAGCGGCTGCGCGAACTCGGCGCCCGCTACACCGCCTGAGTTCGCACCACCGGAGCTCGCGGGGGCTGAGCTGCACACCTGATCACCACGCTGCGGCGGCGTTCGGCTCTCGCCCGATGCCGCCACCACAGCGCGGTCGCGGTGGTCAGCGGGTGTCGCCGAGTACCGCACCTTCGCGGCGGGGGTCGGCCCCACCGATCCAGCCGTCCTTCCCGTCGCGCTGCAATGCGCTGAGGCCGCTCGACTGCGGTGCCACCGTCACCTGGTGACCCATCTCGCGCAGCTTGCGCACGAGAGGGTCGTTGTCACCGTTGGCCGTGGCGTCGATCGCCGGATGCTCGCCGCCGATACCCGTGCTCGGCGAATTGCCCGCCCCGAAGGACACCCCGGACACCGCCTGCTGCGGATCCAGGCCCCAATCGAGCGCTCCGACAAGGGTTTTGACCACGAACTGGATGATCACCGAGCCGCCGGGGGAGCCGGTGACCAGGGCGAGCTCGCCACGGTTGCCCTGGTCGTCGCGATCGAACACCAGGGTCGGGCTCATCGAACTGCGCGGCCGCTTACCCGGCTGCAGGCGGTTGGCGACGGGGGTGCCGTCGGGGTCGAGCGGGTCGGCGGCGAAGTCGGTGAGCTGGTTGTTCAGCAGGAACCCGTCGACGAAATGGAACGAACCGAAGGCCGATTCGACCGTGGTCGTCATCGCGGCCGCGTTGCCGTACTTGTCGACCACCGAGATGTGACTGGTGCCGTGCTCGGGCGGCTGCGGGCCGTTGCCCAGCGGCACCGGGCCGAGATTGCCCGGCTGGGCAGTACCCATGCTGCGGTCCGGATTGATGAGCGTGGAGCGTTCCTTCAGGTACTGCGGGTGGACCAGCGACAGCGCCGAATTACCCGGCAGCGGAATGAAATCCGGGTCGGCGACGTACTTGTTGCGGTCGGCGTAGGCGAGGCGTTCGGCCTCCGAGATCAGGTGCACGGCGCGGGCATCGGGCTTGCCGCCGTTGCGGTTCACGTCCTGCGGGCCGAGCGCGGCCAGATCGAAATTGGCGAGGATGCCCATCGTTGCCGCCACGGTGCTGCCGCCCGAGGACGGCGCGGGCATGCCGCACAGTTCGTACTTGCGGTACCCGGTGCACAGCGCGGTGCGCTTCTTCGGTTCGTAGTTCGCCAGGTCGGTGGTGGTGAGCAGGCTCGGTGTGCGCCCGCCCGCCGTGCTGCCGGCCGCCTCGACGATGTCCTGGGCGATGGGGCCGCTGTAGAGTGCCTCGGCACCGTCGGTGGCCAGGGCCGACAGGGTTTTCGAGTAGGCCGGGTTGGTGAGCACGGTGCCGGTGCGTTTCGGCGAGCCGTCCGGTTCAAGGAAGTAGGCGCGCGCGCCCTCGTCGGTCGCGAGATCCTTGGCCGATTCGGCGATCTGGCCCGCCAGCCGCGGGCTGATCTCGAAACCGCTGTCGGCCAGGTCGATCGCGGGATCGAACAGTTCCTTCCAGGCGGTCATGCCGTGCTCGCGGTGCGCGAGCTCGAGCATCCGCACCACACCGGGCACCCCGATCGAACGGCCACTGGCGCGGGTGTTCGGCGCCGGTTCGGTGCGGTCGGTGTCGCTCACCCAGCGCAGGTAGTTCTCGGTGGCGGCGGCGGGTGCGGTCTCGCGGCCGTCGTAGGCCTCCACCGTGCGGGACTTCGCGTCGTAGTGCACGAGGAACGCGCCGCCGCCGATGCCGGAGGCCTGCGGTTCCACCAGGCCGAGCACCGCCTGGGCGGTGACCAGGGCATCGGTGGCGGTGCCGCCCGCACGCAGCACCCGGCAGGCGGCCTCGGTGGCGATGGGGTTCGCCGTGGACACCGCGTAGGTGCTGGTGCGGACCGGTGACATGTCGCTGCGGTACCCCGAGGCGATCTCGGGGTTGGTGCTCAGATTCTGGGTGGTCGGGCCCGTCGCGGTCGCGGGCGCCGCCGTGATCGGGGTGCCGTTGGGCGGGCTGGTGCACTCCGCCGCCTCGGTGTCGTCTGTCGAACAACCGGCCAGCAGCCCCACCGTGAGCACTGCGGCCGTCGTGGCCCCGATCCACGTCCGTCGCCTTGGCGTCATCGTGGCAGCGTAACCCCGAACCGTCGTCGCGCACAGGGATTTCCGGCCGGGCGCGGCAGCGTTACCCTGGCTGACATGGCGATCGATGCGGTGCTGTTCGATTTCTCCGGCACGGTGTTCCGGTTGGAGGACGACCCGAGCTGGGCCGATGTCCTCGTCGGCGACGACGGCACCCCGTTCGACGTGGCGGCCAAGGCCGAGGTCCTGCGGCGCATGACGGCACCGGTCGAACAGTTCATGACCTTCGACCCGCCCGGCCAGCACGCCTGGGACAACCGCGACCTCGATCCCGCCCTGCACCGCCAGGCCTATCTCGAGGTGCTGCGCGGTTCGGGCGTGCCCGAGGCGCAGGCCGCCGACCTGTACGGGCGGCTCATCGACCCGCTGGCCTGGACGCCGTACCCCGACACCGGAACCGTGCTGAAAGCCCTTGCCGCCCAGGGCATCCCCGTGGGTGTGGTGAGCAATATCGCCTTCGACATCCGGCCCGCGTTCGCGACCCGGGGCTGGGACGCGCTGGTCGGCGCGATGACCCTGTCCTACGAGGTCGGCGCCATCAAACCCGACGCACGGATCTTCCAGGACGCGATCGACCGCCTCGGTGTCGACCCGAACCGTGTCCTGATGGTCGGTGACAGCGCCGAGGCCGACGGCGGGGCCACCGCCCTCGGCGCCCGGTTCGCCCTCGTCGACCCGCTCCCGATCGCAGATCGTCCACGCGCGCTCATCGATGCGCTGGCATTCCACGGGATTGCCACCCAGTAGAGGTTCATCGCGGTCGTGCGAACCACCCCTCGGCGGGTTCCCGACCGAGCAGGTTCGTTACGGCGCTGCCGGTCAGCGGCCTGCTGTCAGCGTTGGCGGGTGAACCAGGTCTTGGCCGACGGGCGCATCAGCAGGGCGGCGACGGCGCCCGAGGCGACGATGCCCACCGCGCCCGGCGGGAGGCCGGTGAGGATGCCGGTGCAGGAGGTGAGTGCGCCGACGGCCGCCAGGGTCACCGCGGCGACGCGCACGCGGTCGCCCGCCCGGCCGAAGAGCACGACCAACGGAACTAGAGCGAAGGTCGGAAGGTAGCCGACCACCACGCCGAGTGGGCTCTGCTTGCCCAGTGCGGCGCCGATCACGATCAGCACCACGCCGACCGCCGCGGAGACCAGGGCGATCAAGCGCGCGCCGCGCACCGTGGCGGGCATCAGCCACGACGGGGTCGCCTCGTCGTCCAGGTCGTCGTAGGGGTGCAGGGCGGGGGCGTCGGTCATCGGGGGTCCTTTCCGGCGGCAAGCCGAACATCAACGCTACACACCGGCCACCGGCGCCGGACCCGACGGTTCGCCCGCCGCCGTCCCACCCAGCACGGGCGGCGGGAATGTCGGTAGGCCTCGCTACCCTGGATACGTGGCAGATCCCGCGACATACCGGCCGGCGCCGGGCACGATCCCCGTCGAACCCGGTGTGTACAAATTCCGGGACGCCTACGGGCGGGTGATCTATGTCGGTAAGGCCAAGAGCCTGCGCAGCCGGTTGAACTCCTACTTCGCCGACGTGGCGTCACTGCATCCGCGCACCAGGCAGATGGTGACAACGGCCGCGAGCGTGGAGTGGACCGTGGTGTCCACCGAGGTCGAGGCGCTACAGCTCGAATACAACTGGATCAAGGAATTCGATCCGCGCTTCAATGTGCGCTACCGCGACGACAAGTCCTACCCGGTGCTCGCGGTGACCCTCAACGAGGAATATCCGCGGCTTTTCGTCTACCGGGGTGCCCGCAAGAAGGGCGTGCGCTACTTCGGCCCCTACGCCCACGCCTGGGCCATCCGCGAAACCCTCGACCTGCTGCTGCGGGTGTTTCCCGCGCGCACCTGTTCCAACGGAGTCTTCAAGCGGCACAATCAGATCGGGCGCCCCTGCCTGCTCGGCTACATCGACAAGTGCTCGGCGCCGTGCGTCGGCCGGGTCAGCGCCGACGAGCACCGCCACATCGTCGACGACTTCTGCGACTTCCTGTCCGGCAAGACCGACAAGATGGTCCGCGCCATCGAACGCCGCATGCACGAGGCCGCCGACGACCTCGACTTCGAGACCGCCGCCCGCCTGCGCGACGACGTGCAGGCCCTGCGCCGGGCACTCGAGAAGCAGGCGGTGGTGCTCGGCACCGGCACCGACGCCGATGTGATCGCCTTCGCCACCGACGAACTCGAGGCCGCCGTTCAGATCTTCCACGTGCGCGACGGGCGCGTACGCGGTCAACGCGGCTGGGTGGTCGACAAATCCGGCGACGCGCTCGACATCGCCGAATCCGGCACCGAACTGGCCGCCCTCGTCGAACAGTTCCTCACCCAGTTCTACGGCGAGCAGGCCGCCATGGCCGACCAGAGCGTGGAACCCGAGGCGGCGAACGTCGTCCCGCGCGAGGTGCTCGTGCCCGTACTGCCCGCCGACGCCCCCGAGATCCAGGCGTGGTTGAGCAAACTGCGCGGTTCGGCGGTGTCGCTGCGCATCCCGCAGCGCGGTGACAAGAAGGCCCTCGCCGAAACCGTGCAGCGCAACGCGGGTGAGGCGCTGGCCCAGCACAAGCTCAAGCGTGCGGGCGACCTCACGTCGAGATCGCAAGCGCTGCAAGATATTCAGGACGCACTCGAACTCGACAGTGCCCCGCTGCGCATCGAATGCGTCGATATCAGCCATGTGCAGGGCACCGACGTGGTCGCCTCGCTGGTGGTGTTCGAGGACGGCCTGGCCCGCAAATCCGAGTACCGCCACTTCGCGATCAAGGAGGCCGCGGGCGGCGGCCGCTCCGACGACGTCGCCAGCATCGCCGAGGTCACCCGTCGCCGCTTCGCCCGGCTGGCGCGCGAACGCCAGCAGCCCGTCGACCTGCCGGCGGAACTCGCCGCCGACGACACCGACGAGCCCGGCTCACGCCCCGGCATCGACCCGACGACCGGCAAACCGCGCCGCTTCGCCTACCCACCCAACCTCTACGTCGTCGACGGCGGCGCACCGCAGGTCGCCGCCGCCGCGGAGGTGCTCGACGAACTCGGCATCACCGATGTGGCGGTGATCGGCCTGGCCAAACGCCTGGAAGAGGTGTGGGTTCCCGGCGAACCGGATCCGGTCATCATGCCGAGGACGAGCGAGGCGCTCTTCCTGCTGCAGCGTGTGCGCGACGAGGCGCACCGCTTCGCCATCAACTTCCACCGCAGCAAGCGCTCCCGCCGGATGACGGCATCGGCGCTCGACTCGGTGCGCGGGCTCGGCGAGACACGCCGCGCCGCGCTGGTCACCCATTTCGGTTCGGTCGCGCGGATCAAGGACGCGACGGTCGACGAGATCACCGCGGTGCCCGGTATCGGCGTTTCCACGGCCAAAGCGGTACTCGAGGCACTCAACAGCACGTAGCGATCAGCGAGACGCAACATTGCGAGTGCCGTACGTTGTGTCTGCGCCCGATACCCGAACCGGTGCGGGATGATCGAAAGGCACCCAGAAACGGATCCGGTAGGACATGACAAGCGTCGAATCGAACAACAAGGCGGGGGCGGCACCGGACAACGCCGGGACAGTCACCGACACACAGCAGCCAGTAGAAGTGGTCATCGTTACCGGCTTGTCCGGCGCGGGCCGCGGCACTGCCGCGCGCGTCCTGGAGGATCTCGGCTGGTACGTCACCGACAATCTGCCACCGGAACTGATCGGCCGCATGGTCGAACTCGGTGCCGCCGCCGACCCGCCGATCCGGCGGCTCGCGCTGGTCATGGACGTGCGGAGCCGGTTCTTCACCGGTGACCTCTCCGGGGTGACCGAACAGTTGCGCGCGGCGGGCATCCGCACGCGGGTGCTGTTCCTCGAGGCCTCCGACGACGTGCTGATCCGGCGTTTCGGCTTCGCCAGGCGCAGGCATCCGCTGCAGAGCGACAGCCCCGACGGCACCCTCTCGGCGGGCATCACCGCCGAACGGGTGCGCCTGTCGGCGGTGAAGGCCGCCGCCGATGTCGTCATCGACACCACCGAGCTGTCGATCCACCAGCTGCACCGCAAGCTGGAAGAGGTGTACGGCGCGGGCGTGCCCGCCGCGCTGCAGCTCACTGTGCAGTCCTTCGGTTTCAAGTACGGTGTTCCACTCGACGCCGACACGGTGTTGGATGTGCGTTTCCTGCCGAATCCGCATTGGATTCCCGAGTTGCGGGAACACACGGGCCAGGAGTCGGTGGTCAGCGACTATGTGTTGTCGCAGCCGGGCGCGCAGGACTACCTGCGCACCTGCCACCACCTGGTCGACCTGACCACGACCGGATACCGGCAAGAGGGGAAGCGATACATGACGGTGGCAGTGGGGTGCACCGGCGGGAAACACCGCAGCGTCGCGATCGCCGAGGCGCTCGGCGAACGCATCGGTGCCGACACCGGCCCCGCGGCGGTCGACGTCGTGCGCGTGGTGCATCGGGACCTGGGGCGCGAATGAGTGGATGGGAAGCCGACCCAGCCGTCGTCGCGCTGGGCGGTGGTCACGGCTTGTACGCGACACTCACCGCGGTGCGCAGGCTGACCAGGCGGATCACCGCCGTGGTCACGGTCGCCGACGACGGCGGGTCATCCGGACGCCTGCGTGCCGAACTCGGCATGCTCCCGCCCGGTGACCTGCGGATGGCGCTCGCCGCGCTGGCCGAGGACGCCGACGGCATCTGGACGACCACCGTGCAGCACCGCTTCGGCGGATCCGGCGCGCTCGCCGGGCACTCGCTCGGCAACCTGCTGCTCGCCGGGCTCACCGACATCCTCGGCGACCCGGTCGCGGCGCTCGACGAGGTGGGCAGGCTGCTGCGCATCACGGGCCGGGTGCTGCCGATGTCGCCGATCCCGCTCGACATCGAGGCGGAAGTATCGGGGCTGGAAGCGGATCCGCGAGTCGGCCGGTGTGTACGCGGTCAGGTCGCGGTGGCGACCACACCGGGTAAGGTCCGCCGGGTGCGGCTGATTCCCTCGGATCCACCCGCCGGCCCGGCGGCCGTGTCGGCGATCGAACACGCGGATGTCGTTGTGCTCGGGCCGGGTTCGTGGTTCACCAGTGTGATCCCGCACGTGCTCGTCCCCGGTCTGCGCGACGCGCTGGTCCGCACCAGGGCGCGTAAGGTACTCGTGCTGAATCTGGCCGCGGAGCCGGGGGAGACGGCCGGCTTTTCCGCCGAGCGCCATCTCCATGTATTGTCCCAGCACGCACCGGGTTTCGCGGTCGACGATGTGCTCGTCGACTCGGCGTCGGTGCCCGAGGGGCGGCAGCGGGAACATGTGTCAAGAGCCGCCGAACAGTTGCGCGCACGGGTAACGTTCTGCGATGTGGCCGAGCCGGGAACGGATCGGCATCATCCCGGAAAACTAGCCGCCGCACTGGATCAGCTGATTCGGTCGCCGCGGTCGCAACTGGCTGGGCTTCGAGTCGAGAGACAGCACAGTGCCGCGGATGTGCACAGTGTTGCAGATGAGCGTTCGGGGTCGGTGGGAAAGGAGCGCGTCTCGTGGCGATGACAGCCGAGGTGAAGGACGAGCTGAGCAGGCTCGTGGTGTCGCAGGTCAGCTCACGCAAGGCGGAATTGTCGGCATTGCTGCGATTCGCGGGCGGTCTGCACATCGTCGGGGGCCGGGTGATCGTGGAAGCCGAGGTGGACATGGGGTCCATCGCCCGCAGGCTGCGCCGCGAGATCTTCGAGTTGTACGGCTACGGCTCCGATGTGCACGTGCTCGGCGCGGGTGGCTTACGCAAGACCTCCCGCTATGTGGTCCGGGTGTCCAAGGAGGGCGAGGCGCTGGCCCGCCAGACCGGGCTGCTCGACGTGCGCGGCAGGCCGGTGCGCGGATTGCCCGCCCAGGTGGTCGGCGGCAGCATCGGTGACGCCGAAGCCGCGTGGCGCGGTGCTTTTCTCGCCCACGGCTCGCTCACCGAGCCGGGGCGCTCCTCCGCGCTCGAGGTGAGCTGCCCTGGCCCGGAGGCGGCGCTCGCGCTGGTCGGCGCGGCCCGTCGGCTCGGGATCACCGCCAAGGCCCGTGAGGTGCGCGGCACCGACCGGGTGGTGGTGCGTGACGGCGAGGCGATCGGCGCGCTGCTCACCCGCATGGGCGCCCAGGACACGAGGCTCACCTGGGAGGAGCGCCGCATGCGCCGTGAGGTGCGTGCGACGGCCAACCGGCTGGCCAACTTCGACGACGCCAACCTGCGCCGTTCGGCCCGCGCGGCCGTCGCGGCGGCGGCCCGGGTGGAGCGCGCGCTCGAGATCCTCGCCGACGACGTGCCCGACCACTTGGCCGCCGCGGGCAAGCTGCGCGTGCAGCACCGGCAGGCCTCGCTCGAGGAACTGGGTCAGCTCGCCGAGCCGCCGATGACGAAAGACGCTGTCGCGGGCCGCATCCGGCGCCTGCTGTCGATGGCCGACCGGCGCGCCAAGGACCTCGGCATCCCCGATACCGAGTCGGCGGTGACGGCCGAACTTCTCGACGACGCCTGAGGATTCGCGCCACCCGGTTGTGGCGTATCCGACGTTTAGGGCATAGCGGTCATGTGCGATCGCTATGCCCTTTACTCTGTGCATTCCAGGTGCTCAGGGGCGCGCGACTCACAAACCGCAGGTGGCTGTCGGTGGGGTTGGGTCGGCTACTACTGTGGTCATCGTCGGAATGAATCCGCTTGAAAGCTGAGGAGCGATAACGTGACTGTCCGGGTAGGTATCAACGGCTTCGGTCGTATCGGACGTAACTTCTTCCGTGCGGTGGAGGCGCTGAAGGCTGTCGGCAAGACCGATATCGAGATCGTCGCGGTCAACGACCTCACCGACATCAACACTCTTGCGACGCTCCTGAAGTACGACTCGATCCTGGGTCGCCTGCCGCAGGACGTGTCCGTCGACGGTGACACCATCGTCGTCGGCGAGCAGCGCATCAAGGCGCTCGCCATCAAGGAAGGCCCGTCGGCGCTGCCGTGGGGCGACCTGGGCGTGGACATCGTCGTCGAGTCGACCGGTATCTTCACCGACGCCGCCAAGGCCAAGGGTCACCTGTCCGCGGGTGCGAAGAAGGTCATCATCTCCGCGCCGGCCTCCGGCGAGGACATCACCATCGTGATGGGCGTCAACGACGACAAGTACGACGGCAGCCAGAACATCATCTCCAACGCCTCGTGCACCACGAACTGCCTCGGCCCCATCGCCAAGGTGCTCAACGACGAGTTCGGCATCGTCCAGGGCCTGATGACCACCATCCACGCGTACACCCAGGACCAGAACCTGCAGGACGCGCCGCACAAGGACCTGCGTCGCGCCCGCGCCGCGGCCCTGAACATCGTGCCCACCGGCACGGGTGCGGCCAAGGCCATCGGCCTGGTGCTGCCCGAGCTGCAGGGCAAGCTCGACGGTTACGCGCTGCGCGTTCCGGTCCCGACCGGCTCGGTCACCGACCTGACCGCCACGCTGGCCAAGTCCGCCACCATCGACGAGATCAACGCCGCGATGAAGGCCGCCGCCGAGGGCCCGCTGAAGGGCATCCTCAAGTACAACGTGGACCCGATCGTGTCGAGCGACATCGTTACCGACCCGCACTCCTCGATCTACGACGCTCCGCTGACCAAGGTCATCGGCAACGAGGTCAAGGTCGTGTCCTGGTACGACAACGAGTGGGGCTACTCCAACCGCCTCGCCGACCTCATCGGTCTCGTCGGCAAGTCGCTCTGAACGCGATGACGGTCAAGACACTCCAGGATCTCCTGGCCGAGGGTGTCGAGGGTCGGGGCGTGCTCGTGCGCTCCGACCTGAACGTCCCCCTCGACGACAACGGCGCGATCACCGACCCGGGTCGCATCATCGCCTCGGTGCCGACGATCCAGGCGCTGGTCGAAGCGGGCGCCAAGGTCGTCGTCATGGCGCACCTGGGCCGCCCGAAGGGTGAGCCGGACCCGAAGTTCTCGCTGGCCCCGGTGGCCGCGAAGCTGGCCGAGCTGCTGGGCCGCAATGTCCAGCTGGCCGGTGACGTGGTCGGCTACGACGCACTCTCGCGCTCGGAGGGCCTCACCGACGGTGACGTGCTGCTGCTCGAGAACGTGCGTTTCGACGCGCGCGAGACCAGCAAGGACGACGCCGAGCGGGCCAAGCTGGCCGCCGCCTACGTGGAACTCGTCGGCGACGACGGCGCGTTCGTGTCCGACGGTTTCGGTGTGGTGCACCGCAAGCAGGCCTCGGTCTACGACGTGGCCCAGGTGCTCCCGCACTACGCGGGCACGCTGGTCGCCGCCGAGGTCGAGGTGCTGCAGAAGCTCACCCAGGACCCTGCCCGCCCGTACGCGGTGGTGCTCGGTGGTTCCAAGGTCTCCGACAAGCTCGCGGTGATCGAGGCGCTGGCCCCCAAGGTCGACACCCTGGTGATCGGCGGCGGCATGTGCTTCACCTTCCTTGCCGCACAGGGTGTTTCGGTCGGCAGCTCGCTGCTGCAGGAAGAGATGATCGACACCTGCAAGAGCCTGCTCGAGCGCTTCGGCGACGTGCTGCACCTGCCGGTCGACATCGTGGCGGCCGACAAGTTCGCCGCCGACGCCGACAGCAAGACCGTCGCGTCGACCGAGATCCCCGACGGCTGGATGGGCCTTGACATCGGCCCGGAGTCGGTGTCGCGGTTCGCCGCGCTGCTCACCGAGGCGAAGACGGTGTTCTGGAACGGCCCGATGGGCGTGTTCGAGTTCGAGAAGTTCGCCGCGGGCACCCGTGGTGTCGCCGAGGCCATCGTGACCGCCACCGGCAAGGGTGCGTTCACGGTCGTCGGCGGCGGTGACTCGGCCGCGGCCGTGCGCACCCTCGGCCTGCCCGACGACGGCTTCTCGCACATCTCCACCGGTGGTGGCGCGTCCCTGGAATACCTGGAAGGCAAAGAGCTGCCCGGTATTTCGGTGCTGGAGGGCTGAGCGATGGCAGCACGTAAGCCGCTCATCGCGGGCAACTGGAAGATGAACCTCAACCACCTCGAGGCCATCGCGCTGGTGCAGAAGGTGGCGTTCGCGCTGCCGGAGAAGTACTTCGCGAAGGTCGACGTGGCGGTCATCCCGCCGTTCACCGACATCCGCAGCGTGCAGTCGATCGTCGACGGCGACAAGCTGCTGCTCACCTATGGTGCGCAGGACGTGTCGGTGCACGATTCGGGTGCCTACACCGGTGAGATCAGCGGGTCCATGCTGGCCAAGCTGGGCTGCACCTTCGTGGTGGTCGGGCATTCGGAGCGGCGCCAGTACCACACCGAGGACGACGCCACGGTGCTGGCCAAGGCCAAGCAGGCGCTGAAGAACGACCTCACCCCGATCGTCTGCATCGGCGAGGGGCTCGGTGTTCGCGAGGCGGGCACACACGTCGAGTTCAACCTCGAGCAGCTGCGTGGTTCGCTGAAAGGCCTGACGGCCGAGGAGATCTCGAAGGTCGTCATCGCCTACGAACCGGTGTGGGCCATCGGCACCGGCAAGGTGGCCTCGGCGGCCGACGCCCAGGAAGTGTGCGGTGCGATCCGCGGCGAGCTGGAGAAGCTGGCCTCCCCGGAGGTCGCCGCCGGTGTCCGTGTGCTCTACGGCGGATCGGTGAACGCCAAGAACATCGGCGAACTGATCGGTCAGCCGGATATCGACGGCGCGCTCGTCGGCGGTGCCTCGCTCAAGGGTGACGAGTTCGCCACCCTGTCCGCGATCGCCGCCGGTGGTCCGCTGCCCTGACCTGTTCTGCTGTGCCGAAGGGCCGGAATCCGTGGAAACGGGTTCCGGCCCTTTCGTCTACTGCTGGGCGCGCAGTTCCAGGCCCGTGCCGTCGGCGTTGCGCAGGGTGAGAGTGTCGGCGTCGATGGTGGCCTCGGTGTGACCGTCGAGGACGTCGAGGACGTGCCGTTCGACCTCCATCACCTCCGGTGGGCACATCATCTTCGTGGTGGCCACCTCGAAGTTCACCTCGTCGCCGGGGCCGAGCTGCGCGGTGCCGGTCAGGCGATTGCATCCGGTGGTGCCGCTGACCTGGCCGTCGGCGGTGATCACGAGGGTGGGTCGGGCCTCGTCGAGCGCGGCCGAGCGGACCTTGGCGTCCGGGGTGAGCAGGGTGGTCGCGATCCAGTTGGTGCCGGTCAGCGGTTTGTCCGGGGTGACGATCTTCTTGTCGGTGAGGTGGACGGTGACGTCCTTGCCGGTGAGGGTCAGATCGTCGCCGTCGAGCCGCCAGGTGGGGCTCGCCTCGAGGAACGAGTTCTGCCAGGCGTCGGCCTGGCCGCGTTCGCCGGGACAGCCCATCAGGGTGCCGGCGAGCCGGGAGGTGCGCAGCACGTTGTCGCTCAAATCGACGGTGCCGCTGCTGGTATTGCACCCGGAGTTCGCGGTGATCCGCCCGTTGTCGAAGGTGAGCGTCATCGGACCGCCGCCGGGGATCGCCCCGCCCTCCACCCGCGTCGACAGGTAGGTGTGTCCCATCGGCGTCGGCTTCGGTGGCGCGTCACCCGAGTCACCGGACGAGCAGGCGCCTGCCGCGACGGCGAGCACACACAGAGCGGCGAGGCGGAGCGGGAATCCCGGCATCGGCCCATCGTACGTCCGCCCGGCGACAGCCGATCAAGATCACCGCGCGCTGGTGGCGTTCGGCTGTCGGCCGATGCCGCCACCACAGCGTGGTGAGCGTGCGTCCCGCTGGGGGACCGGGGATATGCTCGGGAATGTGACGGGTGTGGCGGGTGAGCGGGTGTCGACCTGGGCTCCGCTGCGGTCGCCGGTGTTCCGGGCGTTGTGGATCGCGCAGCTCGTGTCGAATCTGGGCACCTGGATGCAGACCGTCGGCGCACAGTGGATTCTCGTCGATCAACCCAATGCCGCGGTGCTCGTGTCGTTCGTGCAGACCGCGATCACGCTGCCGGTGATGTTGCTGTCCATTCCGTCCGGGGTGCTGGCCGATCTACTCGATCGGCGCCGGTTGCTGATCGGTGCGCAGGCAGGCATGGCGGTGGCCTCGCTGACGCTGACCGTCTTCACCGCGACCGGCCACACCACGCCCGCGGTGCTGCTCACGCTGTTGTTCCTGCTCGGCTGCGGGCAGGCGCTCACCGCACCCGCGTGGCAGGCGATCCAGCCCGAACTCGTGCCACGCGACCAGATCACCTCGGTGGCGGCGCTGGGCAGTATGAGCGTGAACATCGGTCGCGCGGTCGGGCCCGCCGTGGCGGGTGTGCTGGTTTCGGTGGCCGGGCCGACGGTGGTGTTCGGGTTCAACACGCTCTCGTTCGTCGGCATCGTGGCGGTGTTGCTGGTGTCGAAATGGCCGGTCCGGGTTCGCTCGCTGCCGAGCGAACGCCCGCTGGCCGCGTTGCAGGCGGGCACCCGGTTCATCCGGGCCGCGCCCGCCATCCGGCGGGTGTTGTTCCGCTCCATTCTGTTCATCGCGCCCGCCAGCGCGGTGTGGTCGCTGCTTCCGGTGATCGCGCACGACCGGCTCGGGCTGGCCTCCGACGGGTACGGCCTGCTGCTCGGTGCGCTAGGGCTCGGTGCGGTGTGCGGCGCGCTCGGGTTGTCGCGGTTGCGGGTGCTGTTCACGCCGACCCAGCGGTTGGCGCTGGCCGCGGTGCTGTTCGGGATCGGTGCGGTGGCGACCGCGCTGGTGCACAGTGTCGTGCTGGTGCTCGTGCTGCTCGTCGGCGCCGGGCTGGCCTGGCTGCTCGCCATGTCGACACTGAACTCGACCATGCAGCTGCTGCTGCCCGCCTGGGTGCGGGCGCGCGGGCTGTCGGTGTACATGCTGGTGTTCATGGGCGGGCAGGCCATCGGCTCGCTGCTGTGGGGTCTGGTCGCCGGGGCCTACGGCGCCGTCACCGCGTTGCTCATCGCGGCGGTGCTGCTCGGGGGGTGCGCGGTGAGCACGGTGTGGTGGCCGATCCGGCACAACGTCGAGGAGATCGACCTCTCACCGGCCGCGTACTGGCCCGAACCGCAACTCGTCGTCGAACCCGACCCGGCCGACGGGCCCGTACTCGTGCTGCGCGGTTACGACGTGCCGCCGGAGGACGTAGCGGCCTTCACCGACGCGATGGCGCTGGTCGGACGGTCACGGCAACGCACGGGTGCGATGGAGTGGCGGCTGTATCGCGATGTCGGGACCGTCGACCGGTTCGTCGAGGCGTTCGTCGTCCGCTCGTGGGCCGAGCACATGCATCAGCATCAGGTGCGGCTCACCGCGCGTGATCGGGAGATCGAACAGGCCGTGGCGCACTACGCGGCGGGGCCCGAGACCGTGTCGCATCTGGTCGCGGTCGAGCCTGGTTAGACCGGGCGCCCGCCCAGCACCTAGGATGGTCGCCATGTCGCTGTTCCTCGATATCCTCCTTGTGATCACCAGCGTGCTGTTGGTGCTGCTGGTGCTGTTGCACCGCGCCAAGGGCGGCGGCCTGTCCAGCCTCTTCGGTGGCGGCGTGCAGTCGAGCCTGTCGGGTTCCACCGTCGTCGAGAAGAACCTCGACCGTGTCACCATCTTCGTCGGCATCGTCTGGCTGATCGCCATTCTCGGTATCGGCCTGGAGATCAAGTTCTCCTGATTCCGCAGGGGTGATCCGTCACGTACGGTGACGGACATGAACTCTGGGGGAGTCGTGCGGTCACGTCGGTCGGTGCCGACCTGGTGGACCGTTGTCATGTGCTGCATCGCGGTCGCGACCGCACTGAGCTGTGGTGCCCTGCTCTGGCAGAACACGGTCGATGGGCCGATCGAACGCCTGCTGGTCGCCTTCGTGGTACTCGGTGCGGTCGGTGTGCTGTGGCTATCCTTCGGGATCGTCGGGCTGGTGGCGTTCCGTGGGACCTGGCTCACCGTGGTCGCACCGTTGATCGTGGTGCTCACCGCGGTGCTGGGCGGGACAGGCACCGCGCAGCGATTCGGTTGGTCGCTGTCCAAACCCGACTTCGAACGAGCCGCGCAGACATGTGAGCCGTCCACCACCGACCAGCGCATCGGATTGTTCACCGTCACCGAGGTGCACCAGGAAGACGGCGGATGCCTCTTCCGAACACCGGGCGGCTTCATCGGCAGTGTCGGCTATGCCTATCTGCCCGGCGGGGCACCCGAGCCGACGGGGGAGTACGACGAGACCTACCGGCCGTATGACGGTGTGTGGTACCGGTTTTCGGGGTGGTGATCACCACGGTTCCTCGGCTGCGGTAGTCGCGAGCGCCGGTTCGGAAGGTTCTTCCACCCGGTCGAGGTGACGAGCGAGCAATGGACCGATGTGGGCGAAGACCGAGGTGTTGGTGAGCTGGGCGTGGGTGGCCTCGACCGGATGCTCGATCACCTCGCCGGTGACGAACGGTTGCCACATGTCGCCGTCGAACATCGCCGTGATGCCGCGCGTCGCCGAGAAATACAGCAGATCACCGTCGAAGCGGGCGGGTCGGTAGGTGTGCGACAACCGCACGCCCGCGATGTAACCCCGGTGCAGGCGTTCGAGCTGGCTGGCCGAAAGCCCGGTGCCGAACGAGGTTTTCGTGCTCGCCAGGGTCGCGGCCGCCTCGGCGGCGGTGACATCCGGGGCGGCGTCGGCGTCTTCGGGTTCGTCGCCGAGCAGGTGGGTCAGCAGGTCGCGCATGCGCGGCGTGGGTGGTTCCTCCGGGGTGTAGACGACGCTGTCGAGCATGGTCAGCACGCCGACCCGGGCGCCGGTGTCGCGTAGGCGGACGGCGAGGGCGTGGGCGATCTGGCCGCCGAGCGACCACCCGAGCAGGTGGTACGGGCCGTGGGGTTGTAGTGCGAGGACGGTCGCGAGGTAGTGCTCGACGAGGTCGTCGATTGTCGGGGTGCCCGTGAGTTCGGTGGCTTGCAGGCCGTAGACGGGGCGGTCGGGGAGGTAACCGGTCAGGCCCGCATAGCACCAGGCCAGCGGAACCGCCGAGTGCACGCAGAACAGGGGTGGGCGAGAACCCTTGCGGCGCAGGACGAGAACTGTGCCGAGTGCGTCGTCGTCGCCGCTGTGGCCGTCGAAGCCGGCGATGCGTTCGGCCAGCGCCTGCACGGTCGGGCTGGTGTAGAGCCAGCGCACGGTGACGGGGACACCGGTCGCGGCGGCGATGTCGGACGAAACCAGCACGCCGAGAAGGGAATTGCCGCCGAGTTCGAAGAAGTCGTCGTCGAGGCCGGCGGGGGTGCCGAGCGTCGCGGTGATGCGGTCGGCGATCAGGCGTTGGAGCTCGGTGGCCGGTGGGCGGGTGGGGTTCGCGGTGATCGTCGGTGCGGGGAGGGCGGATCGGACGACTTTCCCGTTGCCGCCCAAGGGAAGTCGGTCGAGTTCGATCAGGGTGGTCGGGACGAGGGCTTGCGGCAGTGCGGCACGCAACCGGGCCAGGACGGCGGCGGTGTCGATGTGCCTTCCCGGTAGGGGAACCACGTAGCCGATCAGACGCGCGCCCGGTGTGCCCGCATCGGCGACGGTGACCACGGCGTAGGCGATCTCTGGTTCGGTGAGCAGCGCCGCCTCGATCTCCGCGGGTTCGATACGCCTGCCGTTGACCTCGAGCTGGGCGTCGAGCCTGCCGAAGAATTCGAACTCCCCGTCGGGGCGGGCGCCGACCAGATCGCCGGTTCGGTACAGGCGGGAGCCGTCACCGAACGGGTCGGCGACGAAACGTGAGGCGGTGGCGGCCGGGTCGTTCAGATATCCGTCGGCGACGCACGCGCCGCCCACGTAGAGCTCACCCCGCGCGGTGACCGGGGCCTGACGCAGGCGCGTATCGAGGACCCACGCGGACACGCCCGGCAGGGGATGGCCGACCGTCACCGCCCCGTCGGGGCGCATGGCATCCGTCTCGGTCACCATGATGGTGGTCTCGGTCGGCCCGTACCCGTTGAACAACCGCACCTGGGGTGCCCACTCGGCCATCAGCGCCGACGGGCACGCTTCGCCGCCGATCGCGACGACCTCGACGGTCGGAAGCTGCTGGGGTGACAGTGTGGCGAGCACGGCGGGCGCGGTCTGGAAAACGGTGCAGCCGGTACTGCGGATCAGCTCGGCCATTTCCTGACCGGCCACGACCGTCGGTGGGGCGACCACCACCCGGGCGCCCGCCGCGAAACCGGCGAGCAGTTCGAGCAGGTGTGCGTCGTAGGTCGCGCTGTGGGAGTGCAGAAGAACCGAATCACGATGCAGCCCATAGTGTTTCAGCAAGTAGTCGGTGAGGTCGCCCAGTGCGTGGTGGGCGACGACGACACCCTTGGGCGTGCCGGTGGTGCCCGAGGTGTGGATCACGTACGCCGGATCGCCCGGCAGCAGCGGGCGAGGGCGATCGTGGTCATCGACCGGGGTACCCGGATAGCGGTTCGCCTCGGCCGGATCGTCGATGGCGAGCCAGGTGATCGCATCGCAGCTGACGCTCACCCACGAAACCGTCACTCCGAGCGGCGCCCCACAGCGCGCGATGATGGTGGACAACCGGTTCGCGGGTTCATCCGGATCGACGGGGACGAAGCAGGCCCCCGTCTTCGCCACCGCCCACAACGCCACCACCGATTCCAGCGAACGCGGAATCGCGACGACGACGAATGTCCCGGGCCCGGCGCCGCGTGCGAGGAGTGCCCGAGCCCACCGCGACGAGATCTCGTCCAGCTCCGAGTAGGTGAGGGTACGGTCCCGGTCTTGCAGTGCCACTGAGGAATACGCCGCCTCGGAGGTCGCGTTGTCGCCCGCCGTGTCCTGCCGGGTCGGCTGAGTCGGTGGCGAAGCGACGGCCTGCGGTGGCGGTGTGACCTGTGGTGGCAGGCAGTCGGGTGTCGAGAGGGCTGAGCACAGGAGCTCGGACAGAGCTCGCGTAGACGCGTTCGAGCGTATTGAGCTGGGAGACAACTGGTTCGGTGACCGCCTAGAATCGGCGGTCTGGGCGTGCATGGTGATGGGGTCGTGGGGGTGGGCGGTGAGGAAGTGGGTGAAGTAGGTGAGGAACGTGCGGTGGTGGGTGAGGACGGCGTCGTGGGAGTAGCGGGCGGGGTTGGCCTGGAAGTCGATGGAGACCTCGTCCGGGCCGATCTGGTAACCGTTGACATGTAGATCCGTGACCGGACCCAGGGCGAGCAAACGCACCTGACCCGACAGCGGGCCCAGGTGTAAGGGCTCGGTGAAGGCGAGGGTGTTGACCACCGGACCGAACCCCTCCCGCAGGGTGGGGTGGTCGCCGCGGATGTCCTCGTGCCGGTGCCGTTGATGACGCAACGCCCCGATCACCGCCGCCCGCACCTGTGCGATGACAGCGCCGACGGTGATGTCGTCCAATCCGGACAGCCGCAGCGGAACCACATTCGACATCGAACCCGCCGAACGACGCAGCGCGGCGGTCGGTCGCGCGGTGACCGGGATGGTCAGGGTCACCTCCGCGCTCCCGGTCATCCGCGCCAGATAGCCGGCGAAAGCGGCGATGACCAGTTCCGGGAACGTCGCGCCGTGCCGGGCCTTGGCGTCCGCGAGCTGCCGCACGGTTCCGGCATCGAGGGTGGTGTTCACCTGATGCGGACGGGGCGCGGGTGCCGCCGCCCGGCGTGCCAAGCTCACCGGCTCACCGACCTGGGTCAACTGCTGACGCCAGTAGCTGCGGTCGGCGTCGGCGCGGGAAGATGCTTTGTAGACGCGGTCCTCTTCCAGCAATTGCGCGACTGTCAACGGTCTTTGGTCCGCCTTGGCTGCCCTGCTCGGCTGTGGGGCGGCGTGCTGCGATTCGTCGAGGGCGCTCGTCTCGCGGAGGGCGGTGCGGTAGAGGTCGCCCGTTCGGGCGAGGAGGGCGGCGGCGCCCATACCGTCGAGGACGATGTGGTGGCTGCGCAGGTACAGCAGGTGGCGGGTCGGGGTGATGATGAAGATCGAGGCGACAGTCAGATCGGGGGCGAGCGGGTCGAGCGGGGCGCTGTGGTCGCGTTCCATGTGGTCGAGGGCCACCGCGACGGCGCCGGGAGCGGTGCTCAGATCGACGATGTCGAAGGCCAGTGGGGTCGCGGAGTCGACGAATTGGTGCGGGATGCCGTCCACCAGAGTGAGCCGCACCCGGGGGGATTCGAATTCGGCGGCGGCCTGCCGGGTGCAGCGGGCGAGCAGATCGAGGTCGGCATCGCCCGCCAGATCCAGATACATCGCCACGGTGGCGGGGACATCGGGGTGCAATTGCTGGGCGAGCCACCAGCTCCATTGCGCTTGGGACAGTGGGCAGGTGACCCCGACATCCGACCGCACCGTGAACACGCCTCCATGGGTTGACACCGCACCGCTGAAATGTTCCCGGCAAACCTACGGCACATCGCGTGCCCGCGGCCCGTTTTCGGCGGCGGGTGTGTCCCCGGCGCAGAGCCGAGGCGGCGGACGCACGCCCCGGCGAGAGGGGTCGGCTCAGCTGATGTCGATCGTTCCGTTGAACATCAGCGGCGTCGGCCCGGGCAGACAATCGGTGAAGGAACTGGTCGGCATCGGCACGCCGTAGCCGATCATGTTGGGCCCACCGTTCTCGCCCTTGGCCACCGTGATCTGGATGGCCATCGAATCCGGGGCGAACACCATCACCGGTTCGGCGGTGGTGATCGGATACACCAGCGACACCTTGTTGCCCTGAACCCGCAGGCAGGTGACCGGCCCGGTGACCTTCACCGGCAACGGCATGTTCCCGAACTGCCCGGTGGCGACGTAGGTACCGGTGGCGGGACCGTCACCCTGCCCTTGCGCGTCGACGTGCAGGATGTTCAACCCGAGTACCTGCATACTGCCGTCGATCGACACCGTCGCCGGTGCCGCCGCGGCCTGCCCCGCACCCGCGGCGACCGCCGCTGCCGCCACCGTCGCGATGCCGAAACGTGTAAGCCCTGTCCTCATGACGAAATCCTCCGAGTAGACGAGTGTGTGCGGCGTGTACCCGGCGCGCGGTCACCAAACCGCGCCGATCGCGTACTTCTCGACAGGATTCGGCGAATTCCTCGCAAAGCGGACCGAATTCAGGGCAGGAGGGCCAGCGCCGCCTTCTCGATGTCCGTTTCGCTCAGCAGCACGGTGTCCGCGGCGGGGCCGAGCGGCACGAAACTGTCGCTGCTGGTGACGCGGGCGAGGGCGCCACGATATCCGGCGTCGAGGAGCGCGGCGAAGACCGATTCGGACACACCGCCGCTGTGGCGGGTCTCGTCGGCCACCAGCACCCGGCCCGTCGCGACGGCCTGCTCGAGCAGATCCGCGCGCGGCAACGGGTTCAGCCACCGTAGATCGAGGACGCGGGCACGCACGCCTCTGTCGGCGAGGCGATCGGCGACGCGCAGACTCATCGGAACACCGTTGCCGAAGGTGACGATGGTGAGATCGGTGCCGTCGCCGTAGACGCGGGCGCTGCCGATCGGGACGTGTTCGGTGGTGGGCGACGCGAGCCATCCGTCGTCGCCGGGATACAGGTCGCGGGTGTGATACAGGGCGATCGGTTCGACGAACACGCAGACCCGGCCGTCCACCCGCGCCGCCGAAACACACGTGCGCAACAGGGCGGCGGCATCGTCGGCGCGGGCCGGGACGGCCACCACCACACCGGGGATGTCCCGAAGTGCCGCAAGGGAATTGTCGTTGTGGAAGTGTCCGCCGAAACCCTTCTGGTAGGCCAGGCCCGCGATGCGGACCACCATCGGGTTGCGGTACCGCCCGGCGGAGAAGAACTGCAGCGTCGCCGCTTCGCCCCGGATCTGGTCGCCGGCATTGTGCACATACGCCAGGTACTGGATCTCCGGAATCGGCACGAACCCGGCCGATGCGGTGCCGAGCGCGGTACCGAGCACGGCCTGCTCGTCGAGCAAGGTGTCGAACACCCGCCGCGGCCCGAATCGCTTCCGCAGGCCCTTCGTCACCCCGTACACCCCGCCCTTGCGGCCCACGTCCTCACCGAAGACCAGCACGTCGGGGTCGCGGGTGAGGAGTTCGCCGAGGGTGTGGTTGATCGCCTGGGCGAGGGTCGTCCTGGGGCTGACAGACAGGTCCTTGCTGGGGGAGTCGGTGGTGGTCGCGGAGCGGAGAACGTCTGCGCGGACCGCCGACGGGTGGGAGGGGGCGAGGGGAGCGATGACGGCCGACGCGGAATCCAGCCTCGCCTCGCGCACCACCTCGGCGCTGACCTCGCGCACCCGGTCGGCGATGCGTTCGTAGCGGGCGAGCAGGTCGGACGTGTCGGTGACGCCGGTGGCGAGCAGGTGGCGGGCGGTGCCGAGGAGGGGGTCGCGGGCCAGGTCGGCGGCGATATCGGCCGGGCCACGGTAGCCCGATTCCACATCCGAACCCGCATGGCCGCCGAGGCGGACCGTGCGCATGTGCAGGAAGACCGGGACCCGCCAGGTGCGGGCCAGATACACCGCGTCCTCGGCGGCACCGAGGACATCGGGCAGGTCGCATCCGTCGGCGGCGAGATAGGTCAGGCCGGGGCGTGGACCGTAGGCGCGCTCGATCCAGTCGGCCGGTGTCGGCACGCTGATCCCGATCCCGTTGTCCTCGCAGACGAACACGATGGGCATCGGCACGCCCTGGTGAGAGGCGTGGACGGCGGCATTGATGGCACCGGCCGCGGTGGAGTGGTTGGCCGAGGCGTCACCGAAACTGCACACCACCACCGAATCTCGGGGCCACGGGCACGGAATGCCTTGGCGGGCAGCCCTTTCGATCGCGAACGCGAGGCCGACGGCGCGGGGTAGATGCGAGGCGATGGTCGAGGTCTGGGGAATGATCGACGCGGCAGTACTACCGAACACCTTGTGCCGCCCGCCGGAGATCGGATCGCTCGCCGCCGCGACCACCCCGAGCAGCACGTCCCGGATCGGATCCAGGCCGGGCACCCGCTTGCACCGCTGTACGAAGAACGCCCCGGACCGATAGTGCAGCAAGGCGGGATCATCTACCCGCAAGGCCGCCGCCACCGCCGCATTCCCCTCGTGCCCCGACGACCCGATGCTGTAGAACCCCTGCTTGGCGGCCCCCAGCCGCCTGGCAGCCAGGTCGAGATGCCTACTCGCCACTTGGGATTCGAACAACTCCAACCCGAACGCCGCATCGATCCCCGCCCTGCCATCGATCGACCCTGCCTCGAGACCCACTACAGCAGCCCGGAACGCCGCATCCAGATCCACGGACCCTCTGCCCACCTCGCCCATTGCCCACTCCTCGCCCGCAGCCGAGCCGACGCCGATCGCCATGCCGAGAGCCCCGATGCTAACGCCGCGACCACCGGTCCACGGCCGACTCGGCTACCGCTGAATCGCGACCGGGCCGTATGAAGTTATGCCGGACCTCGACGCCGCCCTCGAACTGGCGCACATCTGCCGTGAGATGGCGGCATCCGAGTGAGCGGACAGGGACCGGGGCAGGTTCTGTTCCACTTCGTCCGGCACTGGGCACGTCGGCCGGTTTCGGCGGACATCGAGGGTGATCAGGGGCGCATCGTGGTCGTGTGCGAGGCGGTCCATGCGCTCGGGCAGCGGGGAACCCGGGCGACGGTCACGGCGATCGGGGACGAGATCGGGATCGATCAGAGCGGCGCTTCCCGGTTGATCAAGAGCGCCGCATCAGCCGGCTATCTGGATATGACTACGTCCGCCGGCGATGGTCGACGACGCGAAGCATCGCTCACTCCTGCGGGCTGGTCCCTGCTGGAGCAGGCACATCGCTGGCAGGAGGCCGTCTTCGCTCAGCTGACGACAGGCTGGAGTGAGCAGAAGCGCCGCGACTTCCAGCACGCGATGACCGACCTGATGGACAGCTCGTACGCGGTGGAGGTCCGAGCCGTCGAACAAGGCTGACGGCGCCGATCATGTCGGACCGGTCGGCACCGTCAGCCGCACGTCACTCTTCTTCGTCGTCGATATCGACCAGCAGGTCCGTCGCGGCGGCTTCGTCGATGACCCAGGTGGTGGATTCGATGCCGACCGCGCCCGCGGAGGGGACGTCGTCGGGGGAGGCACCGTTGACGGCGGCGGCTACCGCGGCGGCCTTGCCTTCACCGCTGACCACCAGCATCACGTGGCGGGAGCGGTGCACGGCGGGCAGGGTGAGGGAGACGCGGGTGGGTGGGGGCTTGGGGCAATCATGGACCGCCACAACGTAATCCGTCTGCTCGCGGACGGCGGGGGAGTGCGGGAAGATCGAGTCGATGTGTCCTTCGGGGCCCATGCCGAGCACCGTCAGGTCGATGTCGCCGCGCTCGTCGAGTTCGGTGTGCAGCAGCTGGGCGTAGGCGGCCGCGGCTTCCTCGGGCGAACCGTACGGGCCGTCGGAGGCGGCGATCGGGAACACCTTCGCCGGATCGAGCGGGACGAAGTCGAGCAGCGCCTCGCGCGCCTGCAGTTCGTTGCGGTCCGGGTCGCCCGACGGGACGAAACGCTCGTCGCCCCAGTACACGTACAGGTTCGACCAGTCGATGTCGCCGGGCGCCTGGCGCACCTTCTCGAGCAGGCGGATGCCGTCGCTGCCACCGGTGAGCGACACCGAGGCGTTGCCGCGTTCGGCCTGGGCGGCGACGATCACGGCGACGAAACGTTCGGCGGCGGCGTCGGCGAGCAGTTCCTTGTCGTCGTGCACCTCGACGGTGTTGGCGGGGAATTCCTCGCCGAGCTCGTCGTGCAGTTCGATACGGTCACTCATAGGTCACCTTTTCGATTCCGGCGAGCGCCTCGGCGTAGATCTCGTCGGCGTCGAGCCGGCGCAGTTCCTCGGCGAGACAATCGCGAGTTTCCCGGCGCGCCAGCGCGATTCGCTGGTCGGGGGCACCGGTGCGGGTCAGCGTTGCCGTCCTGCCCAATTGCGGTCGAGCGATGGCGATCGAATCGGTGGCCCGGCGGATCTCCACCCGCAGCTCACCGGTCCGGCGGACGACCGGGCAGTCCAGCCGCGCGGCCAACCACCCCGCCAGCGTATCCAGCGCGGGCTCACTGGCCAGCCCGGACACGCTCACCGACAGCACCGGTTCGAACGGCGGCTCGTCCAGCGCGGCGGCGAGCAGCGCCCGCCAGTAGGTGATGCGGCTCCACGACAGGTCGGTGTCGCCGGGCGCGTAGGAGGCGCAGCGTTTGCCGAGCGCGGCCTGCGGGTCGGGCGCGAACGTGGCGTCGGTGATGCGCCGCTTGGCCAGCTTGCCCACCGAGTCCTGGGACGGAAAGTCCGGAGCCCCACGCGGCCACCACGCCACCACCGGGGTGTCGGGCAGCAGGAACGGCGTCACCACACTGCTCTCGTGGTTCACCAGCGGACCCTGCAACCGCAGCACGATCACCTCGGCCGCCCCGGCGTCACCGCCCACCCGGATCTGGGCGTCGAGCCGGGTCTCGGCGTCGCGGTCGCCACGGGCGAGCACGATCACGCGACAGGGGTGTTCGCGGCTGGCATCGTTGGCGGCGTCGATGGCGTCCTCGGCCTCGGACGAATCCAGGGTGCACACGACGAGGGTGAGCACCCGGCCCTGGGTGATGACACCGTTGGACTCGCGCAGCTGCACCATCCGCTTGGCGACCTCGACGGTGTTGGTGTCGGGCATGTCGACGATCACGGGCGCCGCCATTCGCGCCCGCTGCGCGCGAGCATCTCATCGGCCGAGGTGGGGCCCCAGGTGCCGGCTTCGTAGGGTTCGGGTTTGCCCTCGGCGGCCCAGTGCGCGATCACCGGATCGAGGATGCGCCAGGACAATTCGACCTCCGCGTTGACGGGGAACAGGGACGGCACGCCGAGCAGCACGTCCAGGATCAGGCGTTCGTAGGCCTCGGGGGAGGACTCGGTGAACGCCTCGCCGTAGCTGAAGTCCATGTTCACATCGCGCACCTCCATTCCCGAGCCGGGCACCTTGGAACCGAAACGCAGGGTGATGCCCTCGTCCGGCTGCACCCGGATGACCAGGGCGTTCTGGCCGAGCTCCTCGGTCATGGTCTGGTCGAAGGGCAGGTGCGGCGCGCGTTTGAACACCACCGCGATCTCGGTCACCCTGCGGCCCAGGCGTTTTCCGGTGCGCAGGTAGAACGGCACCCCGGCCCAGCGCCGGTTCTCCACGTGCAGGGTGATCGCGGCGTAGGTCTCGGTGCGCGACTGCGGGTCGAACCCCTCCTCCTGGTGCAGGCCGACCACGTGTTCGCTGCCCTGCCAGCCCTCGGTGTACTGGCCGCGCGCGGTGGTCTCGTCCAGTGGTTCCACGAGTTTGGTCGCGGAGAGGGCCTTGATCTTCTCGGTGGTGAGCTGCATCGGTTCGAAGGAGGTCGGTTCCTCCATGGCGGTCAGCGCCAGCAGTTGCAGCAGGTGGTTCTGGATGACGTCGCGCGCGGCGCCGATGCCGTCGTAATAGCCCGCGCGCCCGCCCAATCCGATGTCCTCGGCCATGGTGATCTGCACGCTGTCGACGAAATTGGCGTTCCAGATCGGCTCGTAGAGTTCGTTGGCGAAGCGCAACGCCAGGATGTTCTGCACCGTCTCCTTACCGAGATAGTGGTCGATGCGGAACACCTGCTCCTCCGGGAACACCCGGTTGACCAGGGCGTTCAGCTCCTGGGCGCTGGCCAGGTCGTGCCCGAAGGGCTTCTCGATCACCACCCGCCGCCACGGGGTGTAGCCCTCGGGACGCGGGGCGGCCTTGGCCAGTTCGTGTTCGGAGAGCTGGTCGAGGACCACCGGGAACATATTCGGTGGAATCGACAGGTAGAAGGCGTAATTGCCGCCGGTGCCACGGGTGGCGTCGAGGTCTTTCAGGGTGGTGGCGAGGGTGGCGAAGGCGGTGTCGTCGTCGAAACTGCCCTGCACGAAACGCAACCCTTCGGCCAGGTGGTCCCAGACCTCCTGGCGGAACGGGGTGCGCGCGTGCTGTTTCACCGCGCTGAGCACCACCGCGGCGAAATCCTCGTCGGCGTAATTGCGCCGGGCGAAACCGACCAGGGCGAAACCAGGGGGCAACAGCCCCTGGTTCGCCAGGTCGTAGATGGCCGGCATCAGCTTCTTACGGGACAGATCTCCGGTGACACCGAAGATCACCATGCAGCAGGGCCCCGCGATGAAAGGCACCCGTTTGTCGCGTTCGTCGCGCAGCGGGTTGTGCCACAGCCCCGCCTTGTCCGTCGTTGCTGTGCCGGCCATCAGATCAGTTGCCCCCTGCCGCCGCGGTGCGCAGTTCCTCGGTGGTGGCGTCGATCAGCTCACCCCAGGAGGCCTCGAACTTGTCGACACCCTCGCGCTCGAGCACCTCGAACACGTCGGCCAGGTCGATGCCCGCGGCCTCGAGGTCGCTGAACACCTGCGCGGCTTCGACGGCCTTGCCGCTGAGCGTGTCGCCCCGCACCTCGCCGTGGTCGGCGAAAGCCTGCAGCGTCTTCTCCGGCAGCGTGTTGACCGTGTTCGGGCCGACCAGCTCGGTGACGTACAGGGTGTCGGGGTAGTCCGGGTTCTTCACACCGGTGGAGGCCCACAGCGGCCGCTGCCGGTTGGCTCCCTGGGAGGCCAGGTGGTTGTAGGTGGAGGTGTGCGCCCCACCGTCGAACACGTCCTGGTACTCGGCGTAGGCCAGCCGGGCGTTGGCCACGCCCGCCTTGCCGCGCAGCGCGAGCGCTTCGGGGGTGCCGATCGCCTCGAGCCGCTTGTCGATCTCGGTGTCCACGCGGGAGACGAAGAACGACGCGACCGAGTGGATCTTGGCCAGATCGTGGCCCGCGACCTTGGCCTGCCGCAGACCGTCGAGGTAGGCGCCCATCACCGCGCGGTAGCGCGGCACGGAGAAGATCAGCGTCACGTTCACGCTGATGCCCTCGGCGATCACCGAGGTGATGGCGGGCAGGCCCGCCTCGGTGGCCGGGATCTTGATGAACAGATTCTTGCGGTCGACGATCTTCCACAGCTCGATCGCCTGGGCGACCGTCTTGTCGGCGTCGAAGGCGAAGCGCGGGTCGACCTCGATCGAGACCCGGCCGTCGACACCGCCCGTCGACTCGAACACCGGGGCGAGCACGTCGCAGGCGGCGCGCACATCGTCGGTGGTGATGGTGCGGATCGCCGCGTCGGCGTCGGCGCCTTGGGCCGCAAGATCTTTCACCTGCGCGTCGTAGGCGTGACCGACGCTCAGCGCGGCCTGGAAGATGGACGGGTTCGTGGTGACACCGACGACGCCCCTGGTCGCGATCAGGTCGGCGAGGTTGCCGGACTTGATGCGGTCACGGGACAGATCGTCGAGCCACACCGAGACCCCCGCTGCCGCGAGTGCGGCGAGATTCTCGTTCTGTGCCATGGTTTTACCCCTTCACCTTGTCGAGCGTGCGCTGCGCGGCGGCGACGACGGCATCGGCGGTGATACCGAATTCGCTGTAGAGCTTCTTGAAGTTCGCGGACGCGCCGAAGTGCTCGATCGACACGATCTCACCGGCGTCACCGACGAACCGGTACCACGGCATCGCGATCCCGGCCTCGACGACGACCCTGGCGCGGACCGCAGGCGGGAACACCTCGTCGCGGTAGGCCTGGTCCTGTGCGTCGAACCATTCCACACACGGCATCGAGACCACGCGGGTCGGAATGCCCTGTGCCTCCAGGGTAGTGCGTGCCTCGACGGCCAGCTGCAGCTCCGAACCGGTGCCGACGAGGATCAGCTCCGGAGTGCCGGTCGACGCCTCGGCCAGCACGTAGCCGCCCCGGCGCACGCCCTCGTAGCTGGTGCCCTCGAGGGTCGGCACGTCCTGGCGGGTGAGCGCCAGCGCGGACGGGCCGTCCTGGTGGGGAGCGTCGTAGGTGTGGAAGTGCGAGGCGTGCTCGTCGGAGTCGCGCTCGAGGATGGTCCGCCAGGCGTAGGCGGTCTCGTTCGCGTCGCCGGGGCGGACCACGTTGAGGCCGGGGATGGCGCGCAGCGCGGCCAGGTGCTCGATCGGCTGATGCGTCGGGCCGTCCTCGCCGAGGCCGATGGAGTCGTGGGTCCACACGTAGATCGCGGGCACCCGCATCAGCGCGGCCAGGCGGACCGCCGGGCGCATGTAGTCGGAGAACACCAGGAAGGTGCCGCCGTAGGGACGGGTCGGGCCGTGCAGGGCGATGCCGTTGAGGATCGAGCCCATGGCGTGCTCACGGATACCGAAGTGCAGGGTGCGGCCGTAGGGCTGCGCCTTCCACATGCCCGTGGAGATGGCTTCGGGACCGAAGCTGGGCTGACCGGGCATGGTGGTGTTGTTGGACTCGGCCAGGTCGGCCGAACCGCCCCACAGCTCGGGCAGCACGTCGGCGAGCGAGGCCAGCACCTTGCCGGAGGCCTTACGGGTGGCCATGCCCTTCGGGTCGGGCTCGAAGGTGGGCAGGTGCTCGGTCCAGCCCTTGGGCAGCGAGCGGGTGAGCAGGCGGTCGAACAGTTCCTTGTTCGACGGGTTCGCCGCGGCCCAGGCGTCGTAGTCGGCCTGCCAGGCCTGCTGAGCCGCCGCGCCGCGCTCGAGCGCCTTGCGGGTGTGCTCGATGACGGCCGGGTCGACGTCGAAGGACTTGTCCGGGTCGAAGCCGAGCGCCTTCTTCACCGCGGCGACCTCGTCGGGGCCGAGCGCCGCGCCGTGCACGCCACCGGTGTTCATCTTGGAGGGGGCCGGGAAGCCGATGATGGTGCGCAGGATGATGATCGACGGCTTGTCGGTCACCGCCTTGGCCGCCTCGATGGCCGCCTCGATCGCCACCACGTCCTCGCCGCCCATGACGGTCTGCACGTGCCAGCCGTAGGCCTCGTAGCGCGCGGCCACGTCCTCGGTGAAGGCGATGTCGGTGTTGTCCTCGATGGAGATCTCGTTGTCGTCGTAGATCAGCACGAGGTTGCCCAGCTGCTGGGTACCCGCGATCGAGGACGCCTCGGCCGTGACACCTTCCTGCATGTCACCGTCGGAGGCGATGACGAAGATGTGGTGATCGAACGGGCTGGCGCCTTCCGGGGCGTCGGGGTCGAACAGGCCGCGCTCGCGCCGGGCCGCCATCGCCATGCCGACCGCCGAGGCCAGACCCTGGCCGAGCGGGCCGGTGGTGATCTCGACACCGTCGGTGTGCCGGAACTCGGGGTGACCCGGGGTCAGCGAATCCCACTGGCGCAGCTGCTCGAGGTCGGACAGCTCGAGGCCGAAACCGGCCAGGTACAGCTGGATGTAGAGGGTGAGGCTGGAATGCCCACACGAGAGCACGAAGCGGTCGCGGCCGGACCAGCTCGGGTCGGCCGGGTTGTGGCGCATGACGCGCTGGAAAAGGCTGTAGGCGACGGGGGCGAGGCTCATCGCGGTGCCCGGGTGACCGTTGCCCGCCTTCTGCACCGCATCGGCGGCGAGAACACGGGCGGTATCGACGGCCTTGGTGTCCAGGTCCGTCCAGTCGCTGGGATAGTTCCGCTGAGTGAGGGCGCGAATGTCGTCTGTGACTGACACGACCGTGGTTCTCCTGACCTAGGTTTCGTCGACGGCGAGTAGATGGCAGCGGCGATGGTGTCGTACTGGACCGCACGCGGCCGGGGGTGCGTACCGATGTACAGGAATACCCTAGAGGTGCTGTTCCACCTGATCGGCGCGAACCCTGAGTGTGAGTCTAGTTGCCCATCCCGCGATCACGCCGGGGGTCGTCCCCGGGAATCGGCGCGGCGCGCGGCACGTCGTTCACCTGCGTGTCGGTACCGGTTCACCCGCAGACACCGGCCGCAACTGCGCACGGTCGCGGCGCGCCTCCGCCTCTGGACTGACCGGAGGGTGCGACGAAGGAGTGCCCGCAGGGAGGGAAGAGGCGGAGTCAAGCGCCGCGACCCGCGGCGCCAGCCGCCTATGTGACCGTCTACCATCGTCTGTAGTAGTGGCCGCGCCGCAGCCGCGCGCTGCTCGTTCCAATGCCGGATGCGAAGCACAGCGTGCGAGGAGAAACAGTGCGGATCGGTAACCAGCCGGGTAGTAGCGGTGCGCACGATTCCTCGACGGCTCTCGCCGATCGTCTGGCGGGCGACAGCGTGTTCGCCCGGGTCGTGCGTAAGCCGCTGGCCTACATCGCGCTCACCAAACCGCGAGTCATCGAGCTCCTGCTCGTCGCGACCATCCCGACCATGCTCCTGGCCGACCGGGGCAATGTCGACATCCGGCTGATCCTGGTCACCCTGTTCGGTGGCTGGATGGGCGCGGCCAGCGCCAACACCCTCAACTGTGTCGCCGACGCCGACATCGACAAGGTGATGAAGCGGACCGCGCGCCGCCCATTGGCCCGCGACGCGGTGCCCACCTCGCACGCGCTGGTCTTCGGCCTGGCGCTCGGCGCGATCTCCTTCGCCTGGCTGTGGTGGCAGGCCAACCTGCTCAGCGGCGTGCTCGTGGTCGCGACCATCCTGTTCTACGTTTTCGTCTACACCAAGGGCCTCAAGCGCCGGACCTCGCAGAACGTGGTGTGGGGCGGCGCGGCCGGCTGTATGCCCGCCTTGGTCGGCTGGTCGGCGGTCACCGGGAACATCGGCTGGCCGGCGATCGTGCTGTTCGCGGTCATCTTCTTCTGGACGCCGCCGCACACCTGGGCGCTGGCCATGCGCTACAAGGAGGACTACCGGGCGGCGGGCGTGCCGATGCTGCCGGTGGTCGCCACCGAGCAGGTCGTCACCAAGCAGATCGTCATCTACACCTGGCTGACCGTGCTGGCCACCCTCGCCCTCGTCCCGGCGACCGGTGTCATCTACGCGGCCGTCGCGCTGGTCGCGGGTGCCTGGTTCCTGCTCATGGCGCACCAGCTGTACGCGGGTGTGCGCCGGGGTGAATCGGTGAAGCCGCTGCGACTGTTCCTGCAGTCCAACAACTATCTGGCCGTGGTGTTCTGCGGTCTGGCCGTGGACTCGGTGCTCGGCTGGACCACGCTGGGCAGCATCGTCGGTCTGTAGCTCTCGCGCGCACTCGAACCGGTGGTCTTGCGCGCCGCGAGGTCGCGGTGGGCGTCGGCGGCGTCGGCGAGCGGGTAGGTGGCGCCGATGCGCAGTTTCAGTGTGCCCGCCGCGATGGCGTCGAAGATATCGGTTGCGCGCCAGAGGAATTCCGCACGATCGCGGGTGTAGGCACCCAGCGACGGGCGCGTCAGCCACAGCGAACCGGCCGGATTGAGGCGCTGCGGATCGAACGGCGGTACCGGACCGCTGGCAGCGCCGAACAGGGCGAGGGTGCCGCGCACCCGGAGCGAGGCGAGGCTCGCTTCGAAGGTGCTCGCGCCGACGCCGTCGTAGACGGCCGCCACGCCCTGGCCGTCGGTGAGTTCGCGGACCCGGGCGGCGAGGTCGTCGTCGTAGCGCAGGACCTCGGCGGCACCCGCTTCGCGGGAGAGCTTCTCCTTGGCATCCGTCGAGACCGTGGTGATGACGCGCGCGCCCTTGGCGGCGGCCAGCTGAGTGAGCAGCAGCCCGACCCCGCCCGCGCCCGCGTGGACGAGGACCGGGTCACCGGGTTCGGGGGTGAAGACCGATTCGACCAGGTAGTGCGCGGTCATGCCCTGCAGCAGGGCCGCCGCCGCGACGGCCGGTTCCACGCCCTCGGGCACCTTCACGGCCACCGCCTCGTCGACGGCCACCTTCTCGGCGTAACTGCCCGGTGCGGCCGCCCACGCCACCCGGTCGCCGACGGCGAACTCGGTGACCTCGGCGCCGACCTCGGCGACCACACCGGTGCCCTCCGAGCCTGGGATATAGGGGGTGGCCTGCGGATACAACCCGGTGCGGAAGTAGATGTCGATGTAGTTGACACCCACACCCTCGATGTCGACCAGCAGTTGTTTGGGGCCGATCCGCGGGTCGTCCACCTCCACCGACCGCAGAACCTCGGGACCACCGTGCTCGGAAACCTGAATCGCGCGCATGAGTCCCCTTTGTACACCCCGTGTTCGGTGTCACTCGGGGGTGGACGCGAAACTACCGACCGGTAAACTCTCGCCCATGAGTACAACCGCCGCGCCCGAGGCCGTGAAGGTGCCCGCCGAGGTCGAGAAGTCCATCGCGAAGTTCGTCGCCGAGCACGGCGGTTCGGGCACGGCCGTGCTGCAGTACCTGGGCGAGCAGGGGGTGCGCATCACCCTCGTCGGCGAGGACGGCGTCCTCGGCGACCGTGTGGTGGCCGATCTGGCGACCGCCAAGGCCGTCGTCGAGCGCGTCGACGGGCTCACCGAGACCGAAGAGTGGGACCGCGAGCTGGTCTCCAAGGTCACCCCGGCCAAGGGGCACTGGGCGAAGATGGCGGGCTGGGTCGCTCGCTCGACCAAGTTCCCCAAGGCCCGCAACGCGAACGTCTTCCCCGGAGCCTGATCCCGGACCGCCGCGATCCGAGCTTTCAGCCGGTCGCCGCAGCACTCACGATGTGAGGCTGCGGCGACCGCGTGCTTTCCGTACCCGGAAGTCGGTGGTCAGTGCGCCGCCGCGGCGGACACAGCGGGGGCCTCGACAGTCTCTCTGGTGCGCAGGGATGCCCACAGGGCAGCGGTGGCGGCGGTGCAGGCCGCGGCGCCACCGACGTGGATGGCGACCAGGGCGGCGGGGACGTCGGTGAAGTACTGGACGACACCGACCAGCGCCTGGGACAGGACGATCCCGAGCAGCACGAACAGCCGCTTGCGGATCGCGGGGGTGATGCCGACGGCGTAGAGGCCGAAGGCCAGGCCGATGAGCAGAGCCAGATACCCGATGAGCAACTGCGAGTGCAGGTGCACCAGGGTGACGATCTCGACCTCGAGGCGGGCCACCGGCCGGTCGATGCTCTTGTCGCCGGCGTGCGGTCCGGCGGCGGTGACCAGCGTGCCCGCGATCAGCACGCCCGCCAGCGCCACGCCGCTCAGCGCGGTGAGCCAGCGCAGGGGAGCGGGCACCTGCACGGTGTCGATACCGTCGTCGGGCTGCCCGATCTTCGCGTACAGCACCACCGCCAGCCACACCATCACCATCGAGGCGAGCAGGTGCACGGCCACGGTCCACCACAGCAGGCCGGTGCGCACGGTGATGCCGCCGATGATCGCCTGCACGACGGTGCCGCCGGGCATCAGCCAGGCGTAGACGAGGACTTCCTTGCGACGGCGGGCCCGGACGACGGCCAGCACGATCAGCGCCGCGCACAGTGTCACCACGAAGGTGAGCAGCCGGTTGCCGAATTCGACGGTCTGGTGCAGCACCGGCACCTCCGACACCCCGACGGGGGTGAAGCTGCCGGGGAAGCACTGCGGCCAGGTGGGGCAGCCAAGACCGGACGCGGTGACGCGCACGATCGCGCCGGTCACCGAGATCCCGGCCTGGCTCAGAATCACCGCGAGGGCGATGAGCCGCTGGGTCCGCAGCGAGGGGAGTGGCAGCCGGTCGACGAGGCCGAGGAAGGCGCGATACAGCACGTCACGATGGTACTGGCAGGCGATTCCCGCTCGATACCCGGGCTACTACAGTGCGTCGTTGGTCACGTCAGCTGAAGCGGAACAACCGGGTGGCCAGTGACCCGCACACCACGCCCCACACCGCGAGTACCGCGACGCCGAACCAGTCGATCGACCCGGCCAGAGCCGCTTCCAGGGCGTAGGCCAGCGCGCCGGAGGGAACCAGGCGCGCGATCACCGTCAGCGCGGCGGGCACCGTGTCGACCAGGACGAGACTGGCGATACCGAGCATGACGAACCACAGGATATTGGCCAGAGCGAGCACGATCTCGGCCTTGAGCGTGCCGCCGAGCAGCAACCCCATCGCCGCGAAGGTCGCCGTGCCGAGCGCGATCACCAGCGCGCCGAGGGCCAACCCGCCCGCACCAGGACGCCACCCGAGCGCCATCCCGATCGCCCCGAGCAGCACCGCCTGCAGCACCACCACGATCAGCACGGCGGCACACTTGCCCGCGATCACACCCCAGCGCGGGAGCGGGGTGGCGCCGAGCCGTTTGAGGGCGCCGTAGCGGCGGTCGAAGCCCACCGCGATGGCCTGACCGGTGAACGCGGTCGACATCACCGCCGTCATCATCACCATCGGCACGACCCGGTTCACGCGGTCGGTACCCAGATCGCCGAACGGCAGCAGGGTGAGCCCGATCAGCAGGGTGATCGGGATGAACATGGTGAGCAGCAGCTGTTCGCCGTTGCGCAGCAACAGTTTCAGCTCGAGCGTGGTCTGCGCGACGAGCATCGCGGCGCGCGAGGCGGGGCGCGGGTCGGGGGTGAAGGTGCCGGGCTGGAACCGGCTCACGGTCTCGGTCATCCGCGCAGGTCCCGTCCGGTGAGTTCGAGGAAGACGTCCTCGAGGCGTCGCTGATCGATGCGGATGTCGGTGGCGAGCACGTCCATCCGCGCGCACCAGGCGGTCACCGTCGCCAGTACCTGCGGGGTGATCTCACCCTCGACCAGATAGGTGCCCGGCGTGGTCTCGTGCGGCGAGAACCCTTCGGGCAGAGCCGATTTCAGTAGCTCGATATCGAGTTTCGGTGGGGCGCAGAACCGCAGCTGACCGGCGGCGCCGTGCGCGGTGACCTCGGCGGGGGTGCCCTGGGCGACGATCTCACCGTGGTCGATGATGACGAGCTGGTCGGCGAGCTGTTCGGCCTCGTCCATCATGTGCGTGGTGAGCACGACGCTCACCCCGTCGCGGCGCAGGGCATCGATCAGTTCCCACACGATCAGCCGGGCCTGGGCGTCCAGACCGGCCGTCGGTTCGTCGAGGAACACGATCTCCGGCCTGCCGACCAGGGCGCAGGCGAGGGCGAGGCGCTGCTGCTGACCGCCCGAGAGGCGCCGGTACGGGGTGCGGCGGTTGTCCTGCAGGCCGAGGGTGCGCAGCAGCCAGTCGGGGTCGATGGGGTCGGCGGAATAGGCGGCGACCAGGTCGAGCATCTCGCCCGCGCGGGCGCCGGGGTAGGCGCCGCCGCCCTGCAACATCACCCCGATGCGTGGCCGCAGCTGTTCGGAGTCGGCGATCGGGTCGAGACCGAGCACGCGGACCGTGCCAGCGTCGGGGCGCACGAAGCCCTCGCACATCTCGACGGTGGTGGTCTTACCGGCGCCGTTGGGGCCGAGCAGCGCGAAAACCTGCGCCTGCTCCACGTCGAAACGCAGGCCGTCGACCGCGGTGGTGTCGCCGTAGCGCTTGACCACGCCGTCGACGCTAACGGCGGGTCCCGGGCTTCTCGTCACGATGTGACACGGTAAGCCGTGGCCTCCTGTGACGGAGCCGACACCCCCGCCTGGGCCCGCCACGGCAGGGTGTGCCGGGTGAGGACGTAGAACAGCGCGAAGCACACCGCGGCCGCCAGGGCGGCGCCGATGATCTGGAACACCTGGAATTCGGCACCACGCGGCATGACGAGCATCGACACCACCGCCGAGAACGCCACGGCGGGCACGCGGAACACCGGTTGCGTGGCCCAGGCGGCGAGCGGGACGATCGCCCACAGCAGGTACCAGGGCTGGACCACCGGGAACAGCAGCACGATCGCACCGAGCGACACACCGAGCGCGCCCACCGGGTGCAGGCGGCCGGTGCCGGTCGCCACCAGCATCCGCACCGTCACATAGCCCGCGACGAGCCCCGCGATGGGCCGGGTGATCGACAGCAGTGCCGTGGTGTGGTCGCCGAGCCCGAGCAGCACCCCGCCGAAACCGGTGATGACACCGATCACCGTCGGCAGCGACATCCAGCTGCGCACCGCGTTGGCGACGCTGAGGGTGAACACCCACCCGAAGCCGAGCCCACTGGCCCAGCTCACGAAAAGCGTTGTCGCCCCGGCGATCACACCCAGCAGGGCGGCGGCCTTGACGACGGCGAGCAGACTGCCGCCCCAGCGCCGGGCCAGCGCCATCCCGACGAAGCCGAGCGCGATGATGGAGGTGAATTTGATCGACGACGACAGCGTGATCACCACCGCGCCGCCGATCAGCAGGGCGTAGCCGCGGGCGTCCAGTGGTGGCATGGCGCCGTTGAGGCTGTCGCGCCGTCCGCCGTCGCCGTAGATGGCGCGCAGCGTGAGCTCCATGCCCGCCAGCATCAGACCGATCATCAGCGCGTCGTTGTGCACGCCGCCGACCAGATGGAACAGCACGAGCGGGTTGGCCGCGCCGAGCCACAGCGCGCTCACCGGCGCCACCCCGCAGCGCACCGAGAGCCGGGGCAGCGCCCACACGATCAAGGCGACGCCCGCGAGCGCGAGCAACCGGTGCACCCACACGCCCGCGATGATGTTGTCGCCGGTCAGCTCGGCGATACCGCGCCCGATCCACAGGAAGAGCGGGCCGTAGGGCGCCGGTGTGTCACGCCAGATGGTCGGCACATTGTTGGTGAGGACGTTGTCGATCCCGAGCCCGGCGACGGGCCCTTCGGCGTACGGGTCGATGCCGCGCGCGGCGATCTCGCTCTGGGCCAGGTAGGAGTAGACGTCGTTGCTGAACATCGGCGGTGCCACCGACAGCGGGATGATCCACAGCAGCAGTGTCCGGTCGAGCTGGGATCGGGTGAGCCGGTGCAGCGGCGATCCGGCCAGGCCGCCGATCGCGAAGCGGCCCAACAGCAACCAGGCCCCGATCACCAGCACGGTGCCGAACATGCACATCGCCAGCGACCCGGTGTGCGCGCGGGCGAAGATGCCGAGCACCCGTACACCGGAGACCGGATTCTGGTGCACGGGCTGCGCGCCGATGCCGAGCGCGGCGATGGCCATCAGCACGGCACCGGTGGCGCCCATCAACCGGATGCGGTCCAGCTGGGCGCGTTCGCGTTTGTCGAGGCCGGGGACCTCGGTCTCGTCGCGGTGCAGGGCCGCGACGGTGTGATCGGGCGCGGGCACGTCGAACCCGAGGGCTCGCCGCCCGAACGCCAGTGTCTTGCGCGCCGCGCCCTCCAGTACCGCCACGGGGTCGAAGCCTAGTGCGCCCGGCCGTGATCGTTGTGGCACCGGTCGGCGTCGCCGCCCCGACCTGCGCGAATCAGGCGGGACCGACGAACACCGGGTCGGTGCGTACCCAGAGCGCGGCCGCGACAACGACGGCCAGACAGATCACCGCGACCAGGCCCATCGCCACCCAGCCGATGCGCTGCGCCGACCGAAGGTCCCGCGCCGACAGCCAGCCGGGAACGAACAGGATGCCCAGCGCGCTGAGCGTGCCCGCCGCCAGCCCGCCGAGGTGACCCCACAGCGAGATCCCCGGCAGCGAGAAGCTGATGAGCACGTTGACGCCGATCACCACCAGCATCGGAGTCGGGCTCTGCCGCAAGCGGATCAGCGTCACCGTCACGGCGCCGAACAGGCCGTACACCGCGCCCGACGCGCCCGCGGTCATGGTGTACGGATCCGACAGCGCCATCACCGCCGCCGAACCGCCGAGCAGTGAGACCAGATACAGGCAGCCGTAGGTGACCCGGCCGAGCACCTGCTCGAGGTCGCGGCCGACGACGTAGAGCGCGAACATGTTGACCAGCAGATGGATCGCGCCGTAGTGCAGGAACCCCGAACCGAGTACCCGCCACCACTCACCGTCGGCGACCAGCAGCGGGACCAGCACGAACTCGCCGAACACCGACGAACCCCGATGGTTCTGCATCGGGTTGCCCGCCTGCGCGGCGGTCACCAGGTAGACCAGGACATTGATCGCGATCAGCCCGTAGGTCACCATCGGTACCGGCGACGCGCCTGCCCGGGCGCCCGCGACGGTGCGCACCTGCCGCACGTCGCGCTGACCCTGCCGAACGCAGTCAACACAGTGCTGGCCGACGGCGGCCGGCTGTAGGCATTCGGGGCAAGCGGGGCGGCCGCAGCGAGTACACGCGAGGCCGGTCGGCCGGTCGGGGTGGCGGACGCACGTCTGTGCGGGCGGGTGGGACACATGGTCATCGTGCCATGAGTCACCGACACGAGCGGGCTGCGAGAACGTCGTCGGTCGGCGGCTCGCCCACGGTCCCCGGCGACGGCAGACGATCTGTACCTCGGCGAGGCGCACGGGTCGGCCGAGGGGTGCGGCGGTCGCGGTGGGCGTGTCCGGTTTCGACCGGCCCGGCCGGGCTATGCGCTCCCCATGACGTCTCTGTGGTTGAACAACGCCGAAGTCCCCGCTCGGTTACGGCTGACCCCCGGTTCGCACTTCGACACCGTCGTCCTCGGCGCGGGCATCGTCGGGTTGACGACCGCGCTGCTACTGGCCCAGCGTGGCCGCGAGGTGGCGGTGATCGAGGCGAAACGGGTCGGCGCGGGCACCACGGCCGCGTCGACGGCGAAAGTCTCGCTCCTGCAGGGCACCCGGGCCCAGACCATCGCCCGCAGGCACGGCATCGCGACCCTCTCGCGCTACGTCGCCGCCAATCTCGACGGGTTCGACTGGCTGCTGGATTTCTGCGCCGGACGCGACCTCGCCGTCGAGCGCGTGGCCGCCTACACCTATGCCCAGAACGAATCCGAGATGTCCGCTGTCCGGGCGGAATTCGAGGCGACGCGGTCGGCCGGACTGCCCACCGACCTGGTCGACGACGTCGACGTTCAGTTCCCGCTCCACGGTGCCGTGCGGCTACGCGAGCAGGCCCAGCTCAACCCGATGGCCTTCCTGGCCGCCCTCGCCGCCGAAGTCGAAACCCAGGGCGGGTCGATCTTCGAATCGACACGCGCACAACGGCTTCGCCACCACGACGGCCGGGTGGTGATCGGTACCGAACACGGCGAGGTGGATGCGAACAACGTCGTCGTCGCGACCGGAACACCGATCTTCGACCGGGGCGGCTACTTCGCCCGCGTCACCGCCCAGCGCTCCTATCTGGCCGCGTTCAAGGTGCCAGGTCCGGTGCCGGAGGAGATGTATATCAGTGCGGGACAACCGATCCGGTCGCTGCGCCGCTACCCGGCCGACGACGTGCTCCTGGTCGGCGGCAGCGGTCACGAGGTGGGCCGCGAGGATTCCGCGGAGGCCCACGTGCAAGACCTGCTCGACTGGACCGGCCGGTGGTTCCCGGGCGCGGAACTGCTGCACCGCTGGTCGGCGCAGGATTACCACCCCGTGGGCGAACTTCCCTACGTCGGCCCGCTCGTTCCCGGTCGCGAGGAAGTCCTCGTCGCCACCGGGTTCGCCAAGTGGGGTTTCACCAACGGCGCCGCCGCCGCGCTCGCCCTCGCGGGCCGCATCACCGGCGACGCTCCGAAATGGGCCGACACCCTCTCCGCCTGGCGGCTCGGCGAAGTCGCCTCCCTCCCGGCGGGTGCCCGCGCCAACGCGACCGTCGCCCGCTACCTGTCCACCGGCTGGCTGCACCTGCTCGGCGCCGACGAGCACAGCATCCCCCCGGAAGGCTGCGGCCGCGTCGAACGCCACGGGCTCCACCCCACCGCCGTCTCCACCGTCGACGGCGTCACCACCGAGATCTCCGCGATCTGCCCCCACCTGGGCGGCATCCTCCACTGGAACGACGCCGAACGCACCTGGGACTGCCCCCTGCACGGCTCCCGCTTCGAACCCGACGGCGCCGTCATCGAAGGCCCGGCCACCCACCCCCTCTCTCCCCGCTGAGCTGGACAACCGATCACCACGCTCTGGTGGTGACGTCTCGCGAGAGCCTCCCGCCACCAGGGCGTGGTGTTCGAGGGCCCAGGTCGGGTATGCGCTGGTCTCGGGATTGCTCGCCGGGGCGTGCGGAGATCTGCCGGGTGTGCGATGAGTCACCTCGCGGTCGGTGAACGGGTCGGCGGGTAGGGGTCGCACCTGGGGTTTTGCGAAGGCCGTGCGGTGGTGTGACGTCTTCGTCGCAGGTCAGGGTGCCCTTGGAAAGGTGACCCTTATTAGATTTAGGGAAGTAATTCCGCCACACTGGTGTTGTGAAAACCGTGGGTTTGCGGACAGGCGTGGAAGGGACCGGTCGTAAGACGACCGGCACCCGGTCGTCTGCTGTGCCCGCGCACGAGGGGCAGACCCGGGCGGCCATCGTCCAGTTGCTGCTCGAGCAGGGTCCGATCACCGCCACCGCCATCAGTGCCGAACTCGGGCTCGCGCCCGCGGGGGTGCGCAGGCACCTCGACGCGCTGATCGACGCAGGTCAGGCGCGTGCGAGCCGGTCGGCGCCGTGGCAGCAGAAGGGGCGCGGCAGGCCCGCCAAGCAATACCAGCTCACCGCGGCCGGACGTGGCAACCTCGGCCACGCCTACGACGACCTGGCAGGCGCCGCGATTCGTCAGCTCGGTGAGATCGGTGGCGACGAGGCGATCAGCGAGTTCGCCCGCAAACGGGTACGCACGATCGTCGACGGCATCGAGCCGGTCGCCGAGCACAGCGCCCCCGTGATCGAGGCCAAGGTCGAGGAGATCGCCGAGGCGTTCGCCGACGCCGGTTTCGCCGCGACCACCCGCCAGGTGGGTGCCGGTGTGCAGATCTGCCAGCATCATTGCCCGGTGGCCCACGTGGCCGAGGAGTTCCCGCAGCTGTGCGCCGCCGAACTGGACGCTTTCCGCGACCTGCTCGGCACCCACGTGCAGCGACTTGCGACGATCGCCAACGGCGATTGCGCCTGCACCACCCACGTGCCGCTGGTCGCGGTGCCGAAAATCCCATCCGCCGCACAGCCCGCGGCGGGACGAACGAACGACTCCGGAAGGAGTGCCGAATGACGACGACCACCGACCAGGTGCAACCGCTGACCCAGGACGAGACCATCGCCTCGCTGGGTAACTACGGTTACGGCTGGGCCGATTCGGATGTGGCCGGTGCCAGTGCGCAACGCGGCCTGTCGGAGGCTGTCGTTCGCGACATCTCGGCCAAGAAGAGCGAGCCGGAGTGGATGCTCGACATCCGTCTCAAGGCCCTGCGCATCTTCGATCGCAAGCCCATGCCGAACTGGGGTTCCAACCTCGACGGCATCGACTTCGACAACATCAAGTACTTCGTTCGCTCCTCGGAGAAGCAGGCCGAGAGCTGGGAAGACCTGCCCGAGGACATCAAGAACACCTACGACAAGCTCGGCATCCCCGAGGCGGAGAAGCAGCGTCTGGTCTCCGGTGTCGCCGCGCAGTACGAGTCCGAGGTCGTCTACCACTCCATCCGCGAGGACCTGGAGAAGCAGGGCGTCATCTTCCTCGACACCGACACCGCGCTCAAGGAGCACCCGGAGATCTTCCAGGAGTACTTCGGCTCGGTGATCCCCGCCGGTGACAACAAGTTCTCCGCGCTCAACACCGCCGTGTGGTCGGGTGGCTCGTTCATCTACGTGCCGCCGGGCGTGCACGTCGACATCCCGCTGCAGGCCTACTTCCGGATCAACACCGAGAACATGGGCCAGTTCGAGCGGACGCTGATCATCGTCGACGAGGACGCCTACGTCCACTACGTCGAGGGCTGCACCGCGCCGATCTACAAGTCCGACTCGCTGCACTCCGCGGTCGTCGAGATCATCGTGAAGAAGGGCGGCCGCTGCCGCTACACGACCATCCAGAACTGGTCCAACAACGTCTACAACCTGGTCACCAAGCGGGCCAAGGCCGAGGCGGGCGCCACCATGGAGTGGGTCGACGGCAACATCGGCTCCAAGGTCACCATGAAGTACCCGGCGGTCTGGATGACCGGCGAGCACGCGCACGGCGAGGTCCTCTCCGTCGCGTTCGCCGGCCCCGGCCAGCACCAGGACACCGGCGCCAAGATGCTGCACCTGGCCCCGCACACCTCCTCGACCATCGTGTCGAAGTCGGTGGCGCGTGGCGGCGGTCGCGCGTCGTACCGCGGTCTGGTCCAGGTCAACAAGGGTGCCAACGGCTCCAAGTCGACGGTGAAGTGTGACGCGCTGCTGGTCGACACGATCAGCCGCTCCGACACCTACCCCTACGTCGACATCCGCGAGGACGACGTGACCATGGGCCATGAGGCCACGGTCTCCAAGGTGTCCGAGGATCAGCTGTTCTACCTGATGAGCCGCGGTCTGACCGAGGACGAGGCGATGGCCATGGTGGTGCGCGGCTTCGTGGAGCCCATCGCCAAGGAACTGCCGATGGAATACGCACTGGAACTGAACCGGCTCATCGAGCTGCAGATGGAAGGGGCCGTGGGCTGATGTCGACGCTCGAGACGCCGACCCAGAACCCGGGCGCGGGCGCCGCGGTCAACAAGGGCGAGGTGTTCACCTCGTTCGATGTCGACCAGTTCGAGATCCCGTCGGGTCGTGACGAGGCGTGGCGGTTCACCCCGCTGCGCCGGCTGCGCGGCCTGCACGACGGCACGGCCGTGCGTGACGGTCAGGCCACCGTCGAGGTGAGCGAAGTCGCCGGTGTCACCGTGGAAACGGTCGACCGCACCGACGCCCGGCTCGGCCAGGCCGGTACCCCCGCCGATCGTGTTGCCGCCCAGGCCTATTCGGGCTTCGAGACGGCCACGGTCATCACCGTCGGCAAGGAGACCGAGGTTTCCGACCCCGTCACCGTGACCGTCACCGGTCCGGGTGAGGGCAAGACCGCCTACGGTCACCTGCAGATCCGACTGGACAACTTCGCCGTCGCCACGATCGTGCTCGATCAGCGCGGCAGCGGAACCTACGCCGAGAACGTCGAATTCGTGCTTGGTGACAGCGCCAAGCTCACCGTCGTCGCCGTCCAGGAATGGGCCGACGACGCCGTGCACGTCACCGCGCATCACCTGAAGCTGGGTCGCGACGCGAACCTGCGGCACGTGTCGGCGACCCTCGGCGGCGACCTGGTCCGCCTGTCGGGCACCGTGCGCTACGCCGGTCCCGGCGGCGAGGCCGAACTGTTCGGCCTGTACTTCGCCGACGCGGGCCAGCACTTCGAGCAGCGGCTGCTGGTCGATCACGCCGAGCCCAACTGCAAGTCCAACGTGCTGTACAAGGGTGCGCTGCAGGGTGACCCGTCCTCGCCGAAGGGCGACGCCCGCACGGTCTGGATCGGCGATGTGCTGATCCGTGCCGCGGCCGAGGGCACCGACACCTACGAGGCGAACCGCAACCTGGTGCTCACCGACGGCGCCCGCGCCGATTCCGTGCCGAACCTGGAGATCGAGACCGGTGAGATCGCCGGTGCCGGACACGCCAGCGCAACCGGCCGCTTCGACGACGAGCAGCTGTTCTACCTGCGCGCTCGTGGCATTCCCGAGGACGTCGCCCGCCGCCTGGTCGTGCGTGGTTTCTTCTTCGAGATCATCCAGAAGGTCACGGTCCCCGAGGTCCGGGAGCGGCTCGAGGCGGCCATCGAGGCCGAACTCGCCACTGTCGGTATCTGACACCCACTTACTGCAACGAAGGATTCGAATTCGATGACCACCTTGGAAATCAAGGACCTGCACGCGGAGATCACCACGCCGGAGGGTGAGTCCAAGCAGATCCTCAACGGCGTGAACCTGACCGTGAAGTCGGGCGAGACGCACGCCATCATGGGCCCCAACGGCTCGGGCAAGTCCACGCTGTCCTACGTGATCGCCGGACACCCCAAGTACACCGTCACCCAGGGCACCATCACCCTCGACGGCGAGAACGTCCTGGACATGTCGGTCGACGAGCGCGCCCGCGCCGGCCTGTTCCTGGCCATGCAGTACCCGGTCGAGGTCCCCGGTGTCTCGATGTCGAACTTCCTGCGCACCGCCGCCACCGCCGTGCGCGGTGAGGCGCCGAAGCTGCGCACCTGGGTCAAGGAGGTGAAGGAGTCGATGAAGGAGCTCGACATCGACTCGGCCTTCGCCGACCGCTCGGTGAACGAGGGCTTCTCCGGTGGCGAGAAGAAGCGCCACGAGGTTCTGCAGCTCGGCCTGCTCAAGCCGAAGATCGCGATCCTCGACGAGACCGACTCCGGCCTCGACGTCGACGCGCTGCGCATCGTCTCCGACGGCGTGAACCGCTACAAGGAGCGCGAGGACGGTGGCGTCCTGCTGATCACGCACTACACCCGCATCCTGCGCTACATCAAGCCCGACTTCGTGCACGTGTTCGTCAACGGCCGCATCGTGGCCGAGGGTGGCTCCGAGCTGGCCGAGGAACTCGACGCGAACGGGTACGTGCGCTTCACCTCCGCGACCACTGGAGCCTGACAACCATGACCGCTGTGTCCGTCCCGGGGTCGGCCCTCGACGTGGCCCGCATCCGGGCCGACTTCCCCATCCTGCACCGCACGGTGCGGGACGGGAAACCGTTGGTGTACCTGGATTCCGGTGCCACCTCGCAGCGCCCGCTGCAGGTGCTCGACGCCGAGCGCGACTTCCTGCTCACCCGCAACTCGGCGGTGCACCGCGGTGCGCACCAGCTCGCCGAGGAGGCCACCGACTCCTATGAGGACGCGCGGGAGGTCATCGCGCGCTTCGTCGGTGCCGACGCGGGCGAGATCGTGTTCACCAAGAACGCGACCGAGTCGCTGAACCTGGTGGCCAATGCCTTCGGTGACGACCGGTTCCCGTACAAGGTCGGACCCGGCGACGAGATCGTGATCACCGAGCTCGAACACCACGCGAATCTCGTGCCGTGGCAGGAACTCGCGCGTCGCACCGGTGCCACGCTCAAGTGGTACGGGGTCACCGACGACGGACGCATCGACCTGGATTCGCTCGAACTGTCGCCCGCGACAAAGGTTCTCGCGTTCACCCACCAGTCCAACGTCACCGGTGCGGTGGCTCCGGTTGCCGAATTGGTCCGGCGGGCAAAGGAAGTCGGCGCGCTGGTCGTGCTCGACGCCTGCCAGTCGGTGCCGCACCTCGGGGTCGACTTCCGTGAGCTCGGCGTCGATTTCGCCGCGTTCTCCGGTCACAAGATGTTCGGCCCGATGGGTGTGGGCGGCCTGTACGGCCGTCGGGCGCTGCTCGAGGAGACCCCGCCGTACATCACTGGCGGGTCGATGATCGAGACCGTCACCATGGAGAAGACCACCTACGCGCCGCCGCCGCAGCGCTTCGAGGCGGGCACCCCGATGACTTCGCAGGTCGTCGGTCTGGCCGCCGCGGTGCGGTATCTCGAGGATCTCGGCATGGACGCGATCGCCGCGCACGAACACGCGCTCACCGGTGCCGCGCTCGAGGGTCTGGGCGCCATCGAGGGTGTGCGCATCATCGGGCCCACCGAGAACGTGGATCGCGGTGGCGCGGTGTCGTTCGTCGTCGACGGGGTACACGCCCACGACGTGGGGCAGATCCTCGACGACCAGGGTGTCGCCATCCGGGTCGGGCACCACTGCGCGTGGCCGCTGCACCGACGCTTCGGTGTGGCCGCGACCGCGCGGGCGTCCTTCGCCGCCTACAACACGCTCGACGAGGTCGACGCACTGGTCACGGCCGTGCGGAAGGCTCAGACCTTCTTCGGAGTTGCATAGAACATGCGCATGGAGCAGATGTACCAGGAAGTGATCCTGGACCACTACAAGCACCCGCACCACCGCGGGCTGCGGGAACCGTTCGGTGCCCAGGTGCACCACGTGAACCCGACCTGCGGTGACGAGGTGACCTTGCGCGTGCACATCGACGACGCGGGCGAGGTCGCCGATGTCTCCTACGACGGTCAGGGCTGCTCGATCAGCCAGGCCGCCACCTCGATCCTCACCGATCAGGTGATCGGACTGCCGGTGCAGCAGGCGCTGAAGGTGGTCGACTCCTACAGCGAGATGATCTCGAGCCGGGGCACCGTCGAGGGTGACGAGGACATGATCGGCGACGGTATCGCCCTCGCCGGTGTCGCCAAGTACCCCGCGCGCGTGAAGTGCGCACTGCTGGGGTGGATGGCGTTCAAGGACGCTGTCGTGCAGATCGCCTCGGCCGAAGATGCCAAGCCTGCCATGGGAAATGGGGATGCGTGATGAGTGAGACCAAGGCTGACGAAGCCACGACCGAAACTGCCGCGCCCACTCCCGAAGCGGAGTTGACGCCCGAGCAGATCCAGCACATCGCCGATCTGGAAGAGGCCATGCGCGATGTGGTCGACCCCGAACTCGGGATCAATGTCGTCGACCTCGGCCTCGTGTACGGCATGTCCGTCGACGACGCCAACATCTGCACCCTCGACATGACGCTCACCTCGGCGGCCTGCCCGCTGACCGACGTCATCGAGGACCAGTCCCGCAACGCCCTGGTGCGCAGCGGCCTGGTCGAGGACCTGAAGATCAACTGGGTCTGGATGCCCCCGTGGGGTCCCGACAAGATCACCGACGACGGTCGCGAACAGCTGCGCGCCCTCGGATTCACGGTCTAGACAACACGTTTCGCCGCAGGCCCGGACCCCGCGTGGGTGCCGGGCCTGCGGCGTTTCCGTGTCCGTGTCGAAACGTGAAGTGCGTCACTCCGGTTGGCGGGCGGTGGTCCGAGGATGGTCCACTTGTCGGTTCCGCGATCGCGGAACTGTTTGTCAGAGGAGAACTTTCGAATGAGTTTCATGGGTAAGGCCGGCTTCGCCGTCGCGGCGCTCGGTCTTGCGGCCGGTTCGGTGTTCGGCGCCGGTGCCGCGAACGCGCAGAGCATGTTCGGCGCGATCGCTTTCAGCACGACCGATTGGACCTACGGGTCCAGCAGCAGCTGGCCGAGCGAGCAAGAGGCGCGCGAGCAGGCGATCGCGAGCTGCGGCACCAACGGCGCCGCCGACTGCAAGGTCATGATCTCGTGGGCGAACGGCTGCGGCACACTGGTCGTCAGCGACGACGGCGTCGCGGCGGCCTCGGGGCGCACCGCGGCCGAGGCCACGCGCGCTGCGTTCGAACGGCTCTCCGAGCTCACCCCGACCGCCCAGCTCGCGAACTTCGGGTCCTCGGACCTGAGTGGCGCCAAGGTCGCCCGCGTGGTCTGCACCGCGAACGCGCGCTGATCGACAGCACGACGCGGGCCCGGATCCTCTCGCAGGATCCGGGCCTGCCGTGATTCCGTCGGTGATGTGCCGACGTCGGTGATGTGAGATTTCGCGTTTCGGTTGGCCTTTCGCGCGAATTGCATGATGATCTGGAAAGTTCCGGACTTCCGGAACAGTTTCCAGAGGAGAACATTCGAATGAGTTTCACGAGTAAGGCCGGCTTCGCCGTTGTGGCACTCGGCCTTGCGGCCGGGTCGGTGTTCGGTGCCGGTTCGGCGAGTGCGGCGGGTGACCAGTGGGGCGCCATGGCTGTGGACGCCGACTGGTCGAACTACGGCCGTTCGGTCGACTACCCCACCCGCGCCGAGGCCGAGGCCGCCGCACTGGATCAGTGCGGCGCGGACGGCTGCGCCATCGAGGTGTCCTGGGTGAACGGCTGCCTGGCCCTGGTGGAGAACGAGCAGTACATCGCCTGGGGCAAGGGCTCGAACCGCGCCGAGGCCGAGCGGGAGGCCTACCTCGCGCTCACCGAGGGCACCCCGCAGAACCTGCTCGTCAACCTCGGCTCGTCGCAGATGGCGGGCGGCACCGTGATCGAAACAGTCTGCACCACCAACGCGAGCTGAACGCCGTAGCAATCGAGCCCGGATCTCCGAGTGGATCCGGGCTCTTTCGCGTCGGTAGCTTTACCCGTGGAGTTGGCTATTGCCGAACTTTCGATGATGATCTGGAAGGTTCCGGACTTCCGGAACAGTTTCCAGAGGAGAACATTCGAATGAGTTTCATGAGTAAGGCCGGCTTCGCCGTTGTGGCACTCGGCCTTGCGGCCGGGTCGGTGCTGGGTGCCGGTTCGGCGAGCGCGGCGGGTGACCAGTGGGCGTCGGTCGCGTTGAGCGACAACGAGGCCATCTACGGCATCAGCGTGAACGAGGGCAGCGCCGAGGCCGCCATCGCCGCGGCGATCGCCGACTGCCACCTGGCCGACTGCAACGAGGTCATGACCTGGGCCAACGGCTGCGGCGTTCTGGTCCAGAGCAACGACGGCCTCGCGTGGGCGTCCGGCCCGACCCGGGCCGATGCCGAGCGCACGGCCTACGAGAGCCTGACCGAGCTGACCCCGACCGCCATGCTGGCCAACACCGGTTCGGCCAACCTGAGCGGCGCTCACGTCGTCGACGCGATCTGCACCACCAACGCGCGCTGATCGATACCGAACACCGGGCCCGGATCCTCTCGTGGGATCCGGGCCCGTCGCGTTATCGGGCCGGTTCGGCCTCGAGCGCCGAGGCGATCCAGGCGCCGATCATGTCGGCGGTCTGGTCGATCACCACATCGCGGTCCAGACCCTCGTCTTCCATTTCCACCGACCGCAGCGCCGTGGCGAAACCGGCGTTGAGCACTACGAACGCCATCGTGTCGATATCGATGGTCTTGGTCGGGCCGAGCAGGTGGATCAGATACAGCTTGATGATCATGCGCAGCCGCGGCTCGAACTCGGGGATACCGCTGCCGTAGAAGTGCAGATCGGCGACCAGTGCCCGGACCAGGGGCCCGTTGGCGACGAGAATCTGCACGGCGGTGCGGATCACCTCGGCCACCGAATCGCGCGGTGTTTTGTCCGCGGCAACGGTGAGGAACTTGCTGTATCGGTCCTCCACCTGCAGAAACAGGCTGTCGGTCAGCTCTTTCACGATCTCGTCGCGGTCGTTGAAATACCGGTAGAGCGTGCCGATGCTGATGCCCGCCTCGCTGGCGATCCGGTTGGTCGAGGTGTTACCGATGCCCCGGGTGCCGAAAAGGTGAGCGGATACCTCCAGAATGCGTGCCCGCGTCTCCCGTGCCCGATCCTGTTTCGGACGTTTGCGCTGCTTATCGGCTTGTGGGGGCATCGGTGCACCTCGCGGGAAAGAGGAGTAGAAGGTGAGCGGTTACTCACCCTACAGTCATGTCACGAAGAAGACCTCGGTGTCGGCCATCACGTTGGGACAGGTACCGGGGAAGCAGCACCGAACGGTGTGAACGAGGAGGAGTCGACGATGACGATCCCAGTGGACAGGGGGCTGACATCCACGCTGGTCACCCATTTCGTGAACAACGTGGCGACCTGCCGGACGTTGCCCGGTGACGCGATCTCCGGCGAGGTGACCTCGGTGACGAGGATGTGCCTCGAGATCTGCGCCGGGTTGCTCGACGGGCGCGACGAGGAGGCCAAGCTGCACCGGCTCGCGGTCGCGGCGTCGGGGTGGGCGCGCGAGGGCGTGCCCATCGACACGATCCTGCACGCGCTGCACGAGGGTTTCCGGATCGGTTTCGACGCGGCCTGCGCCGGGATGAGCCTGCCCGACGAGTTCCGCCGGCTGATCGCCATCTCGGATGTCCTGTGCACCACCGTGACTCGCGCCTACATCCGCGAGCACCGCGAGATCGCCGGTGAGCACCACACCGCCGTGCACACGCTCACCTCCGCCCTGCTCGCCGGGCAGCCGACCATCACGATGGCCCGCGAGTGCGGGATCTCGGTGGCCGAATCGTATGCGGTACTCGCCCTTTCGATCGGGGAGCATCCCGACGAGCACGATGCCCGGCTGAACTCCTCGGTGGTCGCGCGGCGCAAGCTGCGCCGGGTGCAGGCCGCGCTGGCGCATCGGTGCGGGGAGCAGGCGCTGTCGCTGCTGTCGGTCGACGGTGGCACGCTGCTCATTCCGGCCGACCTGCTCGCCGACGATCAGCTCGACGGCCTCGTCGAGGCCCTGTCGCGGGCCGCCCGCGTGGATGTGACGGCGGCGCTGGTGACTTCGCCCGCGGCCGAGATCCCCGACGCGGCGCAGCGCGCTCACGAACTGCTCGACATGGTGGAGCGGCTCGATTGCGAACCCGGCCTGTACCGCTTCGGCGATCTGGCGCTGGAATACCAGCTCACCCGGCCCGGTCCCGGCCGCGCCCGGCTCGGTGAACTGCTCGCTCCGCTGGACAAGCACCCCGAGCTGTACGAAACGCTGCGCGTGCACATCGCCAACAACATGAACCGGCAGCGTACGGCCCGCCTGCTGCATATCCACACCAACACCGTCGACTACCGGCTGCGGCGCGTCGCCCAGCTCACCGGGCTCGACCCGGCGCAGGCCTCGGGGCTGTGGCAGTTGCGGTCGGCGATGATCGCCCGCAGTTTCCACACCGGTCCGCGAGTGCCCGCCGAGCAGGTGGCCTCGACCGGCCTGGGTGGCCCGGTGGGTACCAGCGGCCCGCGCCGGGCCCGGGCGGATGTCGAGGTCTGTCCCGCACCGGGACTCGGCGGCGTGCGCTCGGCCTAGCTCCGGGCACCGGGTGATTCAGCGGCGCAACACCTTCCGGGCCAGCCAGTTGCCGAGGAACTGGACGGCCTGGACGCCGGCGATGATGATCAGGACGGCGACGAGGGTGACCTCCCATCGGAACTGCTGGTAGCCGTAGACGATGGCGAAGTCGCCCAGACCGCCGCCACCGACGGTGCCCGCCATGGCGGAGATGTCGACGATCGAGATCACCACGAAGGTGTAGCCCAGGATCAGCGGGCCGAGCGCCTCCGGGATCAGCAGCGTGAGGATGATGCGCAGCGGACCCGCACCCGCCGCGCGGGCCGCTTCGATCACCCCGGGGTCGACGGTGACCAGGTTCTGTTCGACGATCCGGGCGATGCCGAACGAGGCGGCGACGATCATCACGAACAGCGCCGCTTCGGAGCCGATGGTCGTGCCGACCACCTCGAGGGTGACCGGGCCGAGCGCGGCCAGCAGGATGATGAACGGAATCGGGCGCACCACGTTCACGATCACATTGAGCACGAGATAGATCGGTGTGCTGGCGAGCAGGCCGCCCTTGCGGGTGGTGTAGAGGGCGGTGCCGAGTACCAGGCCGATCAGGCCCGCGACGACGAACGTCACGCCGACCAGGTAGACGGTCGTCCCGATGGACTCGAACAGGGTGGGGCGCAGTTTCTCCCAGTCGGTGTCCATCTCAGCCCTTCCGTTCCAGATCGGCGACGACGCGGTCCACCGCGTCGTCGGGTCCGTGCAAGGCCAGGGTGATGCTGCCGAAGGTCTTGTCCTGCAGCGTGCTCACACCGCCGTAGACGATCTCGAAGCGCACGTCGGCGGCGGCCGCGGCGGCCAGCGCCGCACCGATGCCGCTGTGGTCGTCGACGTCGACGGTGACCAGCCTGCCGCCGTGCAGCTCCCGCAGCCGGTCCAGTTCGCGGGCATCGGGCCGGTTGTGCAGCACGGTGCCGACGAACGATCGGGTCGACTCGGCCCGCGGTGCCGCGAAAACGTCGAAGGTGGGCGCCAATTCGACGATCCGGCCCTCGGCGAGCACCGCGACCCGGTCGGCGACCGCGCGGATCACATCCATCTCGTGGGTGATCACCACGATGGTCACCCCGAGTTCGGCATTGACCTTCTTCAGCAGCCGCAGCACCTCACCGGTGGTTTCCGGGTCGAGCGCGGAGGTCGCCTCGTCGGCGAGCAGCAGCGACGGGGAGGTGGCCAGTGCCCTGGCGATTCCCACGCGCTGCTTCTGCCCACCCGAGAGCTGATCGGGATAGGCACGGGCCTTGTCGGTGAGACCGACGAATTCGAGCAGTTCGGCCACCCGCGCCTTGCGTTCGGCGCGCTTCCAGCCCGCCACCTTCAGCGGGTACTCCACATTGCCCGCCGCCGTGCGGGATCGGAAGAGGTTGAACTGCTGGAACACCATGCCGATATCGCGGCGCAGCGTGCGCACGGCCGACTCCGGCACCCCGGTGATGGGGGTGCCCGAGATCGTGACGGTGCCCGACGTGGGCTTCTCCAGGGCATTGATCAAGCGCACCAGGGTGGACTTGCCCGCCCCGGAATAACCGATCACCCCGAAGATCTCACCGTGCTCGATGCGCAGATCGATACCGTCGAGCGCGACGTGCTCGTCCGCGCCGCTGCCGAACACCTTGGTGACCGAACGGAATTCGACAGCAGCGGCGGAACTCACCTGTTCGCCCGGATGCCCTGCTGCACCCGGTCGAGGATCTGTTCGAGCTCGGCGCCCGGGCGCGTCACGGCGACCGCGGTGTTCTTGGTGACCTCGGCATGCGCGGCGGCCACTGCCGGGTCCTTCCAGATCTCCACCAGCTTCAGATAGGTCGGGTTGGTCTTGTCCTCGGCGCGGGTGACGATCACGTTGATGTAGGGCTCGGCGGCCGGATTCTTCGGATCGTCCTTGTACAGCGCCGAATGCGGGTCGATGCCGGAACGCTCGAGGAAGGTGTTGTTGATCACCGAACCGTCCACCGAGGCCAGCGAGAGCGCGGTCTGCGCGGCATCGACCGGGGTCACCTTCACCTTGGACGCGCCCTTGTCGATGTCGGCCGGTGTGGGCTGGGCCGAGGTGCCGCTGAGTTTCAGCAACCCGGCGGCCTGCAGTACGAACAGGGCACGGGCCTGGTTGGTCGGATCGTTGGGGATCGCGATCTCCCCGCCCTGCGGGATGTCGGCCACCGCCTTGTGCTTCTTGGAGTACAGGCCGAGCGGCACGATGTAGGTCGAACCGATCGGGGTCAGCGTGTCCGAGCTCGCCACGTTGTACTGGCCGAGGAACTGCAGGTGCTGAAAGAGATTGACGTCGATCTGCTTCTGCGACAGCGCCGCGTTGGGCTGCTGGTAGTCGGAGAAGTTGGTGATCTTCAGCGTGATGCCCTGCTCCTTGGCCTTCTCTTCGAACACATCCCAGGCCTTGTCCTTGTCGGTGGTGCCGATCCGGACAACGGTGCCCGATTCCGCGTCGCCCGAGCCGCACGCCGTGAGGGTCAGAGCAGCGGTTGCCATGAGGACCGGGATCGCCAGTACCCGACGGAATTTCACTTGTACTCCCGAATTGCTCGCCATTGATGAACTCGGTCATCCAAGCCGCGCCCACCCCTGCCCGACAACGGTTCGAATTGCCTCGAGCCAAACCCTCACCAATAGTTGGACGCCCGTCTAATTTGCGGGCCTTGCGAGGCGTGGGCCTCCTGCTCGGTGCGCTCGGTGTCACCACGAAAAGCCCTTGGCACGTAGCTCGGGCGCCTATATAGTTCATATGACCAAAACTAGAGACAGGGTCGACCGTGCGATCTGTCGAGGAATTGTGTGCGGCTGTCGAGCGGGGAGCTGTGCCGAAATACCTGCTGTTCTGGGGGCATCGGCCGCGTGTGGACGGGACGCTCGGTTCGGGCTGCCTGAGTCAGTGGTGGCCCGCGCCCTTCTCGGTCGACGGGGAGCGGTTCGCCACCGCCGAGCACTACATGATGTGGCGAAAAGCGCTGCTGTTCGGCGATTTCGAGGCGGCCGGGCGAGTACTCGAGGTGGCCCATCCCGCAGAGGCGAAGAAGATGGGCAGGCTCGTCCGCGGGTTCGACCAAAGTATCTGGGAGGAAGCGCGATTCGACATTGTCGTGGCGGGCAGTGTGGCCAAGTTCGGATCGGATGCGGGGTTGCGGTCGTATTTGGCGGGCACGGCGGGGCGGGTGCTCGTGGAGGCGAGTCCGATGGACCGGGTGTGGGGGATCGGGCTGTCGGCGACGGACGAGCGGGCGGGTGATCCGGCGCGATGGCGGGGGCTGAATCTGCTGGGGTTCGCGTTGATGCGGGCGCGCGAGGAACTCGCTGGGTAGAGCTATTCGGGAAAGGTATTTCTCGGTGGGGCTGTGGGCGTTCATGATTGGGGGTGGTCCCGGTGTGGGACCGAACTTTCGATGGGGAGAATTCTGATGTCTGTTGTGGGCAAGTACGCCCTCGGTGTGGCCGCCGTATCCGCGGTGGCCGCGTTCACGGTGGTCGCCGCGGGTCCGGCCGCCGCCGGTGCCAGCGGTGTGGCGATCGCCGAAGCGCCCGGTTACACCGCCGTGTCACGTGATGGCGGTTTCCAGGCCGCCGCCGGTGACCTCTACGGCGCGCTCGCGCTGTCGTCGGACGAGGCCGTGGTCGCGTCCGCGGTGAACTACGGCAGCTGGGCCGACGCCCAGCACGCCGCGCTCGCCGAATGCGGTGTGTGGGACTGCCAGGTGGTCGTCTCGTTCCGCAATGCCTGCGGTGCGGTGGCCCAGGGCGCCGATTACCGGTTCGGCTGGTCATGGGACCACTCGCTGGCCGCCGCCGAGCGTTCGGCGGTGGATGTGCTCGGTCTGAGCGCCCCGCCGTTCCCCGACCTGGGCTCTGCGTCGCCGCGTCCGGCGCGGGTCATCCTGTCCGCCTGCACGGCGAACGTCTGACGCATTCCTCGACAAGGGGCGCGAACCGAAGGGTTCGCGCCCCTTCTCATCGTCGCGGGTGGTCGAGCGACAGACGGCCGCGCCGGACGAGGTCGTGTTTGGCGATCGGCGGCAACGGGTCGTCGCCCGGCGTCTCGGGATTGGTGCGAACCAGCAGAGTGACCGTCGCGGCGGGCACGAAACCGCTGCGCCGCATCAGCGCCGCCGAGGCACCGTTGCGCTCCTCCACGTCGGTGACGATGTGCTGGGCACCGCGCGCGAACAACGCCTCCGAACACACGTCGACCAATCGCCGGGCGATGCCGTGCCCCTGCATATCCGGCGCCACCGCGATCCACTCGAGGTAGGCCCAGTCGTCACGGTGCTCGAACTCCATCGAGCCGAGCACGAACCCGACCACCCGATCGGAGTCCAGGGCCACCCAGCAGGCGTTGTCGGGGCTGTCCAGATGCTCGGCGACGGCCGTCAGCGACCAGGACGTATACGGCTTGGTCGTCGTGTCGAAAACCTGATGCCCGAGGTCGAGGACCTGACGCAGGTGCCCCAGACCCATCGGTACGACGGCGATCGCTCGGTCCATGGGGCCAGTGTGCCCTAGGCCCCCTTGCGGGCCGTGGACTTGCTCGCCGTGGATTTGCTCGCAGCCTTGCGCGGTGCCGCTTTCTTGGCCGCGGCCTTCTTCGCCGGCTTCTTCTTCGGGGCGGCCGACTCGCCTTCCCGCCGCCCGCTCGCCTCGAGGCTGCGCTGCAAGGCGGCCACCAGATCGACCACCTCGGCATCGGGCTGCTCGGCCGGTTCGGCGGCAGTGGATTCGACCTTGCCGGTGCCGCTGGCGATCGCCTCGTCCAGCAATTTCTGCAATTCGATCTGGTATTCGTCGGTGTATTCGCCCGGATCGAAATCACCCGACATCGACTCGACCAGCGTTTCGGCCATCTTCAATTCCTGCGGGCGCGGAGTCGGCGCGTCCTCGAGCGAAGGGAAGTCGACCGCGCGTACCTCGTCGGGCCACAGCAATGTCTGCAGCACCAGCACGCCCTCACGCACGCGCAGCGCCGCCAACCGGGTCTTCTGCCGCAACGTGAAATGCACGAGTGCCGTTTTGTCGATCCGTTCGAGTGTCGCGGCAAGCAGCTGATACGCCTTCGGCGTCGCCGAATCGGGTTCCAGGTAATAACTCTTGTCGAACAGCACGGGGTCGATCTGATCCGACGGCACGAATTCCAGCACCGGGATCTCGTGTTTCTCCGCGGCGGGCAATTTGGCGAAGTCCTCGTCGGTGAGCACGACCTGCTCGCCGTCGGGTGACACATACGCCTTGTCGATATCGGAATACTGCACCGATTTGCCGCACACCTGGCAGACCCGGTCGTATTTGATCCGGCCCCCGTCCTTGGCGTGGACCTGATGAAACCGGATGTCATGGTCCTCGGTCGCGGTATAGACCTTGACCGGGACGTTGACCAGCCCGAAAGCGATCGAGCCCTTCCAGATCGACCTCATAGACCCCATCATGATCGATTCGTGCTCCCGGGGCGAGCGGGCGATGCACAACCGGTGCCCCCTCGTAATGCGCGAGCGCTTGATTCCATGACGGGTCTGGTCAAATTGTGGGCGTGCGCGCTGAGTTGATCGTTTGTGGGTTGGGGCCCGCGGGCAGGGCCGTGGCCCACCGGGCGGCCGTGCGGGGTTTGTCGGTGGTGGCGATCGATCCTCGTCCGGAGCGGACGTGGACGGCGACGTACGCGGCGTGGGCGGACGAGCTTCCGGAGTGGGTGGGGGACGAGGTTTTCGCCGGGGACGGAGTGGAACCGACGGTGTGGGCGATGGGGGAGCACCGGATCGAGCGGGAGTACCGGGTGTTCGATACGCCGCGGTTGCAGAACGCCTTGGCGGTGGACGGGGTCCGGGTGATCGCGGACCGGGTCACCCAGGTGGACGCGCGAGTGGGCTCGGTACGGACGGCGGGTGGGCAAGTCTTCCACGGCCGGGTGATCGACGCGCGGGGAGTCGGGCGCGCACCGGAGCGGGCCGAACAGACCGCCTACGGGGTGGTCGTCGAAGCGGACGAGCCCTGCGTGTTCATGGACTGGCGGCTCGACAACGGCGCCGGACCCGACGAACCCCGGTCGTTTCTCTACACGGTGCCGGTGGCCAAGGGCCGGATGCTGTTCGAGGAGACATGCCTTGCCGGGCGCCCGGCACTGACACCCGAACTGCTGCGCACCCGACTGGAACACCGGCTCCGGCAACGCGGCATCGAACTCGACGGCACGGAACCGGTTGAGCGGGTCCGGTTCCCGGTGGAAGGCGGCAAGCCCGGCGGCGGCCGGTTCGGAGCCGCGGGCGGTCTGATCCACCCCGCCACCGGATACAGCGTCGCCGCCTCGCTCGCCGCCGCCGACACCGTCGTCGAGGGCAACCGGTTGTGGCCCGCACGCGCACGCGCTGTCGCGGCCCTGCGCCGGGCCGGACTACGGTCGCTGCTGGCCCTCCCGCCCCGCGACGTACCGGTCTTCTTCGAGGCGTTCTTCGATCTCCCAGCGGCCAGGCAGCGCTCGTACCTCTCCGGCCACGACGACCTGACCGGCACCCTCGCCGCGATGGCCACCCTGTTCGCAGGCCTTCCGCCTCGGGTCCGGCGCACCCTGGCGACCTCCTCGCTCGGACTCGGCTGAGCGACAGCGGTAACGGGGATATCGGAGCGACGGCGCGAACGTCGCGGGGTTGCTAACATCGCCGGGCGAACGCGCCGACCCGCCAGCAGGATCGGGCCGACGAGGCGGGCCGACCGGGTGACACCGAATACCGCACGTCGAGATGCGTGCCGCAGTGTTGCTCGACGAGACAGGGGTATACCGGTGTTCGAATTCACCAAGCGGCGTGGCCGCTGGGTGCTCGGTGTTTTCGCGGTGCTCGCGCTGGTGCTCGGAGCACTCGGCGCGACGCTGTTCGACCGGGTGGAGGGCGGCGGTTACACCGACAGCGGCAGCGAGTCCAGCCGGGCGCTCGACGTGCTACGTGACGAATTCGGCCAGGGCCCACCGAATCTGGTCCTGCTGGTGGAAACCGAGGACTCGGTCGACGACCCCGAGTCCACCGCCGCCGCGACAGCGCTCGTCGCCAACCTGCAGGAACGCGCCGGTATCACCGACGTGTTGTCCTACTGGACGACCCACCAGCCCGCGCTGCGCAGCCTCGACAACAAACAGGGCCTGATCGTGGCCACGGTCCTCGGCAGCGAACGTGAGATCGACGAACGGGTCGCCGCCGTCGCCGACGACCTCGCGGGCACCCAGGGCGAACTGCGGGTCCGCGTGGGCGGTTTCGCGATGCTCATGCACGAGACCGTCGAACAGAGCAAGACCGACATCGTCAAGGGCGAGGCCATCGCGTTCCCGCTCACGCTGCTGGCGCTGCTGTTCGTGTTCGGTGGGCTGGTCGCGGCGAGCCTGCCGCTGCTGGTCGCCGTGGTCACCGTGCTGATGACGATGGGCACGCTGTGGTTGCTCGCGGTGTTCACCCCGCTCGCGGTGACCGCGACCAATGTGGCGACCCTGCTCGGGCTCGGCCTGGCCATCGACTACAGCCTGCTGATCGTCAACCGCTACCGCGACGAACTCACCGAGGGCCGCGCCCCGGCCGACGCCGTGCGCGCCACCCTGCGCACGGCGGGCCGCACCGTCGCGTTCTCGGCGCTCACCGTCGCGGTGGCGCTGGCCGGTCTGGTGTTCTTCCCGCTGCTGGCCATCCGGTCGATGGGGTACGCGGGCGTGATCGTCGCGGGCCTGGCCGCCCTGGTCTCGCTGACCGTGCTGCCCGCGATCCTGCTGCTGCTCGGCACCAATATCGACCGCGGTCAGCTCGGCTGGTGGTTCCTGCGTGCGCCACGGCCCGCACCGGGTGAGGGCGCCTGGCACAAACTGGCCACCGCCGTCATGGGCAAACCGATCCCGATCGGGCTCGCCGTCGCCGCGGTGCTGTTGCTGCTGGGCACCCCGTTCCTCGGGGTGAAACTCGGCTTCCCGGACGAACGGGTGCTGCCCCCGTCGATGAATTCGCGGCAGGTCGCCGAGACCGTGCAGCGCGACTTCGGCGACAGCGACCAGGACACCCTGGTCGCGGTCCTGCCCGATAGTGCCTACAGCGCCGAGGGATTGGACGCCATCGCCCGCACGATGTCGGATCTGGACAATGTGCGCCGCGTCGACACCGCGACCGGCAGCTATGCCCAGGGCGGGCGGCTGGCCGAACCGACCGCGCTCAATGCCCGCTTCCGGGCCGAGCGGGCCGCCTACCTGTCGATCGTCCCGTCCACCGGTGACAGCCACGAACTCGGCACTCTGGTGGAACAGCTTCGCGCCCAGGAGGTTCCGAGCGAGATCCTGATCGGCGGGGTCGCGGCGGCCAATGTCGACTCGGTGAACGCCATCGAAGACGCCCTGCCGTGGGCGCTCGCTTTCGTGGTGATCCTGATGCTGATCGTGCTGTTCCTGCTCACCGGCAGTGTGGTGCTCCCGGTGCTCGCGGTGGTCCTCAGCGCGCTCAGTCTCACCGCCACCTTCGGTGCGCTGGTCTGGATCTTCCAGGACGGGCATCTGTCGGGGGTGCTCGGCTTCACCGTCACCGGTGACCTCTCGGCCACCGTTCCGGTGATGCTGTTCGCCGCCGCGTTCGGCCTGGCGATGGACTACCAGGTGTTCCTGCTCTCGCGCATCCGTGAGGAGTACGACCGCACCGGCAAGAACGAGGCGGCCGTCGCGCTCGGCCTGGAACGGATCGGGCGCATCGTCACCGCGGCCGCCATCCTGATCTCGCTGGTCTTCCTCGGCTTCCTGGCCTCCGACATCACGTTCATGAAGGCGTTCGGCATCGGTTTGCCGCTGGCGGTGATCGTGGACGCCACCCTGGTCCGCGGATTCCTGCTGCCGGCGGCGATGAAGGTGCTCGGCGAGGCCAACTGGTACGCACCGGATTTCCTGCGCAGGCTGCACGACCGGTGGGGTCTCGACGAGGGTGGCGCACGCGCGAATCTGCCGGTGCGTGATCCGCTGGGCGTCACCGGAAAGCCGACCGTCGAGGTGATCGACCCGCTCGCCCGGGCCGAGGCCGAACGCGCTGCCGCCAAAGTCGACGACCCGCTCGCCCGCGTCGAGGCCGAACGTGCCGCCGCGAAGGGGGAGGAGTCGTCGGCGCATACCGAGCAGAGCAGGCGCGTCGCGACCAAGGGCGACGAGGCGCTGGCGGGCGCCCGCGAGGACTGAGCAGGGCGGGGCCCGTGCGCCCCGCCCTCGGTTCAGATGCCGCCGGTGGCCAGCAACCCGCCGTCGACGCGGACACAGTCGCCGGTGATCCAGGACGCCTCGTCCGACACCAGGAAGGTGATCAGGCGCGCCACGTCCTCGGGGGAGCCCAGGCGCTTCATCGGATACACGCTCGCCGCCCGTTCCTCGTCGGCGGAGAACAGGGCGTCGGCGAACTTGGTCTTCACCACACCGGGCGCGACCGCGTTCACCCGGATGTTCGGGCCGAGCTGCCACGCCAGCTCCTCGGTGAGCCGGATCAGCGCCGCCTTGGAGGCGCCGTAGGCCGAGATCACCCCCGAGGAGCGGATACCGGCCACGCTCGCCACGTTCACCACCGCACCGCCGTGCTCAGCCATCCACGCCTTGTAGGCCTGCTGGACATAGCCGAGCGCGGCCACGACGTTCACGTCGAAGATCTTGCTCACCGCACCGAGATCGGCGTCCATCAGCGGACCGAACACCGGGTTGATCCCGGTGTTGTTGATCAGGATGTCGAGCGAACCGAACTCGGTGACCGCCCGGGACACGGCCTCGGCTCGCGCGTCGGCGTCACCGGAGTTGCCCGCGACGGTGCTCACCTGACCCTTGTGCCCGAGGGCGCGCAACTCCTGCGCGGCGACTTCCAGCGGTTCGGGTTTGCGGGCGGTGATCAGCACATTCGCGCCCGCGCGCAGCAGTTCGGCGGCCGTCGCCAAGCCGATGCCCCGGCTGGCGCCGGTGACGAGAGCGGTACGGCCAACTAGATCGGTAGTCATGCGACGAGAGTAACCACGCTCACATCCGTCGGCGCCAGGTTCGAGGTGCCGACGGCGGGGCGGTAAAATAAGTGGTTCTTGCCGGAACCGTCGGTGCACCATGGAGACGGTTCGGCGACCATCTGCTTTCGACATCGAGGAGAAGCTCTGTGATCACGGCGACCGACCTGGAGGTCCGGGCCGGAGTCCGCACCCTGCTCTCGGCCCCCGGGCCGGCGCTGCGGGTGCAGTCCGGCGACCGGATCGGACTGGTCGGGCGCAACGGCGCGGGCAAGACCACCACCCTGCGCATCCTCGCGGGTGAGGGCGAGCCCTACGCCGGGAAGATCACGCGCTCCAGCGAGATCGGTTACCTGCCGCAGGATCCCAAGGAGGGCGATCTCGACGTGATCGCCCGCGACCGGGTGCTGTCGGCCCGCGGTCTCGACGCGCTGATCCGCGACATGGAAAAGCAGCAGCTGCGGATGGCCGAGGTCGCCGACGACGCCGAACGCGAGAAGGCCATCCGCAAGTACGGGCGCCTGGAAGACCAGTTCTCCTCCCTCGGCGGCTACGTCGCCGAGAGCGAGGCCGCGCGCATCTGCAACAGCCTCGGCCTGCCCGACCGGATCCTCGACCAGCAGCTGCGCACCCTCTCCGGTGGTCAGCGCCGCCGCATCGAGCTGGCCCGCATCCTGTTCTCCGCCTCCGACGGCAGCGGCGGCCGCTCCGACCGCATCCTGCTGCTCGACGAGCCGACCAACCACCTCGACGCCGACTCCATCACCTGGCTGCGCGGATTCCTGCAGAACCACGACGGCGGCCTGATCGTCATCAGCCACGACGTGGACCTGCTCGACGCCGTGGTGAACAAGGTGTGGTTCCTCGACGCCGTGCGCGGTGAGCCCGACGTGTACAACATGGGCTGGAAGAAGTACCTCGACGCCCGCGCCACCGACGAGCAGCGCCGCGTCCGCGAGCGCGCCAACGCGGAGAAGAAGGCGAGCGCGCTGCGTCAGCAGGCCGCCAAGCTCGGCGCCAAGGCCACCAAAGCCGCTGCGGCACACCAGATGGTGCGTCGCGCCGAGCGGTTGATCTCCGAACTCGACGACGTGCGCGTGGCCGACAAGGTGGCCCGCATCCGGTTCCCCGAACCCGCGCCGTGCAGCAAGACTCCGCTCATGGTCAAGGACCTGACCAAGCTCTACGGTTCGCTCGAGATCTTCACCGGCGTGAACTTCGCCGTGGACAAGGGATCTCGCGTCGTGGTGCTGGGCCTCAACGGTGCCGGTAAGACGACCATGCTGAAACTGCTCGCCGGGGTGGAGACGCCGACCGCCGGAGGTGTCGAACAGGGCCGTGGTCTCAAGGTCGGCTACTTCGCCCAGGAACACGACACCCTCGACGACCAGGCGACGGTGTGGGAGAACATCCGCCACGCCTCCCCGGACGCGGGCGAACAGGAACTGCGAAGTCTGCTCGGCGCCTTCATGTTCAGCGGCCCGCAGCTCGAGCAGCCGGCGGGCACCCTGTCCGGTGGTGAGAAGACCCGTCTTGCGCTGGCCGGTCTCGTCTCCTCGGCGGCCAATGTGCTGCTGCTCGACGAGCCGACCAACAACCTCGACCCGGTCTCGCGTGAACAGGTCCTCGACGCGCTGCGCACCTACGCGGGCGCGGTGGTGCTGGTGACCCACGACCCGGGCGCGGCCGAGGCGCTGAACCCGGAGCGGGTGATCCTGCTGCCCGACGGCACCGAGGACCACTGGTCGGCCGAGTACGCCGAACTCATCGATCTCGCCTGAGCAGAACCGGCCTTCGGCACAGAGATCGGTGTGTCGCGAGAGAACTCGCGGGGTTTTCGTGAGGTTCGTCACTGTTTTTCGTTGATCACCGGGTGCGGAGTGTCTAGCCTGGAATGAGCTGCTCGGCGACTCGGAGGAAGCCATGAGCGACAGTGCGAGACAGGCCGCTCGATCGGCCAAGGCAACATCGACAGGCAAGACCGCGCTGGGGAAGGGCACCCGGGTCACGGGCAAGTCCCGTGACAGGTTGCAGTCCCAGCTGAAGAAGCAGTACGAGGCGGGTGCCAGCATCCGCTCCCTGGCCAGGGCGACCGGCCGCTCGTACGGCTTCATTCACAATGTGCTGGTCGAATCGCATGTCGAGCTGCGCGGCCGCGGCGGCGCCAACCGTAGGAAGAATCCGGCCGATTGATCACCAGCCGGGTACCGCCCCGTCACCCTGCACCAGCAGATTCGCCAGGCTGGTGAACAGGGGTAGCCCCGTCTTGATCTCCAGGTAGGCGAACTGGCCCTGCGGATTCACCTCGAGGAAGTAGTACTCGCCGTCGACGCCCAAGCGCAGGTCGACCACGCCGAAACTCAGGCCGAGCGCGCCCATCAGGGTGGCCAGCGACTTGCTCACCGAGGCGGGCAGCCGGTCGGGGGCGAACGCCACCGAGGTGTCGAGCCGCGAATCGACCCGGCCGACACCCGCCTGTGAATCGATGCGCACCGCCCATTCGACGCCGTCGACCCACACCACCCGCAGATCGCAGGTGGCGTCCACGTAGTCCTGGAAGGTCGTCGGCGTCGAACGGATCGAGGTGAGCCGGCCCAGCTCGGGCCGGGTGATGATGCGTGTCTCGGAGAACTCGCCACGGCCCGTGCCGGTGCGTTTGTAAACCACGGGCACCGAACGGGATTCGACGAAACTGCGGGCTTCGTCCGGGTCGTTGGTGACGAGTGTTTCCGGGACGGCGAAACCGGCCCGGTGTGCCGTTTCGAGCTGCACGATCTTGCGGCTCGCGGTGCGTTCGGCGGCCGGGTCGTTCACCCAGTAGGCCGGGATCGACCACAGCATCCCCTGCAGGAAACCGTCGCATTCGGCCTGACGGAATTCGTCGTCGGCGGCGCGCACGCCGTGCGGGACGCGGCACGGGTGCGGCCTGCGCCACCACACCGCGCGCACGTCGTCCAGGCCGTGCACATGCGACAACGCCCGATTCGTTCCGGCCTTGTCGAGACGGAAACTGCCGGTCTCGGAAGGGAAGTCGCGCAGGTCGAGCCGGATGGGATCGAGACGGTGGTGCTCGCGCAACGTGACGGCCAGTGCGTCGGCGTGCAGGTCGTCGGTTTCGGAGACGATGAGCACCGCGTCGGTCGCGCGTTCCATGACTGTATCGGCCGTTTCAGTCGAGACTGTCGCAGTTGATGCCGTCGTGGAAGGTGAACGTCGCCCCGGAGGTACCGCCACGCTCGGCGATCCGCAGTTTCGCCGCCCAGCTGCGGGTGGCTTCGGCGAGTTGCTCGTCGCCGAGAGCCTCCGACGGTGCCGGGGCCAGCGTGATGGGTCGTTCGACGAGTTCCACGCGCATCCGGCGGGTGAAATCCGCGGTGGCGCCGGGCCGGATGTCGACCTGCACCTGCCGCCCCTCCGCCGCGCGTTCCTCGGTGAGCCGCAGGATATCGCGGCGATCGAAGGTCCAGGTCCCGCCGTCGACGCGGACCGAGACATCGCGCTCGGACTCGGCCACCAGCTGTCCGCGCAAGGCGGGGCCCCGGCTTCGGGACGACGCGGTAGCGGGGAGGTGGATGGCGTCGGTCATGGGCACTCACTCCGATCTTCTCGTCTGCTCGCGATTTGCCAGAACCCCTCTAGGCGCTTCGGATCATAACGTGAGCGAACCTTTCACCGAGGGTGTTCGCGAGATTTACGGAGCGCCGGGCAAACCGCCGAGCGGCGCGTGATCGCCTAGCAGGACGAGAATTTCGGGCAACCGTAGTGCGCGCAGGTCCCCGACGCGGGCAATCGATCAGCAAACGAAAACAGCAACGGCGCGACAGGCACCCCGGCGAAGTTGCCGGTCGATGCCTACCGCGCCGTCCGCAGTCGATCACGCAGTCTGGTTCTCGGCCGCCTCGATCTGGATCGACCAGAGGGTGCGACGAAGGAGTGCCCGCCGGGAGGGAAGATCGAGGCCCCCGGGCCGAGAACCCGCGGCGCCAGCCGCTATGTCACAGCCCGAGGATTTCGGGGTTCTCGGCGAGGGAGCGGAAGTGGCCCGCGGGGTCGGGGACGAGTCGGCGGGTGGTCAGGTCCATCGCGCCCGCGGTGACGGTGATCTCGGCGGCGACCGTGCCGTCGAGTTTGATGATCTGGTGGTGGAAGCGGAACACCTTCTCGCCGTCGCGCCAGTCGAAGGCGCAGGTCACGGTGACCTCGTCGCCGCCGCGCAGTTCGCGCTTGTACTTGATCGTCGACTCGAGCACCACCGCGCCGATGCCGCTGGCGATGAACTTGTCCTGCGGGATGCCCGCCGCGCGCAGCAGTTCCCAGCGCGCGTGCTCGCCGTACTGGTGGTAGACGGCGTGGTTCAGGTGGCCTTGGGTGTCGAGCTCGTAGCCGCGGACGAGGACCGGTACCGAGAACGTCATACAGCGTACAACCGGCGCTTTCGCGCGGAATGTTCCCGATTCCGGTGCAACCTCGGCCACATTCGCGTCACCCACGTATAGGTCAGCGGCGCTGGGCGTTTCGTTCGGCTGTCCACGCGGGCGCGTCGATGAAGTAGTTGTCGAATTCCGCTTGGGCGGCGAGGAATTCGGTGTGATCCGCCGTGCCCTTCGCGAGCCGGTCGAGCAGGCGGAAGTACTCGAATCGCTGCACGCCCGGCATCAGCGCGATGAGGATGCGGGCCCCGCTGTCGGGTGTGGCGCCGAAGGCGTGCGGCATCCGGCGGGGGACGACGAGCGATCCGCCCGCACCGACGGTGAGGATGCGGTCGCCCGCCATCGCCTGCAGTTCGCCGTCGGCGACATAGAACAGCTCGTCGGAGCGGGTGTGATAGTGCGGCGCGGCCCCGTCGGCGCCCTGGTCGAGGGTCACTTCCACGGTGCTCACCGTGCCGTCGCTTGCCTCGGAATCGGTGAGCAGCCGCACGCGGACGCGGTCGGTGCCCAGCGTCTCGGCGTCCTCGGGCAGGCAGAGGGCGATGTCGCGTGTGTTCATGACGGTTCCGTTCGTCGATTGATAATTCGCTACCGAACTATATCCCGTCGAATAGAATCCTGTCCATGGATGAATCGACCGCCGACGCCGTAGACGTGATCGCCGCACAGTGGCACCGCGAACGCCCCGACCTCGACCTGGCGGCGATGGCGGTGTTCGGCAGGCTCGGCCGACTGCTGAACGTCGCCACGGCCCGTATCGAATCCGTGTTCACCGCGCACGGGTTGCAGCGCGGGGAGTTCGATGTGCTTGCCGCACTTCGCCGTTCGGGTGCGCCGTTCGAACTCAACCCCTCGGTGCTCGCGGACACCCTGATGCTGTCGCGTGCGGGCATGACCGGGCGGATCGACCGGCTGGAGGCGGCGGGGCTGGTGCGGCGCATCGCGGATCGGGTGGATCGGCGGGCCGTGCGGGTGGCGCTCACCGAGGAGGGTCGAGAACTGGTCGACCGGGTCGTCGTCGCGCACACCGAGAACGAGACGGCCATGCTGTCGGTGCTGGACCGCGACGATCGGGTTGCGCTCGACAGGATCGCGCGAAAGTTGTTGGGAGAGTGGGAGAGCGGACCCGATCCCGCTCCGGGGGATGGAGGTACGCGGTCTTCCCGCTGAGCGCTCGGGTGGCCATGGAGGCGGGAATCGAACCCGCGGCATCCGTCCTGCGGAAGTCGGCGCTCTACCTACTGAGCTACTCCATGGCCGGGTCGAGCCTAGCTCAGGCCTCCTTGCGCCGCACGGATGCTTCGACGAGATCCAGTACAGCGGAAAGGTTTTCGTCGGTGTGGCCGGAGGCGATGCGCGCGATCAGGCCGTCGAGGACCAGGTCGAGATAGCCGAGCAGGACGTCGGTGGGGACGTCGTCGCGCAGCGCGCCCGCGGCCTTGCGGCGCTCCAAGCGGGCGAGGGTGGCGGCGGTGAGTTCGGCCGAGCGCTGGGTCCAGCCCGCGCGGAAATCGGGATCGGTGCGCACGCGGCGGGCGATCTCGAGGCGGGTGCCCAGCCAGTTGAATTCTTCGGGGCGGGCGAGCATATCGCGCATCACCTGCACGATGCCCTGGTTGGCCGCGACCTCGGCCATGCGTTCGGCATCGTCCTTGGCCAGGGCGAAGAACAGGGCGTCCTTGTCCCGGAAATGGTGGAAGATGGCGCCGCGGGACATGCCGATGGCCTCTTCCAGACGGCGCACCGTGGCGCCTTCGTAGCCGAATTCGGCGAAGCAGCGCCGGGCACCGTCGAGGATCTGGCTGCGGCGGGCGGCGAGGTGGTCGTCGCTGACCTTGGGCATGATTCCTCCAGTGACGCCATATGCGGACCCCCGCCCCGGAACACCGAGGCGGGGGACTCACAGCACGAAGAGCATCCGAGCGGATGCCCTTGTGGCGCGGCATCGTTCGACACCGCGCCACCGATCGGGCAACTAGCCGCGGATCATGTTGCGCAGCACGTACTGCAGGATGCCGCCGTTGCGGTAGTAGTCGGCCTCACCGGGGGTGTCGATGCGGACGACCGCGTCGAAGGTGGTGACCTTGCCGTCTTCGGCGGTGGCGGTGACCTTGACGGTCTTGGGGGTGACACCCTCGTTGAGGGCGGTGATGCCCTCGATGTCGAAGGTCTCGGTGCCGGTCAGGCCGAGCGACTGAGCCGACTCGCCCTGCGGGAACTGCAGCGGCACAACGCCCATACCGATGAGGTTCGAGCGGTGGATGCGCTCGAATGACTCGGTGATGACGGCCTTCACGCCAAGCAGGCTGGTGCCCTTGGCGGCCCAGTCACGCGAGGAGCCCGAACCGTATTCCTTGCCACCGAGCACGACCAGCGGGATGCCCGCGGCCTGGTAGTTCTGCGAGGCGTCGTAGATGAACGCCTGCGGGCCACCTTCCTGGGTGAAGTCGCGGGTGTAACCACCCGAGACGTCGTCGAGCAGCTGGTTGCGCAGCCGGATGTTGGCGAAGGTGCCACGGATCATGACCTCGTGGTTACCGCGCCGCGAGCCGAGCGAGTTGTAGTCCTTGCGGGCCACACCGTGCGAGTCCAGGTACTGCGCGGCCGGGGTGCCCGGCTTGATCGGACCGGCCGGGGAGATGTGGTCGGTGGTGACCGAGTCGCCCAGCAGCGCGAGGACGCGGGCGCCCTTGATGTCGGTGACCGGGTCGGGATCCATCTTCATGCCGTCGAAGTACGGCGCCTTGCGGACGTAGGTCGAGTTCTCGTCCCACGCGAAGGTGTCGCCCTCCGGGGTGGCCAGGTTCTGCCAGCGCTCGTCGCCGTCGAAGACGGTGGCGTAGGAGTTGCGGAACATGTCCTGGTTGATCGAGGACTTGATGGTGTCGTCGATCTCCTGGGCCGAGGGCCAGATGTCGCGCAGGAAGACGTCGTTGCCGTCGGAATCCTTGCCGAGGGAGTCGATCTCGAAGTCGAAGTCCATGGTGCCCGCGAGCGCGTAGGCGATGACCAGCGGCGGGGAGGCCAGGTAGTTCATCTTCACGTCGGGGGAGATGCGACCCTCGAAGTTGCGGTTACCCGACAGCACGGCGGTGACCGAGAGGTCGTTGTCGTTGATCGCGGCCGAGATCTCCTCGGGCAGCGGGCCGGTGTTACCGATGCAGGTGGTGCAGCCGTAGCCACCCACGTAGAAGCCGAGCTTCTCGAGGTAGGGCCACAGGCCGGCCTTCTCGTAGTAGTCGGAGACGACCTGCGAACCCGGCGCCATGTTGGTCTTCACCCACGGCTTGGTCGACAGGCCCTTCTCGACCGCGTTGCGGGCGAGCAGCGCGGCACCGAGCATGACCGACGGGTTGGAGGTGTTGGTGCAGGAGGTGATGCCCGCGACGACGACGGCGCCGTGGTCGAGCACGAAGTCGCCACGCTCGGCCGAGCGCACCGTCACCGGCTTGGACGGACGGCCCTTGGCGCCGTTGGCGGCCGAGTGCGCGGGGGTGTAGGCGTCACCGGCGTGGTCGGCCGAGACCGAGACCGGATCGGAGGCCGGGAAGGTCTCGTCGACACCCTCGTCGAGCGCGGTGTAGTCGCCGACGTAGTCGACGATGTCGGAGCGGAACGCCGACTTCGACTCGCTGAGCAGGATGCGGTCCTGCGGACGCTTCGGACCGGCGATGGACGGCACGACGGTGCTCAGGTCCAGCTCCAGGTACTCCGAGTACGCCGGCTCCTTGTCGGCGTCGTGCCACATGCCCTGTTCCTTGGCGTAGGCCTCGACGAGCGCGAGCTGCTCGTCGGTGCGGCCGGTCAGGCGCAGGTAGTTGATGGTCTCCTCGTCGATCGGGAAGATCGCCGCGGTGGAACCGAACTCGGGGCTCATGTTGCCGAGGGTGGCGCGGTTGGCCAGGGGCACCTCGGACACGCCCGCACCGTAGAACTCGACGAACTTGCCGACCACACCGTGCTTGCGCAGCATGTCGGTGACGGTGAGCACCACGTCGGTGGCGGTGACGCCCGGCTTGATCTCACCGCTGAGCTTGAAGCCGACGACGCGCGGGATGAGCATGGAGACCGGCTGGCCGAGCATCGCGGCCTCGGCCTCGATGCCGCCGACGCCCCAGCCGAGCACACCCAGGCCGTTGACCATGGTGGTGTGCGAGTCGGTGCCCACACAGGTGTCGGGGTAGGCCTGGCCGTTGCGGACCATGACGGTGGGCGCCAGGTACTCGATGTTGACCTGGTGCACGATGCCCATGCCCGGGGGGACGACCTTGAAGTCGTCGAAGGCGCCCTGGCCCCAGCGCAGGAACTGGTAACGCTCGCCGTTGCGCTCGTACTCGAGTTCCACGTTGCGCTCGAGGGCGTCGGCGCGGCCGAAGACGTCGAGGATCACCGAGTGGTCGATGACCATGTCGGCGGGGGAGAGCGGGTTGACCTTGCTCGGGTCGCCACCGAGGGTGGTGACGGCCTCACGCATGGTGGCCAGGTCGACGATGCAGGGCACGCCGGTGAAGTCCTGCATGATCACGCGCGCGGGGGTGAACTGGATCTCCACGCTCGGCTGCGCCGAGGGGTCCCAGTTCGCGATCGCGCGGATGTGATCGGCGGTGATGTTGGCGCCGTCTTCGGTGCGCAGCAGGTTCTCCGCCAGCACCTTCAGGGCGTAGGGCAGCTTCTCGGTGCCGGGAACAGCCGAGAGACGGAAGATCTCGTAGGAGTTGCTTCCGACCTCGAGCGTGCCTTTGGCGCCGAAGGTATCGATACTCTTCGTCACGTCAGCTCCACTCATTGGTGAGGGTGTGCCGCCGGCGGGGCTGTGCCGGCGGCTCGCGTCTTCGGAGGGGGATCCGGCGCCGTGAGATGCCGGTTTCCTCGCCGTACGAGCCTAACAGTACGCTTGTCCTATGAAATAATCGGGGCGCCGCGTCAGCACACGGCGTGCCGTGGCGACCGGTTCCCGTGCGCCGTCGCGTACTGTGCCTGTCGAGCGAGTCGGGGACAGACGCAGTGACGCTCACCTTGGCAGTGTTGGATGCCCGTCGCATCGCGACCGGGGCTCGACAGACCGGATGGAAAATGACCGTCTTGCACACCTTTGCGCCGATGGCCGTCGAACTGCCGCCGAACACGGATCTGGGCGGTCTCCGCGCCGACCTCGCCGACAATCACGTGGCCGCGCCCAAGGGCAAGGATCAGCAGGAACTGGCCGCGATCGTCGCCGAGGCGCGCGCGGACGGCATTCCGCTCAGTGTTGTCGTCGTTCCCGGTAATCCCGGCCACGATTCGAGCCTACGTGACCTGGCCACCGAGCTGGGCAAGAACACCGAGGGCACGGTCGCGGTGCTCAGTGACGACTGGATCGGCACCTACAGCGACGACATCAGCCGCGTCCGGCTCGAGTGGGCCGAGGACGTGGCCAAGTACCGGGGCAACCACCCCGAGGAGGCCGTGTCGGCGTTCGTCGGCCGCCTCGAGCAGCCCGAGGGCGTGTCGTGGGGCGCCATCACCGGCGTGATGCTCGCGCTGACCGTCCTGGTGATCGCGGGGCTCTACTTCGTGAAGGCCCGGCGTGGCCCGGAGGACGACGCGGTCGTCGTCGCGGGCGACGATGCGGGTTCTCTCCGTTAACTGGTTTCTCTCCAGTCACATTTCCAGACCTTCGGTCTGTTTCTGCGCGCCGAAACATGGCGCACCTCAGGCTAATGCCGGGCAATCGCCGAATTGATGTCCCGTCATGCCGTGGCAGTTGTTTCCTTTGTGAAATATGTGTCGTACGGTAGCGATGATCGCGATCGGGAAAGCAGTGGTACAGGGGGCATTGGTCGACCCTTGGGGTCACTGAGTCGGCTGATGCGCCAGTGGCGTATGTCGAGTCGAGTCACTCGGAGGTGCCGTGCGCGGTGCGAGCGGGCAGGATCAACCAGGGCGGTTACGGGTAGCGATCGGATTGCTGGCCGTGCTCGCTGTCGTCGTGACCGCGGGGCCGACGACGGCCGTGCCGCCGCCACCGCCGAACCCGTCCGACAGCGAGATCGCGGGCGCGGGCGCCGAGGTCGACGCGCGCGTCGGCGAGATCGGCGCCCTCATCAACCGGGTCGCCGCCGCCGATCAGCAATTGCGTGCTCTCGACGACGCCCTCGCGGGCAAACGCGAGGCCGTCAACCAGGCGCTCGTCGATCTGCAGACTGCGCGTGACGCCGCCGACTCGGCCGCTGCCGCCGTGGCCGACAGCCAGACCCAGCTCGCCGACGTCGGCGCGAAAGTTGTTGCCGCGCGAGGCGATTTCGATCAGCTCGCCACCCAGGCCTATGTGCGTCCGTCCTCCAGTTCCGTGGTCACCTATTTCGCGTCCGCCACGCCGGACGCGGCGATGGACCGCGCGCAGGTGCTGAGCATGGTGTCGAAGAATCAGCGCCAGGTGCTCGACGACCTGCGCCGCGCCCAGATCGCCCAGGCCAACCAGAACGCCGCCGCCCGCCAGGCCAAGGCCGACGCCGACGCCGCCGCGAGTGCGGCCGAACAGAAGAAGCACGCCGCCCAGGCCGCCGTCGACGTCGCCAAGGCCGAGTTCGACAACCAGGCCGCCGCCCGCGACACCCTCCAGCGCGACCGCGCCGCCGCCCAGATCGCCCTCGACACCGCCCGCTCGACGGTGGCGGGCCTGCAGAGTCAGCGCGAGATCTTCCTCGACTGGAACGATCAGCAGAAGGCACAGCTCTCCGCCCTGCTCGCCGCCGCCAACGCGGCCGCCGCCCGTGCCGCCGCCGACCAGGCCGCCCGCGACCGCGCCGCCCGCCTCGGCGAGGACCAGCGCGCGCACACCGACCTGGAATCGACACCGACCGCACCGCGAAAATCCAAACCACGATCGACGACACCGCAGGTCACCGGCTCGGCCGCGATCGAGACCGTGATCGACCGCGCCATGTCCCAACTCGGCGTGAGCTACGCCTGGGGCGGTGGCGACGAGGAAGGACCGACCCTCGGCATCCGCGACGGCGGCGTCGGCGACTCGCACGGCGACTACAACAAGGTCGGCTTCGACTGCTCGGGCCTGATGCTCTACGCCTTCGCGGGCATCGGTGTCTCGCTGCCGCACTACAGCGGCTACCAGTACAACGCGGGCACCCGGGTCCCCGTCGCGGAACGCGAACGCGGCGACATGCTGTTCTGGGGCCCCGGCGGCAGCCAGCACGTCGCGCTCTACCTCGGCGACGGGACGATGATCGAAGCCCCCGAATCCGGTGACGTGGTGAAGATTTCGCCCGTGCGCGAAGGCGGCATCATGCCGTACGCGGTGCGCATCGTCACCGAATGACCCCGGTGGTCACCGGTACGGCATGATCCGGCCGTTGTGGGTGTCGGTCCAGCCGATGTCGCCGTCGGGGTTGCGCAGGAGCCGGTAGGTGGTGGCCATTCCCGGTACCTCGTGGATCGTCGAGTTCTCCCATTCCAGCAGGTCCGCGAAGGACGTGTCCGGGTTGCCTTCGTACACGATCGGCGTGCCGTCGGCGTCGAGCCGCTGCGGCAGTCCGCCGTTGCGCAGCTGCTCCACCGCCTGCCGCACCGCCTCGGGTACCGGCCGCTGCCCCTCGGCCGCCGAACACGGTGACCCCGCGGCGCCGCAGTCGGGCTCGCGCAGGCCTTCCTCGATCGCGTCGAGCAGGCCCTGCACCTGCGCCTGACCGACGGCCTCGGCAATCACCTCGGTGTCGGCCTCGAAGCGTGTCTCGTAGCTCACGTTCCGGCGTTCGGCCTGGGCCTGACGCTCCGCGGCGGCCTGCTTCTCGGCGTTGACCGCGGCGAATACCGCACCGGCCTCGGGTGCCGAGCACGTCAGTTCGCCGTCGAATCCGGTGGTGTCGAAGGGGAACGAGCCACTCGCACTACAGCGGCCCCCGTGGCGGCCCTCGACCGAGACCGTCGCGGTGAGGGTGACGGTGGCGGTTCCGGTGACCCGGGCCCGGTCCGAGCGGGTGATCCGGCCGGTGAACGGTTGCCGCACGGTGCATCCCGCGGTGTTGCAGGTCAACGCGCCCTGACCGGGACGGAAGGTGAAGTCGCTGTTCACCGCGCCCCCGAGCCGGCCGATGGCGTTGCGCAACGCGGCCCGCACCTGATCGAGCGAGTCCGCGACTTCGGTGAGGACCAATTCGGCCGCGTCGGACTCGAACGAATCGTTCGCCGGGGTCCACCGCAGCACCCGATACGGTTCCGACGCCGAGATGTCGAGGATGCCCGCCTCGGTTTCCGCGCGCAGCGCGGGCTCGCCGTCGACCTCGACGCCGCCGCGGACGTCCGCGTTGTCCAGCTGGACCGCCAGCCAGCCTGCCAGCAGCGCGGGGGTGGAGAACGCGGCGGCCTCGGTCGTGATGGCATCGGGCGCGGTCTGCCACTTGTCCTGATTCGCGGCGCTGATCGGTGCCCGCCCGAGATCATTGCCCTTGCCCGAGGCCGGTCCGAGGTAGAGCTGCCCGCCCGCGCGCACGATCTCGGAGGACTGCCCGTCGACCGAAACCGTTCCGGTGGTGTCACCGGTCGCGGTGACGGTGACGTCCCAGGTGTGGGCACTGCTCGGCACGGTTGTCCGGTACCGCAGTGCCGGTTTGCCCGACAGCGACGACAACGCCTGGTAGAACGGCGCGCTGCTGCCCGCCGGCTCCGGCCACGCCAGCCATACCGCCGCGCCGACGACCAAGGCGAACACCGTCACCACCGAACCGACGACCAGCCCGATCACCCGTCCGCGCGGGCGTGGCTTCGCGAAATCGAAGACCGGCTGCGGCGGGTAATGGATCGGCGGGCCACCATATGGCTGCCCCCGATCGAACTGCCCCTGATCGAACTGCTGATTCCCCGGATACATCACCAATCGTTCCCCCCGGCCCGAGAATTATTCGGGCGCAATGTGTTTCGCGGGGGAGGGTAACAAGCTGCCCGGGTTCGGGCGAGTCGTCGGCGAAATCGTCCGAACGGCCAGGCTGTCCACACCGTTGCCCGGCTGTGGTTCGAGCAGGCGTGGCGCCACTGTCCGTGCAGCGAGGAAGCACACGCACACACTTGTCGTGCGGCAACAACGACATCGGTCGACGAATTCGGCGATGTCGCCGGACCCGTCGCGCAGCCGGCGGTTTTCGGCAATGATGCAGGTAGTGTCCCCGCACTCCGCGCTCACGCCCGTTCGGGCTGTCGCACCGAGAGGGCCGAATTGCCGCCGAGTCATGGCCGGTTGCGGCGCACCGGGCGATTCAATGGAATAGTTGGGGCCGCACGCACAGGACCAAAGCGAAAGCGGGGATGTTGGTGACTTCGACGGAAGGTGTGAGCGGGCCGAAGCTGGCGAAGGACGCCGGTACGGCAACGCCGAGCACCCTGGAGCGTGACGTCCAGACTCTCGAGAAGGCGATCTACGAGGTCAAGCGGGTCATCGTCGGCCAGGATCGGCTCGTCGAGCGGTTGCTCGTCGGTGTGCTCGCTCGTGGCCACGTCCTGCTCGAGGGTGTGCCCGGCGTCGCGAAGACCCTTGCCGTGGAAACGTTCGCCAAGGTCGTCGGTGGTTCGTTCTCGCGGGTGCAGTTCACCCCCGACCTCGTGCCGACCGACCTCATCGGTACCCGTATCTACCGGCAGGGCCGCGAGGAGTTCGACACCGAGCTCGGCCCGGTGGTCGCCAACTTCGTGCTCGCCGACGAGATCAACCGGGCGCCCGCCAAGGTGCAGTCGGCCCTGCTCGAGGTGATGGCCGAGCGCAAGCTGTCGATCGGCGGCAAGACCTACCCGATGCCCGATCCGTTCCTGGTCATGGCGACCCAGAACCCGATCGAGAGCGAAGGCGTGTACCCGCTGCCCGAGGCGCAGCGCGACCGCTTCCTGTTCAAGGTCGTCGTGGACTACCCCTCCGTGGAGGAGGAGCGCGAGATCATCTACCGGATGGGTGTGAGCGCGCCGGAACCCAAGCAGATCCTCGAGCCCGAGGACATCATCCGCCTGCAGAAGGTGGCCGCCAACGTCTTCGTGCACCACGCGCTCGTCGACTACGTGGTCCGCGTCATCAGCGCCACCCGCACCCCGGCCGAGTTCGGCATGCCCGACGTGGCGAGCTGGATCTCCTACGGCGCCTCCCCGCGTGCCAGCCTCGGCATCATCGCCGCCGCCCGCTCGGTCGCGCTGATCCGTGGCCGCGACTACGTGGTGCCCCAGGACGTGGTCGAGGTGATCCCGGACGTGCTGCGCCACCGCCTGGTGCTGTCCTACGACGCACTGGCCGACGAGGTTTCGCCCGAGGACGTCATCAAGCGGGTACTGCAGACCGTCGGTCTGCCGCAGGTCGCGCCGCAGGCCGTCGGCGGCCCGCAGAACTCGCAGCCGCCGGTGCCCCAGCCGCCCGCTCCCCAGTCCCAGCCTGCGCCGCAGCCGGTGAACGGGCAGCAGTCCCAGCCCGCCGGCCACGTCGCGCCCCAGTGAGTGCGCCGGAACCCGTTGCCCGCGTGCCCGAGCCGTCTCACGTACCGCCGTCGTTCCGGGCGGGGGAGCTGACCGATCCGAAACTGTCGGCCGCGCTGAAAACGCTCGAGCTGACGGTGCGCCGCCGCCTCGACGGTGTGCTGCACGGCGACCACCAGGGCCTCATCCCCGGCCCGGGTTCGGAGCCGGGGGAGGCGCGGCTGTACCAGCCGGGCGACGATGTGCGCCAGATGGATTGGTCGGTCACCGCCCGCACCACCCATCCGCACGTGCGCCAGATGATCGCCGACCGCGAGCTCGAGACCTGGCTCGTGGTCGACCTGTCGTCGAGTCTGGACTTCGGCACCGGGCGCGTGCAGAAACGCGACCTGGCGATCGCGGCGGCCGCGGCCATCACCCACCTCACCTCCGGCGGCGGCAACCGCATCGGCGCCGTCGTGGCGACCGGTCAGGATCTGGTCCGGATTCCCGCGCGCGCCGGGCGCCTGCACGCCCAGACCATGCTGCGCGGCATCGCGACCACCCCGCACGCCCGCGACGGTGTGCGCGGTGACCTGAAGGCGGGCATCGAATCGTTGCGCCGCCCGCAGCGCAAACGTGGTCTCGCCGTGGTGATCAGCGACTTCCTCGGCGACGTGGACTGGCAGCGTTCGCTGCGCGCCATCTCGGCCCGCCACGACCTGCTCGCGGTGGAGGTGCTCGACCCGCTCGACATCGCCCTGCCCGACGGCGGCGATGTCGTGCTGCACGACCCCGAGACCGGGCACACCCGCGAATTCAGCGTCACCCCCACGCTGCGCGCCGATTTCGCCGCCGCGGCCAACGCGCAGCGCGAACAGGTGCATCAGGCGCTGCGCAGTTGTGGTGCGCCGGTGCTGACTCTGCAGACCGACCGGGACTGGATCGCCGACGTGGTCCGGTTCGTGTCCACCCGGCGCCATAACCTCGGCGCCCCGAGCGGGCGGGTGCCTCGCCAGTGAGTATTTCGCATTTCACCGCCGCCGCCTGGCTCGGTTTCCTCCTCGTCGTCGCGCTGCTCGTCCTCGGTTACGTGCTCGTGCAGCGCGCCCGCCACAAGCGGATGCTGCAGTTCGGCAATATGACCGTGCTCGAGCGGGTCGCGCCGTCGCGGCCGAGCCCGATGCGGCACGTGCCGATCGCGCTGATCCTGGTCGGGCTGATCCTGCTCACCATCGCCGCCGCCGGGCCGACCGCCGTGCAGAAGGTGCCGCGCAACCGCGCGACGGTGGTGCTGGTGATGGACGTGTCGCTGTCGATGGAGGCCACCGATGTGCCGCCCAACCGGCTGCAGGTGGCTCAGGAAGCGGGTAAGGACTTCGTCGAGGGGCTGACCCCGGGTATCAACCTCGGTTTCGTCACGTTCGCCGGTACCGCGTCGGTGATGGTGTCGCCCACGACCAATCGTGAGGCGGTCAAGCACTCGATCGACAACATCAAGCTGGCCGAGCGCACCGCCACCGGTGAGGGCATCCTGACGGCCCTGCAGTCCATCGACACCCTCGCCGCGGTGCTCGGTGGTGCGGAAACGCCGCCGCCCGCGCGCGTGGTGCTCATGTCGGACGGCAAGCAGACGGTGCCCGACGACAAGGACATCGACAACCCGCGCCACGGTTTCACCGCCGCCCGCCTAGCCAAGAACAAGGGCATCCCGGTGTCGACCATCTCCTTCGGCACCGAGTGGGGCACCGTCGAGATCCCCGATTCCGACGGCGGCGGCTCGCAGCGGGTGAAGGTTCCCGTGGACAACGACTCGCTGCGCGAGATCGCCGAGCTGTCCGGCGGCGACTTCTACACCGCCTCCTCACTCGCCGAGCTCACCGCCGTCTACGACACTCTCGAAGAGCAGATCGGCTACGAGACCACCCGGGGCGATGCCAGCAGGCCGTGGCTGCTCGGCGGCATGTTGTTCGTCGCGGCGGGCGTGCTCGTCAGCTTGCTCTATCGTCAACGCCTGCCCTAGCTTGCCGTACTCGGCGTTGTGAGCAGTCGCAACGGTGCGACCCTGACGCCGGGCCCACGAACCAGAACAGATAGGTTGGACCCTATGTCGAACGTCACATCCCGGTCGGTGCTGGTCACCGGCGGTAATCGCGGAATCGGTCTCGCGGTGGCCCAGCGCCTGCTCGCCGACGGGCACAAGGTCGCCGTCACCCATCGCGGGTCGGGCGTGCCGGAGGGACTGTTCGGGGTGAAATGCGATGTCACCGACAGCGAGTCGGTCGACCGGGCGTTCACCGAGGTCGAGGAGCACCAGGGTCCGGTGGAGGTGCTGGTCGCCAATGCGGGCATCACCGACGACACGCTGCTCATGCGCATGACCGAGGAGCAGTTCACCAAGGTCATCGACGCGAACCTCACCGGTGCGTTCCGCTGTGCCAAGCGTGCCAACCGTGCCATGCTGCGTGGCCGCTGGGGCCGGATGATCTTCCTCGGTTCGGTTGTGGGTATGAGCGGTCAGGCCGGTCAGATCAACTACGCGTCCTCGAAGGCCGGTGTCATCGGCCTCGCGCGTTCGGTGACCCGCGAGCTGGGTTCGCGTTCCATCACCGCCAATGTCGTCGCCCCCGGTTTCATCGAGACCGACATGACCGCGGATCTTCCCGAGGACATGAAGGAGATGGCGAAGAAGTTCATCCCGCTGCAGCGCCTCGGTCAGCCCGAAGACATCGCCGCTGTCGTCAGCTTCCTCGCCTCCGAGGACTCCCGCTACGTCTCCGGCGCCGTCATCCCGGTCGACGGCGGCATGGGCATGGGCCACTGACCCGCTGACCGACTCCCCGTGGCGGGCGATCAGCCCGCCGCATCCCCGAATCGCAGGAGAACCGAAAACCCATGGGCGGACTGCTCGAAGGCAAGACCATCCTGATCACCGGCATCATCACCGATTCCTCGATCGCGTTCAGCGCGGCGGCGGTCGCGCAGGAGCAGGGCGCGAAGGTGATCATCACCGGCATCCCCGAGCGGCTGCGTCTCATCGACCGCATCGCCAAGCGGCTCCCGCAGGAGGTGCCCCCGGCCATTCCGCTGGACGTCACCAACGAGGAGAACCTCGGCGCGCTGGCCGATGCCATCCGTGAACTGGCGCCCGAGGGCGTCGACGGTGTGCTGCATTCGATCGCGTTCGCGCCCAAGACCCTGATGGGTCCCGACGCGGTGCCGTTCCTCGAGGGCCCCGGCCCAGATGTGGCCAAGTCCTTCGAGATCTCCGCCTGGAGCTACGCCTCGCTGGCCCGCGCCGTGCTGCCGGTGATGAACGAGGGCGGCTCGATCGTCGGCATGGACTTCGATCCGCGCGTGGCGATGCCGTACTACAACTGGATGGGCGTGTCCAAGGCCGCGCTCGAGTCGGTGAACCGGTACGTGGCCCGGGAAGTGGGTTACGCCAAGAAGATTCGCTCCAACCTGATCGCCGCCGGTCCGGTGAAGACCCTGGCCGCCAAGGCCATCGCCGGTACCGCCACCGACGACGCCAAGCAACTGCGTCAGCTCGACGAGTACTGGGACGGCGCGTCGCCGATCGGCTGGGACGGCGCCGACGCGCGCGCCGTCGGCAAGTCGATCGTGGCGCTGCTCTCGGATTGGCTGCCCGCCACCACCGGCTCGATCATCTACGTCGACGGCGGCGCGAGCCACAACATGTGGTTCCCGGAGAACTTCACCTCCAACTGATGGCCGACGCGCTGCTGCTGCTGTCGTTCGGCGGCCCCGAGGGTCCCGAGGACGTGCTCCCGTTCCTGGAGAACGTCACCCGGGGCCGCGGGGTGCCGCCGGAACGGCTGGCCGAGGTCGCCGAGCACTACCTGCATTTCGGCGGGGTCTCGCCGATCAACGCCCTCAACCGGCAGATCATCACCGCGCTGGAAGCCGACCTGGCCGATGCCGGACTCGACCTGCCGGTGTATTTCGGCAACCGGAACTGGCATCCGATGGTCGAGGACACCGTCGCCACGATGACGGCCGACGGTGTGCGCTCGGCCCTGGTGTTCCCCACGTCCGCGTGGGGTGGGTACTCGGGCTGCCGCCAGTACGACGAGGACATCGCCCGAGCCCGCGCCGCCGTGGGTGCGGGCGCGCCCGAACTGGTGAAGCTGCGCCAGTATTTCGATCATCCGCTGCTGATCGCCGCTTTCGCCGACGCGATCACCGCTGCGGTACAACAGCTTCCGGCCGACCACCGCGAGGACGCGCGGCTGGTGTTCACCGCGCACTCCATCCCGGTCGCCGCCGACAATGTCGCGGGACCGCCCGCCGACGGTGGCCGCCTCTACAGCAGGCAGGTGGCCGAAGCCGCCCGATTGTGTGCCGCCGCAGCCGGTTTCGCCGAGTACGACGTGGTGTGGCAGTCGCGGTCCGGCCCGCCACAGGTGCCGTGGCTCGAACCCGACATCGTCGATCACCTGGATGTGTTGCACGGCAAGGGAATCGACGCCGCCGTCGTGTGCCCGGTCGGTTTCGTCTCCGATCATCTCGAGGTGATCTGGGACCTCGACAACGAGGCCGCGACCCGCGCCGGCGAACTCGGGATGGCTTACGCCAGGGCGGCCACGCCGGGCACCGACCCGCGTTTCGCCCGGATGATCGTCGAGCTGATTCAGGAACGGCTGAGCGCGGGCGACGTCCGTGAGCTGGGCGAAGTCCCCGGTTACGGCTGCACCGTCAACGGTGCGCTGTGCGCGGTCGGCTGCTGCGAGATGCCGAAGCGGCCCGCGCGGCCGTGAGCACAACCGCATAACCATTCACCGTCTGCCCGTCGAACGCGGGTAGGCTGGGCGGTTGTTGTGATCGACAGATCGGAGGCATCCGATGCGCTCGACAAGACGCCGTCACGCGGCCACACTGCTTCTGCTGCCCGTCGCCGGAATCACGCTCGCCGGCTGCGGCGGTGACTCCGGGTACGAGACCGGCCCCGAACCGATCGAACCCACCATTTCCCAGCCGACCGTCGACAGCCTGTGCAGCATCCTCGACGCCCAGCAGGGCACCTGGAAAGCGTTGGGCCCCGAGGTCGCGCACGTGGCCTTCAGCGGCGCGATGACGCTGTGGACGCAGCGCGACACCACCGCCAACGCCGCCATCGCCTACGACCGCTACATCGTCGATACCGTCACTCAGCGCAGCTGCCCCGAAGTCCGTCGCGAAACCCTGGCCGTCATCGACTACCCGGATCTGAAGACCGCGCTCAACGGATTCTGAAGCGGCGGTTCCCCGTTCGCGCGGCAGGTGCGTTAGCATCGCCGGTGTTCATCGGCCGGGAGGGTCGAACATTCGTGACGGGGAGATCCGATGATCAGTGCCGATATCGCCGAGATAATCCTTGCCAAGCCGGGCCGGGGTGGTCGTGGTGGCGGCAGCAGGGGCGGCGGCGCGCTCATTCCCGGCTGGTTGTGGCTGGTCCTACTCGTGATCGTGCTCATCGTGGCGCTCCTGATATTCCGTGCCTACCGGAGTAGCCAGAACCGCACCGCGCCATTCTTCCCGCCGCAACAGCCGCCGCCGCAACAGCTCCCACCCGGGCACCAGCAGCCCTACCCGCAGCAGACGCCGAACTACGGTCATCCGCAGGGCGGATACGCGCCACCGCAGGCGCCGTACCCGCCGCAGTATCCGCAGGGTCAGTACCCGCCCCAGCAGCCGATGCCCTACCCGCCCCAGCAGGCTACGTACCCGAATCAGCCCCAGTATCAGCAGCCGTACCGCTGACCTGACACCGCCGGGAATCGCCTACAGCACAGTGCTTTCGGCACCGACAACAGGATTCTGCTCGTCGACGACCCCGTGATCGGGCACGCATCGGGTGCCGCCCACCGCATCAGGCCGGTGGGCGAGCTGCGGCGTGGATGGCGACCAATCGCGCCTGGCGAATCGTGTTCCACAGCGGACGCAGCAGTGATTCGTGGGCGCCGATGGCGGTGGCCGAGGTCGGTGACGATGCCGGTTCATGTTCGGCGACAGTGAGAATCGCCGCGACGTGGTCGGCCGTGTCGAGAATGCGCTTGGCGCGCAACGGAATCGAGTCGGGGTACGCGTGCTTGGCGTAGGCCGCGAGCTGGGCTTCGATCTGCTCGCGCGGGTCGGCGTCGGACGGGCCGATCGAGGTGGTGTGCAGCTGCATGAGCGCGTCGGCGGCGTCGCGGACGGCTTCACGCATCGTGTACTCGGCGGCGCCGAGAGTCATGTCCGGGTCGCCGACGGGCGGGACGATCACGCTGTAGACGGTCCACTGCAGGGTGTCGTCGTCGTCCCAGTGCGGGATCAGGCCGGTGCCTTCCTGGCCGGGGACGCCGATCAGGATGCCTTCCTCCGCATCGATCGCGTCCGCCGCGAAGGCGCTGCCCACCGGTAGGCCGCGCACGTCGCCGGGTGCGGGCAGGACCAGGCGCAGGTGTGCGCCCGCAGGGGCCATCGCCTCACGGATCACCTTGAGCAGCGGCATGGCGCCGGTGCCGGGAAGGTCGCCGCGGGAGGTCCACGGTAGGTCGGTGCGGCCACCGGTGGCCGGGTCGCCTGCGGCGATGGTGTGGCGTGGCGCCCAGGCGTGCAGCGACTCCAGCACGTCGTCGGGCGCGCTGGTACCGGCCAGCCAGGAGCCGGCCCAGACCGTCAGCGTGGCACTGGGAGAGCACATAATCATCGAGCATAAAGGTTCGCCCGGATCCGTGTGCCGGGTCTGACCTGCGGTCGAGCTACTCGGGCTCGGTGACGAAGTCGATGAGCCGTTCCACCGCGCCGATCAGCGGTGCCTCGAGATCGCGGAACGAGTCGACCGCGTTGTACACCCGGCGCCACCCCTCCTGCGGGGTCCCCCAGCCGAGCCTGCGGCAGATGCCGGTCTTCCAGTCCTCACCGCGCGGCACCGTCGGCCAGGCCTCGATCCCGACGGCGGCCGGGCGCACCGCCTGCCACACATCGATGAAGGGGTGCCCGGTGACCAGGACGTGTGGGCCGAGCCCGGTGGTGAGCTGGGACTCCTTGGAACCGGTCACCAGGTGGTCGACGAGCACCCCCACTCGCGCGCCTGGACCGGGCCCGAACTCGGTGAGCCGGGCGCCGAGATTGTCGAGCCCCTCGAGATGTTCGACGACCACGCCCTCGACCCGCAGGTCGTGGCCCCACACCCGCTCGACGAGCGCGGCGTCGTGCACGCCCTCCACCCAGATGCGGCTGCCACGAGCCACCCGCGCGCGCAACCCCTCTACCCGCGTCGAGCCGGACGCGGAGCGGGTCGGCGGCTTGGGTGCGGTGGCCTTCGGGCGGACCAGCGTCACCGGTTTGCCGTCGATCAGGAACGCCGCCTCGCGCAGCGCGAACAGACGCACCGCCCCGCGACCGTCCTCGAGTTTCACGAACTCGCCGTCGTAGCTGCGGTCGAAACCGACTACGGCACCGCAGAATCCACTCGCCGCGTCCTCGACCACCAGATCCCGTTCGGCCGCCACCTGCGGTACCGGCGTCTTCTTCGTCCGGTTGTGGCCTGCGTAGATATCGCCGCCGTACATGTCACGCGCACTCACCCGCCCGAGCTTAGAGCCGCCAGGGGGCGGTCCGCGGGAGCGGCGCGCGAAAACCGTTGGACCACAAGATCGGCTCTGGGGGCGGGCGACCCCGCCCGCGACGGCCTGATCGGGGCTAGGCTTGGGTGGTGGCCGCAATAGTCTGGCTGATCGCGGGCCTCGTGCTGGCGGCGGCCGAAATGCTCACCGGGGATCTCACGCTGCTCATGCTCGGCGTGGCGGCGTTGGCCACCGCGGGCGTCAGCGCCGCCGCGGGCCTACCGCTGTGGGGTGACGCGCTCGTCTTCGGCGCGATGGCCGGTGTGCTGTTCCTCGGGGTCCGGCCGGTGCTGCGCCGCAGGTTCGGTACTCCGCCGCCCACACCGACGAATGTCGATGCGCTGACCGGGAAGTCGGCGCTCGTTCTCGAGGACGTCGCCGAGTATTCGGGCCGGGTCAAACTCGGTGGCGAAGTGTGGACGGCGCGTCCGCTCGATCCGAGCGAAGTCTACGAAGCCGGTGTGACCGTCTATGTGATGAAGATCGACGGCGCCACTGCCGTCGTCTGGAAGGGTCCTTAGAGTCCATGGTTGCCTTGATCGTGGCCGCCGTCCTCGTCCTGCTGGTCGTGGTGGTGGTTTTCAAATCTATTGCGCTCGTTCCGCAGGCCGAGGCGGCGGTGATCGAACGGCTCGGCCGGTACTCGCGCACGGTGTCGGGTCAGCTCACGTTCCTCGTCCCCTTCGCCGACCGGGTGCGCGCCAAAGTCGACCTGCGTGAACGGGTCGTGTCGTTCCCGCCGCAGCCGGTGATCACCCAGGACAACCTCACCCTGCAGATCGACTCGGTGGTGTATTTCCAGGTCACCAGCCCGCAGGCCGCGGTGTACGAGATCAGCAACTACATCGCCGCCGTCGAGCAGCTCACCGTCACCACCTTGCGCAACGTGGTCGGTGGCATGACGCTCGAGGAGACGCTGACCTCGCGCGACCAGATCAACAACCAGCTGCGCGGTGTGCTCGACGAAGCCACCGGCCGCTGGGGCCTTCGGGTGGCCCGGGTGGAACTCAAGTCCATCGATCCGCCGCCGTCGATCCAGGAGTCGATGGAAAAGCAGATGAAGGCCGACCGCGAGAAGCGGGCCATGATCCTCACCGCCGAGGGCACCCGCGAGTCGCAGATCAAGACCGCCGAGGGCGCCAAGCAGGCCCAGATCCTGTCCGCCGAGGGCGCCAAGCAGTCGGCGATCCTGTCGGCCGAGGGTGAGCGGCAGAGCCGCATCCTGCGCGCCCAGGGTGAGCGGGCCGCGTCCTACCTGCAGGCGCAAGGTCAGGCCAAGGCCATCGAGAAGGTGTTCGCCGCCATCAAGAACGGCAAGCCGACACCGGAACTGCTTGCCTACCAGTACATGCAGACGCTGCCGATGGTCGCGAAGGGCGACGCCAACAAGGTGTGGCTGGTCCCCAGCGATTTCGGCAAGGCACTCGAGGGGTTCGCCCAGAACTTCGCCACCAAGGGCGAGGACGGGGTGTTCCGGTACGAACCGAACACCGAGGACACACCGCCGGTGAAGATCGAGGACGACTCCGACGTGGCCGACTGGTTCGAGACCGCCTCGGACCCGAAGATCGAGCAAGCGGTCCGCGCCGCCGAGGCCACCGCCCGTCAGCCGGTCGAGGGTTTCGAACCGACACTGCCGAAAAACCTTGCGCCCAAGCCGGAACGCAACCTCCCCGAACCGCCGCCCGTCGGCCCGGCCCCGACGCAGCCGGAGGACCCGTACGGTCGTCCGTGGCAGCCGCCGCAGCACGGGTAGCCCACACGCGGGCCTGGCATCTTCGCTCAAAAGTGTTGACACGGTTGACAGTTGATGCGCCGTTTGCCAGGGTGAATCGCATCTCGAGTGGGGGTGGTTCCCGGGTGTGCTGCCTGTGGAGTGCCGGATGCAGGCGATCGCCATGCTGAACGACATCGTGCGTCGCCTGATGCGCCGCGACCTGAGCCGCAAACCGCCCGGCAATCTGGCGCACCCGGTGCTGGTTGTCGAAGGTGCGCACGGCGCCGGTAAGACGAGCGCTCTCAGAGAGCTCGAAAAGGCCGTCGCCGTGCACCAGATTCCGTGTGCACGAGTGGATTTCCAGCACTGCGAGCACGAAACGGTGCCTGCTGTCCTGCTCGCGGTCGCCGCGCAACTGGCCCGGATCAGCCGGACCTACGGTGGCTTCGGATTTCCGCTGCTCACGATCGCGGGTCTGGCCCTGGCCGCGGATCTTCCGGCGACCCAACCCGAGGCACGCGACGTGATCCGCGCGATGCTGCGGGAGAAGGTGGATATCCGGTCGACGGAAGACCTGTTGCATGGCATCGCCGACAGCCTCGCGGGGGCGCCACTTCCTTTCCCGCTGAATTCTTCGATCCCGATACTGACGGAAATCCTGCTGGCGGCGATGCGGCGTTGGCGGACCCTCTCACCGGCCTGGTACGGCCATCGCGATCGCGCGATGGCCGTCGACCCCTACGACGTGCTCGTCGAGCTGAACCGGTCGGCCGAGCGCGGTGATACGCAGTCGGTGAACGCGCTGGTGTGGGAGGTGTTCCTCGCCGACCTGCGCCACGAGTTCCGGCAGTCACCGCGTGCGGGTGCGATGACGCTGAATTGCGTTGTGCTGGTGGATAACGCCGACACCGCGTTGGGTCGGGAGTTCGTGCACGGGCTCGTCGAAGCGCGCCGCGAACGACCTGCCTACATCGGTGGCGACGCGGATCGCGTACCGGACGTCGATCGGGTGGCTGACCCGGTGACCGTGGTCGTCACCAGCAGGGGTGGTCTGATCGACGCCCACACCGAGCGGCTGCTCGAGTTCTCCGGTGGTCTGAGCGACCACGCGCTCGACTATGACGAATTCGACGTCGCGTACCTGTGGTGTCGCTATCTACTGCCCGACCTGGGCGCCGACGGCACGCATCGGATGGTCTCCGGCCTACAGCCCCCGCGGGCCCGTGGCATCGCGCCGATCGGCAACCGCCAACTCTCGACCATGGTGTACGAACTGTGCGCGGGCCACCGCGGGGCGTCCGCGACTGTCGTGGCGGCGCTACAAGAGCGCCCGCTGCTGTCAGGACAATCCCTGGCCCTCGTGCTGGCAGGTCCCGAGCCGGGCTACGGGGGTGCCCGTGGCCGCTTGGAGGACACCGTGCGCGCGAGCCTGCTTGGCGACTTCCCCGAAGAGGCCTACGCGGATCTGGTGACCTGCGCGGCCGCCCGCACCTACCGGCACGCCGCCTTCCTCGCCACCGGTAGCGGCATGCTCACCAGCGGACTCGCCTACCTGCCCACTGTCACCGCTCTGCTGTGGCCGGAAGCGGGCGGTGCGGGACCTGTTGTCCTGCGGCGGCTCCTGCTGCGCGAACTCGCCGCCCGCCCGGCAGGCGCGACGGACTGGCCGACGGTCTTCGCGTGGTTGCGTGATCACTGCCAGGACGGTGCCGAAGAGGTGCTGCCCTACGCGATGGCCGTAGGCGACATCGATGCGGTGTGCGCCGGGGTGCGGGCCGGGCTGGTCGAATCCGGTGATACGGCGACCGGTCTCGCGTTGTTGCACAAGGTGGCGGCCGCGCCGCGGCGTCCCTGCGATCCGGTTTTCTCCGCGATGGCCCAGGTCGACGCCGCGCTGGTCGGCTGTTCGGATCCTGATGCCCTGACCAAGCTGGTGGTCGAGCTGTGGGTGTCGCGTGATCCGCTGCTGTCCGACATCCGGGCCACCCTGCACCGGCAGATCGCGGTGCATTGCGACACCGTGGTCGGCACCGTGCGCGGGGATCCCGAACCCTTGTTGAGCCAGGCCGAACAGCATCGCAAACACGCCGAGTTCTGGAGTTGAGGCCCGAATGGACCAGCCACCACCCCCGCCTCCGTGGCCGACGAGAATATGGCTGTGGGTGCGCGAGCACCTGCTCCTGGTGAGTGCCGCACTGGTCGCAGTCCTCGCACTGGGGTACGCCGTGCCGCAGCTGTGGCCCGACAACAGTTGCGGCGCAGAGAGTTCCGGCGTCGAGAAGGTCGACGGCGAATGTGTCGGTGTCACCGAAGGCAGTTACGTCTTCGACGAATCGTTGTCGGGGATTCAGCACAAGATCGCCGAGGAGAACCGCCGGGTGAGCGGGTCGGGGCACACCGTCACCGTCGCCCTGCTCGATTCGCTGACCGTCGACAAGACCTCGGCGGTCACACCGGACATGGTGCGCAACGCACTCGAGGGTGCCTACACCGCGCAGTACCGGATCAATCACACGAAGGCCGTCGGCGATCAGCGGCCGCTGGTGAAGCTGGTGCTGGCCAACTGGGGCAGCCACCAGTTGCAGTGGGAGCCGGTCGTCGAACAGCTCGCGACGATGGTCGGTGGCGCGGAGCCGCTGGTCGCGGTGACCGGCCTGCGCGTGTCGACGGTGCAGACCGAGAAGGCGGCCGAACGCCTTGCCGAGCACAGTATTCCGATCGTGAGCTCGATCGCCACGGCTGATCAACTCAACTACGGCACCATCCGGGGATTCGTGCGCGCCGCACCGCCGAACCTCGAATACGCCATGGCGCTGAAGAAATACCTCGGTCACCATCCCGACCTGGATTCGGCGATGTTGGTGTACGACCTGAACTCCGAGCTCAATCCCGACCCGTCGGCCACCACGGGCACCGATCTGTTCACCCGGTCGCTGCGCGACGATTTCACCACCGCGTTCGCCGACCGGCTCGCTTTCCCGCCGCAGGGCTTCGTCGGGCAGTCCGGGCAGACGGAGGCGAGCCCGAATCTGTTCTCCAACATCGTGCAGAACGTGTGCGCGGTGCGGCCGAAAGTGGTGGCCTTCGCCGGTCGCGTCGTCGATTTCGGTGGTTTTCTCGAGTCGATGTTCAATCGCGTGTGCCCGGCGTCGGCGGTGACCATTGTCGCGGCCGGTGCCGATTTCGGGGTGCTCGACCTGCGCGCGCAGGAGTCACAACTGCGGGCCAAGAATGTGCGTGTCGTCTATGCCACGGAGACCGATCCGCAGGGCTGGCTGCAGAATTCGCCGTCCACCCCACCGTTCTTCCGCGAATTCCACGAGCAGTTCCAGCAGTTGGGCTTCGCCTCGGCGAACCTGAACGACGGCAGCGCCATCGGCACCCACGACGCCGTACTCATCGCGGCCAAGGCGGCACGACTGTCGGCTCGCGCGCAGTCGGACTACGCGATGCCGACCCACCTCGATGTGCTCAACCAGATGCTCAATCTCAACAGCCTCGACGAGGTGCCGGGTGCCGGTGGGCAGCTCAGCTTCAGTTATCGCGGGGAGAACAGTGGTAATCCGAGCAACAAACCGGTTCCGGTGATCGAGGTGCCGTCGGCGGCGATCGCCAATACCGCCGAGGTGCACCACACACAGTGAATCCCGCTGTGTCAGCGGGGGAGAGGAAGCAGTTCGACAAGGGTGCCTCGGCCGGTGCCGGGCGGGAGGACTGCCAGGGCTTGGCAGCCGATGAGGCCGGCCAGGTGGGGGGTGTGGGCGGGGCCGGTGCTGCGCCAGACGCCGCCGGTCTGTTGCTGGACGGGGACGATGCGGGTGGCGTCGCCCGCCATCACGCCCGCGTCGGAGAGCCTGCCCCACATGGTCGGGCCGGGGGTCCGCAGGGTGAGCGCGTCGATGACAGCGGGGCCGACGGCCAGCAGGGCGGCGACGGCGGCGAGCGGGTTGCCGGGCAGGCCGAGTAGGACACGGCCGTCGGGAAGCTGGGCGACGAGGGTCGAGCCGCCGGGGCGGATCGCGACCCGGTCCACGACGATGCGGGCACCGAGGTCGGCGAGCAGGGTGCGCAGGTGGTCGGCGGCGCCCCGGCCGGTCGCCCCGACCATCACCACCAGGTCGGCGTGCGATTTCAGGGCGAGCCAGGAACGCAGCAGGTCGCGTTCGTCGGCCAGATGCCACAGCCCGGTGCTCGCGATATCGCAGCAGCGCAGGAACTCCGGCAGCACCGGGCCGAGCGAATCGCGGGTCTCGCCGGGACCGAGCGGGCCGACCGCACGGATCTCGTCACCGGTCATCACCACATCCGCGCGCAACGGCCCACGTACCGTGACGGTTTCGGCCTCGGCACTGAGCGCGGCCGAGACCAGCGCGGCCGACACCCGTGTGCCCGCGGGCGCCAATTGGGTTCCGGTTGACCAGTTCTCGCCTTGTCGCCGGGTGTCGTCGCGTACCGGGGCATCGGGCGCGCGCAATACCACCGGTTTGCCCGACACCACGGTGGTGACGATGTGTTCGTCGCGCAGAGTGGCCGTGGTGCCCAACGGGGTGGCGGCGCCGGTCGCGATCCGCACCGCCTCACCGGGTGCGAGCACCACCGAACAGGGACGCCCGGCGTACCCGACGTGCTCGTGCACCCGCCACCACGGACCCGGCCCCGCGACCGCGTAACCGTCCATGGCCGCCGTATCCACCAGCGGCAGCGGCGTGGCCGCACGCAATGCCACCGCCAGCGTTCCGCCGAGCGCCTCGGTCACCGGTAGCTCACGCACCCCCACCGGCTCCAGACCCGCCGCGATCCGCGCACGCACCTGTTCCAGCCCGCACCGCGTCACCGCGACGATCTCCGCCCGCGCGCTCACCACCACGTCCAACCTTCCGCCCGCCGATACTCCGCCCATCGTCCGCACCCCCCATTGCCTGCGATTTTCTCCCCAGTTGCCGCCCGATAACGTTGTCCTCACCCCCGCCGGTCCCCGCCGGTGCGATGCGGTTCGGCGTGGTCTCGGTGCGCGGACCGGATTCGCGTGGCTGAATGGAGGGGTGGATACGGCACAGCGAAAGCGGGCACAGGCGTTTGTCGAGCTGCATCGGTCGGGGTGTTTTCTGTTACCCAATGCGTGGGATGCGGGGAGTGCGCGGGTATTGGAAGCCGCCGGGTTTCCGGCGATCGCCACGACAAGTGCGGGGATCGCGTTCTCCTACGGCAGGCCCGACCACGACTTCCACGCCTCCGAAGAGGACGGGCGGGTCGACAAGGGCACGATGATGCGCCGGATCGGGGAGATCACCGGTGCGGTGGGGATACCCGTGAGCGCCGATCTCGAGGAGGGGTACGGGCCGGACGCGCAGGCCGTGGCCACCACCATCGCGGAGGCCATCGCGGCCGGCGCGGCGGGCGGCAATATCGAGGACTTCACCGGTGAGCGCGCGGCCCCGCTGTTCGAGGAGGTGCACGCCGTCGACCGGGTGCGTGCCGCCCGCGCGGCGGTCGCGGCCAGCGGTGCGCCGTTCGTGCTCGTCGGCCGCACCGACGTGCTGCTCGTCGGTGGCGGGCTGGACGAGGCGATCCGCCGGGGCAACGCCTATCTCGCGGCGGGCGCCGACTGCGTCTTCGTTCCCGGTGCCGCCGACACCGAAACCATCGCCACCCTCGTCCGCGAGCTCGACGGCCCCCTCAATGTCGTCATGGGACTTACCGCCAGCCTCACCATGGCCGAACTCGCCGATCTCGGTGTCCGACGGGTCACCGTCGGCGGCAGCATCGCCCGCATGCTCTACCGCCACCTGTTCGACGCCGCCCGCGAGCTGGCCGACCACGGCACCTTCACCTACGCCGAGAACCAGCTCGGTCAGGACGCGCTGAACGACATGTTCACCCGCCGCGACCTCCCGGGCCGATAGGTCACGGCCGCGCACCGCGCAACTCGAGAAGCACACCGAGCGAGCCCATTTCGCGGCTCTGCGATTGCGCCATGGACCTGGCCGCTTGCTTGACCGGTCCGTCGGTGAGCAGGGCATCGGCGGCGCGGGCCATCGTGATTCCGCCCGCGTGGTGGTGATACATCAGCCGAAGGAACATGATCTCGGCCTCGGTACCCCGTGCCGTGGTGAGGGCGTCGAGGTCGGCCTGTGTCGCCAGCCCCGGCATGGTCGCGGCACCGGTCGAATGGTGGTGCGCCGTCAGCCAGCTCATCGGTGTGGTCGCGGTCGGCGCGGCTCCGGCGAGCTGTGTCCAGCCGAGCAGGGTGCCGATCTCGACCCGCTGGGTGTCGGCGATCTGCTCGGCGAGCGCGCGAACCCCCGCGTCGGCGGCGGGGTCGAGCCGTTGCACGAGGATCACGGCCTGCTGGTGATGAGCCGTCATGTCCTGCACGAAACCCAGCTCGGTCGTGTTCAGCACCGGTGCGGGCGTGGTTCTTTCAGGCGCGAGCAGCGGGCGCGACGCCGCACCGAGGACGAAGAAGAACACGGCCGCCGCCAGTGCGGCCGCCACCCCGAGAGCCCTCGGGCGAGCAGCGGGCATGCTCATGACCCGAGCGTCGAAACCTGGTCGGCGGGCGCCCGATACACCGACTCGTCCAGATTCAGCACCATGAATCCGTTGTCGGAACAGGTGACGTACAGCTGATTCCCCCGCCACTCGGGCGGTGACATGCACCAGTCCGCCGACAGATCACCGAACGCGACCCGCCCCGCCCGCGCCGACAACACCTGCGCCGGGTCGAACAATCCGTCCGCCATGGCCCGCAGTGCGGCGGGCGCACTCATCGCGGGGATACCGATGATCGAGGCCAGCGCGTGCGGGGAGTTCCAGATCTCGAGGTTGCGTCCGGTGCGGGCGGGCGGGTTGAAGTAGGCGATCTCACGGATCGCGGCGGGGTCGCGCACGTCGAACACCCGGATGCCCGAGGACGCCCAGCCACAGGCGAGCGCGGTCGGATTCGCCGGTCGATCCGCCGTGCAGTAGTGCGGATCGTAGGAGAACAGCGAATTGCCCATGGCCGAACCGATCTGGGCGTCGACGTGCTCGCCGAGATTGATCTCGAGTTTGATCTTGTTCACGATGCGCGGCGCGGTGTCGTCGGAGACATCGATGAGTTTCACCCCGCCGGAACCCCCTTCGTCGACGGTGAACAGGTGCGGCACACCGTCATAGGTCACCGGCACGCTGTGCTGGGTGGCCCAGCCGTCGGTCCAGAAGGTGCGCCCGAGGTGGGGGACCTGCGGGTTCGGATCGCGACGTTGCACCGCGCTCACGTCGAGCACGGTGAACCCGCCGAGCGCGGAGATGTAGAGCCGGTTCCCGTCAGGACTCACCCCGAAGCCGTGCGCCTCGATCCCGGTGAGGCCCTGCCAGATCACGTGCGGATTCGCCGGATCGGTCAGGTCTATCGCGCTGAGCAAGCCGGGCGCGATACCCGAGGCCCAGTAGGTGCGGCCGTCGGGGGAGAAGCCGCCCTCGTGCGTCGTGATCGGCAGCGGCATCGCGGGATTCGTCGCCGGTCCCGGATTCAGCAGCCGGGGATGCGCGCAATCGGAGATGTCGTACACCGACAGGAAGCCCGCGCCGATGGCGAGCGGAACCCCGGTGCCGACGAGCAGTTTACGAGTCGTGTTGACCTTCAATGTCTCCCAGGTACCGGCCAGCATCGCGGGCTCGGCCAGAGTCGCGGTGTGCCGTGGATTCGCCGGATCGGACACGTCGAGCACCTGCACACCCGGGTGCTCACCGAGCAGGGTGCCGGGAAAGAACGACCCGACATAGACGCAGTGTTCGAAACTGGTGGAGGTGATTCCGGCTCCGCGCCCGGTGTATCCGCCTGCCATCGACATATTGCAGTGGTAGCCCCGCGCGCTGCGACCACTGTCCCGGTCGGCGGCGGGCACGTCGCCCTGCAGCCCCGTCTCCGGCGCGGACCCCGGCCCGCACTCCGCGCGTGGCACCGATGTCCGCCCGATGTCGAAGAATTCGTGCACCAGCTGATCGAAGGGCTGATCGGCGGCCGCGCCCGACGGCAGTCCGATCGCGATGAGCGCGGCCACCGCCGCCGGTGCCGTCGCGCGCACGACCCGAGTCCACAGGTGCATCGTTGCCTCCTCGATCCGCCCCGACGACTACTGACTCAGACAGTCGTCTGTGCGAATCGTAAAGCAACCGAAAGATTGCCGGAGGTGGTTTCGGGGAACCAAGTCAAGGCTGGGTCGTGCCTTACCCGAGGTCCGCATCGATGCGCTGTACGGTTGCTGCAACCGGCCGGTTCGTCTGGGCGGGCCGGGTGCGTGCGGCCGGAAAGGATTACGGACTTCATGTCTTACAACGCTGTCGACAGATCCGGTGACGCCGACGCGACACCGGGAGCGGTACCCCCGGGAGCATCGCGCAAACCGGGACTCGATCGATTCGTCTTCGCCGCCACCGCGATCGGTGCGCTGGCCTTCGTCGCCTGGGGTGCACTCGACGACGAAAGCCTCGCCGCCGCGGCGAGTTCCGCCCAGAAGTGGGTCATCACCAACACCGGCTGGTTGTTCGTGCTGGTCGCCACCGCGTTCGTGGTGTTCGTGATCTGGCTGGCGGCGAGCCGCTACGGTCGTATCCCGCTCGGCGCCGACGACGAGAAACCCGAGTTCCGCACGGTCTCCTGGATCGCCATGATGTTCAGCGCGGGCATGGGCATCGGGTTGATGTTCTGGGGCGTGGCCGAACCGTTGTCGCACTTCGTGAATCCGCCGCCGCACACCGCCGAGCCGGGCTCACCGGCCGCCGCCGAGGTCGCGATGGCGACCACGCTGTTCCACTGGACGTTGCACCCGTGGGCGATCTACGCCGTCGCCGGCCTCGCGATCGCCTACGGCACGTTCCGGAAAGGCCGCTCGCAGTTGATCTCCTCGGTGTTCCGGCCGCTGCTCGGCCGCCATGCCGACGGTCTCGGTGGCCGCGCGATCGACATGATGGCGATCTTCGCGACGCTGTTCGGCTCGGCCGCGTCCCTCGGCCTCGGTGCCCTGCAGATCGGTGCGGGCATGGAGTTCAACGGCTGGGTCGACGGTGTCGGAAAGATCGGTCTCGTCGCCGTCATCTCGGGCCTGACCGTGGCGTTCGTGTTCTCGGCCGTCTCGGGTATCGAACGCGGTATCCAGTGGCTGTCCAACATCAATATGGTGCTGGCCCTTGCCATCGCGGCGTTCGTGTTCATCGCCGGGCCGACGCTGTTCGTGCTGAACCTGCTGCCGATCGCCCTCGGCGACTACATCGAGATGCTGCCGACCATGGCCTCACGCACGGGCGCCGGTGACGAGGCGATGAAGGCCTGGCTGTCGAGTTGGACCATCTTCTACTGGGCGTGGTGGATCTCGTGGACCCCGTTCGTCGGCATGTTCATCGCCCGCATCAGCCGCGGCCGGACCATCCGCCAGTTCGTCACCGGTGTGTTGCTGGTGCCGAGCGTGGTGAGCCTGCTGTGGTTCGCCGTCTTCGGTGGCGCGGGCATCGCCGAGCAGACCAAGGACCGCGCGCTCACCGAAGCCGACGGTTCGGTGGACTCGAACTTCGCCCTGTTCCACCTGCTCGACCAGTACCCGCTCACCTCGATCACCACCGTGGTGGTGATGATCCTGGTGGCGATCTTCTTCGTCTCCGGTGCCGACGCCGCCTCCATCGTGATGGGCACGCTGTCCGAACGCGGCAGCATCGAACCGTCGCGGTGGATCGTCATCTTCTGGGGTGCGGCGACGGGTGCGGTCGCGGCGATCATGCTGGTCATCGCCGATTCCGACAATCTCGGTGGCGCGCTGACCGGCCTGCAGGCGCTGACGACGGTCGTCTCGCTGCCGTTCCTCGTGGTGATGATCGCGATGTGTTTCTCGCTCTACAAGGACCTGCGCGACGACCCGCTGATCGTGCGGGCCGACCGGGGCGCGGAGCTCATCGAGATCGCCGTCGACAAGGGAACCGAGTTGCACGAGGGCGACTTCGCTCTGGTCACCGAGCCCGCCACCGACGAGATCGTCATCGATCTGAAAAAGAAGGACGCCAGCGACTGACCAGTTACTTTAGGTTAGGCTGCCTTTCGTGAAATTGTCTGTGGGTCGGATCGGTCTGGTTTGTGTCACCGCCGCGGTGGCGAGCGTGCTCGTCGCCTGCGGCGAATCCGAGCAGGTCGCGGGTCCCGGCGCGCCGGCAGGCGGCGAAGGCCGCACCAGCTATCCGCTCACGCTGGACAACTGCGGGACCAGCGTCACCCTCGACGCGCCGCCGCAGCGGGTGGTGTCGCTGGATCAGGGATCCACCGAGATCCTGCTGTCGCTCGGACTCGGCGACCGGGTCGTCGGCACCGCGTCCTGGACCGATCCGGTGCGCGACAATCTGGCCGAGGCGAACAAGTCGGTGCCGCGCCTGGCCGACAACGCCCCCACCTACGAGGTCGTCCTCGACACCGACCCGGACTTCGTCACCGCGTCGTTCGGTCGGCACTTCAAGCAGGGCGGCGTCGCCGATCGCGCCCGGTTCGCCGAAACCGGCATCGACACCTACCTGTCGCCCACCGATTGCGACAACGGGGTGAGCATCAACGGCGGCGGCAAGCGAACCAACCCGCTGACCATGGACTCGCTGTACCAGGAGATTCGTGAGCTGGCGACGGTCTTCGACGTGACGGACCGCGGCGACCGGCTCATCGCCGAGCTGCGCAGCCGGGCGGACGCGGCCGTATCGGGGATCACGAAGACGAACGTGTCGATGGCGTTCTGGTTCGCCGACACCAAGAGCCCCTATGTCGCGGGCGGTCTCGGCTCGGCGAACCTGCTCGCCACCACGGTCGGCGCGACCAATGTGTTCGCCGACCTCACCGACGACTGGCCCGCCGTCGGCTGGGAGACCCTGGTCGACCGCAACCCCGATGTACTCGTCCTCGGTGACCTGCTCCGCAACCGTTTCCCCGGTGACCGACTGGCCGACAAGACCGCCTTCCTCGAATCCGATCCCGTCACCCGCGACCTCGAGGCCGTCCGCGCCGAGCGCTACATCACGCTGCACGGCGCCGAGATGAATCCGTCCATCCGCGCCGTCGACGGCCTGGAGAAGGTGGCCGCGGGCCTGCGCGAACTGAAGGTGCCCAACTGAGTACCGTGCGCGAGCAGGCACGCACCACCCTCGGTCCGGTTCGCGAGCGTCCCCTGGTGCTCTGGACGCTGATCGTTGTCGGTGGGTTCGCCGCGCTCGCGGTGTCGATCCTGATCGCCGTCACCCTCGGCCCGGCCGACATCTCGCCGGTGAACGTGCGCGACGTGCTGCTGAACCACCTCGGGCTCACCGATGTCCCCGTGCGGGTGTCGAAGAACGCGATCGTGTGGGAGGAACGCCTGCCGCGTGCCCTGGTCGCCGCCGCGTGCGGTGCCGGGCTCGGCATCTGCGGTGTGATCATGCAGTCGCTGCTGCGCAACCCGCTGGCCGACCCGTTCGTCCTCGGTATCTCCTCCGGTGCGTCGACCGGCGCGGTGATCGTCGGTGTGCTCGGGGTGGGCGGGGCGGCGCTCGGGTTGTCGGGCGGGGCGTTCCTCGGTTCGCTCGTCGCGTTCGGGCTGGTGCTGCTGCTGGCCCGCATGTCCGGCGGCAGCAACGACCGGGTGATCCTGGCGGGCGTCGCGAGCACCCAATTGTTCTCGGCGCTCACCTCGTTCGTCATCTTCGCCTTCGCCGACTCCGACGAGACACGCGGCGTGATGTTCTGGCTGCTCGGCTCGCTGGAAGGGGTGCGCTGGGACGATGTGACACTGTGCGCGATCGTCGTGCTGGCGGGTGCGGCGGTGTGCCTGTATTTCGCCTACGTGCTCGACGCCTTCTCCTTCGGTGACGATGTGGCCGCCTCGCTCGGCATCGCCGTCGCCAAGGTGCGCATGCTGTTGCTCATCGTGACCGCGCTCATCACCGCGACCCTGGTCAGCGTCGCGGGCGCGATCGGCTTCGTCGGGCTGGTCCTTCCGCACGCGGCGCGGTTCCTCGTCGGTCCCCGCCACAGCCGGTTGGTTCCGGCGACCGCGCTGCTCGGGGCGGTGTTCATGGTGTGGGTGGACGCGATCTCACGGGTGGCGTTCGCGCCGACCCCGCTGCCCGTCGGGGTGGGGACGGCCCTGATCGGTGTGCCCGCGTTCATCGTCATTCTGTCGCGGCGAAGGAGTGTGCGATGACGCTGCACGCGCGGAACGTCACGTGGGATCGGGGCGGGTCGCTCGTCGTCGACGGGGTGAGTCTCACGCCGTCGCCGGGGGAGACCGTCGGCCTGCTCGGGCCCAACGGGTCGGGAAAGTCCTCGCTGTTGCGGCTTCTCAACGGGGTGGTGCGGCCGACCTCGGGCGTGGTGAGCCTCGACGGTGACGACCTCACCACCGTCAAACGCAGGCAGATCGCGCGGGCGGTCGCCGTGGTGAGTCAGCACGCCGACACCGACGTCGACATCACCGTCGCCGACGTGGTTCGCCTCGGCCGCATCCCGCATCGCGGCACCTTCGGCGGCAACACCGCCGCTGACGAAGCCGCGGTGGCCGCCGCGCTCGAACACACCGGGCTCACGGCGAAGGCGGACCGCTTGTGGCACCGGCTCTCCGGTGGTGAGAAGCAGCGTGTGCAGATCGCGCGGGCGCTGGCGCAGGAACCGCGTGAACTGCTGCTCGACGAGCCGACCAATCACCTCGACATCCACCATCAGCTCGAATTGCTCGCCCTGGTCACCCGGCTGCCGGTGACCAGCGTGATCGCCCTGCACGATCTGAACCTGGCCGCCATGTTCTGCGATGCGGTGGTCGTGTTGAAGGAGGGCCGGGTCGTGGCGGGTGGTCCGCCGGTCGACGTCCTGACCGCCGATCTGATCGCCGAGGTGTACAACGTGCGCGCCGAGGTGATCACCGACGCGGCGAAGGGCCGGTTGTCCATCCTGTTCGAACCGGGGCCGGTCCCGGTTCCCGCACCCTGATCCGCGGTGCCGGGTTCGGGTCGGCCACTGCTCGACCGGTGGTCGCTGTCGCGTGATCTGGTCGCCGCGACTCCGGCGGTGCGGTTGCTCGTCCTCACCCAGCTGGCGTTCAACGTCGGCTTCTTCATGGTGCTGCCGTACCTGTCGGTGTACCTGACCGAGGATCTCGGGCTGCGCGCGGCGTTCGTCGGGGCGGTGCTCGGCTTGCGCACCTTCTCGCAGCAGGGGATGTTTTTCGTCGGTGGTTCGCTGGCCGACCGGTGGGGTGTGCGACCCGTGGTCGTCGCCGGCTGCCTTTGCCGCATAACAGGGTTCGTCGGCCTGGCGGCGGTCACCTCGGTGCCGGGCATCGTGGTGGCGACCGTGCTGATCGGGTTCGCGGGCGCGTTGTTCTCGCCCGCCGTCGAAAGCGCGCTCGCCACCGCGGCCGGGAGCGCGGGGCGGGCACGCACCGAGGCGTTCGCGTTGTTCTCCGCATTCGGGCAGGTGGGGGCGTTCACCGGCCCGCTGCTCGGCGCCTTGCTGCTCGCCGCCGACTTCGCGGTGGCGTGCCTGGTCGCGGCCGGGGTCTTCGTGGTGATCCTGCTCGCGCATCTGCGGTGGTTGCCCCGCACACCCGGTGCGCACAGCACTTGGCGCGAGGGCTGGCGGGAAGTGCTCGCCAACAAGCGGTTTCTCGTGTTCGCGGTGGCGATGAGCACGCAGTTGGTCGCCTACAACCAGCTGTATCTGCTGCTGCCGCTCGAGGTGGAACGGGTGTGGGGTTCGCAGGCGCCGCTCGGCTGGTTCTTCGCGCTCTCGTCGCTGTTCGTGGTGGTCGCGCAGTTGCCGGTGACCCGGCGGGCGCGTTCGGCCGCCGCCCTGCCGGCCGGGCTGCTGGTGATGGCGACCGCGTTCCTGGTGATGGCGGTGTGCGCGCCCGCCCGCTGGCACGGCGTGGCGGGGCTGATTCCGGCGGCGGTGTTCGTGCTGCTGCTGGCGCTCGGGCAGATGATCGTGCTGCCGGTGTCGCGGGACATGGTGGGGCGCATCGCCGGTGAGCGGCGGCTCGGGTCGTACTACGGGTTGCTCGCGTCCATCGGCGGGGTGGGTGTGCTGATCGGCTCCGTGGCCACCGGTGTGCTGATCGATCTGGTGCCCGGGGGCAGTGCGCCGTGGGTCGCGGTGGCGGTCGCGCTGTGCGCGAGCGCTGTCGTGCTGCGGCGCGGCGGTTAGGCGGCGAGCAGCTCGAGGGTCGCCGACAATTCGGTGCAGGCATCGCGTAATCGTGTGCGGAGCGCGTCGGCGGATTCGGCGACGGCGGCTTGGGCGCGCACGTATTCCGCACGGCCGTTGGGTGTTTCGACACGCACCGGTTCGTAGCCGAATTCGCGCAGATCGTATGGGCTGGCGCGCATGTCGAGTTCCCGTGCGGTGCAGGCGAGTTCGAAACAATCCAGCAGCAGGTCCGAGGGGATCAGCGGGGCCAGTTTGAAACCCCATTTGTAGAGGTCCATATTCGCGTGGAGGCAGCCGGGTTGTTCCCGTCGCACCTGGTCGGCGCGGGTCAGCGGCTCGGCATTGCGCCCCACCGCGTCCGGGGTGAAGAACCGGAACGCGTCGAAGTGCGTGCACCGCAACGACATCGACTCCACCACCGCATCGGTCCCCGCATGCCCCAACCGCAACGGCACCTGCTGATGGCGCACCTCGTCGGTGCGGTACACCATCGCCCACTCGTGCAACCCGAAGCACGACAGCTGCGCGGGACGCGTCGCGGTAGCGGTCAGCAAGCGCCCGACGAACTCCACCGTTTCCCGCCGCTTCACCAGATACGTCGGGTCGGCCGTGAAGACGTTGTCGCCCACCCGGTGATAGCCGCGGGCACCCACGTAGTCCCGCGCTCCCCGCAAACCGATCCCGAACCCTGGATGCCACCGCCGCAGCTGCGCGGGCTTGTTCCCGTAGTAGGTGAACAAGAAATCGATGACCGGATGCGTGGTCCCCGCCGCCCGCCGCTCCAGATACGGGCCGACAAGCCGATCGAGTCGCTCCCGGTGTGCGGACGCGGCGGCCCGCCACTCGACCTCGGGCAGTACCCGCAGGTCGAGAGCGGAGTCCAGGTCGTTGTGCGTGCTCACCTTTGTCATTGTCCCGCATCAGCCGGAGGCGCCGACGACCCGGCGCGGGTCAGGCTCGTAGGAGCGCTACCTGCACCTGTTGGAGCCGATCGACATCGCCGCGGAAACCGGCGACGGCGTCGTTGTACAGGAACGCTTCCCACAGCCGCACCAGGGCGTAGGCCAAGGTGTCGCGGACGATGGGCGGCTGGTAGCCCTCGGCCTCGGCGCGTTCGATCAGGCCCGCCACGACCGCCACCGCGGTCTGGTGGACGATGCCGTCGCTGCGGGTGATCAGACGCAGGGCACTGGTCGACTCGTTGTCGAAATAGGTGCGCAGCGAATCGTCCTCGACCAGCCAGTGGATGCAGCGGTCCAGGACCTCGTTGAGGCGTTCTCCGCCGGTCGCCCGGCACGTGCGGGCGGTGTGGGCGACCATGCGCTCGAGCTGGTGGGCGATCGCGGCTCCGAGCAGGCCGTCGCGGGAGCCGAACCAGCGGTAGATGCTGGTGCGCCCGAGGCCGAGCTGGGCGGCGACGGCATTGACGTCGACGCGTTTGCCCGCGAGGAAGGTGTCGACCGCGACTCGCAGCACATCGTCGCGGGTGGCCGCAGCCGGTCGGCCCGGCGCCCGTGTCCCTTCGGTTCGCGTCACAGGGGACAGCATAGGCCGCCGAGGGTATTTGAAACATATCGCTCTCTGTGTAACATTCTCGACCATGCAATTGGCACTCACCGAGGACGAGCTCGCCTTCCGCGACGAGCTGCGTGCCTTCTTCCGGCACGAAATTCCCGAAGACATCCGCAATCGCACCCGGCACATGGCCGAGGTCAGCAAGGACGACATCGTCACCACCCAGCGCATCCTCAACGCGCACGGGCTCGCGGTGCCGCACTGGCCGGTCGAATGGGGCGGCCGCGACTGGACCCCCGTCCAGCGTCATATCTGGCACGACGAGATGCAGCTCGCCTCGGTCCCCGAACCGCTCACCTTCAACACCAACATGATCGGGCCGGTCATCGCCCAGTTCGGCGCCCAGGAGATGAAGCAGCGCTTCCTGCCCGCGACCGCGAATCTGGACATCTGGTGGTGCCAGGGCTTCTCCGAACCCGAGGCCGGATCCGACCTCGCCTCGCTGCGCACGATCGCCGTCCGCGACGGCGACGACTACGTGATCAACGGCCAGAAGACCTGGACCACCGCCGCACAGAGCGCGGACTGGATGTTCTGCCTGGCCCGCACCGATCCGAACGCGCCCAAGAAGCAAGCAGGCATCTCGATGCTGCTGTTCCCGCTGGACACACCGGGCGTCACCGTCCGCCCGATCGAACTGATCGACGGCGGCTTCGAGGTGAACGAAGTATTCCTCGAGGACGTGCGGGTGCCCGCCGACCAGCTCGTCGGCCAGGAGAACCAGGGCTGGACCTACGCCAAGTTCCTGCTCGGCAACGAACGCACCGGCATCGCCGCCGTCGGGCAGACCAAGGTGCGGCTGTGGCTGGCCAAGGAACACGCCAAGCAGACCCGGCTCGGATCCGGCACCCTGCTCGACGACCCGATGTTCGCCGCCCGCATCGCCGAACTCGAAAACGAGCTCATCGCACTCGAACTCGTGCAGGCGCGGGTCGTCGCCGGTTCCGCCGACGGCGCACCGAACCCGGTGTCCTCGATTCTCAAACTGCGCGGCACCGAACTCCAGCAGGCGGTCACCGAACTGCTCGTCGACATCGCGGGCCCGGACTCGCTCGCCCGCGAGACCGATGAACCCGACTGGGCGCGGCGCAGCACCGCCACCTACCTCAACTACCGCAAGACTTCGATCTACGGAGGATCCAGCGAGGTGCAGCGCAGCATCATCGCCTCGACGATCCTCGGACTGTGAGACAGCGCAATGGATTTCGAATTCACCACCGAACAGGACATGCTGCGCGACACCGTCCGTAGCGTCCTCACCCGGCACTACACCCACGAACGACGCGCCACGGTCGTCGCCACCGAACCCGGCTGGGATCCGCAGGTGTGGTCGACCTTCGCCGAGATCGGTCTGCTCGGCCTCACCATCCCCGCCGACGACGGCGGACTCGACGCGGGCCCGATCGAGACCATGCTCGTGCTGGAAGAACTCGGGCGTGCGCTCGCGCCGGAACCGGTGCTCGACTGCGCGCTGATCCCCGGCGCCGTCATCACCCGGGCAGGCTCCGCGCAACAGCGCAAACAGCTGCTGCCCGAGATCGCGGCAGGCGAGCGCAGGCCGGTCTTCGCCCATGTCGAGCCGGGCATGCGGCCACCGTCCGCCGCGGTGACCACCCGGGCGACCCGGGAGGGTGACGGCTGGCGGGTGACCGGGCGCAAGCATCCGGTCGCCGCCGCGGATTCGGCCGATCAGTTCATCGTCAGCGCGGCGCTACCCGACGGTGGCACCGGTCTGTTCCTGGTCGAACCGACCGATCCGGGCGTCACGGTCACCGCCTTCCGCACCCACGACGGCCGCCGCGGTGCCGACCTCACCTTCGACCGCGCCGCCGCCGAACCCCTCGGCAACCCGGTCGACGCCGCCGATGTGATCGGCGAAATGATCGTCACCGCCCAGGCCGCGCTCGGCGCCGAAGCGGTGGGCGCCATGTCCGAAGCCCTGCGCCTGACCACCGAGTATCTGGGCACCCGCAAACAGTTCGGGGTCGCACTGCGCACCTTCCAGACGCTCACCCACCGCGCCGCCGACATGTACGTCTCGCTGGAACTGGCCAGGAGCATGAGCCTGTACGCCTCGATGTCACTGGCCGACGGCATCGCCGACCCGCTGGTCGCCGCCCGCGCGAAACTGCGAATCGGCCGCTCCGGCAGGCACATCGGCCAGGAAGCCATCCAGATGCACGGTGGCATCGGCATGACCGCCGAGTACCCGGTCGGCCACTACACCGCCCGTCTCACCGCCATCGAACACACCCTCGGCGACTCCAGTGATCACCTGCGTTACCTGACCGCTCACGTCACCGACCACCAGTTGGCGGAGATCTGAGCCGAATTCCGGCCCCGGCGGGCGCGAGTGTCGCCCGCCGGGTCGTTCGGCGGTAGGCGGCCGGACCGCCCCGGGTCAGTGTGACGACTCGAGATGGTGGAGACGCTCGGGGGAGGCTAGGGCTATCGTCGGGTCGTGGAGGGTGATCAGGTTGTCCCGGTCGAATTCTTTGAGGGCTTTGTTCAAGGTGGAGACAGAGGTGCCGAGCATGGCGGCGAGGGTGCGGTGGGGCAGCTCGACGGTGTTGTCGACGGCCTCGTCGAGCAGGAGCTGGGCCAGTTGGGTCGGCAGCGGGCGGCCGAGCATGTTGATGAGGCGGCCCTGACCGGCGGCGAGGCGCTTCGCCACGCTCGTGAGCCAGCGTCGGGAGATGGCGGGGTGCTCGGCAAGGAGCGCGTCGAAAGCGGCGGCAGGCAGGAACAGGCAGTGCGCATCGGTGTGGGCACGGGCGGTGTAGGGCGGTGGGGTTTCGAGTAGCAGGGAGAGGTCGCCGTCGAGGTCGCCGGGGCGCAGGACATCGATGACCGTTCGCTCCTGCGCCGAGCCGACCGACAGCTCGACCAGGCCCTGCCGGACGAACCACACCCCCTCCGACGCCGCGCCGGCGGCGAACAGCGACGACCCGGCGGCCAGGGGTTTCGCCTCGAAACGGTCGGCGAATTCGTCGTAGTCCTCGGGACGCAGCGGGCAGGTGCGCAGGCGGCCCACGCACCGCGCGACCCAGGCCGCGTGCCGTAACTGATCGTCGCCGAAATTCTCTTCGCCCGTGGCGCGGACCAAATGGGAAAACGCCCGATGACTGTGGATCATTGCTCGCTCCTGGTGGTGGTGCCGCAACTTCGTCCCACTTCGATTATCCTCGCCGAACTCCGCGAATGCGCACCGCGCGAAAACGGATCTCACCACCGTCGAGGCGCGCCGACGAGGAATGTTCATCATGCGGCGGCGCCGGGGCGCATGCCAGACTAGCGGCGTGGGCGCGATGGGGAATGCGAGCGCTGAGGCGCGAACGGATGGACAGCAGGGCCGCGACCGAGGCGAGGTGATCGGTGGCGGACTGCTGTGGCTGGCCAAATGGGCACTGTGTGTCGTCGCGATCGCGGCGGGCGCGTGGGTGCTCGGCACGATCGCGGGACGACTGTGGGTGGTGCTGTTGCCGGTCGCGCTCGCGGTCGTGGTGACCACGATCCTGTGGCCCGCGACGCGATGGCTCACCGCCCACCGGATGCGGCCCGCGCTGGCCGCCACGATCACCCTGGTGGGTTTCCTCGCGCTGGTGGCGGGAGTGATCGCACTGATCGTGCCGTCGGTCGCCGATCAGGCACCGCAACTGGCGGACAAGGCGACCGCCGGTGTGAACAAGGTGCGTGACTGGGTTCAAGGTCCGCCGCTGAACATTCGCGACGAGCAGCTCGACTCGGCCGTCGACGCGATCGTGTCGCGACTGCAGTCCAGCGGCACCCAGATCGCCAACGGTGTCTTCACCGGCGTATCCACCGCGACGTCGGTCCTGATCACGATCTTCCTGGTGCTGGTTCTGGTGTTCTTCTTCCTGAAGGACGGTCCGCGCCTGCTGCCCTGGATGCATGTCGTGTGCGGCAACCGCAGCGGCCGTCACCTCGAGGCGGTGCTCGAACGGGTCTGGGGAACCCTCGGCGGGTTCATCCGCACGCAGGCGATCGTCAGCTTCGTCGATGCCGTCCTCATCGGCGCGGCCCTGTTCATCCTCGACGTGCCGTTGGCGCTGGTGCTGTCGGTGATCACCTTCGTCGGCGGTTTCATCCCGATGGTCGGCGCGTTCGTGGCGGGCGCGCTCGCCGTCCTGGTCGCGTTGGTCGGCAACGGTTTCACCACCGCGCTGATCGTGCTCGGTGTGGTGATCGCGGTGCAGCAGCTGGAAGGCAATGTGCTGCAACCGGTCCTGCAGAGCCGCAGCATGGAGTTGCACCCCGTGATCGTGCTGCTCGCGGTGACCGCGGGCGGCTCCCTCTACGGCATCACCGGCGCCTTCCTCGCGGTCCCGGTGGTCGCGATGATCGCGGTGGTCCTGCGCTATCTCGGCGAACAGATCGACGCCACGACCACGCCGGATTCGGCGGAATGCGACACCGCGGCGAAGGCCGCCGTCCCACCCCCGGTCCAACCACCCGGCGATCCCGCCTGACCAAGGGCGACCTCGCGGGCTCGCCGACCCCGACCGGGCAGACCTGGCGCCAACCCGTCCAACACTCGATTTGTCATCGATTCTGGATCGGAGCTTTCGCCCCGAGCCGTTCGATATGCGCGGAGCGGCAAGACAATTCGTGATCGACCAGGTCGAATCGACCGGTGCGGCGACCAGGAACGATTTCGACATCGACCGCATTGTTTCCACCGCACACGATCAAATCGGCGATTGGGATATCCGCGCGATGTCCGGTGCGGCGTTCTGGCGCATCGTTTCCTGCTGTATCCGGCCGTAGTCATTCCTCGCCGAAGACATCCGGCGCCCGATGATTCGCCTGATCGGCACGCGGGTTCAGCGGTCACCGGAATTCGGACGCAGCAGTGCGGCGAAGCCGAGAACGGCCATGAGCACCAGCCATATCGCCGATCCGAGTCCCGCGAGGATCAGTGTGCCCCACAGGATGATGAACGGCCCGTATTCGGCGACGCGGCCCCAATAGTCGCAGGGGCCGACGTCGCCCGGGATGGCGGCGCATTCCGGGTGCGCGTCGGCGGCGAAGGCCAGGGCTGCGAGGACCGAAAGCAACACGGCCCCAGCGACGATGAGGGTCAGATGCCTGAGGGGTCGCATACTGCCCGACCCTAACGACTCGGGCGCGGGCTCGTGGTTCGAGCCGCATGGCGGGGCCGGCTGCGCGGGGTGGCGGGAACCACCCCGCGCAGCGAACTCACTCGGGTTTGCGATGAGTCCCGTCGCGCACGGTACCGACGAACTCCTCCACGAGATCCTCGAGCGCGACCACGCCGACGGTGTTTCCGCGGGCATCCACCACCCGGCCCAGATGACTGCTGGTGCGGCGCAACCGGGCCAGCGCCTCGTAGAGCGCGGTGGTCGTGGTGACCGTCGGCAGCGGGCGGATGTCGGTGCGGGGGATCTTGGTGTCGGGGCCCGCGTTGTCGTCGGCGACCTCGTCGAGCACGTCCTTGATGTGCAGGTAGCCGACGAGCGAACCGTCGGCCGCGCGCACCGGGTACCGGGAGAACCCGGTCTCGGCCACGGCGGCTTCCACATCACCGAGGGTGGTTCCGTCGCCGCGCAACGGCACCGAACGCGCCTCGGCCAGCGGCACCATCACATCGCCCACGATCCGCTCGGAGGTGCCGAGGGCCTGGGTGAGCCTGCGGTGTTCCTCCTCGTCGAGCAGACCCTCCGAGCGCGACTCGCCGATCATCTCGGCCAGCTCCACCGTGGACACCGTCGCGTCGAGTTCGTCCTTGGGTTCGATGCGCAGCATCCGCAGGGTGAGGTTCGCGGCGTAGTTGTAGAGCGCGATGAGGGGGCGCGCGATTCGCAACCACATCAGGTGGATCGGTACCAGCAGCAGCGCCGAGCGTTCCGGGCCGGCCAGCGCGATGTTCTTCGGGACCATCTCGCCGAGCAGAATGTGCAGGATCACCACCAGGGTCAGCGCCAGCGCGAACCCGACCGGGTGCAGCAGCTGCTCGGGCAACCCGAGCAGTTCGAACGGCCGCTCGATCAGGTGCGCGATGGCCGGTTCGCCGACCCGGCCGAGCAGGATCGAGCAGATGGTGATGCCGAGCTGGGCGGCGGCCAGCATCATCGACAGGTTCTCGCCTGCCTCGATCACCGTCGCGGCCTTCTTCTTCCCCTGTGCGACAAGGGCTTCCAGGCGATCGCGACGGGCCGAGATGAGCGCGAACTCGGCCGCGACGAAGAAGGCGTTGCCCGCGAGCAGCACCACGGTGAGGACGATTCCGAACAGATCACCCATGGTTGTGCTCCCGTGCCGCGAGGTTCGCGTCGTCGACGGGCACCAGGCGCACCCGGTCGATCCGTCGTCCGTCCATCCGTTCCACTCTGGCCACCCAGCCGCCCGCACCGCCACGCGATTCGGGCAGGACGACCTCGTCGCCGCCCATCGGAATGCGGCCCAGCTGGGTGAGGACGAGTCCGCCGAGGGTTTCGTATTCGCCCTCGGGCGCGTCGTAACCGGTCGCGCGGGACACCTCGTCGATGCGCAGCAGACCGGAGCAGTCCCAGCCGTCGCTCACCCGGCGCACGTCGCGTTCCTCCTCGTCGTGCTCGTCGCGCACGTCGCCGAGGATCTCCTCGATCAGGTCCTCCATGGTGACCATGCCCGCGGTGCCGCCGTACTCGTCGACGACGAGCGCCACCTGCATGCCGTCGGCGCGGACCCGTTCGAGCACCTCGTCGCCGTCGAGACTGGCGGGCACGATCGGTACCGCGACGGCGAGTTTCCCGAGCGGGATCTGCTTGCGCAGGTGCGCCGGATGGGTGAAGGCGTGTTTGACGTGGACGACGCCGAGGGTGTTGTCGAGGTCGCCGTCGATCACCGGGAACCGGGAGTATCCGGTGCGCGCCGAGGCGGCGATGAGGTCGGCGATGGTGTCGTCGCGGTCGAGCGACTCCACCTTCACCCGGGGGGTCATCAGGTCCTCGGCGCTGCGTTCACCGAACTCCAGCGAGCGGTCCATCAGCTGCGCGGTGCGCTGATCCATCGCGCCGCGCTGGGCCGAGGTGCGGACCAGCGACCCGAGTTCCTGCGGTGACCTGGCCGAACGCAGTTCCTCGGCCGGTTCGATGCCGAGCCTGCGGACCAGCCAGTTGGCCGCGTTGTTCAGGAATCGGATCAGCCATTTGAAGAACACGGAGAACCCGATCATCGGGCCCGCGGTGAGCCGGGCCGTCGCCATCGGCTTGGCGATGGCGATGTTCTTGGGTACCAGCTCGCCGTAGATCATCGACAGCGAGGTCGCCAGGATCAGTGCCAGCGCGAGCGCGACACCGGTCGCGGCGGCCTCGCTCAGGCCGATGCCGTCGAGCAGCGGCGCCAGCAGCCGTGCCAGCACGGGCTCGGCGATGAAGCCGGTGATCAGGGTGGTGATGGTGATGCCGAGCTGGGCGCCCGAGAGCTGGAACGACAGGGTGTTGTGCGCCTGTTTGACCAGTCGTGACCGGGTGTCACCGGAGCGCGCGGCCGATTCGACGGCGCTGCGTTCCAGAGCGGTGAGGGAGAACTCGGCGGCCACGAACAGGGCGGTACCGAGGGTCAATGCGGCGAAACCGAGCAGGCTGAGCACTGTCAGCACGGTGGACATCCTCAGCACCACCCATGCGGTGCGGGGACGAGACCAGTGGATCGGACGGACGCTGCGGAAAGGAGGACGCCGGGTTTGTCACCCGGCTCCGTAGAGGAGCCCTCCTGTGTGGCGCCCTTGGACGCGGGTGACAACTGGATCCTTTCGAGGTGGGAAAAGAAGCTGTGCCGAGATCGGCAACTCCATAGTAATCCGTCGCCTCGGTTGATGTGTCAGCGGCGCGGCCGACCGGCGCTCCTGGGCGTCCGGTCGGCCGGTCGGTCACCAGCCGCTCGGCAGCGGCCTGCCCTCGGCGAACCCGGCGGCGGACTGCACACCGAGCACCGCGCGCTCGTGGAACTCGGGCAGGGTGCGGGCGCCCGCGTAGGTGCAGGAGCTGCGCACACCCGAGCAGATGTGGTCGATCAGGTCCTCCACGCCCGGCCGTTCGGGGTCCAGGCGCATCCGCGAACTGGAGATGCCCTCCTCGAACAGTGCCTTGCGGGCTCGGTCGAACCCGCTGTCGGCGGCGGTGCGGGCGGCGACGGCACGCTTGGACGCCATGCCGAAGCTTTCCTTGTAGGCGTTGCCGTCGCGGTCGACGCGCAGGTCGCCGGGGGATTCGTAGGTGCCGGCGAACCAGGAGCCGATCATCACGTTCGACGCGCCGGCGGCCAGCGCGAGAGCCACGTCGCGGGGGTGCCGGACCCCGCCGTCGGCCCACACGTGCACGCCGAGTTCCTGTGCGGCGGCGGCACATTCGGCCACCGCGGAGAACTGGGGGCGGCCGACGCCGGTCATCATGCGGGTGGTGCACATCGCGCCGGGCCCGACACCGACCTTGATGATGGTCGCGCCGGCCTCGGCCAGGTCGCGGGTGCCCTCGGCGGAGACCACGTTGCCCGCGACCAGCGGCAGCCCGAGGCCGAGATCGGCGACGGTGCGCAGGGATTCGAGCATCTTGGTCTGGTGACCGTGGGCGGTGTCGAGGACGAGGACGTCGGCGCCCGCGTCGGCCAGTGCCTTCGCCTTGGCGGCCACGTCACCGTTGATGCCGACGGCGGCGGCGACGCGCAGTTTGCCCTCGGCGTCGACGGCCGGGGTGTAGATGCCCGCGCGGATGGCGCCGGTGCGGGTCATCACGCCCGCCAGGGTGCCGTCGGGGTGGGTGAGCACGGCGAGCTGGGTGTGTGATCCGGCGAGCCGGTCGAAGATGTCGCGGGGCGAGGCGTCGACGGGGGCCTGCACGAAATCGGTCTGGGCGATCTCGCGCAGCCGCGCGAACCGGTCGACGTCGGCGCAGGCGGCCTCGGTGACCACGCCGACGGGTTTGCCGTCCTCGACGACGACCACGGCGCCGTGCGCGCGCTTGTGCATCAGCGCCAGCGCGTCGGACACCGCAGCGTCGGGGTCGAGGGTGACCGGGGTGTCGGCGGTGAGCGAGCGGCTCTTGACGAACGCGATGGTCTCGGCGGCCGCCGGGATCGGGAGATCTTGCGGCAGGACGACCAGTCCGCCGCGCCGGGCGACGGTCTCGGCCATCCGCTTACCGGCCACCGCGGTCATGTTCGCGACGACGAGGGGGATGGTGGTACCCGAGCCGTCGACGCTGGCCAGGTCCACATCGAAGCGGGACGCGACATCCGTCCGGTTCGGGACGAGGAACAGATCGTCGTAGGTCAGGTCGTACGGCGGCGGTGGGCCAGGAAGAAATCGCACTGTGCCGATGATAGCCGTGTGAGCGGTCCGGCGGGCGGATGCGCGTGGCGCGCTCGGAAGGTGGGGCCGGAAACGGCGCGTGGCCGAACCGTAATCGGTTCGGCCACGCGGCGATTCAGGGTTGATCAGTTTGCGGAACGGTTGCGGTTGCCCGCCGGAGCCGCCGGACGACCGGCGCGCCGCCGCGAATTCGTCGGCGTGTCGCCGCTCCGGGCGTGTCCGCCGGCGCCCGCGGGCTTGCGGGAACGGGACTCGCCGGTGGGACGGTCCCGGCGCGGCGCGCCCGAACCCCGGCTGTGCCCGCCCTCGGAAGCCGTTGCGCCACCGGGCCTTGCGCGGCGCGGACGACCCGCACCGTTCGAGGTCCGCGTCGGCTGTGCGGGTGCGGCGGGGGTGGCGAGCGCGATGCCGCTCGGCTTGCGGGCACCGGTGATGTCCACCAGCTTCCGGTCGCCGGGGCGGACCTCGATGCCGTCGGTCCGCACGCCCGCCTTGCGGGTCATCGCGGCCACGTCCTTGCGCTCCTCGTCGGTGACGAGGGTGACGACCACGCCGTCCTCCCCGGCGCGCGCGGTGCGACCGGCGCGGTGCAGGTAGGCCTTGTGCTCGGCGGGCGGGTCGAAGTGCACGACCAGCGACACACCGTCGATGTGGATGCCGCGCGCGGCCACGTCGGTGGTGACCAGCACCGGTACCGACCCGTCGGCGAAGGCCGCCAGCGTGCGCACACGGTTGTTCTGTGCCTTGCCGCCGTGCAGCGAGCCTGCGTCGACACCGGCGCCGCGCAGCTGCTTGGCCAGGCGGTCGGCGCCGTGCTTGGTGCGCACGAACATGATGGTGAGGCCGTCGCGGGCGGCGATCTCGGTGGCGACGGTGCGCTTGATGTTCTTGTCGCGCACGAAGAACAGGTGGTGGGTCATGGTGCTCACCGACGCCTCGGCGGGCGCGGTGGAGTGGGTGACCGGGTTGCTCAGGTAGCGCTTCACGAGCTTGTCCACGTCACCGTCGAGGGTGGCCGAGAACAGCAGGCGCTGACCCTGCTTCGGGGTGCGGTCGAGCAGGCGGGTGACCTGGGGCAAAAAGCCCATGTCGGCCATGTGGTCGGCCTCGTCGAGGGCGGTGATCGCCACGTCGGACAGGTCGGCGTTGCGCTGCTTGATGAGGTCGTCGAGACGGCCGGGGGTGGCGATCAGCAGGTCGACACCGCGCGCGAGCCGGTCGGCCTGACGCTTGATCGGGGCACCACCGACGACGGAGGCGACGCGCAGACCCAGCGAGCGGGCGGCCTCTTCGAGCGCCTTCTCGATCTGGGTGGCCAGCTCACGGGTCGGCACGAGCACCAGACCACGCGGGCGGCCCGGCTTGGACGGCGGGCCCTCGGCCAGGCGGGTGAGGATCGGCAGGCCGAAGGCGAGGGTCTTGCCCGAGCCGGTGGGGCCGCGACCCAGCACGTCACGCCCGGCGAGCGCGTCGCCGATGGTGGCGGCCTGGATGGGGAAGGGCTTGTCGATGCCGGAGTTGCGCAGTGCCTGAACCAGCGCCACGGGCAGGCCTAGTTCGGCGAAGGTCGGTTCGGTCGCGTCGGAGACAGCAGAGGTGGACAAAATGGCCTTTCGTTGGGCTGCGAATCGCGCTGGAAGATCACCGGCGCCGATTACCCGAAACACGCGAACGGCGTACGGGGTGCGGCCCAGCAGGAAGGACCGATCTCCCAGGATAGGCGTGATTGCGTTCGCGTGGGTAAACAACCTGGTCAGCGGTAACGGCGAGCGCCGGTCCGGCCAGGAGTGATCAGCAGGGTCCGGGGTGCGTGCGTCGCGCCCGGTTCGGGGTGGGTGATCGCCAGGTCAGCCGTGGAACAACCGGCTCAGTTCCTGCAGCCACGGCACCGCGACGGCGAGGGTGGGAACCACCAGAATCGCGGCGGATCCGAGGTAGGCGGCGGTGGCGATTCTCACGTCGCCGTTGGCGCCCGCGAGGCGCTGGATGCGGATGAGGGTGCTCGGACCGCCTGCGGCGAGCGCACCCTGCGGTGCGGTCGATTTCGCGCACGCCACCAGGGCGCGGGCGAGCGGTTTGGGGCCGGTGACCTTCACCGCGGAGTCGTCGGCGAGCAGTTCGATGAGCAGTTTCACCGAACCGAGCGCCGCCTTGCTGCGGACCACCCGGGGGAACGCCTCGTGGACGGCGGTGAACGCCTCGAGCACCAGGTCGTGGCGGGCTCGCAGATGCGAGCGCTCATGGCTCACGATCGCGGTGACCTCGGCGTCGTCGAGGCTGGTCAGAGTGCCTTCGCTGAGCACAACGCGCTGGCGGAGCCCCGGCAGGCAGTAGGCGATGGGTTCGGTCGCGGCGAGCACCCGGATGTCGGCGGCGCGGCGCACGGGACCGCTCTGATCGAGCAGATCGACCAGCATGCGGTGCCGGGACCGGCGGCGCCGGGTGTGCACGCCGACGCGCACGATGGAGAACATCAGGCGCGCGCCGATCATCAGCGTCAGCGCGAACACGTTGACGTACACGAGCCACAGCGGCAGCCCGAGCGCGTCGATCTCCTTGGTGGGGGAGGTGGTGGGCCTACCGTCGGGGCCGGGAACGAGCAGCATGCTGGCGATGGCCAGCCCGGAACCGAAGGCGCTGAGCACGGCGGCCAGCGCGATGGCCTGCCACAACACGACCGCTGCCCGCGGACTGCGGTGCGGCCAGGTAGCACGGCTGAGCAGCGCGGGAACTGGCCCTGCGAGTAGCAAGGCGAGACCTGCGAAGACTGCCGCGGTTGCGTTCATCGACTCTGCTCACTGCGTTGTGGGGCCAGGGGCACTCACGTCGTTGTGAGAGCCGCCAGGGAGTCTAGCCGCTGTTTTCGTCGGATTCGAGCTTGGCCAGTGCCTCGCGCAGGGCATCGGCCTCGTCCTTGCCGACCTGTTCCACGAAGTGCACCAGCGCCGCGGCGCGGCTGCCCGCCGCGTCGGCCTGCTGCAACGCGTCGACCATCAGGCTCGCGACCAGTTCGTCGCGGCTGTGAACCGGGGCGTACCGATGCGCGCGATCGTCGCGACGCTGCACAACCAAATCCTTTTTCGCCAGCCGCTGCAGCACGGTCATCACCGTGGTGTACGCGAGCTCGCGACGAGCCGCCAGTGCTTCGTGTACCTGCCGCACCGTGAGCGGTTCGTCGGCGGACCACAACTGGTCCATCACCGCTTTTTCGAGTTCGCCGAGACCTGCCATCCCTCCGATTTTACGGACTCAACGACAAAGATGCGTACTACAGATTGTCGTAACGGGGTGTTTGCTGGTGTGTCATTCGTCATACCCGGCCGCGCCGTGCACGTGACGCGTGCCGATCGGCACGACCATCGGCCGCCCCGAGACCGGATCGGTGAGCACCTTCGCGTCGAGTCCGAACACCTCGGCGAGCAGTTCCGCTGTGATGATGTCGGCCGGTTTTCCCTGGGCGACGATGCGGCCCGCCGCCATCACCACCAGTTCGTCGCTGTAGCGGATGGCGAGGTTGAGATCGTGCAGCACCATCACCACGGTGCGCCCGAATTCGGCGTGCAAGCGGTCGACCAGGTCGAGCACTTCCAGCGAGTGCGCGAGGTCGAGGTAGGTGGTCGGTTCGTCGAGCAGCAGGATGTCGGTGCCCTGGGCCAGCGCCATCGAGATCCAGGCGCGTTGCCGCTGTCCGCCGGACAGTTCGTCGAGCGTGCGGTCGGCCAGGTCGGCGATGCCGGTCTGGGCCAGGGCGGCGGCGACCTCGGTCTCGTCGTCGGCCGACCACTGCCGCAGCCAGGACTGATGCGGGTGACGGCCGCGCGCGACGAGATCGGCGACGGTGAGCCCTTCCGGCGCGACGGGGGTCTGCGGCAACATGCCGATCACCCGCGCGACGTCCTTGGTCTTCATCGTCGAGATCGCCTTGCCGTCGAGCACCACCTGACCTTCGCGCGGACGAAGCAACCGGCCGAGCGACTTGAGCAGCGTCGACTTGCCACATCCGTTCGGCCCGATCACCGTGGTGACCACGCCGGGGGCGATGTCGAGACTGAGCCCGTCGACGATCACCCGCTCGCCGTAGCCGAGGGAAACGGTGTCGGCGGCGAGGCGATGGGCGGGGCTGGTCATGAGAGCGTGGCCTTCCGGTTCATGCGGACGAGCAGGTAGAGCAGGAACGGCCCGCCGAGCGCGGCGGTGACGATACCGACCGGCAGGTCGACGGGCAGCAGTGCGCGCGAGATGATATCGGCCCCCGCCACCAGCGCGGCGCCGGTGAGCGCCGAGGCGATCAGCGGTTCGCCGGGCGTGCGCAACGCCATGCGGGCGATCTGCGGTGCGGCCAGCGCGACGAACCCGACGGGCCCGACGGCCGCGGTCGCCACCGAGGCGGCGACCACGGACGCACCGATCAGCAGCGCCTGCTGGGACTGGATCCGCACACCGAGCACCCGGGTCGACTCCTCGCCGAGGCGCAGCGCGGCCAGGGTGCGCGCCGAGACGAGCGCCACGACGGTGACCACGGTGAGCGCGATCGCGGCGGGCACGACACTGGACATGTCGGCCGCGTCGAGTGAGCCGTTGAGCCAGACCTGGGCGCGGGCGGCGTCGGTGAGGCTGGCGCGGGTGAGCAGCCAGCTGATCGCCGACATGAGTACCGCGTTCACGCCGATACCGATGAGCACGAGCCGGAAACCGGTGACACCGCGTTCGCCGCCACCACCGCGGCCCCACGCGAGCAGGTAGATGACGACGGCGGTGAGCAGACCGCCGGCCAGCGCCGCCAGGGGAGCACCGACCGTCGCGACGAGTCCCGTTGTCGCCCCGCCACTTCCGACCAGTACGGCGACCGCGCCCACACTCGCACCGGTGGTGATACCGAGCACGTCCGGCCCCGCCAGCGGGTTGTGCAGGATCGACTGCATCAGCGCACCCGCAAGACCGAGGGCGGCACCGACCACCACGGCGGTGAGTGCCCGGGGGAGTCGCGATTCGAGCACGATAAACCGCTGCGATCGGGAGCCACCCCCGCCGAGGACATCGAGCACCCGGCTCAGCGGGACATAGGTGTCGCCGACGGCGATATCGACGCAGAACAGCACGAACACGGTCACGGCCAACGCGACGACGAAACCGAACATCACCGGGCGCAGCACCAGCGACAGCGGACCCACCCGCAAGGCCGGACGCACCTTGCGCAGATCGGCGGTCGCGTCGATGCCGGCGCTCACAGCGTCACCAGCTTCTTGCGGCGCACGAGGGCGATGAAGAACGGTGCGCCCAGCGCCGCCAGCATCACGCCGACCTGCAGTTCACCCGGCCGGGCGACGACGCGGCCGGTGATGTCGGCCGCCAGCAGCAACAGTCCACCCATCAGGGCCGAGTAGGGAATCAGCCACCGGTTGTCGGGTCCGGTGACGATGCGAGCGATATGCGGGACCACCAGCCCGAGGAACGCGATCGGCCCGACCGCCGCGGTGGCCGCACCGCTGAGCAGCACCACCGCGACCAGTCCGAACGCGCGCGCCCGGCCGATGTCGACGCCGAGCCCGCGGGCGACATCGTCGCCGAGACCGAGCAGGTTCAGGGCGGGGGCGGCGGCCAGCGCCATGCCCAGTCCGATCACGAGGAATGGCAGGACTTGCCAGAACACGTCGGCCTCGCGGCCGTTGACCGTGCCGACCACCCAGAACCGGTAGGTGTCGAGCGCCGCGTTGTCGAGTACGACGACGGCGTTGGTCATCGCCTGCAGGAACGCGGTGACCGCCGCACCGGCGAGCACCAGGCTCAACGGACTGGCCTTGCCACCGCCGATCGAGGAGACGCCGAACACGATCAGTCCCGCGATCGCCGACCCGGCGAAGGCGAACCAGATGTACTGACCCGGCGCGGTGAGCCCGAACAGATAGATGCTGAGCGCCGCCAGGAAGCCGGCGCCCGCATTCAGTCCTAACAATCCGGCATCAGCTAGCGGATTCCGGGTATACCCCTGGATGAGCGCGCCCGCGACCCCCAGCGCCATTCCGGCGATGAGGGCCAACGCGGTGCGCGGGAGACGCAGCTCACGCACGATTTCCTCGGCGGTGGAGCGGGCCGGGCATCGGAACGGGCCGCCGTCGCAGCCGAGAGCGTGTGTGACGGCGTCGAACACCGTGGACGGTGCGAGCGAGCGGGTGCCGACGGCGATGCTGGCGACCACTGCCACGGTGAGCAGTACAGCGAGCAGGGCAAGCCCGGTCAGACGACGGCGTCTGACGGTGCCAGGGTGGATCACGGCGACGAACTTCTCCTGCCTCGAAACCGGACACGACTTGTGAAGTCTGGTAAGCCTAACCTATGTTCCGAGACATCATCGTCACGGGAACCAACCGTTCGAGGAGGTTCGATGCCCGAGCCCGTCACCACCACCACGACCCGCACCACCCTCGCGTTCGATCGCGCCTGTGCGCGGTTGCAAGCCCTGCAACCGGAGCATCCGCGGGTCTATGCCGTGGCGGCGATGGCCGGACAGGGGAAACGGCGATGGTGGCATGTCCCGAACGGGTTGTCCGAGGGCCGCGTCGAACTGATGTACCGCAGGCACGCCGCGGAGATGATCAACGACGAGATCGCCGCCGAGGTGGTGGCGACCGCGCTCATCCACGCCGTCGTCGGCCGGGTCACCGCGCTGTTCGTCATGTCGGCGCAGGCCTGGGATCCGGGGCGCGACAACCTGTGGATCCACCACGACAACGACGGCGGTATCGACTGGGCGGGCCTGTCCGACACCACGATTCGCGTCGTCGACGGTGACCCGCAGGCCGCCGAACCCGGCACCGTCGCACTGCCCTGCGAGGCGGCGATGGCGGTGTGGCTGGTGCAGCGCAGCGCGTCGTCGCTGATCCCGTTGCAGTCGGTGCTCACCCGCTGCTCGGGTCTGCCCGCACGCCGGTTCTGGCCGCTGGTCGGTGAATCCGTCGTCGGTGCGGCCACCTACGTGCCCGATCTGGCACGCACCGATCCCGCCGCCGCGGCGCGTCGTGGCCAGTTGCTGCTCACCGCCTTCGAGGAGCGTGGTTTGCCCGTGCGGCGCAGCAGCGTGCTGCAACGCTGAGCGCGTCGCGCGCTTCACCGGCGCGGTCGCGGGTATAGGTTCCGCATGACCGTTGTCCTGAAGCGGGCTGTCACCACGCCGCTGCTGTACTTCTTCATCCTCGGCGACATTCTGGGCGCCGGCGTGTACGTGCTGGTCGGTTCGGTGGCCCGCGAGTCCGGTGGCGCCGTGTGGTTGCCGCTCGTCATCGCGCTGGTGCTGGCCACGCTCACCGCGGGTTCGTATGCGGAACTCGCGACGAAGTTCCCGAGGGCGGGTGGGTCGGCGCACTATGTCACCCGGGCGTTCGGGCCCGCGGCCGGGTCGTTCGTCGGTTTCTGCATGCTCGCCGCCGGTGTGGTGTCGGTGGGTGCGCTGGCCAGGGCGTTCGCGGGGGACTATCTGCAGGCGCTGGTCTCGGTGCCGGTGGTCGTGGTGGTCGTGGTGTTTCTCGCGCTGCTCGCGGCACTCAACATTCGCGGCATCCGGGAGTCGTTGGGCGCCAACGTGGCCGCCACGTTGGTCGAGGTCGGCGGGTTGCTGCTCATCATCGGGCTCGGTCTGTGGGTGATGCTGCGCGGTGACGCCGACCTGAGCCGCCTCACCCAGGTCGGTACCGCCGAACAGGGTGCGGTCGGGGCGGTGCTCGCGGGGTCGGTGCTGGCGTTCTACTCGTTCGTCGGCTTCGAGACCTCGGTGAATCTGGCCGAGGAGGTCAAGGATCCACGCCGGTCCTACCCCACGGCGCTGTTCGGCGCGCTGCTCACCGCCGGGGTGGTGTACGCGCTGATCGGTGTGGTCGCCAGTGCCGCGGTGCCCACCGAGAAGCTGGCGGAGTCGAGCGGACCCCTGCTGGAGGTGGTGCGGGTGGCCGGGGAGGTGCCCGACTGGTTGTTCAGCGTGATCGCGCTGGTCGCGGTCGCCAACGGGGCCCTGCTCACCGGCATCATGTCCTCGCGGCTGGCGTACGGCATGGCCCGCGACGGTCTCCTGCCGTCCACGCTCGCCCGGATCCTGCCCGGCAGGCGCACACCCTGGGTGGCGATCCTGGCGACATCGTCGGTGTCGTTGCTGCTGGCACTGACCGGCGAAGTCGATTCGCTGGCAGCGACATTGGTGCTGTTGCTGCTGTTCGTCTTCGGTTCCGTCGACGCGGCGGTGCTGGTGTTGCGCCGCGAACCGGGCGAACCGGGACACTTCCGTATTCCGACCGTCGTGCCCCTGCTCGGCCTGGCGTCGTGCCTGTTCCTGTTCACCCGCATCGACGGTGAGGTGTGGGCGCGCGGGCTGATTCTCGTCGGTCTCGGCGCGGTGCTGGCCGTGGTGAACGCCGTTCGTGCCCGCGGTGGTGTGGATGCGGAAAAACGGGTAGAGCCAGCCGAGGACCCGCAGAGGAGGAAGTTCATGACCACACCACGCGACCGCGACGACGACACCGTCGAACCGAAAGGTGGACGACCTGGCCCCAGGGACGAGGGCAAGGACGGTGGCATGGCCACCCGCGAAGTCGCCCCCGATGTCGCCGAGACCGACGAGGGCGCGCAGGAACCGCCGGACTAGCCGACGGCACCCCGGGCGGTCACGGCGTCGGCGAGCCCGCGGAACGAGCTCAGCAGCAAGTCGCCGTAGTGGTCGGGATCCGGCATCATCGCCGCGTTGGTGGTGACGGTGATGGCCAGTTCCGCGCCCTGCGAGGTGATGAGATGGCGCAGGCCGTCGCCGTCGTGGATCGGCAGCGCACCGAGCACGCGCACCAGTGGCCGTCCGGCGAACCGCAGGTCGTCGCGGACCGGCGGCACATTGCTGATCGTGGTGTTGCTCAACGGGACCGAGGTCGCCTCGTCGAACCGGCGCAGGGCGCGCGCCCAGCCCGCGGCTCGCAGCAGCAGTGCGGGCGCGGTCTCCACACGCGACTCGGTGCGCAGGGTGGCCGGGTCGGCGGCGGTGGCCTTGGCCCGCTTCGCCGATTCCCCGATCGCGAGCAGTCGCCGCACCGGGTCGTCGATGTCGGTGTGCAGATCGACGAACATCTGGGTGAGCTGATTCACCGAATCCCACTGCGCCACACCGCGCATCGACATCGGGACCATGGCCGCGAGGGAGGCCTCGGGTGTCTCGTCGTGCTCGGCCAGATACGCCGCGAGCGCGCCCGACACGGTGGTCAGCATCAGGTCGTTGACGGTGACCCGGACCGGGCACGCGGCCTGTACGGCGCGGACCTCGGCCATCGGCAGGGTGACGACATGCATGGTCAGCGGTGCGTGGATATCGCGGTTGAAGCGGGTCACGGGTTGCTGGGTCACCGCGCCGGCGTCGCCGGGCGCCCGGGTTCGGACCATGCCGAGGGCGAATCGTGCGGGAGCGGTGAGCACAGTGGCGGCGGTCCGCACGGCCGCGCCGATCAGGTCGTCGCCCCCGAGTTCGACCTCGGGGGCGGGCGCGTCGCCGAACAGTTTCGCCTCGAGCTCGCGGGTCGCGACCCCGTCGCAGACGCTGTGGTGGAGTTTGAGCACCACCACCGTCGCCGTCCCGATCCCCGGCACCTCACGTACCCGGTCCAGGACATGGAACTCCCATGGCGGCTTGACGAGATCCATTCTCGCCGCGGCGAGTTCGGCGATTCGCGTCTGTGCGGCAGGCCAGGTACCCGGCGCGTCGAGGAAGACGTGATCGGCCGTATTCGCCACCGGAGCGGGCACCCAGTACGGCAGATCGAGATCGAAGGGGGTGCGGCGCAGGCGGCGGTGGAACAAGGGGGAGTGGCCGAGGCGAGCCCGCGCCCACTCGCGAACCTCACGCGTGGTCAGGGGCGCGGTGCCGTCGTCGGCGAAGAAGTAGACCGCGACGATGTGGGAGAGGTGCCGGTCGGTCTCGTCGTAGACGAAGACCGCGTCGCACGGTGCCAACCGCCCGGGGCGTACCCGCAGGATGTTCACACGCCGAGCGCCGTCGCCATCATCGGCCAGGAAGCGTGCAGATCGTCTTCCCAATAACCCCATGAATGAGTTCCGGTCGCGCGCATATTGTAGGTGATATTCGTACGACCGAGTTCGCGTGTCCGCTGGGCCATTTGCGCGGTGCAATACATGGTCGCCGCTTCGATTCCGCCACCGACGAGCATTTGATTCTGCAGAATGGACGCGGGGTTTTTTCCTTCGACATGTACCCGCGGATTCGCGAGGGTGTCGTGCACGCCCGGCAATCCACTTCCGGCGGCGATATAGATCGGGATATCGGGCAGCCGATGCGCTTGCACATACGGGTCGTGCTCGCGCCAGGCGGCATCGCCTGCCTGCCCCCACATGTTCTCCACCTTGCCGCCACCGAGGCGGACCACCAGCGAGACGAACTCACGGCCGACCGGGTCGCTCGTCATCGCGCAGCCGCTGTAGGAGGCGACGCTCCGGTAGAGCTGCGGGGCCTGGATGGCCAGGTCGAGCACCGAACTGCCCGCCATCGAGATGCCCGCGAGCGAGTTCACGCCCGTGGTGCCGAAGGCCGCGTCGATCACGGGCGGCAACTCCTGGGTGAGGAAGGTCGTCCACTTGTTGACGCCGTTGTTCTTCAGGTTCTTCGCCAGTCCTGGATCGGGCTGCTGCCAGTCGGTGTAGTAGCTGAACGCGCCTTCCATCGGCATCACGACATTGACGTGCTTACCGGCGAAGAACTCGGCCGCATTCGTCTGACCTGCCCAGTTGGCCGAATCCTCGCCGCCGCCCGCACCGTTGAGCAGGTACAACGTCGGGGCGGGAGTCGCGGTGTCGGCGGGGCGGAGCACGCGCAGCGCGATGGTGCGATCCATCGACGGCGAATAGACGCTGATCTCGGCGGTCTGGCCGGTCTGACCGCGGCTCACCAGGTGGGCGCCGGGCGCGGCGGTCGCCCGCGGGCCGTCGGCGAGCACGGGAGCGGTGGCCAGGGCGGCGGCACAGGCCGCGGCGAGGAGGGTGCGGAATGCGGGTGTGTTCATCGGTGGTACGAGCCTGCTGACTTCTCGAAGAGCGACCGGGGGCCGGCCGGTGGGCCGGCCCCCGTGACAAAGCTGAGGGCTACTTGCCGGGCGACGGCGTGCCGCCGCTGGCCGAGATGAGCGCCTGCACGAAGGGCAACGCCGCATTGCTGAGGCTGCCGGCGCCGGTCTCCAGCAGTTCGTAGAGGGATCCCATGTGTTTCTCCTGGTGGTGATGGGTGAATCAGGCTCGCGTCACGGGCGAGCCGGGTGACCGGACGGCCGGATTACGGGAAGAAGGCTTCCACCGAACCGAGGAAGACGGCCAGCAGACCGTCGCCTTCGGCAGCCGAACCGAGTCCCGCGATGGCCGCGGTCAGAAGCTCACTCAACGAGCCCATGTATCTCTCCTTGCGTTGTGGCCACACCAGGCTTCGATGTGACGCCGGTAACGTAACCCGCTACTCCAGGTGTGGCAACCCGATGTTTCACTCCGCTCGAACTGTTCATATTTTTCTTCCGTGCGGAATCAACTTGGGGATTGCCGACGGGGTGCGCCAGCACTAGGTGTGACCTGTGGTTACTGCCACTGTCTGGCACAGTTATCGGCCGTTTGGCGGTGAACACTGATGTACGCGGAAAGGGTGTCAAGGGGGCTTTTTTCTGCTGTGAACTGCGGTGGTGCGCTGAGCTTCGGTGTGGCGTCTGTGAGCGTCGCCGGGCGGGGTGTGTGGTGCTGGATGCCGTGTCGGACCCGGGTGCACTGCGGTGCGGGTGCGTCGAACGGGTGTTGCCAGGTGGACGCGCAAGCCCCTGATTTCAGGGTTGTGCCTCGGCGCGATCGTTCCCGGCGGCGTTCTCCGGCCGTTGAGTAATTATACCGTTCAGCTATTGCAAGGTAACTCGCGCTGGTGTTGTGAACGGGCCGGAGGGGGCTCGTCGGCCCGCTCCCGACCCGCTCGCCTGATCGCTACTTACCCGGTGACGGCGTGCCGCCGCTGGCCGTGATCAGTGCCTGGACGAAGGGCAGCGCGCCTTCGCTGAGGCTGGCCGCGCCGGTCTGCAGCAGTTCGTAGAGAGATCCCATGGTGTTCTCCTTTCAGGAATAGGTGATCGATTACGGGAAGAAGGCTTCGACGGAGCCGAGGAACACGGCGAGCAAGCCGTCCCCTTCGGCGGCGGAACCCAGTCCCGCAATTCCTGCCATCATCAATTCGGTGAGTGAACCCATATCAGTTCTCCTTGCGGCATTTCGGATCTGCATCAGCGGCGGTCGCCCGTCGTGATGCCGGTAACGTAGCCGCTGCCCATTTCCCGTCATCCGATTTTTGGCGGATCCGGACAATTCGTCCCGAATTCTTTCCGACGGAAAGTATCTCGCCGGATTGGCGAACGTCACTACCGCTGATGCCGTGACCTGTGGCGACGCACAAGGCTTGTCACGCGTCGCCCTTCCGTCGGCGAGCCGCGTCAATCCCCCTGTCCGGCACCGGGGGTGGGTAGCAGCACCTGTCCGCCGGTGGCCGGGCATTCGGCGCGGCCGGTGACGAGCATCAGCAACTCCACAGCAGTGCCCGTGACTGCCGTCCCCGATCCCACCGTCCACCCCGTGTCGGTCGCGCACAGCTGGTACCCGGCGAGCCGCTCGGGCGCGTGGAACGGCGCGCCCATCGCCCATGCCCGCTCCAGCGACCACTGTGCGGGCTCCGTCGGCGCGACCCGCTCGATGCCGAGCGGCGCGGCGATGTCCTGCCCGTGTACGAGCAGGTCCATCAACCGGTCGAGCGGCGTCGTGCCGATCGGCGTCGCGCGCGACCCGATCGTTTCCCGCAACTGGGCGAGCAGTCCCGCAGTGGTCGTGCGGTCGGCGTACCGAACGGCACCGTCATGGATGAGCCGATCGATGTTTCCTCGCGCCCGCACCAGCTCCACCACGATCGTCCCGAGCGTGAACCGGGTCGCGAGCACCAGATGGGCAACCACGTCGCGAATGCGCCATCCCGCGCACAACGACGCTGTGTCCCAGTCGGATTCGTCGAGCCCGGCCAGCAGCTCGACCAGTGTGGTGCGCTCCTCGGCCACGCGCCGCCAGACGGTATCCGCGCTCGGTTGTTCGATTGTCATCATGTCTCCTTCGGTCGATGTCGTCGGTACCGTAGGAGCTCCACCGAGGTGGAGGTGCCAGCGACTGTGACCCACAACACACGTCTGACGATCGGTGAACTCGCCGCGAGAACGGGTGTCGCCGTGCGCACCATCCGCTACTACTGCGACGAAGGGTTGCTGGCTGCCGAGCGCACGTCGACCGGCCATCGGACATTCGGCCCGGACGCGATCGACCGCCTGAGCCTGCTGCGCCGCCTGCGTGCGCTGGGAATCGGCTTAACCGCCATCGCCGACGTCCTCGCGGGTACCCGCGCCCTGGCGGAGGTGATCGCCGCCGAACGAGAAGCTGTTGCCGGTGAACTCGCCGCACTGCGGCGACGCGAGGCGTTGCTGACCGCGGTGACTGCCGGTGAGGTCGGGGACGGGGTGAACCTGGTTGCGGCCGTTGCCGATCCGGCTGCCGCGCACGACGTGCTCGTCGGCTTCTGGCGGCACCAGCTCGCCCCGCTGCCCGCACCCGTGCTGCACGACTTCATCGATATGAATCTGCCGGGCCCGCCGGTCGATGCCGACCCGGAGTTTCTACTGACCTACGCCGAACTCGTGGCGGCGGTGCGTGATCCACGGCTCGACGCGGCGATGTTCGACATCGTCCGGCACAGCGCCGTTCCTGGAGTGCACGACGAAAAAGGCCTGCTGCTGTCCGTCGCCCAGGCGTGTCTCTCGGCGGCCCCGCTTGTCGCGATCGGCGAACAACCTCGGCCCGGTGCCGAACTCGATCACTACGTTCACGCCCATGCCACCGCTCGCGCCGAGCGAGACACCCCGGAATTCCGTAAGCGATTGGCCCTCGGCGCCGCCGACCAGCGCGTCCGGCGCTACTGGCATCTCACCACGGCCCTGACGGGTGAGCCGGTCACCTCCGGCGCCGCGCACCTGTGGCTCTTCGATGCGCTGACCGTCTCGGTCACGCAATCGGGAGGCTGAACCGGCAGGGACGAACGAGGGGAGGCCACCAGGGTGGCCTCCCCTCGGGGGACGATCAGGGAACCACTTCGACGATGTCGCCGGGCTCGAGCCATTCGTAGTGCGCCTTGGCGCCGTCGGGGGTCAGGCGGATGCAGCCGTGGGACTGCTCCTCGGTGGGTCCGATGTGGTAGGCGATGTCGCCGTTGAAGAAGATCGCGTATTCCATGGGGGCGTTGTGCAGGGTGCTCCAGTGGAACGGCTTCTTGAACGCCACCTTGAACGTGCCCGGCGGGGTTTCGTAGCCGGGGCGGCCGTGCGACATCGGGGTGGGACCGTAGGTCACCGTGCCGTTGTCCATCAGCCACGCGTTGTTGGTGGACAGCTGCAGGCACGCGCGGGCCTTCTCGCTGCACGGCGCCACCACCGGTTCCGGTTCGGGCGCGGGAACGATGGCGGGCACGCCGGGGATATCGGGCCCACCTGGCCACAGTGGTTCGGCCTGCACGGGTGCGGCGAGCGCGGTACCGACCACCGCCGCACACATCGCCGCGCACGCGGCCCACCGGGGAATACGACTACTACTCACGAAATCTTGCCTCTCTCGCCGCGCCCACCCCTGGTCGTCGTACGCCCAGAACATGAGCTTTCACCATCGACACAAGCCTCGGAACATAGAGGTGTGAACGATCATGGAGTATTGCGATTGTGTTGAGCAAGCCCTGGATATCGCTACCGGCGCGTCGCATTCCGGCAGTCACTTGACCACTTAGGTAAGCCTGACCTATGCTCATCGTGGCGTATGGATGAGCCGGTGGTCCCGAGGGCTGCGGTCGACCCCCTCGTTCCTGCCGCGGCGGGCTCCGTTCTCGTAACGGGGTCCGCCGCTTCGTTTTCCCGGTGGCGCCGCCGGATTTCTGATGGTGTAAACCGGACGGTATGAGCGAAAACCCCCTGTCGTGGGCTGATATCACGCCCGAGCTGATGACCAAGATGAGCGAAGGCACCTTCACCGACCTCATCGGCATGCGCTTCACCGAGGTCTCCGCCGACCGCGTGCGCGGCGAATGGGAGGTGCGCCCCCAGTTGCACCAGCCCGCGGGCATCCAGAACGGCGGCGTCTATTGCACGGTGATCGAAACCCTCGCCAGCGTCGGCGGCAGTGTCTGGTTCGGTGAGCGCGGTCAGGTGGTCGGCGTCAACAACAACACCGACTTCCTGCGCGCCGTGCGCGAGGGCACCCTCACCGGCGAGGCCACCCCGATCCACCGCGGCCGCAGCCAGCAGCTGTGGGTCGTGGTGATCACCGACGCCGAGGGCCGCATGGTCGCGCGCGGCCAGGTCCGTCTGCAGAATCTGGCGGCCTGACCTCAGTTCCGCGGGGAGTCGCCGGCCGCCGCGGGCGAGCCGGGCGTCCGGCCCGCGGCGACCTTTCCCGCCACATGGCGCACGTCGCGGTGCGAGATCAGCCATTCGCCCTCGTGCTGCTCGAACTCGTCACGGACGAGGCCGATGACGGTCCAGTCCGCGGGCCTGCCTGCGTCCGGGTTCGAAAACCAATGCCAGACGGTGGCATACGCGGTGAGCAGGGGGCGGTCGTCGGTCCATTCGATGGTGGCCTGCCCGATCACGTGGGCCACCGGAGCGCGGTGGGACTTCGGCACCCGGCTCATGTAGTCGGTGAACGAGTCGCGGCCGTGGAAGAGCACGGGCGGGCCGGGCATGATCCGGTACTCGATCAGGGCGTCGGGGGTGAAGCATTCGGAGAAGCGTTCGCTCTCCTGGGTGTCGGCGATCCGGAAGAACTTGTAGAAGGTCTTGAAAATCGCGCGCTCGGCTTCGATGGTGACGAGCAGGGGGTCGCGTGATCCGGTCACATCGGGTCCTTTGTGCGTGTCCAGGGCGGCCGGCGGTCAGGGCGCCGCGGAAAGGGTTGTCGCTGAGGTCGCCCCCGGAAGTCTAAGCCGAATTCGGGCGAAAAGTTGACTGGCGGGTTCAATTCGATGGACCAGTCCGACTAGGTATCGCCGGTCCAGGTGCCGGTTCGTTAACTTCTCGTTAATCGAGCCGGATTCGTCCCAGGTCACGGCATCGGCGGGCGACCCGTGGGGACACGCACGTGCCAGAATGTCGCTCACCGACCACGACCCGCCGAGGAGAACCCCGATGCGTTTGTCGCCGCACGAGCAGGAACGGCTGCTGCTGAGTTACGCGGCCGAGCTGGCGCGGCGCAGGCAGGCCAGGGGGCTCAAGCTCAACCATCCCGAGGCGGTCGCGCTCATCACCGACCATGTGCTCGAGGGCGCGCGGGACGGGCGAACCGTCGCGGAACTGATGTCCTCGGGGCGCCAGGTGCTCACCAGGGACGACGTGATGGTCGGCGTGCCGGAGATGATCCACGACGTTCAGGTCGAGGCGACCTTCCCGGACGGGACCAAACTCGTCACCGTGCACCACCCGATCGGATGAGACCATGATTCCCGGTGAATACCTGTGTGCCGAGGGCGCGATCGAACTGAACGCGGGCGCGACGCGCGTGGAACTGGACGTGGTCAATACCGGTGACCGTCCCGTGCAGGTGGGCAGTCACGTCCACTTCCCGCAAGCCAACGCCGCGCTCGACTTCGACCGATCCGCCGCCCGCGGGCACCGCCTCGATATTCCGGCGGGCACGGCTGTTCGCTTCGAACCCGGCCTGCCGCAACGTGTTTCGCTCGTTCCGCTCGGTGGCACCCGCGAGGTCTACGGCATCAACGCCGACGCACCCGGTCGTCTCGATGGCTGAGCGCGACCGAACACCGCACGCCGTTTCGCCGCAGCTTCCGGGAGAGAGCCGATGACCGAACTCAGCCGCGCCCGCTACGCCGAACTGTTCGGCCCGACCACCGGCGACCGGATCCGCCTGGCCGACACCGACCTGATCGTCGAGATCACCGAAGACCGTTGCGGCGGACCGGGACTGGCGGGCGAGGAAGCGGTCTTCGGCGGCGGCAAGGTGCTGCGCGAGTCGATGGGGCAGTCGCGCGCCACCCGCGCCGACGGCGCGCCCGACACCGTCATCACCGGGGTGGTGATCATCGACCACTGGGGCATCGTCAAGGCCGACGTCGGTATCCGCGACGGCCGGATCTGCGGAATCGGCAAGGCGGGCAACCCCGACACCATGTCGGGCGTGCACCCCGACCTCGTCGTCGGCCCGGCGACGGAGATCATCGCGGGCAACGGTCGCATCCTCACCGCGGGCGCCATCGACTGCCACGTGCACTTCATCTGCCCGCAGCTGATGGAGGAGGCCCTCGGCGGCGGCATCACCACCCTCATCGGCGGCGGCACCGGCCCGGCCGAGGGTTCCAAGGCCACCACCGTCACACCCGGTTCCTGGCACCTGGCCCGGATGCTGGAATCGCTCGACCACTGGCCGATGAACATCGTGCTGCTCGGCAAGGGCAACACGGTGAGCCAGGAGTCCATGTGGGAGCAATTGCGTGGCGGCGCATCGGGTTTCAAGCTGCACGAGGACTGGGGTTCCACCCCGGCCGCCATCGACGCCTGCCTCACCGTCGCCGACGCGGCGGGCGTGCAGGTGGCGCTGCACTCCGACACCCTGAACGAGGCCGGCTTCGTCGAGGACACCCTCGCCGCCATCGCAGGCCGTGGCATCCACGCCTATCACACCGAAGGTGCGGGCGGCGGTCACGCACCCGACATCATCACGGTCGCTTCGCATCTCAACGTGCTGCCCAGTTCGACCAACCCCACCCGCCCGCACACCGTCAACACCCTCGACGAACACCTCGACATGCTGATGGTGTGCCACCACCTGAGCCCGTCGATCCCCGAGGACCTGGCTTTCGCCGAATCCCGCATCCGGCCTTCGACGATCGCCGCCGAAGACCTGCTGCACGACCTGGGTGCCATCTCCATGATCGGCTCGGATTCCCAGGCCATGGGCCGCATCGGTGAGGTGGTGCTGCGCACCTGGCAGACGGCGCACGTGATGAAAGGCCGTCGCGGTGCGCTGCCGGGCGACGGCGCCGCCGACAATGCCCGCGTCCAGCGCTACATCGCGAAATACACCATCTGCCCGGCTGTTTCGCACGGACTCGACGACGAGATCGGTTCGGTGGAAGTCGGCAAACTGGCCGATCTGGTGCTGTGGGAACCGGCGTTCTTCGGCGTCCGACCGCACGCGGTCCTCAAGGGCGGCATGATCGCCTGGGCCGCGATGGGTGACGCCAACGCCTCCATCCCCACCCCCCAACCGGTCCTGCCGCGCCCGATGTTCGGTGCCGCCGCCCCCGCCGCGGCCGCCACCTCCCTGCACTTCGTCTCCGAGCAGGCCATCGACGACCGTCTCGCCGACCGCCTCGACGTCCGCCGAAAACTGGTGCCCGTCAAGAACGTCCGCCGCGTCACCAAGACCGACATGCCCCACAACGACGCCATGCCACGCATCGAAGTCGACCCCGACACCTTCACCGTCCGCGTCGACGGCGAGGTCTGGACCGAGGCCCCCGCCACCGAACTCCCCATGGCCCAGCGCTATTTCCTGTTCTGAGGGCCCGCCGCCGGCTGTCGGCGGCCTGGGGTAGTCTCGGCGCGATCCGAGCGGGGCGGGTATCGGTCGCCTCGCGTCACGTGCCGGGCGAACCGGCGGGAGGGGGCCGTTGTCGTGGACGATCTGACCGATGCCGCCGACGATCTGGCGCGCTGGGCGCAGGATCTCGAGCGCAAGTCGCAGCGGTATCAGGAACTGCACACCAAGATGGCCGAAGTGAGTGTCACCGACACCTCGGCCGACGGGCGCATCGCCGTGACCGTCGATGCGAACGGGTGCACCACTGCGGTCACCCTGACGGCCGGCGTGCGTGGCATGGACCCCTCGGCCGTCGCCGCCGAACTGATGGCCTGCACACGGCGCGCCCAGGCCCGGCTGCGTGACCGCGTCTCCGGGCTGGTGCACGACGTGGTGGGCGCCGACGAGGTCGGGGCCGCGATCGTCGGCCAGTACACCGAACGGTTCCCCGATCCGCTCGATTCCGAGCAGGCGCCCGTCGCCACCACGCCGCCTCCGCCGCCGGTCGCCGCGTGGCCGCCCGTCGAACCCGAGGTGCCCGCCGCCCGCAAACCGGACCGCGACCGAGTCGTCGCGCCCGTGGAACCCGACGAGGAAGATCTCTTCTACCAGCGCAAATCCTGGCTGCAGTAGCGCGATCTCGGCTGCGGCGAATATTCGGGGAACCGAACGGGGTGGTGCCGCGTCCAAACAGTTCGAGACAAGGTGCGCGGACTCGATCGGGTTCGCCTTCAGGAGGGAGTCAGCGTGACCGGTGTGGTGAATGTCGACCCGAATGCGATCAGAACGCACGCCGGATCGGTGGACGGCGTCGCGAGCGGGGTGGCCTCCGCCCTGGAGGCGGCGAGCTACCTGGCCCACGCCGACGACGGCTACGGCCTGCTGGTGAAGCCGTACGCGGTGACCACCCTCAACACGCTGCACGACGAGATCGTCGACGGGCTCACCGAACTCGATGCCCTGGTGGCGGCGATGCCGGGCAAGTTGCGCACCGCCGCCGACACCTTCGAAACGTGTGACACCACCCGGGCCGGACAGCTGAAAGCCACCACCGCCGAGATCGAGGGGACCGTCTGAGCATGGCCGACCAACCGACCGCCCTCGGCACCTTCCTCAACGAGAACTCGGTGCTGCCGGGCACCGTCGACACCTTCGACGACGCGCCAGCACCCGACAACGACCTGCTGGCCGACGGAACCAACTACCGCGATACCTACTACCAGGAAACCAATTTCCTGTTCACCAACATGGGTGTGCCGGGGATCGAGGACAAGAGCGGCGGGCCGGAGGCCAACCCGGGCATCCTGAAGGGCACCCTGCAGGGCGACAGCTTCGAGGCCGGATACGGTCTCTACAACGCGTTCGCCAACGGCGGGTCCACCACCGACAAGATCGACGCCATCACCAAGGCCGGGTCGACCGCCGGTGACTGGTCCTCCGCCGCACAGACCATCGGCAAGGCCGTCAAGGGCACGTCCGCCCTGGCGAAGTTCGACCCGTTCAATTTCCTCGGTTCGCAACTGATGAGCTGGATGCTCGAACACGTGGAACCGATGCGCAAATCGCTCGACTCCATCACCGGCAATCCCGATATGGTCCAGGCGTATTCGGACTCGTGGAAGAAGATCGCCGACCACCTCACCACCACAGCCGGGCAGCTGGCCGCCGCCGTCGACACCGGCATCGGGGAGTGGACCGGTTGCGCCGCCGAGGCCTACCGCGCCAAGGCGACCGAGATGGCAAGCACGATCGCCGAGAAGGCCGCGGTGTCCCAGATTCTCGCCGACTGCAACAAGGCGATGAAGTCGATTGTCGAAACGGTGCGAAGCATTGTCGTGGAGATCCTCAGCAGCCTGGCGGGCATGCTGCTCGAGGCGACCGCGATCCTCATCGCTTCGGCGGGCACCGCGACTCCGGCGCTCATCGCCCGCGCACTGGCCGACATCTCGCTGGCCACCATGTCGGTGTCCCAGATGCTGATCGAACTCGCCCAGGCACTGGTGTCGACGAAGACCATGGCGCAGAGCGCGGTGCAGTTGGTGCGCGGCGTCGCCGGGGTGGAATCGGCGAAATAGCTGCCGATGTGCGACGGGAGTTGGTGGCAGACTGCGCATATGACAAGCACTGAGTGGGCCGATGTCGACAGTTATCTCGTCAGCACCCTCGTCGGGGAGGAAGGGGTGCCCGCACTCGAGGCGAACGCGAGCGCGGGCCTGCCCGCGATCGATGTGTCGCCGCCGCAGGGGAAGCTGCTGAACCTGGTGGCCCGGACCGCGCGGGCACGCCGGGTGCTCGAGATCGGCACCCTCGGTGGGTACAGCACCGAATGGCTCGCGCGGGCCGTCGGCGAGGGCGGCACCGTGGTGACCCTGGAATTCGAGCCGCGCCACGCCAAGGTGGCGCGCGAGAACCTGGACCGCGCCGGGGTGGGGGACCGGGTCGACATCCGGGTCGGCGCGGCGCTGGACACCCTGCCCGGGGTCGCCGAGGACAGCGGTGAACCGTTCGACCTGGTGTTCATCGACGCCGACAAGGTGAACAACTCGAACTACGTGCAGTGGGCGCTGCGGCTGACCCGACCCGGCTCGGTGATCATCGTCGACAATGTGGTGCGCGGCGGCGCCGTCGCCGACGAACACTCCGACGACCCGAACGTGCGCGCCAGCCGCGACCTGATCGACCTGCTCGCTGCCGAACCCAGCCTCGATGCCACGGTGATCCAGACCGTCGGCGCCAAAGGATGGGACGGTTTCGCCTACGCGGTGGTCAACGGCCCGGAGGCCTAGCGGTACCGCCTCGAGACGGCGCCGATCCGGAGGCAACTGTCCGCTGATACCGCGACGGTCGCGCAGGTCAGCGCGCGGGGGACAGCGCCCCGGACGTCAGCGGCTGCGCACCGGTCGCGATGTCGATGGCTTCGGCCAGGTCGAGCCGCAGTTCGTGGTCCGACGCGGGCGCGGGTCCGTCGTGGTGGGTGATGCCCTCGGCGGTGCGCACGTAGTGCAGCACGGTGTCGCCGATATGCACGGTGACCGTGCCCTCGCCCACCACCTCGGCGAGCGCACGACCCAGCGGCAGCGCCAGCCAATGCGCGCGCACCGCGTCGGTGGGGTTGCGCTCGCCGAGTAGCGGCGCACCCCACCCGGCCAGTGCGTCGAGCACCGGCCGCAACCCCCGGCCCAGCTCGGTGAGCTCATAGCTCGAGCGCATCCCGTTGCGGTGGTGGGTGAGCACCCCGTCGCGTTCCAGCCCTTTGAGCCGGGTCGCGAGCATATCGGTGCTGATCCCGGGCAGGTCGGCGAACAGATCGCTGTAACGGCGTGGGCCGGAACACAATTCGCGGACAACGAGCAGGCTCCACCGGTCCCCGACGAGGTCGAGCGCGCGGCTCACGGCGCAGTAGTGGTCGTAGCTTCGGCGTGACACGGCTCCCACTCTAACCTGATACTTGGAAAATCCAAGTGAGATCTTGGAAAAACCAAGTAGTGTGTGCGGCAACCACATCGCGGAGGGAAGTCCATGCAGTTCAAGCAGTCGAGCAAGCTGTCGGGAGTGTCGTACGAGATTCGCGGTCCGGTGGCCGAGGAAGCCGCCCGGCTCGAGGCCGAGGGGCATCACGTCGTGAAGCTCAACACCGGCAATCCGCTGATCTTCGGGTTCGACGCGCCGCCGGACCTCTTGCAGGACATGGTGCGAACCCTGCCCGCCTCCACCGGCTACACCTCGTCGAAGGGGCTGCTCTCGGCCCGGCGCGCGGTGGTGCAGTACTACCAGACGCTCGGCGTGCCCGATGTCGACGTGGAACAGGTGTTCCTCGGCAACGGTGTCTCCGAACTGATCATGATGGCGATGACGGCGCTGCTCGAGAACGGCGACGAGGTCCTCGTGCCCGCCCCCGACTTCCCGCTGTGGACGGCCGCGACCGCGCTCAACGGCGGCACCCCGGTGCACTATCTGTGCGACGAGGGCGCCGACTGGTATCCCGACCTGGCCGACATCACCGCCAAGATCACCGACCGCACCCGCGCCATCGTCCTCATCAACCCCAACAATCCGACCGGGGCGGTGTACCCGCCGGAGGTGTTGCGCGAGATCCTCGAGATCGCCCGCAGGCACAACCTCGTCGTGTTCGCCGACGAGATCTACGACAAGATCTACTACGACGACCTCGAGCACACTGCGGTCGCCTCGCTCGCCCCCGATCTGCTGTGCCTGACCTTCTCCGGCCTGTCGAAGAACTACCGCGCCGCCGGTCTGCGTTCCGGCTGGCTCGTGGTGTCGGGCCCCGTTCAGCACGCGGCGAGCTACCTCGAGGGTCTGACGATGCTGGCCGGTCTGCGCTTGTGCGCGAATGTCCCTGCGCAGCAAGCGATCCAGGCCGCGCTCGGCGGGTATCAGAGCATCAACGATCTGGTTCTGCCCGGTGGCCGGCTGCGCGAACAGCGCGACCGGGCGTGGGAAGCGCTCAACTCCATCCCGGGTGTCTCGTGCGTGAAACCCAAAGGCGCGCTCTACGCCTTCCCGCGCATCGACCTGGACATGTACCCCATCCACGACGACGAGAAGTTCGTCCTCGACCTGCTGCTGCAGGAGAAGCTGCACATCGTGCAGGGCACCGGCTTCAACTGGCCGCGTCCCGACCATTTCCGCATCGTCACCCTGCCGCACGCCGACGAACTCGAGGCCATTATCGAACGCATCGGCCGGTTCCTGGCCACCTACCGGCAGTAGGTCAGGTCGGGCAGCCCTGCCCGGAGTCGCCGGACGCCGAGGGCGGCAGCTGGATGAGGCACAGGACGAGCCCGGCCGTCGCGTCGGCCAGCTCGCCCGACCCTGTCTCGATCGTCGGGCGGTTCGGCCCGGTGATCTCGGCCGAGGCGGCCGGTGCAGCGAACAGCGGTGCTGCCGCGGCGCAGAGGATCAGCGCCGTGGCGGCGAATTTCTTCGGCATGATCGGCCCCGTCTCCCGGATGACGTCTGGGCCCGATGCTACGCCGGGGACATGGTTGAGGCTTCGGCGCAGCTACGAGGGCTCAGCGCAGCGACGAGGGACTCGCGCAGCGAGAAGGACTCAGCGCAGCCGGACGGGGAGGTCGAGGAGGCCGCGGATGAGCGTGCTCGTCTGCCAGTGCATGGTGGCGGCGGGGTCTGCCAGGCGCAGGTCGGGAAAGCGCCGGAGCAAGGCGGTGAAGGCTATCTCGGCTTCGAGACGGGCGAGCGGTGCGCCGACGCAGAAGTGGATGCCGTGTCCGAAGGCGAGATGGCTCGAGGTAGGCCCGTCGACGGTGAGCGAATCGGGGTCGGCGAACCGGGCGGGGTCGCGGTTGGCGGCCGCCAGGGCGACGTTCACGATCTCACCCGCCGGAATCTCGACTCCGCCGAGGGTGACGGGCTCGGCGGTGAACCGCAGCGTCGCCATGTCGACCGGCCCGTCGAAACGCAGGAACTCCTCGATGGCCTCGGGCACACCCGCCGGGTCGGCGCACAGTGCCGCCCACTGGGTGGGCTCGCGCAGCAGGGCGTGCACGCCGTTGCCGATCAGGTTCACGGTGGTCTCGTGGCCGGCGACCAACAGCAGGAACGCCATCGACACCAGTTCGCGGTCGGTGAGCCGGTCGCCGTCCTCGTCGGCGAGCACCAGCTGTGACAGCAGATCCTCGGCGGGCCGGGACTGCTTGGCGCGCACCAGACTCGACAGGTAAGCCGCCATCGCGGCCGCGGCGGCGGGCCGCCCCTCCTCCTCGCCGACCACGCCGACCAGCGACCGGGTCCACGCCTGGAAGTCGTCCCGGTCGTCGAAGGGAACACCGAGCAGTTCGCAGATCACCGTCACCGGAAGGGGATTGGCGAAGGCCTGCATGAGGTCGACCTCGTCGTGTCCGGCCATCGCTTCCAGGAGATTCTCGGTGATCTCCTCGATGCGGGGACGCAGAGCCGCCACCTGCCGGGTGGTGAACGCCTTGTTCACCAGTTTGCGCAACCGGGTGTGCTCGGGCGGGTCGGTGCTGAGCATGTGTTGCAGCAGCACCATGGTGTTGGCGTCGGTGGGGGTGCTGTCACGTTTGGCGCGCAGGATCTCGTCGGCACGTACCGTGTCCTTGCGGAGGCGGGGATCAGCCAGGGCGGCGCGCGCCTCGGGATAACCGATGACGATCCAGCGGATCACATTGTCGGGGAACAGCACCCGGTGCACCGGTCCGGTGGTGCGCCAGCGGCGGTAGTGGGCGTGCGGGTCGTCGAAGAAGTCGGCGCCGATGGTCTCGACAGGGGCGGCGGCGGTAGTGGTGTCGGCCATTTCGTCACGGTACCGGGGCGGCCGCGGCGACGCGCCGAAAGTGAGCACCGGAATGACCGAATTCCCTTGTGGCAGGTGATGTTCGGATGGGCGAAAACCGCGCCTGGGGAACGCGGTTTCGCCGATCCGTGTCAGCGAGCCGAGCCGTGTACCGCGATCTTGCCGTTGCGTCCCGGCGTTTCCGAGGCGACGGCCGCGTCTGCGGCCTTGTCGAGAGGGAACTCACCGTCGAGTTCCAGGCGCAGCGTGCCGTCGGCGGCGAGTCCGACCAGTTCGGTGATGAGCCGCACGTAATCGGCGCGGTCGATCTCGGCGCTGCGCTGCTGACCCCAGAAACCCTTCACCACAGCCTGTTTGAAGATCAACGCACCGGTGTCGATGACCATCGGCTTGCCCGACAGCGCGCCGAAGGAGATGAGCTCACCGCGCGGGGCGAGCAGCGACATCAACGTGGCCGCGGCCGGACCGCTGACCTGGTCGACGGCCCGCACGATCGGTTCGCCGCCGGTCACCTCGGTCACCCGGTCGGTCCACCCGTCGCTCTCGGTGTCGAGGACCGGGCCGTAGCCGAGGTCCTCGAGTGCCCGCACCGAACCGGGTCCGCGCACCAGGCTCAGCACCCGCACTCCGCGCTGCTTCGCGAACAGGTTGACCTGCCGGCCGACGGCGCCGTTGGCGGCGTTCACCACGATCCACTGACCCGGCTGCACGGCGAGGTCGTCGAGCAGCATCAGCGCGCTCAACGGCATGGCCAGCAACTGACAGGCGGTCTCGTCGGGCACCGTCGGCGGCATGGGAACCACCTGGTCGGCGCGCGCGACGAAGTAATCGGCCCACGCGGCCCGCGCCCCGGCCACCGCGACCCGCTGCCCGACCTGCACCCGATCGGCACCCGGGCCCACCGCGTCGACGACGCCGACGGCCTCGGTGCCCGGAATCGCGGGCAGCGGTGGTTTGTAGCCGTATACCCCGCGCACGATGGCGAGGTCGTGGTTGTGGATGGGTGAGAGCGTCATCGACAGCCGCACCTCACCTGGTCCCGGTTCGGGCACGGGCACGGTCTGTGCCGCGAGTACGTCCTTCGGCTCCCCGAATCGTTCGATCACCACTGCCTGCATGTCCGCCTCCGAAGCTGGTTGCGAGTCGTGCACGATGCGCCCATTCTTCCACCGCGCCGCACTTCCCCCGGCTCCGCACGGCCCGGTCGCGCGTCTCGCGCACTCGGCGCAGAGGCCGACGGCAGCCCACCTCGGACCACCTCAGCTCAGGACGCCTCGATCAGCCCGGATGAGACATTCTCGCCATCGCGTCCGCGCACAATTGGCCCGTGTCAATACGCCGCAAGGGTGACCGATGCCCCCCGCGGTAGCCCCACCGAATCGGTCTTTCGGGGGACGACCGGCGAGACACTCCGGCCTACTCTCGGTCCATGACAGCCGGAACCCCTTCCCCCGCGGCATCTTCCGGCCGCCGCATCGGCGAGGTCGACATCCTGCGCGGATTCGCCCTGTTCGGCATTCTGATCACCAATGTGATCATCGCGACCACGCTGTGGTCGGCCGTCGGCACCCGCGAGGACCCGCGTTCACTGTTCGACGGCACCGCCGATCAGCTGGTCCGCGCGGGCGTCGACGCGCTGTTCACCGGGCGTTTCTACCTGCTGTTCGCGTTCCTGTTCGGATACTCGTTCACCCTGCAGATCGCGGCGGCCCAGCGGGCCGGGGCACCACCGGTGCGGCGGCTGCTGCGGCGGTGTGCGGCACTGATGGGAATCGGCCTGCTGCACGTGTACTTCCTGTGGGTCGGCGACATCCTCACCCTGTACGCGGCGCTGTGCCTGCTGCTGATCGCCCTGCGCAAACTCTCCGCCCGCACCGCCGTCATCACCGCGATCGTGCTGTATTCGCTGTGGTCGGTCTTCGCCTTCCTACCCGGAAGCGACACGGGCACGCTCGGCCTCGGCCTGTTCTTCGACCTGCCGAAGATGTCGGCGGACTACACCGGCAGCTTCGCCGACACCTTCGCCGCCCAAACCTCCGTCGCCCCGGTGTTCGCGATCCTCATCTGGATAGCCCAGGGTGTGCCGAGCCTGGCGATGTTCCTGCTCGGCATGGTGGCGGGTAAACGCAATCTGTTCGAGGACGCCGCGACCATCGCGCGCTGGTCGCCCCGGGTGCTGTGGATCGGCTTCGGGCTCGGGCTCCCGATCTCGGCCATGACCTTCGCCCAGCTGATGGACTGGTGGCATCCGCCGGTCCTGGTCCACGGACTCCAGTACCTCATCGCGCCCGCCATGACCTTCGCCTATGTCGCGCTGGTCCTGCGGCTGGCGGGCTCGCCGCGCACCGGCCGGTATCTCGCCGCGCTCGGGCCCGCCGGGCGGATGGCGGCCACCAACTACATCGGTCAGTCGGTGGTGCTGATGGTGGTCTACACCGGATACGGTTTCGCCCTCGCCGATACCGTCGCGCCGCCGGTGGTCGTGCTCGTCGCGCTGGTCACCTTCGCCGCCCAGCTCGCGCTCAGTGCCTGGTGGTTGCGTCACCATCCCTACGGTCCGGTGGAATGGGTGTTGCGCGCCGCCACCTATCTGACAGTGCCCGCCTGGAGTAAACCGAAAGCGGCTGCGGCGCAGGCTGTTCGATGACCTAGCCGGACCGGTCGGCGCGCGCGGCGAAACCGTCGCAGAGTGCGTCGAGGCCGAGGTAGAGCAGATCCTGCGAGGTCAGCTCGCTCACGCCCGCGCCCTCCAGGTCCGCCAAGGCGGGCGGCACCGGGAACTGTGGTGTGCCTTCCAGCAGATCGCGCAGACCGTTGGGGTCGTCGGTCGCGGTGCGCTTGTCGGCGAGCAGGGCGCCACCGACCACGGGCAGGCTCGCGCCCGAGATGTAGTTCCACACCGTGAACGCCATGGTCGTGGCCTCGCGCGCCGACACCTCCAGCTCGCGCAGGCCCGCCACCAGCCACGCCAGGCTCGCCAGCCCCTGGGGGCCGAAGCTGTAGCGGGGGACCGCGAAGGTCAGCAGCACCCACGGATGCTGCTGGTAGAGCTGCCAATCGATCTCCGCGGCGATGCGCACCCGATCGCGCCAGGTCCAGTTCTGCCCGGTGGGGTCGGGATAGGGGTGCCGGGCGGCGATCTCGTCGGTCATGGCCGCGATCAGTTCGTCCTTGCTGTCCACGTGCCGATACAGCGACATGGTCCCCACCGTGAGCCGATCGGCGATGCGCCGCATCGACACCGCGTCGAGGCCGTCGGCGTCGGCGAGTGCGATCGCGGCGTCGACGATCGCCGCCCTGGTGAGCTTGGCCTCAGTCATCCCATGACTCACTTTCGTCATCCGGTCTTAATGCGTACACTGTACCGGTGCCTCGCGTACGCCGTACGCATACCCTGGGAAGGAACTCGGAATGACGAAGCTGGAACCGGCGGTGCCCACCGCAGTCGCCGGTGGACGCCGCGCATGGCTCGGATTGGGCGTGCTGCTGCTGCCGGTGCTGCTGGTGTCGATGGACATCTCGGTGCTGTTCCTCGCCATGCCGACCCTGACGAGCGACCTCGACCCCACCGCCTCCCAGCAGCTGTGGATTCTCGACATCTACGGGTTCATGCTGGCCGGCCTGCTCATCACGATGGGCAATCTCGGTGACCGGATCGGCAGGCGCAATATCCTGCTCGCCGGCGCGGCCGTGTTCGGTGTGGCATCGGTGCTCGCGGCGTTCGCGCCGAGCGCCCCGATCCTCATCGCCGCGCGCGTGCTGATGGGTATCGGCGGTGCGACCCTGCTGCCGTCGAGCCTGGCGCTGATCTCCACGCTCTTCCCCGACGCCCGTAGGCGCGCCACCGCCATCGGCATCTGGACGGCGTTCTTCGCGGGCGGTTCGGCCGTCGGCCCGATCATCGGCGGTCTGCTGCTGCACCACTTCTGGTGGGGTTCGGTGTTCCTCATCAATATCCCGGTGCTCGCGATCCTGCTGCTGTTCGGGCCGTTCCTGCTGCCCGAGCACCGCTCCACGACCCTCGGCCCGATCGATCTGCCGAGCGTGGCGCTGTCGATCGGCGGCATCCTGCCGGTGGTCTACGGCATCAAGCACATCGCCGCCGACGGGTTCGATCTCGTCTCGCTGGTGATCGCGGCCATCGGTGCGGTGATGCTCGTGCTGTTCGTGCACAGGCAACGTCATCTCAGCGAACCGCTGCTCGATCTGTCGCTGTTCACCCGGCCGCTGTTCCGGGTCGCCATCGGCGCCAGCATGGCGGGCATGATGTCGCTGGCCGCGATGAGCTACCTGACCAGCGTGTATCTGCAGTCGGTCACCGGGCGTGACCCGTTGCAGGCCGCGCTGCTCGGCATTCCGATGGCGGTGGCCGTGTTCGTCTGCTCGATGAGCGGGGCGAATCTCGGGTTGCGGATCGGGGTGCGGGCCGCGTTCACCCTGGCGCTCGTCGCGTCGGCGGTGGGCAATCTGATGCTGCTCGGCGTCGGTGTCGACGGCGGGTTGGCCTGGTATGTGGCCGGTTCGGTGATCGCCGGTGTCGGATACGGCATCTCCTTCACCCTGGTGTCGGATGTGGCGGTGTCGGCGGTGCCTGCCGAGCGTGCGGGTTCGGCGGTCGGAATCTCGGAGACCAGCTTCGAACTCGGCAACGCGCTCGGGCTCGCGCTGCTCGGTTCGCTGGCGGCGCTGGTGTTCCGCTCCGGTGGCGACTTCGACGAAACGCTGGGGGAGACCCTCGCGCACTCCGATGGCAATGCGGGCCTGGCCCACGCCGCTCGCGAATCGTTCGTCAGCGGCATGCATGTCGCCACCACGTGCGGCGCGTTGCTGCTGCTGGCGATGGCCGCGCTCGCCTGGCGGTCGGCGCGATCGTCTGGCTGACGCGTGCGGTGGCGGCGCACCATGGGAGCGCTGCCACCGGAATCCACCGCGCTCGCTGTGAGGATTACCACCCGGCGCTCGGTCGGAGTCGGCTCGCCGCGCGTCCTGGAGACGGCTTTGCATAGGATCGTCGGATGCGAAACGAGGGTGCGACGGGCCTGGCGACATTGCTCGCCCTCGCCGATTCGCGCCTGCCCATCGGCGGTCACGTGCATTCCGGTGGTGTGGAAGAGGCTGTGGCCTCGGGGCTGTTGCGCGACGCCGCGAGTGTCGAGCTCTACCTGCGCCGGCGCATCGCCACCACCGGACTGGTGACGGCGTCACTGGCCGCCGCGGTGTGCGCGGGCACGCTCGCCCCCGACCGTGCCGACCTCGAAACCGATGCTCGCACGCCATCTCCCGCCGCGCGCGCCGCGTCTCGCGCCCAGGGGCGCGGCCTTCTCAGACTCGCCAAACAGCTCTGGCCGAATCCGGTCGAAGCACGCTCGTCCGGCCGCACGGCGATGGTCGGCGACGACTCGCGGTCGGCGCACCACAGCGATCCGACCGATCTGCTCGATACCGGCACGCTGGGGAGCGGAGACAGCTTCGGGGGGCGGCCCGGCGAGAGCGCCTATTCGAATTGGGCGGCGGTCGGCCCCCGCCCGCACCTGTCGACAGTGTTCGGCATGGTCGGGCTGGCCTGCGGTGCCGACCCCCAGGAACTGGCGGGCGTCGTCGTCTACACCACCCTCACCGGTGCCGCGACCGCCGCCCAGCGCCTCCTCGCCCTCGACCCCGCCGCCATCGCGGCGAGCACACTGCGCCTGGCACCCCTGTGCGACCGGGTCGCCGCCGAGGCCGCCACGGGGTTGGCCGCACTGTCGGACCCGTTGCAGGACGCGCTGGCCGAACGTCACCTCCACCGCGACATGCCACTGTTCGCGTCCTGATCCCGAGATGAAGGAGTTCCCATGCCGCCGCACCTGATCGATGGTGAACCGCACGATCACAGCCACGACCGGCCCAAGCGCGATCGGGTTCCCGGTGAGGCGCTGCGCGTCGGCATCGGCGGCCCGGTCGGCTCGGGCAAGACCGCGCTGGTCGCGGCGCTGTGCAGGCAGCTGCGCGACGAGCTCTCGCTCGCGGTGCTGACCAACGACATCTACACCACCGAGGACGCCGACTTCCTGCGTCGCCACGCGGTGCTGCCCGACGAGCGGATCACCGCCGTGCAGACCGGCGGCTGCCCGCACACCGCCATCCGCGACGACATCACCGCCAACCTCGACGCCATCGACGACCTGGTCGCGGCCAACCCGCCGCTGGACCTGATCCTCGTCGAGTCCGGTGGCGACAACCTCACCGCCACCTTCTCTTCCGGCCTGATCGACGTGCAGATCTTCGTGATCGACGTGGCTGGCGGCGACAAGGTGCCGCGCAAGGGTGGCCCCGGTGTCACCTTCTCCGACCTGCTCGTGGTGAACAAGACCGACCTCGCCCCGCTGGTCGGCGCCGACCTCGGCGTGATGGAGCGTGACGCCGCCAAGGTGCGCGAGGGCAGGCCGACCGCCCTGATCTCGCTCACCGAGGACCCCGCCGCCACCCCCGTGCTCGCCTGGGTGCGTGAACAGTTGCGCGTGGTCGCCGAGCAGGACGCGGCCGCGGGCGTTGCGCACTGAACTGAGCATCGTCGCCGCACCGGGCCGCCTGCCGCGGATCGAGGCGATCGGCGGCCTGGCCGGGCGCCACACCGGCGCCGACACCGTGCACCTGATCGGCACCGCCGCCACCCCGCTCGGCGGGGACGAACTCGACATCCGGGTGGTCGTGCTGCCCGGCGCGCGGCTGGTGGTCCGCTCGGTCGCGGCGACGATCGCCCTGCCAAGCGTCGCGAACCCACGGTCGTCGGCGCGCTGGCACTTCGAGGTCGGAGCGGAGGCGGAACTGGATTTCGATCCGGAGCCGACGATCGTGGCGGGCGGGGCACATCATCACGCGGTCACCACGGTCGCGCTCGGCGCCGGGGCGCGCGTGCGATTGCGGGAACGGGTGCAGCTGGGTCGCAGCGGCGAGGACGGTGGCGGCTGGCGTGGTGACCTGATCGCCGATGTCGGGGAGGTGCCGCTGGTGCGCCACCGGCTCGAACTCGGGGCAGGCGCGTCGACCGACGATCGGCTGCGCGGACCGCGAGCACTCGACAGCGAACTGATCTACCCGGACGAACGTCCCGCCTGGTCCGACGGACTCGACACCGTCCGGCTGCCCTTGGCCGCTGGTGGCTCGCTCGCGACGAGTACGGGCGCGCGCCTGCGCGCTCCGGTAGCTGTCGGATAGCCGAAAGGTGGTAGGAGCCGGGCCTTCCCGACTCCCACCACCCGGTGCGTCCGACGATCAAGCGATGGACAGCTCCGCTTCCTCCGTGGCGTCGGCGCCTTGCGCGTCGACCGTGTCGGGTGTCATGCCGCGCGGCGGCGCGAGGAACCCGTTGGCGGCACCCACCGCGGCGCCGACTCCGGCCCCGACGATCGTGGCGGGCACCGACACGGCCATGTACCCGGCCATCCCGCCAAGGATCGGGCCCGCGACCAAACCCACCGGCAGGAACACCACGCCCGCGACCAACCCGGCCACGGCACCCACCGTGCTCGCCATCATCGCGGCCGGGATCGCCACGGTGGAACCGACCGCCGCGCCCCGTGCCGCCGTACCGATGGTCGACTCGGCGATCCGGTCCGAGCGGCTGCGCTCGAGCCCGACCGAGTCGAGGAAAGTCGCCAGATTCGCCTCGGTGTTGGCCGAGGCGTCGTTGATCTGGATCGACGTCTCGACCGGAACGAAGTCGGGCACCGGAACCTGCTGGTCACCGAAGCGGAACTGGCCCGGCGGCGGCAGGATCGGCGGAACCGGCGCCACCGCGGTCGGCAGATGCAGCGGGCCCACCGGAGACAGGTAATCGGTCTCCGGGCCCGTGCGTGCCCACGGCAGCGAGCTGCGCGTGTTCGCGGGTTTCGGCGCGGTCACGTATGGGGCGGCATTGGGCGCGACCGCGTCGTACTCCGGTGCGATCGGCTGCTGTTCGGGCTGCGTCACCGCCGCTTGCGCGGGATCGGCATTCGCGGTGCCCGTGCCGATCAGGGCCATGACCAGGGGTACCGCTCCCGCCGCGACGACCGAACCGACCTTCTGTCGCTGTGGGCTCGGCGCCCTGTGTTTCCCCGTCGCCATAGATCACCTTTCATCCGGGGGATTTGGTCACACATATGACCTCCGACATTCGGACCGGTGCCGTGGGCGGATGGGTCCGAAACGTCGGCAGCCCGCAATATCGGTGTGCCGGAAGGTAACCGGAGACGACAAAAGCCGGATGGTCCGAGTGAACCATCCGGCTTTTCGGGCAGGTGTACTACCCGGACTTGCGCTCGTCGATCTGTTTGCGCCCCGACGGCGGGGCGCCGAGGTGGGCGGCGAGTTCGTCGGCCTCGGAGACGTCGGAGTTGACCTCCTCGATCGCCAGGCGCGCGAACACCCACTGCTCGGTCGCCGCCATCTGACCGCGGTTGCGGCCGAGGAAGGACACGAACCAGCCGATCACGGTGACGATCCGGCTGCGGTAGCCGACCAGGTAGTACAGGTGCAGGGCCAGCCACGCGAGCCAGGCGAGGAACCCGCTGAACTCGAGCTTGCCGATCTGGCAGACCGCGTCGAAACGCGAGATGGTCGCCATCGAGCCCTTGTTGAAGTACTTGAACGGTTTGCGTTCGGCCGGGGTCTGCCCCTTCAGCCCGGCCTTGATGGCCTTGGCCGCATAGGTGGAACCCTGGATCGCGCCCTGGGCCTGACCCGGCACACCCGGCACCGACATCAGGTCGCCGACCACGAAGACGTTCGGATGACCCTTGACCGTCAGGTCGGGCTCGACGATGACGCGACCGGCCCGGTCCACCTCGGTGCCGTCGGAACGCTCGGCGATCATCTTGCCCAGCGGGCTGGCCTGCACGCCCGCCGACCACACCTTGCACATCGCCTCGATGCGGCGGGTGCTGCCGTCCTTGTCCTTGACGACAACGCCGTGCGCGTCGACATCGGTCACCATGGCGTTGAGCTGGATCTCCACGCCCATCTTCTCGAGCCGCTTGGCGGCCTTGGCACCCAGCTTCGGACCCATCGGGCCGAGCACCGCGCCCGCGCCCTCGAGCAGGATGACGCGCGCGTCGCGCGGGTCGATGGTGCGGAAGGTGCCGTCGAGGGTGCGGTCGGCGAGTTCGGCGATCTGCCCGGCCAGCTCGACACCCGTGGGGCCCGCGCCGACGACGATGAAGGTCAGCAGCCGGTCGCGTTCCTCCTGGGTTTCGGCCAGCTCGGCCTGCTCGAAGGCGCCGAGGATGCGGGCACGCAATTCCAGGGCGTCGTCGATGGTCTTCATGCCGGGCGCGTAGGTGGCGAAGTGGTCGTTACCGAAGTAGGACTGCTGCGCGCCGGTGGCGACGATGAGGCTGTCGTAGGGGGTCACCGTGTCGCGGTTGAGCAGGCGCGAGGTGACCGTCTGGTTCTTCAGGTCGACGTCGATCACGTCGCCCATCAGCACCTGCGCGTTCTTCTGTTTGCGCAGCACGAGCCGGGTGGCCGGGGCGATCTCGCCCGTGGACAGGATGCCCGTCGCCACCTGGTACAGCAGCGGCTGGAACAGGTGGGTCGAGGTCTTGGAGATCAGCGTGACATCGACATCGGCCCTGCGCAGGTGCCGGGTGCCGAACAACCCGCCGAACCCGGATCCGATCACCACCACGCGGTGCCGCTGGTTCCCGACAGACTGAGTGCTCATCGTCCTGACTCCTCGGCTGACTGGGGTGATTACAGAACCGACCTTACGGGACGTGCCGCCTCAGCGACCCGCAAGGAGCAGCTGGGCGACCTTGGTGTCGGTCTCGGCGCCCTCGGTGTAGCCGCCGTCGGCGCCGAGCGCGTTCATGATGGCCAGGGTATAGCGCTCGCCCTCACCCGCGACGCCGACCGAGTTGACCACCCAGCCGTCGGCCTCGGCCGACCAGCCGTTCTTCAGGCCGGGACGCATCGCCGCACCGGCGCCCCACACACCCCAGTGCTGGTTGGAGTCGACCGAGCGCATCCGGTCGAGCAGGTAGGCCAGATCGTCGGGGTGCATGGTGTCGAGGATGGTGTTCATCAGCCGGTCCAGGTCGGCGGCGGTGCACTTCTGGAACGACCAGTCCGGGAACAGCGCGGTGTTGGTCGGCTGCGGGATCAGGCTGACCATGCCGTACGCGCGGAAGGCGTTGTTGTAGGCCATCCGGTCGAAGCCGATGTACTTGTGCCACAGCACATCCGTCGCCTGGTCGTTGGACGTGGCGAGCATCGCCTCGATATTGCCCCGGTCCTCCGGCGACAGCGCGATGGCGCCGACGCGGGCCCGGTTGAGCAGGTCGGCGGCGATGGCCAGCTTGATCGTCGAGGCGGTCCACACCTGGTTCTCGGCGTGTTCGTTGGCGTAGATGCCGCCGGTGACGCGGTCGCGCAGCACGTAGCCGACGACGCCGGGACGGCCGGCCAGGTAGCTGTTCACGCGCGCGATCCGCGAACTCATGTCGCAGTCGAACCCGGACAGGCACGCCTGGGTGAGGACCGGCGCGGCCTGCGCGGTGGCGGTGAGTACGGGGACGCCCGGGGTGAGGGCGGCCGCGACGGCGAGGAGACAAGCTGTTGCTGCGACCCGGGAAACGACGCGGGTGGCGGGGGAACGGTCACGCACGAGGCACCACACTGGCACATCGGCGGCCCGGGCGCACCCTTCGCTGCCGAATCGTCACAAATCGGCCTTGTGGCACAGCGGGATTGCGATCAGTGATGCGCGGCGTGCGGGGTGGCGATGGGGCAGCCGTTGAGCCGGTGGCAGTGCTCGAACGCCTCGCAGTGGCGATCGAGGGGCCAGGTGTGCAGCACCTGGTCGGGGCCGTATCGCCGGGAATTGATGAGTTCCCAGCGGGCGCCTGCGCGGCGGACGACGAATCCGCCGTCGGGAACCAGGGCAATCACCTGCGCGATCATGAACCGAACCCGCCTTTCGTACTGCGGCCGAACCGTCCCACCCGAGCCAGCAGAGTCCCACGCCCCGGTTTCGTCCCGGCGCAGGCGTGGCCGGTAACGCGTTGCAGTGTGGTCTATTTCACTAGCTCTTGCCGGGGGTGCGGGCGGGGTCGCATGATTGCGGGTCGGTCGCTGGGCGTATAAACGACGGATGCCGTTGCACCTCCATCGCGCCGAACGCGCCGACGCGCTGGCCGACGGTCTCGGGCAGGTGCTCGCGGTTGCGCCCGGTGATCCTTTCGCCACCGAGGTGGTCGCCGTTCCCGCGAAAGGTGTCGAGCGCTGGCTGGCGCAACGGTTGTCCGGTGTGCTCGGTGTGGGTGGCGCAGGCGACGGGGTAGCCGCCAATATCTCCTTCCCGTCACCTGCCGCGCTGGTCGCCGACGTGCTGGCCGCCGCGAACGGGATCACCGCCGAGGACGACCCGTGGTCCGGGCAGCGGGTGGTGTGGTCGGTGCTGCGGGTGATCGACGAGGTGGCCGCCGAACCGTGGGCGGCGGTGCTGGCCCGCCATCTCGGGTTGCCCGGCGGCGATCACCGGCTCGGCAGGCGCTATTCGACCGCCGCCCACCTGGCCGCCCTGTTCGACTCCTACGCCGCCCAGCGCCCGCGCGTGCTGCTCGACTGGGTCGCTGGCGTCGACGGCGACGGTGCGGGCGGCCCGGTGCCCGACGACCTGGCGTGGCAGCCGAAGCTGTGGCGCGCGCTGCGCACGGCCATCGGCTCCCCGAGCCCCGCCGAACGCCTCGCCGACGCCTGCGCCCGGCTGCGCACCGACCCCGCGTCCGTCGACCTGCCCGAGCGCCTGTCGCTGTTCGGCCTCACCCGGTTGCCCGCCGACCAGCTCGCCGTCTTCACCGCCCTCGCCGCCCATCGCGATGTGCACCTGTGGCTGGCACATCCGAGTCCGGTGCTGTGGATGGCACTCGCCGATGCTGCCGGGCACGGTGGCACCGGCGACGCATCGTCGCCTCGGTCTGCCGATCGGACCGCGGATCACGTTTCGCACCCCTTGCTCGCCGGTCTCGGCCGTGACGTCCGGGAGCTGGAGCAGCGTCTGAAACCGTTGCTGGACAGCGATAGTCATCTCCCGGCGCGACTCGATTCGACGACGCTGCTCGGCCGGGTGCAGTGCGCGATCCGCGACGACCGTGCCCCGGAGGCGGGGGTGGTGCCGGACGGCAGTATCGAGGTGCACGCCTGTCACGGTGCGGCCCGGCAGGTGGAGGTGCTGCGGGATCTGTTGCTGCGCACGTTCACCGCCGATCCGACGCTGGAACCGCGCGATGTGCTCATCATGTGCCCCGACGTGGAGGCCTATGCCCCGCTGGTGCGGGCGGCCTTCGGGCAGCGCGGGTCGGGCACCGGGGATCAGCCGGTCGCTGGTGAGCATCCGGCCCATCAGTTGCGGGTGCGGTTGGCGGACCGGGGCCGGGCGGTGACCAACCCGATGTTGGCGGTGGTGATCGATCTGCTCGAACTGGCCGACGGGCGCGTCACCGTGACGCAGGTCCTCGACCTGGCCGCCGCCGAAAGCGTGCGCCGCCGTTGCGGTTTCGACGACGACGACATCGAACGGCTGCGTGGCTGGGCCGCCGAGTCCGGTGCGCGCTGGGGTATCGGGCAGCGCCAGCGGGAGGCGTTCGGCCTGGCCGATTTCGCCCAGAACACCCTCAACGCCGCCGTGGACCGCATCCTGCTCGGCGTCACCGCCGACGAGTCCGGTGACGACTGGCTCGACCTTGCCCTGCCCCTCGACGATGTCGACTCCAACGACGTCGACCTCGCGGGGCGCTTCGCCGAGTTCGTCGACCGGGTCGCGGTCTGCCTGCGCGACCTGCGCGGTCCCCGGCCCGCCGCGCAGTGGACGGCGGTGCTGCTGCGCGCGCTCGAGCTGCTCACCGATGTGCCGGACTCCTACGCCTGGATCCGGGCCGAAGCGCGCCGCGAGATCGTCGCCGCCACCGAGCACGCGGGTGACGCGCCGCTGCGGCTGGCCGATGTCGCGGTGCTGCTGACCTCCCGGCTCGCGGGCGCACCCGGGCGCGCCAACTTCCGCACCGGTGAGCTCACGGTGTGCTCGCTGGTCCCCATGCGATCGGTACCGCACCGGGTGGTGGTGCTGCTCGGCCTCGACGACGACATCTTCCCGCGTACCGGCAGCGCCGACGGCGACGACCTGCTGGCCCGCGACCCGCTGATCGGTGAACGCGACGCCCGCAGCGAGGACCGGCAACTGCTGCTCGACGCGATCATGGCCGCCACCGAACAGCTGCTGGTGCTGCACACCGGCGCCGACCCGGTCACCGGCGCACCCCGCCCGCCCGCTGTCCCGGTGGCCGAACTGCTCGACGTGCTCGCCACCCACGTGGGCTCGGCCGCGATGTCCGACGTGCACATCCGGCATCCGCTCCAGGCCTTCGACCGGCGCAATTTCGCACCGGAGCGCCCACGCAGCTTCGACACCGTCGCCCTCGCGGGCGCCCGGGCTGCCGCGCGTCCGTCCCGCCCGCGCCCACCGCTGCTCGCCGAACCACTCCCGCCCGCCCCGCCCGCGGACGTGGCACTGGCCGAACTGATCGCGTTCGCCGAACACCCGGTGCGCGCGTTCCTGTGGCAGCGGCTCGGGTTGCGGGTCCCCGAGGAATCCGAGGACATCGCCGACCAATTGCCCATCGAACTCGACGGCCTGGCCAAATGGGACCTGGGGGAGCGGATGCTCACCGCCCGCCTCACCGGCGCCGACCCGGCGGGCCTGCGCGCGGCCGAATGGCGACGGGGGACGTTGCCGCCCTTCGGTTTCGGCACCCGCGTGCTCGACGAGGTGGAGGGCACGGTCGACACCATCGTGCGCACCGCGCTGCCGGACTACGAGGCGAGCCCGCGAGCGGTGGACATCGCCGTCGACCTGGGCAACGGCCGAACCCTCGCCGGTACCGTCCCCGAAGTTCGTGGCGAAACCCTCGTCCGCACCACGTATTCCCGCCTGGCCCCCAAACATCGTCTGGCAGCGTGGGTTTCGCTGCTCGCGCTGGCCGCTACCGAGGACCGGTCGTGGCGGGCGATCAGTACCGGCCGCGGCCAGTTCCGCAGCCGCCCGGTCGCCCGGTCGATCATCACCGCACCCGAACCACCTGCGGCACTGTCGATCCTGCGCGATCTGGTCCGTCTGCGTGACGAGGGCCTGTGCGAACCGCTGCCCGTCGCACCCACCGCTACCGCCGCCTACGCCGAGCGTCGCTTCCGTGGCGACAGCGTGGCCGACGCCCTGTTCGCCGCCGAACACGCCTTCGACGGCGGCCCCAACGGCCCGGACAAATTCGGTGACCACACCGACCGCTACCTGCGCTACATCTGGGGCCGTGCACCACGTTTCGAGCAGCTGATCGCGGAACCCGCCCGCCCCGGCGAGCCGGAGAGCACCCGCTTCGGTGCCATCGCCCGCCGCTGGTGGGGCCCGTTGCTCGCCGCCGAAAGTCAGGGGCAACCATGAAGACATCGCTGCCCGTGGGGGCGCTGTGGGCGACCGAGGCGGGCTGGGCACGAGCCGGTTGGTACGAGGGGCCGAAGCGGTGACCGGGATGATGTCGGCCCCGCCGACCGAGGCATTCGATGCGGCTGGTCCGTTGCCGCAGGGCACCACCGTGCTCGAGGCGAGCGCGGGCACCGGCAAAACCCATGCGATCGTCGGGCTGGCGGTGCGGTACGTGGCCGAGCAGGGGATCTCGATCACCGAACTGCTGCTGGTGACGTTCAGTCGCGCCGCCACCCAGGAACTGCGCGAACGCACCAGGGACCGGTTCGTCACCGTGGCCACCGCACTGGCCGAACCCGCTGCCGCACAGGCGCATCCTGACGAACTCGTGCGCGCCCTCGCCGCCGCCGATCCGGCGACGGTGCGGCTGCGCCGCCGTCGGCTGCTCTCCGCTCTCGCCGATTTCGACGCGGGCACCATCGCCACCACCCACTCGTTCTGTCAGCGCATGCTCGACGAACTCGGCCTGGCGGGCGAACACGACCCCGGCGCGCGGCTGGTCGAATCGGTCGACGACCTCGTCGCCACCGTCACCGACGACCTGTACCTGGCCCGCTACGCCCGCGACCGCGCCCCCTTCACCCTGCGCGACGCGCACATCCTCGCGCTGGCCGCCGTCCACGACCGGCACGCCGAACTCGCGCCACGCACCGAGGGCGCCGCGGGCGAACGGGTGGCGTTCGCGACCGCGGTGCGCGCCGAAACCGACCGCCGCAAACGCCGTGCGGGACTGCGTGACTTCGACGATCTGCTCGTGCTGCTGCACGACGTGCTCGCCGACCCGGTGCACGGTCCCGCGGCCTGTGCCCGCATCCGCGAGCGCTACCGGGTCGCGCTCGTCGACGAATTCCAGGACACCGACCCGCTGCAGTGGGACATCCTGCGCCGAGCCTTCCACGAACACGCCACCATGGTGCTGGTCGGCGACCCGAAACAGGCCATCTACGCCTTCCGCGGCGCGGAGGTGCTCAGCTACCTCGACGCGGTGGCGCACGCCCGCCAGCGCAGCGAACTCACCCGCAACTGGCGCAGCGACGCCGGACTGCTGCGCGCGATCGATCACCTCTGTGGCGGCGCGGAACTCGGTCATCCGGAGATCAGCGTGTACCCGGTCGCCGCGACCCGCGCCGACACCCGGCTGCACGGTGACCCGGAAGTCGTCACCCCGTTGCGGCTGCGGGTACTGCCGCGCACCGGTGCTGGGCCGCGGAACAAGTCGGGATTCCCGTCGGTCGGCAGGCAGCGCGCGAAGGTAGCCGAGGATCTCGCCGCCGACATCGTCACGCTGCTCGAATCCGGCACAAGCATCGAGGCCAAACCCGAACGCGGCGCGGATTATTCGCTCACCGAGGTCGGCGACGGCCGGGTGCGCAGACCGATCGGGCCCGGCGACATCGCGGTCCTGGTGCGCACCCGCACCCAGATCGACGTGGTGCGCACCGCGCTGGACCGGGTCGGTGTGGCCTCGGTACTCGCCGGTGGCACAAGTGTTTTCGCGACCCCTGCCGCCACCGACTGGTTGTGGGTGCTGCGCGCACTCGAGCAACCCCATCGCGGTGACCGGGTGCGGTTGGCGGCCTGCACACCGATCCTCGGCGTCACGCTCGCCGAGATCGATGCCGGTGGGGCCGATCTCGTCGGCCGGATCTCCACACAGCTGCGTGAGGCGGCCCGGCTCTTCGCCCGCGCCGGATTCGCCGCCGTCTTCGACAAACTGGCGACCGAAACCGAACTCGCGCCCCGACTGCTCGCCGTCGACAACGGCGAGCGCGAACTCACCGACCTGCGCCACCTGGCCGGTCTCCTCGACGAAGTGGCCCACACCGAAGGGCTCGGTCTGACCGCCCTCACCCGCTGGCTGGCCGACCGGGTCCGCGACCCGGAGGCGGGTTCGGTGAGCGGGCGCAGCCGCCGCCTCGACCGCGACGCCGCCGCCGTGCAGATCGCCACGGTGCACGCCAGCAAGGGACTCGAATTCCCCATCGTGTACCTGCCTTTCGCGTGGGACAGTGCCAAGAACCCCTACCCGGCGACCTTGCTGTTCCACGACGACAACGGCACCCGGGTGCTCGACATCGGCGGCAAGGACGCCCCCGGTTACGGCGAACGCCAATTGCGCTGTGAGGCCGAGGAATCCGGCGAGGAGCTGCGGCTGCTGTACGTGGCGGCGACCAGGGCGATGTGCCAGGTGGTCACCTGGTGGGCGCCCGCCGTCACCACGGGTGCCGCGCCGCTGCACCGGATGATCCTCGGCCGCCGTCCCGGCGCGTCGCAGGTACCCCGACGTGCCGAGATCCCCGCCGACGCGGCTGCCCTGCAACGCCTTTCGGAATGGGCAGCCCCGGCCGCCGACGTGATCTCGGTGACGGCGGTCGACCGCCCCGAGAACGTGGCCCCGCGACGGGTACGCACCGAACTACCCACCGGTGAGTTGGCAGCCGCCGAATTCGACCGGCCCCTCGACCAGCTGTGGCGACGCACCTCCTACTCGGCCCTCACCGCGGGCGCGCACGATCTGGCCTCGGTCAACGACAGCGAACCCGAGGACGGGCCCGGTCCCGACGACGAACCGGACACCCCGCCGCTCGACGTGCCGACGGTGGTCGCGGCGGCGCCCTCGCTGATGAACGCCCTGCCCTACGGTGCCGAATTCGGCACCCTCGTGCACGGCGTGCTCGAAACGGTCGACACCTCCGTCACCGACCTCGCCGCCGAGGTGCGCATGCGGTGTGCCGAAGCGGTCGAGCACACCATGGCCGAACTCGATGTCGAACTGCTGTCGGAGGCGTTGTTCCAAGTCCTGCGCACGCCGACCGATTTCGGCTCGCTGGCCCGGATCCCGACCGGGGACCGGCTCAACGAGCTCGAATTCGAACTACCGCTCGGCGGCGGTGACGACCCGCGCGGCCGGGCCGCCACCCTGCGCGATATCGCCGCCCTGCTGCGCACCCACCTTCCGCCGGACGACGACCTGGCAGGCTATGCCGATCACCTCGCAGCCTTGCCCGAGACGGTGCTGCGCGGTTATTTGACCGGCAGTATCGACGCCGTGCTGCGGGTCCCCGGCGACGGTGAATTCCAGTACGTGATCGTCGACTACAAAACCAACCGGCTCGGCACCGGCGACCTCACTGTCGAGCACTACCGTCGCGAACACATGCTCGCGGAAATGATCCGCTCCCACTACCCGTTGCAGGCGTTGCTGTATGCCGTCGCGCTGCACCGCTATCTGCGCTGGCGCCTCCCGAACTACGACCCGACCCGCCACCTCGGCGGCGCCCGCTACCTGTTCGTCCGAGGCATGATCGGCGCCGACACCCCACCCGGCCACGGCGTCTTCGACTGGTACCCACCCGCCGAACTCGTTGTGGCACTGTCGGACCTGCTCGCCGGGGAGGGCCGTCGATGATCGGCGCAGTTATCTCCGCCGTGTGCACCCGGTCGACCGGCGCCCGAGGATCCGCACCGACGGACCCGGGCGCGTATCGGGGAGTGCACCCGCACCTTCGGCCCGACCCGGTTGTGCGGCCGTCGGGGGATGACTGCACCTGCGACGAAGACGAGCGTCCTGCCGATGGGCAGCGGATCGGTGGGAGGGCGAGAAGGTGACATCGATTCAGGTGGCGCAGCGGGGGACCGGGCTGCTGCGGGTCTTCAACGAGGCAGGTGTGCTGTCGGCTGCCGACGTGCATGTGGCTGTGCGGTTGGGGCGGCTCGGGCGTGAGGACAGTGAGGACGTGTTGTTCGCGGCGGCGCTCGCCGTGCGCGCGGTGCGGTCGGGATCGGTGTGTCTCGAGCTGGCGCGGATGCGTGAGATCGGTGTCGACGCCGACGAAAGTCGTGATGGCGTGACCGGAATCGACCCCGCGACGCTGCCGTGGCCGGAGACGGACCGGGTGCTCACGGCGCTGCGGGCCAGTCCGCTCGTGCAGGGTGGTCAGGCCGGACCGTTGCGTCCGCTGCGGGTGGTCGAGGCCGATGCCGACGGTGGGGCGCTGCTCTACCTCGACCGCTACTACCAGCAGGAACAGACGCTGCGCCGGGCACTCGTCGAACGCAGCGCCGACCACCCCGTCGTCGACACCGCCCTCGTGCGTACCGAACTCGACCGCCTGTTCGCCGACCCTCTCGGCGAAGGCCCCGATCGGCAACGCCTCGCCGCCGCGCTGGCCGCCACCCACTGGACCACCGTCGTCGCCGGCGGTCCCGGGACCGGCAAGACCCACACGATCGCCCGTATCCTCGCCCTGCTCTCGGCACACCGCCGGGCCACTCCCAAACTGCCCGCCCTGCGTATCGCCCTGGCCGCCCCCACCGGGAAAGCGGCCGCCCGCCTGCAGGAAGCCGTGCGTGACCAAGCCGCCGAACTCGGCCTCCCCGAGCTCACCGCGTCCACCCTGCACCGCCTGCTCGGCTGGCAACGCGGCCGCACCACCCGTTTCCGTCACCACGCCCACAACCGCCTGCCCTACGACGTGGTGGTCGTCGACGAAACCTCCATGGTCTCGCTCACGATGATGAGCCACCTGTTCTCGGCCCTGCGCCCCGACACCCGCCTCATCCTCGTCGGTGACCCCGACCAGCTCGCCTCCGTCGACGCGGGTGCCGTCCTGGCCGACCTCGTCGCGGGCCCGGTCGTCGGCGTCCCGAACCCGGCCCTGCGCGAACTCCTCACGTCCGACACCGGGTCAGCATCCGCTGCCGCTCGCGCGGGGGAGGAGACCGCCTCCGCCGATGACTCTGCCGTTGTGACCGATGCGGTGGCAAGAACCCCTGCCGGTGATGGGGGAAGCGTTTCTGCGAATCCGGCTGGGCAGGATGTCGATTCGCTCAGTGCGCTGGAGATGCGGCGTCTGCAGGGCGGCATCGTCCGGCTGACCCGTGGGCGGCGCTTCGGTGGGCGGATCGCGGATCTGGCTGTCGCCGTTCGAGCGGGCGACGCCGATGCGGCGTTGGCGATTCTGCGCGCCGGGGGCGACGACGTATCACTGTGTGGCCCTGACGATATCCGTGCGGTGCGCGCCGATGTGACCACCGCCGCGCTCGCTGTCACGGAGGCGGCGGAAGCCGGTGACGCGGTCGGTGCGCTCGGCGCGCTGGAATCACATCGTCTGCTCTGCGCGCATCGGCAGGGCCCGTTCGGTGTGGAGCGGTGGGACCGGATGGCGGCCGAATGGGCGGCTGCCGGTGGCGCGGGACCCGAAGGGCCGCAAGCGGTGTGGTATCCGGGTCAACCGCTGCTCGTCACCGCCAACGACCACGAGGCGCGCATCTACAACGGCGACACCGGTGTCATCATCCGCCGACCCGACGGTTCCCTGCGGGCCGCCCTGCAACGCGGCAGCGAGCCCTACCTCGTGCATCCCACCCAATTCCCCTCGGTCGTCACGGTTTTCGCGATGACCATCCACCGCAGCCAGGGCAGCCAGTACGGCACCGTCTCGGTGGTCCTGCCCGAACCCGAATCCACGCTCCTCACCAGGGAACTCCTCTACACCGCGATCACCCGCGCTCGCACCCACGTGCGCATCATCGGTACCGAGGACGCTATCCGCGCCGCCATCGCCCGCCGCGTCCTGCGCGCCAGCGGTCTTACCCGCACCACCCTCGCCACCTGACGTCCGATCCAGATCACCACGCTCTGATGCCGGGATTTCGGGCCGAAACCCGCCGTCAGAGCGTGGTGATCGAGTGTCCAGGTCAGCGGGCGGAGCTGCGGGACAGGTTCCAGGCCCACCAGGGGTCGTCGTCGAGGCCTCTGCGGATGCTCGGCTCGATCTGGGCGCGCAGGGGGTCGGGCAGACCCTCCAGTGCCGGGAGGATATCGGGGGACAGGGACGTCAGGTAGTCGGCGTCGAGCCGCCCGTTCTGTTCCCAGCGGGCGATATTACGTTCGGCGACAAGATATTCGGGGTTGATCGCCGCGAGCGCGAGGAGCGTGGCGAGGGCGGTGCCGACGGCCGCGCGCGGCACCCAGCTCCAGCGCAACCGCGCGATCGCGACCAGCATCAGCACGTACAGCAACCCGACCCACAGCTCGCACATCGACACCAGCAGACGCAGCACCGTGAACCCGTAGGCCTGCTGATAGGTCCACATGCGGCCGAGCGCGGAGACGACGATGATCAGCGTCAGCAGGCTCACCACACCGAGCAGTACGCGCACCCACAGTCGGTCGGCGGCGGTGTCCTTGGCCGAGAAGTGCAGGACAGCGGCGATCACGGCCAGGGCGAGGATGCTCACCGCCGACAGCTGCCAGAACCCGCTGCGCGCGTATTCGGCGTAGGTGAGTCCCGCGGTGCGCTGCACGTAATCGTCGCCGCCGAAGAGGGCGACGAACTGGCCGCCGAGGAACACCCCGAACAACACCGCAAGCACCGCGACCGGCAACGCCCACTCACTGCGCGTCCACAGCCGGCTCGGCCGTCCGGCATCGCCCGCGGCGGGCAGTGGTCCGGCCAGCAGATACAGCGCACCCAACGCGCCCATCCCCAGCACGGCGAACATGAACAGCCACTCCCAGGCGGCGGCCGAGTCCACCTCGGGCACCAGCCCGCTCAACAGCGTCGCGAACGTCGCGTCGGCCCCACCGAGCAGCGGCACGAACACCACGAGCAGCGCTGCCGTCGCGGCCACCGAAGCCCCGTACCGCCGTACCCGCGACAACTCGCTCGTCCCGGCCTGCCGCACCCCCGAAAACGCCCACGGCACAGCGACGAACGACTCGACCGGCACCGCGATCATGTCGAACCACACACCCCGCGTACTCCGCCGCCCCAACACCGCGAACGACCCAGCCACACAGGCCCCGATCACACACCACGCGAACAACCACCCCGCCGCCCGAACAGCCCCGACCCCCAACAGAACCAACGCCACCCCGACCCACCAACCACGCCCCCACCGCAACGCCACCCGCTGCACCACCCCCACAACCGAACTCCCACCAGCTGCCCGACTCGTAGCGGCTGCCGGTTCCGGTGTGGGCTTCACGCTCGGACTGACACTTTCGCGCGGACTCGCACCGAATTCCGCACTCGCAATTGGGCCGCCGTCACCCGGGCTCGTGCCCGCATTCGCACCGGCACCCGCAGGAGTCTCGGTGCTCGCGCTCGCGGCGGTGTTGGTGTCGGCATCTGATTTCGCGGCTGCGCTCGTAGCGGTATCCGAGCGTGCGCCGGGCGTCGCTGCGGCCGGCATCGAGGGCGTGATGGCCTTCGTCTGCTCGGTCGGGGAATCGTGGGCGACTCGGGTGCCGGGCACACTCGGTGCCGCCGTCGTGTCGGCGGCTGCCATCGGCCTCTCGCGAAGGCTCGCTGAATCGCCCTCGGACGCACCAGGAATTCGCTCCGGCGTTTGCGTCGAACTTCTGCGCGCCCGCTGGTCGACGGCGCAGAGGGTGGCGGTGATGGCGGTGCCGGTGAGGAGCCAGCCGATGCCGGGGCGGTCGGTGGGGATCACCGTGGCGCCGATGACGCCGACGAGCGCTGCGGCCGGAAGGACGCCGGAGGGGCGGGCGACGCGGCGCCAGCGCGGTGGGGTCGGGGGACGTGGTGGCGCTGCCGTATGCCGAATGGGTGACATCGGTTCCACGGCGGCTGCCTGCCAGCCGGATGTCCAGGACGGGGGAGTGGAACTGCCCGATGCCGACCGGCCTGCGGGGGATGTCGTCTGCTCGACCACGGTGCCTGGTGGTCCGTTGGGCGCGGCCCTATCGGGTGCGGCGGTCGAATCGGACTGGACAGGTTCGCGCGCCTGGGCGGTGGTGTCAGCGCCGAAATCGGCAGTTGCAGTGTCCGAATCACGGGACTGCGCGGTATCGGACGGCTTATTGCCCTTCTGAGAGAGCAGCGCCGTGGTGGCGGCGGCCTGTGCGATGATCGCGGGGACAACAGAATCCGCGGTCGAATCGCCGGAATCGGCGCCATGGTGCGTCGCTCCGAGCCCGCTCTGCTCCTTCGCGCCGGGTGGGGCGGCATCGGGTTTCGCCTCGGATCGGGCGGTGTCTGGCACGGCGATAGTGACGGGGCCGGCCTCTGGGCTGGGCTGGGCTCGGCCCTCGGGTGTGGCGGGCGCGGGAGAGTCTCCGCGATCCGCACCTGACCCGGCAGCGTCTGCCGGATTCGGTGTGGGAGTCGAAAGTTCGTTGTCCTCGCCGGAAGGTTCCGTGGTCGATTTCGTCATGTTTCCCCTCGAAAATAGGTGTGCTCGTCCACCCCCGGGACCAGTGGTCGGGGGGTGATGTGCGGGTGTCAGGAAGTGGGCAGGACTACCCGGATGCTCGAGCCGGGGTCGGCCACCGCGATCGTGCCGCCGTGTAGGTCGACGACCCAGCGGGCGATGGCGAGGCCGAGCCCGGTACCGCCGCCGTCGGTGCGCCCGCCCCGGGTGAAGCGGTCGAAGACGGTGGCGCGGTCGGCTTCCGGGATGCCGGGGCCGTCGTCCTGGATCTCGAGGACCACCGTGTCGACACCTGCGCGGGCCGTCACGTGTACCTCACCGCCGGCGGGCCCGTGCCGGGCGGCGTTGTCGAGGAGGTTGAACAGCACCTGGTGCAGCCGGGCGCGATCGCCGAGGACCACCGCGTCGGCCGGCTCGACCGTCGTGGTGAACCGCACCCCGCGACCGAGCGCGGCCGTCATCACCTCGGCCTCGGCAATGGCCTCCGTCAGAAGTGTTGTCAGCGGAAGGGTTTCGCGATCCAGGGGACTGGCCCCTGCCTCGATGCTCGACAGGTCGAGTAGTTCGGCGACGAGCAACCCGAGCCGTTCGGTCTGTGCCAGCGCGGTGCGCAGGGTGGCCGGGTCGGGGTCGCTCACCCCGTCGACGATGTTCTCCAGGACGGCGTGCAGCGCGGTGACCGGTGTGCGCAATTCGTGCGACACATTCGCGATGAGATCGCGGCGCTGCCGATCGGCGGCGGCCAGATCGGCGGCCATCTGATTGAACGCGGTCGCCAGCTGGCCCACCTCGTCCCGCGACGACGCCCGCACCCGGAAACTGTAGTCGCCCTGCGCCATTCGCCGGGCCGCCGCCGTCATCTCGCGCAGCGGCCGGGTGATGCCGTGCGCGAGGATCTGCGAGGTGACCAACGCGATGAACATGGCGGTGAGGGTGGTGAATGTCGGCAACCAGCCGATCCGGAACCAGAAGTAGGCGAACGCCACCGCACCCGAACACACCATCAGCACAGCGAGTTTCAGCTTGATCGAGCGCAGCGGGTCGAGCGGGCGGGGCAACCGGTCGGCGATCCGGTCCAGCGCGGTCGGCACGCTCATCGTGCGTCCAGGGCGTAGCCGACACCGTGCACGGTGCGGATGAGGTCGGCACCGAGCTTGCGCCGCAAGGCTTTCACGTGTGAATCCACCGCCCGGGTGCCCGCCGCGTCCGACCAGTCCCAGATGTCCTCCAGCAACCGCTCCCTGGCCAGCACCGCACGCGGCCGCTGCGCCAACCGGGTGAGCAGATCGAATTCCAGCGGGGTGAGCCGTGCTTCGGTCTCGCCCCGCCACACCCGGCGCTCGGCGAGGTCGATCCGCAGATCACCGACGACGATGCTGCTGTCACCGCGGTCGGCGGCCCGCTCCACCCGCCGCAGCAGCGCGTGCACCCGGGCGGCAAGCACCCGCATGGAGAACGGCTTGGTCAGATAGTCGTCGGCGCCGACGCCGAGCCCGATCAGCTGGTCGGTCTCGTCGGTGCGGGCGGTGAGCATCAGCACCGGAACCGAACGCTCGGCCTGGATCCGTCGGCACACCTCGAGTCCGTCGAAGCCGGGCAGCATCACATCGAGCACCACCAGATCCGGTTCCCCCGCCGCCGCGGCGGCCACGGCCGCCGGACCGTCGTGCGCCAGATCCACGGTGAATCCCTCGGCGCGCAAACGCGCCGCCACCGACTCGGCGATCGTCACCTCGTCGTCGACGACGAGGACCCGCCGCGCCGTACCCCCACTGAGTTCCATGCTGCGACCCTAGCGACCGGGTGTGGAGGGTTCCGTCGCCAAATGTGGAGATTGTGTGTGGAGTACCCTCGGCCGGGTGAACCCGCGTTTCCGCTGCACCCCGCCGCCCACCTCCTGAGCGAGGTGCCCCCGCGCGCCGCCGCGCGGGTCGGCAGGCCCCCGCCGTCGGGTCGACGGCACAGCGGTTCCGCATGTCCGCACCTCGCTTCTCGCGACCACTCATTCCTTCTGTCGCAGGAGCTTTCATGTCTTCTCTTCTTGCCGGGCGAGCGTCCCGGCCCATCGCACCCCGCCGGGCAGGGATCACCGAACTCGTTCTCGCGGGCGTCCTGTGGGGGACCGGCGGACTGCTCGGCACTGTGGTCCAGCGCGGGACGGGACTGTCGCCGGTTGCGGTCGCCACTGTGCGGCTGGCGGTCGGCGGCCTGCTGCTGCTCGGGCTGTGCGTGCTCACTCGGCGCGCGATACCGCGCGGTGGACCAGCCTGGCGCCGCATCGCCGCGATCGCCCTGCTCGCACCGATTTTCCAGGGCTGCTATTTCGGTGCCGTGGCGCTGTCGTCGGTGAGCCTGGCGACGCTGCTCACCATCGGCATGTCCCCGGTGATCGTCGCCGGGCTCGAATACCTCACCGGCCGGCAACGCCTCGATACAGGCCGCGCGGCAGGCATCGCCCTCGCACTCCTCGGCCTCGTCCTGCTCGTCGGAACTCCGGGTGCGGGCGGTTCCGGGGTGCTGATCGGTGCGGCGCTCGCCGTCGCCGCGGCGTCGGCATTCGCGCTGCTCACACTGGTCTCGGCGGCCGAGGTGCCGGGCCTGGACCCGGTGACCGCCACCGGAGTCGGATTCACCATCGGCGCGATTGTGCTCGCCGTCCCGGCCGTTCTCACCACCCGAGCCGTCGAACTCGCCCCCGGCTCGGTGGTGACGATTCTCGCGCTCGGACTGTTCCCCACCGCGATCGCGTACACGCTGTACTTCCGCGGTCTCACCGGTGTCGGCGCGGGAACAGGTGCACTGCTCGCCCTGCTCGAGCCACTCACCGGCACTCTGCTGGCGGTGCTGGTGCTCGCCGAACGCCTGTCGCCGATGGGCTGGCTCGGTGCGGCTTTGCTGTCGGTCGCGCTCGTCGCGGCGAGCCGCCCGCAGCGTACTCAGGAATCCGGGAACAGGCCGGGCAGTTCCATCGCGTAGGCGAGGTCGTCGCGGGTGCCGAGGGTGACCAGCAGGATGCGGATCATGGTCACCCTCGCCTCCGACACCAGGATCGGGTCAGGATCGCTGCCCGGCTCGGCATCGGCCGTGAGCCGGTAGACCACGTACTCGCACACGTGCAGCGCCGCGTCCAGATCGAGCGGGGCGGGCACCGTACGGCCGAGCTCGCCGAACGTCTTGCGCACCAGATCCCGGATGTCGTCGAGCGCGCGTTCGCGATAGGCCGACACCGGCGAACCCGGATCGTGCAACTCGGCGAACAACGGTCGCAGCATCGCACCGTGCCCGCGCGCCCAGTCCACATAGGCGTCGATGAGCCGGATGCCCAACTGCACCGGCTCGTCGGTCCCGGCCAGCGCCGCGCTGATCCCACCGACCAGCCCGTCGTTGCTCGCGTCGAGCACCGCGCGCAGCGGCTCGGCGGCATTGCTGAAGTACCGGTAGAAGGTCGGCCGCGCCAGACCCGCCTGCTCGATGATCTGAGCGACGCTCAACCCGCGCGAACCGTTGCGCGCGAACACCGCCGCGGTCGCCTCGACGATCCGGGCACGCACTTCCTCGGCCTGCTCCTGGGTCTGCGGTGGCCTACCGCGACGCACCGACGTCGCCTCCTCGGTCATCGCACCTCCACTCCGTCGGCGAACTCGCTGCCGAAAGCTTGACACGAACCCGGGCCCACGCATTAATCTAACACCAGTGTTCAGCAAATAGCCGAATATCCGCGCCTGCACCGCGCGACCACCTGGTGAGGAGAAGGGCCGACAATGACGACCGCCCCTGAATTGACCGCCGAACCGACCGCGCTGCCGAAAACGCTGGTCAAGCCTCTGTTCGACCGGGCCGTCGCCGGTGGCGCACCGTCGGTCGAGGTCTTCGCTCCCGCTACCGGCCACAAGATCGGTGACCTGCCCCAGTCCTCGATCGCCGATATCGACCGTGCGTTCGCCGTCGCCCGGCACGCGCAGCGCGACTGGGCCAAGGTGCCGGTCAAGCAGCGCGTCGAGATCGTCCGCCGCTTCCACGACATCGTGCTCGCCGAGCAGGAGACGGTGCTCGACATCGTGCAGACCGAGACAGGCAAGTCGCGCCCGCACGCCTTCGACGAGGTCGCCGATGTCGCGCTGAACTCTCGCTACTACGCCGCCGTCGCCCCCAAACTGCTGGCCGACCGCAAGCCGCGCGGTGTGCTCCCGGTGCTCACCGCCGTCGATGTGCACAACCGCCCCAAGGGCGTCGTCGCGGTGATCTCGCCGTGGAACTACCCCCTCGCCTTGTCGGCCTCCGACGCCCTGCCCGCCCTGATCGCCGGCAACGCGGTGATCGCGCGCCCCGACAACCAGACCGCGCTGTCGGCCCTGTGGGCCATCGACGCCGCCGAGCGCGCGGGCCTGCCCCGTGGGCTGTGGCAGGCGGTGCTCGGTCGCGGCCGCGAGATCGGCGGCGACGTGATCGCCCGCGCCGACTACGTCGACTACACCGGGTCCAGCGCCACCGGCCGCACCATCGCCCAGCAGGCGGGTGAACGCCTGATCGGCTACTCGCTCGAGCTCGGCGGCAAGAACCCGCTGCTCGTGCTCGCCGACGCCGACGTGTCCAAGGCCGCGAAAGTGGCTGTGCGCGCGTGCTTCTCCTCGGCCGGCCAGCTGTGTGAATCGATGGAACGCATCTACGTCGACGCCTCGGTCTACGACCAGTTCGTCGCCGAATTCGTCGGCAACGTCAAGAACATGTCGCTCGGCGGTGAACTCGACTACAGCCGCGACATGGGTTCGCTGACCTTCCAGCGCCAGCTCGACACCGTCACCGCCCACGTGGACGACGCGGTCGCCAAGGGCGCCAAGGTGCTCGCCGGTGGCCGTCCCCGCCCCGACCTCGGCCCCTACTTCTACGAGCCGACCGTGCTGGTGGACGTGGCTCCCGGCATGACGGTCTACCGCGAGGAGACCTTCGGCCCGGTCGTCTCGGTCTACAAGGTGAACTCCGACGAAGACGCCATCGAGGCGGCCAACGACACCGCCTACGGCCTCAACGCCAGCGTGTGGAGCCGCGACGTGGACCGGGCACGCGAGGTCGCGGCACGGATCAACGCCGGATCGGTGAACGTCAACGACGGCTTCGCCGCCGCGTGGGGCAGCATCGACGCACCCTCGGGTGGTCTCGGGATCTCGGGTCAGGGCCGTCGTCACGGCCCCGAGGGCCTGCTGAAGTACGTCGACACCCAGACCGTCGCGGTGCAGCGTGTGCTGCCGATCGGGCCGCTGCCCGGTATGTCCGAGCAGCTGTGGGCCAAGACGATGACGCTGGTTCTCGGTGCCATGAAGACGCTGCGCCAGAAGTAGCGCGCACGAACGAGCAGGGGTAGGTAGCAGATGAAGATGGAATCGGTCGCGGGCAAGCGGGTGCTGGTCACCGGCGCCGCCATGGGTCTCGGCAAGCTGTTCGCCGAGCACGCGGTGCGTGAGGGCGCCGACGCGGTGGTGCTGTGGGACATCAACGAGATCGCCTTGCGCGAGACCGCCGCACAGCTGTCCGCTCAGGGCGGCAAGGTGCATCAGTACGTGGTCGACGTGTCGTCGCAGGACTCCATCCGCGAGAACGCCGAGGCGGTGCGCAAGGAGATCGGCGGCATCGACATCCTGGTCAACAATGCCGGGATCGTGCGCGGCAACACCTACTTCTGGGAAACCGAGAACCGCGCCGACATCGACAAGACCATGGCGATCAACTCGCTGGCCCCGATGTACGTCACCCTCGAGTTCCTGCCCGGCATGGTGGCCGGTGCCGGTCAGGCGCGCATCCTCAACATCGCGTCCTCGGCCGGTCTGGTCGCCAACCCGCGCATGGCGGTGTACGCGGCGTCGAAGTGGGCGGCGCTCGGCTGGTCGGATTCGGTGCGGCTCGAGCTCGAGCAGGCCGGCCACGACCACGTGAAGGTGACCACGGTCTGTCCCACCTACATCAACACCGGCATGTTCGACGGCGCCAAGGGCATCCTGTTCACCCCCATGCTCGAGCAGAACGACGTCGTCGACACCTCGTGGCGGGAGATGAAGAACGGCGGCGCGCTGGTGGTGCTGCCGTGGACCTCGCGGATGAATCGCGCGCTCACCGGCCTGCTGCCGATCAAGATCCGCGACCTGTACCTCAACGCGGTCGGTGTGTACCACTCGATGGATCAGTTCACCGGGCGTAAGTAGCCGTCGCGATGCCCTCGTCGGCCTGATGGCCGGCGGGGGCATCGTTGTGTCTGCTCAGTCCCGACGGGTGCCGATCACCACGGTGGCGTAGTACTCCTCGGAATGCTCGACCCGGGGTGCCAGTCCGTGCTCGCGTAGCACGGTCAGCGCCGAATCCACCTGCCCCGTCCCGGTTTCCACGTAGACGGAGCCGCCGGGCGCCAGCCACTCCGCCGCTCCCTCGGCGACCCGGCGGAATACGGCGAGGCCGTCGTCGCCACCGTCCAGGGCGACGAGTGGTTCGTGCTCGCGCGCTTCGGGCGGCAGATCGGCGATGTGGGCGCTCGGCACGTACGGGGTGTTCGCGAGGAGTACGTCGACGTGTCCGCGCAATTCGGTGGGGAGCGCGTCGAAGAGGTCACCCTCGTAGACGGGTGCGTCCAGCGCAGCCAGATTCTCGCGCGCACACGCCACCGCCGCCGGATCGATATCCGCGGCGACCAACTCGACCGAACATCCGCGCCCGGTCAGTTCCGTGGCGGCCGTGAGCCCGAGTGCCCCACAGCCACAACACAAATCGACGATACGAACCGACTCCGCCGTTACATCCCGTAGCGCCTGCTCGACCAGAAACGCCGTCCGCTGACGCGGCACGAACACCCCCGCCCGCACCCCGACCCGCACCCCACGAAACTCCACCCACCCCAACAGATATTCGAGCGGCACCCCCGAAACCCGCTGCGCCACAAGCTCATCGAGCCGCGCTGAATCCGCACCCGCCGCCTCGATCAGCAACGCGCCCTCGTCCTCGGCGAACACACATCCCGCCCGCCGCAAAGCAGCAACCACATCGGCAGACCCGGCAATACCCATCCGCCGATTGTGCCCGCCCCAACAACCAGCTGCGAATCCCCCCAATCCGCCATGTCAGCATTCCCGGTCACACGGCACTGCTCGAGTCCGCCACCTACCACAAAACCCCGAGGTGGTTCCGTACGCCCAAATCAGCCTGTCAGCGCGAACTGTCGAGCTCGAACGTCCGCGTCGCGTCGAGATAGATCCCCCGCTGAGCACCACGATCAGGCGGCGGCAGCTGCGAGACCAACTGCTCCAACGACGTCATAGCCCCCACCACATTCGTCCCCGCGACAATGAAATCCGCAACGGCACGCCGGATATGGTTGGGAGAGGTCACCACCACCGCACTGTTCGCGCCGAGATCGCGCAGCAGCTTCGTGCTGAACAGCGCGTTCTGCACCGTCGACCCGGCCCGGTCCTCGACATGGATCCGATCGGCGGGCAACCCGCGCCCGATCAACCACCGCCGCATCGCCTCGGCCTCGGAGATCCCGTTCTGCGGGTTGCCGCCGGTGACGACGACCGGCGAGAACGGCGCCGCGACGGCCTGCAACCAGGCGGCCGTGAGCCGGTTCTCCAGTTCCGGGCGCAGCGCACCGTCGGGCAGCAGACCGTACCCGAGTACCACGATGCCGGTCTGTGGTCCGATGAGGGAGGGGAGCGGATTGGGCAGCGTCGACACCGCGGCGGTCACCGCGTGCAGCACCCGCTGCGTCCCCGCCGCCATCGCCGGATCGAGACTGCCCAACCGCTGCATCGCCTCGTTCACCGCCGCCGCGTCACCGGCGTGATGCGACCAGATGGCATGCAGGGCAAGAGCTTCGGCATCACCGGGGTCGGCGCTGATGAGGGCGCGCAGATCGGCGCGCCCGGCATCGAGATCGCCGTCGGTGAAATGCCGCTGCGCCGAGTTGTAGAGGGCGGTCACGTCCGCTTCGGCGGCGGCGGGGCCGACCGTGGCACTCGTGACCGCCGCGACCGCGGCGAACGCCGCGGCGAGCTGTTTCCATTGCCTCGAGATCTTCACGACAGTCGCGACCTTCCGGGTGGCGTACATGCGGGCAGAGCTGATGGCAGAGCTGCCGGACACCCTACGACCCGTGACGGTCCGGTCCGGGTAACCCGCCGTCGGCAGGCGCGTCGCGGCCCGGCGCTTCGGGGTGCACCCGGTGGCCGATAGGCTGAGCAACCGTGGATACCGCTTCGCTGACCGGCAAGGAACTCGCCGCCGCCATCAACGCCGACTCGAAACAGCGCGCCGCCGCGCTCACCGACGCGGGCACCGCGCCCACGTTGGCGCTGGTCGTCGCCAACGACGACCCGGCCAGTGCCTGGTACGTGAACTCCCTGCGCAAGGCCGCCGAACGGCTCGGCATCGCCTGCGAGAAGATCGATCTGGGCGCCGACGCGACCGCCGAGCAGATCCGCGCGGAACTCGATGCCCGCAGCGCCGACCCGGCCACCGACGCGATCATGCTGCAGACCCCGCTGCCCGCGGGCGTCAGCCTCGACGACGTGAGCTCCGCGATCGCCGCGAGCAAGGACGTCGACGGTGTGAGCCCGCTGTCACTCGGCCTGCTCGCCTCCGGCCTCGACGGGTTCGTCCCCGCCACCTCCGAGGCGGTCGTGGAGCTGCTGAAGCATCACTCGATCGCGTTGCAGGGCAAGCTCGTCACCGTGGTCGGCCGCTCCAATATCGTCGGCAAGCCGCTGGCGCAGCTGCTGCTCGCCGAGAACGCCACCGTCACGGTCGCGCACTCGCGCACCACCGACCTGGCCGCCGTCACCACGGCCGCCGACATCGTGGTCGCGGCCGCGGGACGGATCGGTCTGGTCACCGGCAAGCACATCCGTGAGGGCGCCGTGGTGATCGACGTGGGCACCAACGAGGCCGCCGACGGTGGCATCGTCGGTGACGTCGACGCCGCCTCAGTCGACGGCAAGGCCGCCGCCCTGAGCCCCGTGCCCGGTGGCGTCGGCCCGGTGACCACCGCGCTGCTCATGCGGCACGTGGTGGTCGCTGCCGAGAAGGCAAGGGCCTGAACATTTTCCGGAGTCAGCGGACCGGCCCGATCGAGGTGATCAGCGTTTTGGCGCCCACCTTGGTCGTGCCGACCAGCTGCGGGTTGTAGACGATCGGCACCTCGTCGGGCCGGTACTCGGTGATCGTCACGAAGTACTGTCCGGCGAACGCGCCCGGCGTGATGTCGAGGCAGTGGGTGGTACCGACCGGAATGGTGTCGATGCCCGACTGGATCTGCGCGCCCGTGGGCAGCGCGGCGTCACCGGCCACCAGCGTGCGCGCCTGATCGCCGGACCGTGCCACGTAGTAGGCGTGCTGGAAGGCCATGATGGCCGAGACTCCGCTGTCGGTTCCGCCGGGACCGTTGCCACGCACGAGGCTGCCTACCTGTTCGGACGGGCAGTTGCCGACGCCGGGCGCGGGGGCGGCGACGGTGGACAGCGTGGTGCTCGCCGACGTGGAAGCCGGTGCGGGACCACCGAATTGGAAGTATCCGACGCCGATCAGGACCGCCCCGGCCACCGACGCGGCGAGCGGAGCCACCCACCGAGGTGTGCGCCGCCGCTTGGACCGGTCGATCATCCGCGCGAAAACCTCGTCGTCACCGTTGTAGTCGGGTGCCGGACGCGGCTCCCACTCCGCCGTATACCGATCCGACCAGCCGTCACCAGCACCAGCTGGGGCAGCGGGCGATTCGGTCGGTGTCGCCGCCGCTTCCTGCCGGGCCGGCACGGGCGCCGCCGATTCAGACCACGTTGATTCCGGCCGGGTTGCTTCCGGCCGAGCGGTTTCCGGTCGAGCCGAGTCGAACCACGACGACGCGGGCCACGTCGATGCCGATCGTGCCGAGGTGGACGACTCCCATTCGCCCTGCGCGTCAGCCGGTTCGGGCGCGGGGAAGTCGGCGCCGACGATGGGCAGCTTGTCGGTATCGGGCCCGTTGTTCGGCAAGATGAACGGCGTATCGACTTGGCCCGCACCGGGATCCATCGGCCCACCCACGATCGGGAGCCTATCGGTGGCGAAGGCGTCGCGCACGGGTGCCGGAGCCGACAGCGAGACGACCGGAATACCCGCGGGCGTGGTCGGCCCGCCCTCTATCCGGTGCCGGGCACCGGTTCCCGAGGTGCCTGCCTCGCGGCTGCGGCGCCGTGGCAAGGCACCTCGGAGCGGAACACCAGCCGATCCCGGGTCCTGCTGTCGAGCCCCGATCGGTCTGCGCGCTTCCGGTCGATCCATCGCCCCACCTTCATCAGGCATCCGCCGTCAGGGAATGTCCCGCAACGATTTCATTACGGGCACGATACTGCCCTGACGCCGTGTTCGCCGAATGCGCGGGCGATGAGCGCGTCACCAGTGGATATAGACCTGGTCGCCGATGCCGACGTTCTCGTAGTACCAGGCGGCGTTCTCGGGCGAGAGATTGATGCAGCCGTGGCTCACGTTGGCGTTACCCTGCGAGTCCACCGACCACGGCGCCGAGTGCACCATCACGCCACCCCAGGTCAGGCGCACGGCGTACTCACCGTCGATGATGTAGCCCTCCGGGTCGTCGAGCGGGATACCGATGGTGCGTGAATCGAACACCACCGCCCGGTCCTTCTCCAGCACACTGAAGGTGCCGGTGGGCGTCTCGAAACCGGGTTTGCCCATGGACGCGGGCATCACGCGTGTCTCGCCGTTGGCGGTCACCGTGAACGTGTGGTTCGACAGGTCCGCTTCGGCATAGGTTCCGCCACCGTACTGGGTGCGCTGGTCCCCGATCAGATCCGCGGACGCGGCTCCCGACCAGGACGCGGCCAGTAGTGCCGCCATGATCGCGACGAACAGAAAACGAAGTGCGTTTCTCATAAACGCCACCCCTTCGGTCACTCGTAGGCGTCTCCCGAGTCTAGGCGTCCATGATCAACTGGACCTCTCGAAGTGGTAACGGCCTACGGGTCGATCGGAGTGTCGGCTTGTGCTCAGCCGCGCACGACGTGCAGGACCTGGGCGTGCAGCGCGTCGGCGCGTGCGGCGATGGTCTCCACCCGCACCAGTGCCGCTGCGAAATCGTCACCGAGTGCGGCGGGCAGCGAGGCCACATTGATCTCGATATTGAGCTGCGAACTCTGCGCGGCGGCGCGGGCGGCGTCGGCGGCGGCACCGATGTCGGTGACCACGTTCGGGTTGCCGATCGGCAGTAGTTCCCCTGCGAGAGAAAGGATTTCGTCGGCCTCGTCGACCACGGCGGCGGGCACCCGGGCGGCCTCGACGAGGGCGGCGTTGATCGCGGCGGTGCGCTCGGCGACCTGGTCGTCGGTGTCCTTGGGCAGCTTGTAGGCGGCGCCGACGGCGGTGAACGCGGCCGCGTCGGCATCGGCCAGCGCCAGCGAGCGGGCGCGGGCGGCGTCGGCGGCCTCGATGATCCGGTCGATCACCGGCCGGTTCTCGGCGTCCTTGGCCCGGGTGGTGTAGCGCGCGACCATCGCGACCAGTGCCGCGGCCTGGGCGACGTGCAGTGCGGCCACCGCGCCGCCGCCGGGGGCGGGCACCTTGGCGGCCAGCTCCGACAGATAGTGCTCCAGGGTCACGTCACCGAAGGAGGGTGCGGTCTGCTGCGGTGACACGGTGGGCTGCGACACGACGTAGTGGCCTTTCGACGGGGAGTGCTTCACTCTCAACGCTACCGCGCACCCTGCCCGACCAGCGAATGTAGGCACGGACCGACCGGTCGGGGTGCCCGGGTGGGCCGGGTCTATGTTGGGTGTCATGCGGATCGGATTGAGCATCAACTACTCGGGCGGTTTCAAGGAGGTGGCGGCCGAGGTCGCCGACCTGGAACGGGCAGGCCTCGACGTCGTCTTCGTGCCGGAGGCGTACTCGTTCGACGCGGTGAGCGCGCTGGGCTTCCTGGCCGCGCGCACCGAGCGGGTGCAGCTGGCCTCGGGCATCCTGCAGCTCTACACCCGTACCCCCAGCCTCACCGCGATGACGGCGGCGGGCCTGGACTTCGTCTCCGACGGCCGGTTCATCCTCGGCATCGGCGCGTCCGGCCCGCAGGTGATCGAGGGCTTCCACGGTGTGCCCTACGACGCCCCGATCGGGCGCACCCGCGAGCTGATCGAGATCTGCCGCAAGGTGTGGCGCCGCGAGAAGCTCAACTACCAGGGCAAGTACTACCAGATCCCGCTGCCCGCCGACCGGGGCACCGGCCTGGGCAAAGAGCTCAAGCTCATCAATCACCCGGTGCGCGAGAACATTCCGGTGCTGCTGGCCGCACTCGGCCCCAAGAACGTGGAGCTGGCCGCCGAACTCGCCGAGGGCTGGCAGCCGATCTTCTTCCTGCCGGAGAAGGCGAACGATGTCTGGGGTGACGCGCTGGCCGCGGGCAAGGCCAAGCGCGATCCGTCGCTGGGCGACCTCGAGGTGTACGCCGGTCCCGCGCTGGCGATCGGCGAGAACGTCACGCCGCTGCTGGAGTTCGTGAAGCCGCACCTGGCGCTCTACATCGGCGGCATGGGCGCCAAGGGCAAGAACTTCTACCACACCCTGGCCACCAAGTACGGCTACGGCGAGGCCGCCGACCGCATCCAGGAGCTGTACCTGGCCGGCGACAAGCAGGCCGCCGCGGCCGCGGTGCCCGACGACCTGGTGCGCGATGTGTCGCTGATCGGGCCCGAGGGTTTCGTCAAGGACCGCGTCGCCGCGTTCGCCGAGGCCGGTGTCACCACGCTCAACGTCACCCCGATCGCCGAGAACGCGGCGGGCCGGATCAAGCTGATCGAGCAGCTGCGCGGCCTCTGCTGACCCATCACAACGCGACGCGCCGCATCACGGATGACTCCGGGATGCGGCGCGTCGGCGTCGGTGGACTACGCGGTCACGACCGCAGCGACGCCAGGGCGTCGGCGAGGGTGGTGTGCATGGCGAACACCTGGTCGAGGCTGGTCATCTTCAGCTGACGGCTGGTTGCCGGCCCGTCGGCGACCACCGCGATGGCGGTGTCGTCGCCCGCGCGTTGATGCGCGGCGACCAGCGTGGCCATGCCCGCCGAGGCGAGGAACCCGACCGCGGTCAGGTCGATCACCAGGGTCGCGGGCTTGTCGGCGAGGATGGCCTCGATGGCGGCGTCGAGGGCGGGTGCGGTCGCCAGGTCGACCTCACCGGTCACCGTCAGGACCGTGACGCCGTCGTGTACCGCCGTCGTGGTGGTCATCGTGTCCGTGAGTGGATAAGCGTCTCCGGGTGTGTTGGTCACCGATCAACAACACACAACTTCGCCCGAATACGCAAGCCGTTGCCCCGATCGTGGTCGCCGCACCGGTGCGCCACCGGGTGCCCGCGCCCCGGTCGTGACTGCCATCGATCCGGCGGAAACGGCGGCGTGCGGTGCGTCACGATCGACGGCGGATGGGCATCGGTGCGGCCACCGCGCGGGGGTGGCCGCACCGACGGGCGCGGTCGTCGTACTGTGTGGGCGTGAACATCGATGTGACGCCGTTACCGGGAATCGGCGTGTGCAAGGACTTTCCGCTGGCGGAGGCCCGCCGCCGGATCGGCGTGATCGAACACCGTGACGGCACTGTCGATCTGGTCGTGTCCCGGGCCGGTGACGCCGAGACCAAGACCTCGATCCCGTTGTCCGGCACCGAGATCGGTGTCCTGGCGGGGTTGCTCGGTGCGCCGCAGGTGGTGCAGAAGAAGGCCGACTCGCTCGGTGTCGACGATCTGTCGACCAGGCAGTTCGCCATCGATCGCGGCAGCCCGTTCGACGGGCGCCCGCTGCGCGACACCGCCATGCGCACCCGCACCAAGGCCTCGGTGGTCGCGGTGGTCCGCGCGGGGGAGGTGACCCCTTCGCCGGGAACCGATTTCGTCTTCGTCGCCGGGGACCTGGTGGTGGTCGTCGGCACCGGCAAGGGCCTCGAGGCTGCCGGAAAATTGCTCGACGCGGGCTGACGAGCCGTGACGATAGTAAAGAGAAGGTAAGGTATCGCCTAGCTGAGGTTAGGTGATCCCATGAATGTTGAAGTCACATCCCTGCCCGGAATCGGTGTCAGGAAAGAGTTCTCGCTGACCAAGGTGGCTCGGCGCATCGGCGTCGTCGACCACCGCGACGGTGGCACCGATCTGATCTTCACCAAGATCGACGACCCCGACACCACCGTGCAGGTCCCGCTCTCCGACGGCGAAGCGCGCACGCTCGCCAGCCTGCTCGGTGCCCCGCGACTCGTCGCGCAACTGCAGGAGGAACACCGCGATCTCGACGGTGTGAGCACCCGGTCGCTGCCGGTGCTGCCCGATTCGCCCTACGCGGGCCGCCGCCTCGGCGAGACGGAGATGCGGACCCGGACACTGGCCTCCATCGTCGCGGTGCTGCGCGCCGGTCAGGTCCACCCCTCGCCCGGACCGGAGTTCGGTTTCCTCGGGGGCGACATGGTCGTCATCGTCGGTACGACCGCCGGGCTCGACGCTGCCGCTTCGATCCTGTCCGACGGCTGAGCCCGTGCAGATCAGTGGAACAACGCTGGCGCTGATCCAGCTGGGGGCTGTGTTCTTCGGATTGGGTGTGCTCGGGCGCATCGCGGGCCGCATCGGCCTGTCACCCATTCCGCTCTATCTGCTCGGGGGCCTGCTCTTCGGCACCGGCGGCCTGATCGAGCTACACGAGGTGGAGGAGTTCATCCACATCGCCAGTGAGATCGGTGTGGTGCTGCTGCTGTTGCTGCTCGGTCTGGAGTACACCGCGGGTGAACTGGTCACCGGCATGCGCAAGTCGTGGATCGCCGGTCTGCTCGACCTGGTCCTCAATGCCACGCCGGGCGTGATCGTCGCGCTGTGGCTCGGGCTCGGACCGACCGGTGCCATCGCGATGGCGGGCGTCACCTACATCTCCTCCTCGGGCATCGTCGCCAAGGTGCTCAACGATCTGGGCAGGCTCGGTAACCGCGAGACGCCGGTGGTGCTGTCGATCCTGGTGTTCGAGGACCTGGCGATGGCGATCTACCTGCCGGTGCTCACCGCCGTACTGGCGGGTGTCGGCTTCCTGGCCGGGCTCACCACCGTCGGTATCGCGCTGGTCGCGGTGACGCTGGTGCTCATCGTCGCGCTGAAGTACGGCCGGTACGTGTCGGCGATCGTGGCCAGCGAGGACCGCGAGATCTTCCTGCTCAAACTGCTCGGTTCGGCGCTGCTGGTGGCCGGTGTCGCCTCGGCGGTGCAGGTGTCGGCCGCGGTCGGCGCGTTCCTGCTCGGCATCGCGATCTCGGGGGCGACCGCGCACGAGGCGACCAAGATCCTCGAACCCCTGCGCGACCTGTTCGCCGCCATGTTCTTCGTCCTGTTCGGCTTGAGCACCGACCCGGCGACCATCCCACCGGTCCTCGGCTGGGCGGTCCTGCTGGTCGTGGTCACCACCGTGACGAAGCTGTACACCGGTTGGTGGGCGGCCAAGCGCGCGGGCGCCTCCCAACTGGGCCGGGCTCGCGCGGGCGCTGCCCTGGTCGCGCGCGGTGAGTTCTCCATCGTCATCGCGGGCCTCGCCGTCGCCGCGGGCGCGGTACCCGACAGCTTCGCCGCCCTGGCCACCACGTACGTGCTGCTGATGGCCGTGATGGGACCGATCGCGGCGCGCGTGGTCGAACCGGTGGTCCGGGCGACCGTCGGGCGCAAGTCGAAGGTGCGCATCGACCCGAACGCGGAATGACTCACGGCTCGATCAGACCTGAGCGGATCGCGTAGCGGGTCAGGTCGAGCCGGTCACGCAGGCCGAGTTTCTGCAGGATATTGGCGCGGTGGCGGTCGACGGTCTTCACACTGATGACCAGTTCGGCCGCCACCTCCCGCGCCGAATACCCTTCCGCGATCAGCTTGAGCACCTCCTCTTCGCGGGCGGTCAGAATGGTCTCGGGCAGCCGTCCGCCCTGGCGGGCCAGGTGCAGATAGTCGCGGACCAGGGCGGTGACCGCACCCGGGTACAGGAACGACTCGCCACGCATCGTCGCCCGGCAGGCCTCGATGAGGTCGCGATCGGCGACCGATTTGAGCACGTACCCGGAGGCGCCCGCCTTGAGCGACTCGAAGAAGTACTGCTCGTTGTCGTACATCGACAGCATCAGCATGCGGACACCCGGATGCGCGCGGGTGATCTCGCGCGCCGCCTGGATGCCGGTCATCCTCGGCATCGCGATATCGAGGATCACCAGGTCGACGGTTTCACCGGCGAGGGCGGTCACCGCGTCGTAGCCGTTGGCCGCCTCGGCGACCACGGTGAGGTCGGGTTCGTTGTCGAGGATCAGCCGTAGTCCGCTGCGTACCAGGGCGTGGTCGTCGGCGAGCAGGATCCGGGTGGGGGCGCTCATACCGGTTCTCCGATGTGTGCCTCGCGGTGAACCGGGACGACCAGTTCCACGGTGGTGCCGGTGTCCTCGGATGTGGTGATGGTGAGCGTCGCGTCGACGAGCATGGCGCGTTCGCGCATCCCCCGGATTCCGGCGCCCTCGGTGAGCACCCCACCACACCCGTTGTCGTGCACGCGGAGCACCACCGAGTCGTCGTGGCCGGCGAGTCGCAGGCTCACCTGGTCGGCACCCGAGTGGCGCAGCACGTTGGTCAGGCTTTCCTGGGCGATGCGGTAGCAGACGAGTTCGACCGCGGGGTCGAGCCTGCTGATCGACGGGTCGACCTCGCGGTGCACGGAAATGCCCGCGCTGCGGGTGAATTCGTGGCACAGCGCGGTGACGGCACTGTGCAGCCCGAGGTCGTCGAGCACGTCGGGCCGCAATCGTGACGCGATACCGCGCACCTCGTCGAGACATCCGCGCACCGTTTCCTGCGCGTCGGTCACCTCGTCCCGCAATTCCTCCGGCGCGCGGTCCACGACCCGTTTCAGCCGCAACAACGCCACGGTCAGGCTCTGGCCGATCTCGTCGTGCAGTTCGCGCGCGATCCGCTGACGTTCACCTTCCTGTGCGGCGAGTGCCGTGGCTCCGGCCGCCGATCGCTCGGCCTCGAGCCGGTCGAGCATCGCGTTGAAGGTCTCGATCAGCCGGTGGAAGTCCCCACTGGCGCGCCGGTCGAAACGCACCGCGCGTCGTGGCGGGTCGACGCGGCGCATGGCCGTGACCAGTTCGTCGAGGGGCGCCAGGCTGGTGCGCAACGCCAGCGCGTTGGCGGTGAGGATCACCGCGAGGCCGATCACCAGCACCGGCACCTCGGTCAAGCGCAGCCGGGCCGACACGGTGGCGGGGGAGAGCGCGAGGATCAGCGTGCCGAGCGTGAACACCACACCGTTGAGCAGGCAGATCCGCCAGAACAGCGCCGTCACCGGCGTGCGCTGCTCCCGTCCTGCTCGCACCCTCGCGAGACGCTTCATAGCTTCCAGCATGCTGACGCGCCCGGCCGCTGTCCATCGGGTGCGACACCCATCCGTGCCTGCGCACGACCGCCGGATCGGGACCGGAAATGGGTGCCCGCGCCGATGGTCGCCTGCCCGCGGGCGCACCAGACTCGAATCCGCACGTACTCGACCGTGTCAGGGGAAGGACCGCCCGGGATGGATACCGACAGGACGACGATCCCCGGAACCGGGGTGCTGCACCATTTCCGCACCGGTCGCGGCATCGACTTCGCGCTGCTCACCGAGTCGTCCGGCGGGCGCAGGCTGCTCGTGTACGCCCCCGGCAGTGACGAGCCGTGCGTCGATCTCGCGCTCGAACCCGAGGAAGCCGACCACGTGGCCGAGCTGATGCACACCAGTCCCCTCGCCGATCGGTTGACCAGGCTCGAGCAGCGGGTCGATCGGCTCGCCGGACAGCGGGCCGAGCCGTGAGCACCGTCGAATCACCCCGGAGCCGAGTCATGCGCGCACGCGATATCGCGATGAACCTGCCGACCGTCCGCATCACCGACCCGGTGGCCCGCGCGGTGCGGGTGATGGTCGTCAACCGTTTGCCCGGCCTGGTCGTGGTCGACGCCGAGGACCGACCGGTGGCCGTGCTGCCCGGCACCCAGGTGCTGCGCCTGGCGATCCCGGCGTCGTATCAGGACGACACGACCCTGGTCCGCACGATCGACGAGGTGCACGCCGACCTGTTCTGGCAGGAACCAGGCAGCCTCACCGTCGGCGACTGCCTGGCCGACGGCGCCCCACGACCGGCCACCGTGACCCCGGACGCCACTCTGCTCGAGATCGCGATCCTGATGGCGCGCAAGCACAGTCCGCTCATCGCGGTCGTCGACCGGGCTCGCACCCTGTGCGGGGCGATCACCCTCGAACGGTTGCTGACCAGTCTCGCCCTCGCCGGCCCCGGCGACTGATCGGCGCCGACGATGGCCGCCGTCCTCGCCGTGACCACCATCTTCGTGGTGGCGTTCTTCTTCATCGCCACGGAGCGTGTCGACAAGGTGAAGACCGTGCTGATCGCCGCCGGCCTGATGGCGGTGCTCGGGCTGATCCCCGGCGAGCAGGTGTTCTTCTCGCCGCACGCGGGCATCGACTGGAACGTCATCTTCCTGCTGCTCGGCATGATGATCATCGTCGGCGTCGTCAAGCAGACGGGCCTGTTCGACTACCTGGCGATCTGGTCGGCCAAGCGCTCGCGCGGCAATCCCTACCGGCTGATGGTGATGCTCATGCTGATCACCGCCGTGGCCTCACCGTTCCTCGACAATGTCACCATCATCATGCTGGTCGCCCCGGTGACGCTCGTGGTGTGCCGCAGGCTCGGTATCAGCGCCCAGCCGTTCCTGATCGCGGAGGTGCTCGCCGCGAACATCGGTGGCGCGGCGACGCTGATCGGCGACCCACCCAACATCATCATCGCCAGCCGGGCGGGGCTGAGCTTCAACGACTTCCTGGTGCACATGGCCCCGATCGTGGTGCTGGTCTTCGCGCTGTTCGTGCTGTTCACGCGGGTGTTGTTCCGTTCGGCGCTGCGTACCGACCCGGACTCGGTCGAGGCCGTGCTCGCCCTGCGGGAGCGGCGCGCGATCCGTGACCCGAGACTGCTCGTGCGATCGCTGATCGTGCTGGCCGCGGTGGTGGCGGGGTTCTGCCTGCACAGCGTGGTGCACGTGGCGCCGTCGGTGATCGCACTCGTGGGTGCGGGCGTGATGGTGCTGGTGTCCGGGCTCGACATCGGGGACATCCTGCACGAGGTGGAATGGCCGACGCTGGTGTTCTTCATGGGCCTGTTCGTGATGGTCGCCGGCCTGGTGCACACCGGGGTGATCGCCGCGGTCGGCGCTGCGGCGAGCACCTGGGTGGGTGACGACTATTTCCTCGCCGCCACCGCACTCGTCTTCGGGTCCGCGCTGCTCGGTGCGTTCGTGGACAACATCCCGTATACCGCGACCATGGCACCGGTCGTGGAGGGCATCGTGGCGGATGCCCCCGACCCCGAGACCGCGCGCTCGCTGTGGTGGGCGTTCGCGCTCGGCGCCGACTTCGGTGGCAACGGCACGGCGGTCGCGGCGAGCGCGAATGTCGTCGCGCTCGGTATCGCCGCCCGGGCAGGCCAGCGAATCAGCTTCTGGCAGTTCACGAAATACGGTGCGGTCGTCACTGTGTTCAGCTGCGTCATCGCCTGGTTCTATGTCGGTGTGCGCTACTTCTGAGGGACGCGCCGGGTGACGAGGCGGTGCAGGAGCCGGGCGGCGGTGCGGGCGGTGCGGTTGTCGATATCGAGCGCCGGGTTGAGTTCGGCGACGTCGGCGACCACGAGTTTGCCGCTCGCGGCGGTCTGGTCGCAGACGGCCTGCACGATGGGCAGCGCGACACCGAACGCGGCGGGCGCACTGACACCCGGCGCGACCGCGGCGGGCAGGACGTCGAGGTCGATGGTGAGGTACAGCAGGTCGATGCCGGCGAGGAAGTCCGCGACGAAGGCTCGCGCACGCTCGGCGGTGCAGTCGTCGTCGAGCAGATAGCGCACGCCGAACCGATCGGCGGTGTCGAACAGGATCGTCGTGTTGGCCGGCTGGCTGATCCCGAGCACCGCGTACCGCACGTCGGCGCCGGATTCGAGGATCTGCCGGAACGGGGTTCCCGAGCTCGGTACCGGATCGGGGCGCAGATCGAAATGTGCGTCGAGGTTCAGGATTCCGATGGTGGCGCCTCTGGCGCGTTCGGCGCCCGCGAGGCCGAGGTAGGTGCCGAACGCGACCTCGTGGCCGCCCCCGAGGACGATCGGGAAGGCACCCGCGTCCAGCAGCGCGGTCACGGTGTCGCCGAGCCTGCGCTGGCCGTCCTCGAGCCGCTGATCGGTGACCGCGATCGTGCCCGCGTCGAACGCGCGCAGCGGGGCAGGCAGCGCCATCGGCGAGAGCGCGCGGCGCAGGGCATCGGGCCCGTCGACGGCGCCCGGCCGACCCTTGTTGCGGCGCACGCCTTCGTCACTGGCGAAGCCGACGAACACGCAGTCGCCGGGGTCGACGCCGGGTTCATAGGGTGCGACGGCCTGATGCCAGCGCAGATGCTCGGGTGACGTGCCGTCGACGCGGCCGGTCCAGGAAGTCATGGGGGACACCTCAATTCGATGCGAGCACGCCGCCGCGCCACACCTGGCGCACGAGCGGAACGCCGGGACGGTAGGCCAGATGCAGATGTGACGGCGCGTCCAACGCGACGGCGTCGGCCCGCATGCCGGGGGAGAGGGCGCCGATATCGCCGCGCCGCAACGCTTTCGCCCCACCCGCGGTTGCCGCCCAGACCGCCTCGTCCGGTGTCATGTGCAGCTCACGCACGGCCAGGGCGATACAGAACGGCAGGCTGGTGGTGTAGCTCGTGCCCGGGTTGCAGTCGGCGCCGAGGGCAACGGTGACCCCGGCGTCGAGCAGCGCCCGCGCATCGGGATAGCTGTTGCGCGTGCAGAAGTCGGCGCTGGGCAGCAGCGTCGCCACGGTGTCGCTGTTCGCGAGCGCGTCGATATCGGCGTCGCCGACATGGGCGACGTGATCGACCGACGCGGCCCCCAGTTCGACGGCGAGCTGCACGCCCGGCCCCTGGTGCAGCTGATTGCCGTGCACGCGCGGCACCAGCCCGTGCGCGATGCCCGCACTGAGGACGGCATGCGACTGGTCCCGGTCGAAGGCGCCCTGCTCGCAGAACACGTCGATCCACCGGGCCTCGGGCGCGCAGCGCGGAATCATCTCCGTACACACCATGGCCACGTAATCGTCCGCGCGCCCGGCGTATTCGGGCGGCGGAACGTGCGCGGCAAGCAAGGTCACCTCGTCGGTGTGGCGGCCCGCGATGCGCACGCTGCGCCATTCGTCGTCCACGGTCTGGCCGTAACCGCTCTTGATCTCGACCGTGGTGCTGCCTGCCCGCAGCGACTCGGCGAGCAGCCGCCGCACGGTCGCGTCGAGTTGCTCGTCGGTCGCCGCGCGCGTCGCCGCGATCGTCGTGCGGATGCCGCCCGCGCCGTAGGGACGGCCGGACATGCGCGCCGCGAACTCCTCGGCACGGTCACCGGCGAAGACCAGATGCGAATGCGACTCGACGAAACCGGGCAGCACCGCGCGACCGTCGAGGTCGACCGCCTGATCGGCGGCGGGTGCGTCGGCGCTGTCACCCACCCACACCACCTGCGCGTCGTCGAAGACGACGGCCGCGTCGCGGCGCAACCCGAGCGGGCCGTCGCCGAGAGCCGGGTCGTTGGTGACGAGGGTGCCGATATCGCGCAGCACGGTGGTTGGCACGGGTTGTCCTCCTGGCGGCGGGCTGTGCGATGGATCACGCCCGCTATGTATATGCCTGTATATACAGGATAGTCAAGCGCTACGGTGCCAGACGGTAACTGGCCATTGACACGGCTGTATAGACAGGCATATACATGTAGGGGTCGTTGTGACCGGCCCCACAGGCGAAGAGACCGGGCATCACCGGCGACCCTGCGCCCTTTCCGATCCCGGGAGAATGGTTTGAACAAGCCCGCCGCCGCGCTCACCCGCGGCCTCACCGCCCGCCATATCCGTTTCATCGCGCTCGGTTCGGCCATCGGCACCGGCCTGTTCTACGGGTCCGCCGAGGCGATCCACCGGGCAGGCCCCTCGGTGCTGCTGGCGTACCTGATCGGCGGCGCCGCCGTGTTCCTCGTGCTGCGGGCGCTGGGGGAGATGGCGGTGAGCAACCCGGTCGCGGGCTCGTTCGGTGAATACGCCAGCCAGCACCTCGGCCCGCTCGCGGGCTTCTTCACCGGCTGGACCTACACCTTCGAAATGCTCATCGTCTGCCTGGCCGACGTCACCGCGTTCGGTGTGTACATGGGGTTCTGGTATCCGGACGTGCCACGCTGGATCTGGGTGCTCTCGGTCATCTTCTTCATCGGCGCGATCAACCTGCTCAGCGTGAAGGTCTTCGGTGAGGTGGAGTTCTGGTTCAGCCTGGTCAAGATCGTGGCCATCGTGGCGATGATCGCCGGCGGTATCGCCGTGCTGATCTTCGGCTTCGGCCTCCACGACACCAGCGCGGGCGTGCAGAACCTGTGGGCCGACGGCGGCTTCTTCGCCACCGGAATCGGCGGTTTCATCGCCTGCTTCGCCATCGTGATGTTCGCCTTCGGCGGTACCGAGATCATCGGAATCACCGCGGGCGAGGCCGAGAACCCGCAGCGCACCATCCCGCGCGCGATCAACACCGTGCCCGTGCGCATCATCGTCTTCTACGTGCTCACCCTCGCGGTGATCATGGCGATCGACTCCTGGCGCACCATCGGCGACGAGGGCAGCCCGTTCGTGCAGATCTTCCAGAGCCTGGGTCTCGGGCCCGCCGCGGCGGTGCTCAATGTCGTGGTGATAACGGCCGCGCTGTCGGCGGTCAACAGCGACATCTTCGGTGCGGGCCGGATGATGTACGGCATGGCCCAGCGCGGCCAGGCGCCCGCGGCGATGAAGCGGGTCTCGCGCAACGGGGTGCCGTGGATGACGGTGGTCATCATGACCGTCACCCTGCTGGTGGGCGTACTGCTGAACTACCTGATCCCCGACAAGGTGTTCCTGGTGATCGCCTCGATCGCCACCTTCGCCACCATCTTCGTCTGGCTGATGATCCTGCTCGCACACCTGCGCTCGCGGCGCGGCATGAGCCCCGAACAGGTCGCCGCACTGAAGTTCCCGGTGCCGCTGTGGCCCTACGGCCAGCTGATCACCATCGCGTTCCTGGTGTTCGTGATCGGGGTCATCGCCTTCGACGCCGACAGCCGGGTGGCCCTGGCGGTGGGTGTGGTGTGGCTGGCGCTGCTCGGTATCGCCTATCGCCTGTGGGTCCGGCCCGCGACCGCCGAACCCGAACCGGTCGCCGTGTCGGCCGACGTCGCCTGAAGTTGCTTGTCCTGCACGCTTATTCGGAATGGAGAAATATCGTGGGTATCGACTCGAACCGGTCGGTCACGCTGGAACCGGTCGTCGTCGGCACCGGTCCGGTGTCACCCGCCGACGTGGTGCGGGTGGCACGGGAGGGTGCCGCGGTGCGGCTGGCCGAAGAGGCGCTGGCCGCCATGGGAGAAAGCCGGGAGCGCATCGAGGCGCTGGCCGCCGACCCGCGACCGGTGTACGGAGTGTCGACCGGGTTCGGCGCGCTCGCCGTGCGCCACATCCCGCAGGAGTCGCGTAAGCAATTGCAGCGCAGCCTCATCCGCTCGCATGCCGCCGGATCGGGGGCCGAGGTGGAGCGGGAGGTGGTGCGCTCCCTCATGCTGCTCCGCCTCTCGACGCTGGCTACCGGCCGCACCGGCGTGCGACCGGTGGTCGCCGAGACCTACGCCGCGCTCCTGTCGGCGGGCATCACCCCGGTGGTCCACGAATACGGCAGTCTCGGCTGCTCCGGCGATCTCGCACCGCTGGCTCACGTGGCCCTCGCCGTCATCGGGGAGGGCACGGTCCGCGACGCGAGCGGCACCGCGATGCCCGCCGCCCAGGCGCTCGCCGCCGCCGGGATCGCGCCGGTGGAGCTGGCGGAGAAGGAGGGGCTCGCCCTCATCAACGGCACCGACGGCATGCTCGGGATACTGCTGCTCGCCTGTCACGATCTGCGCGCGCTGCTGCGGCTGGCCGATGTCACCGCCGCCATGAGCGTCGAAGGCCTGCTCGGTACCGACAAGGTGTTCGCCGCCGACCTGCAGGCGCTGCGCCCGCAGCCGGGCCAGGCGGTCGCCGCCGCGAACATGACCCGGCTGCTGGCCGACTCGGCGATCGTGGCCAGTCATGCCACCCCCGACTGCACCGTGGTGCAGGACGCCTACTCGCTGCGCTGCGCACCGCAGGTGGCCGGTGGCGCCCGCGACACCCTGGCCCACGCCGAGCGGGTAGCGGGGTACGAGCTGGCAAGCGCCGTCGACAATCCGGTGGTCACCCTGGACGGCCGCGTGGAGTCCAACGGCAACTTCCACGGCGCCCCGGTGGCGTACGTGCTGGACTTCCTCGCCATCGTCGTCGCCGACGTGGCCAGCATCAGCGAGCGCCGCACCGATCGTTTCCTCGACAAGGCGCGCAACCACGGGCTGCCGCCGTTCCTCGCCGACGACCCCGGTGTCGACAGCGGCCACATGATCGCCCAGTACACCCAGGCGGCGCTCGTCTCCGAGCTCAAGCGCCTCGCCGCGCCCGCATCGGTGGACTCGATCCCGTCCTCGGCCATGCAGGAGGACCATGTGTCCATGGGCTGGTCGGCCGCCCGCAAACTGCGCCGCGCCATCGACGGCCTCACCCGTGTGCTGGCCATCGAGGCGCTCACCGCGGCCCGCGCCCTCGACCTGCGTGCGCCGCTCACACCGTCGCCCGCCACGGCAGCGGTGCGCGACGCCCTGCGGACCCTCGTCCCAGGTCCCGGCCCCGACCGTCACCTCGCGCCCGAAATCGAGGCGGCGGTGAATCTGGCCGCGTCCGGCGCACTGCTGGAGGCCGCGGAATCCGTTGTCGGCCCGCTGGGTTGACCCGGCGGCGCCGACCGCGCCGCTGTAACCGACTCGGCCCCAGGTGGTTCCCGCCACCTGGGGCCGTTTCGTCGTGGATTTCCGGGCTCCGCGTGGTGACAGCCGCCGGCGCGCCATGGGGGCTGTAGGGGCCGCGACTCACGCAGGTGATCCCGGGCATCCGCCGCGTAGATACCCGTGACACGATTCGGCGCCGGGTGCGTTTCACACCCGGCGCCGAACTATGCGATATCAGCTCTCCTGCATCGGGATTCGCACACCGCGTTCCCGGGCGACCTCGGCCGCGTGCTCGTAGCCCGCGTCCACGTGACGGATCACGCCCATACCGGGATCGTTGGTGAGCACCCGCTCCAGCTTCTGCGCCGCCAGGGGCGTGCCGTCGGCGATACACACCTGGCCCGCGTGGATGGACCGGCCCATGCCGACACCGCCGCCGTGGTGGATCGACACCCACGAGGCGCCCGATGCCGTATTGAGCAGGGCGTTGAGCAGCGGCCAGTCGGCGACGGCGTCCGAGCCGTCGGCCATGGATTCGGTCTCGCGGTAGGGCGAGGCGACCGAACCGGAATCGAGGTGATCGCGTCCGATGGCCAGCGGCGCCGACAGCTCGCCCGAGGCCACCATCTCGTTGAAACGCAGTCCGGCGCGGTGCCGTTCGCCGTAGCCGAGCCAGCAGATACGCGCGGGCAGACCCTCGAATTTCACCTTCTCACCGGCCATGGTGATCCAGCGCTTCAGATGCTCGTTGTCGGGGAACAGCTCGAGAATCGCGCGGTCGGTGGCGGCGATATCGGCCGGGTCACCCGAGAGTGCCGCCCAGCGGAACGGGCCGAGGCCCTCCTCGAACAGCGGCCGGATATAGGCGGGCACGAAACCGGGGAACGCGAAGGCCCGGTCGTAGCCGCCCTTGCGGGCCTCGTCACGGATCGAGTTGCCGTAGTCGAACACCTCGGCACCCTTGTCCATGAACCCGACCATGGCCTCGACATGCTTGGCCATCGATGCCTGCGCCTCGGTGGTGAACCACACGGGATCCTTCTCGGCCATGGTGTGCCAGTCCTCGAGCGCGACCCCGATCGGCAGGTAGGACAGCGGGTCGTGCGCGGAGGTCTGGTCGGTCACCACATCGATCGGCGCGTCCATGGCCAGCAGCGCCGGGAACACCTCGGCGGCATTGCCGACCAGACCGATCGACAGCGGCCTGCGCTCGTCGCGCGCGGCGACGGCCAGATCCAGCGCTTGCTGGAGCGAGTCGGCCTTGGTGTCGAGGTAGCCGTGCGCGATGCGGCGATCGATGCGGGCCGGGTCGACATCGACACACAGGGCCACACCGTCGTTCATCGTCACCGCGAGTGGCTGGGCCCCGCCCATTCCGCCGACGCCCGCGGTGAGCGTGATCGTGCCGGCCAGCGACCCGCCGAAACGTTTACGCGCCACCGCACCGAAAGTCTCGTAGGTGCCCTGCAGAATGCCCTGGCTGCCGATATAGATCCACGAACCGGCGGTCATCTGCCCGTACATCATCAGGCCCGCCTGTTCGAGTTCGCGGAACTTCTCCCAGTTGGCCCAGTCGCCGACCAGATTGGAATTGGCCAGCAACACCCGCGGCGACCATTCGTTGGTGCGGAATACGCCGACCGGTTTCCCCGATTGCACGAGCAGTGTTTCGTCGGACTCGAGGGTTTCCAGGGTCCGCACGATGGCGTCGTAGGCCGCCCAGCTGCGGGCCGCGCGCCCGGTACCGCCGTAGACGACCAGATCGTCGGGGCGTTCGGCGACCTCGGGGTCGAGATTGTTCATCAGCATCCGCAGGGCGCCCTCCTGCTGCCACCCCTTGGTGTGCAGCTGGGGACCGCGCGGGGCGCGGACGGGGCGCGGACCTGCGGCGGGCGCGGTGTCGTCGGTCATGTGTTCACTCCTCGAAAGACGGGTGTGTCCGGGGTCACTGAACACCAGATTAGTGGTATAGTCCTGTCTATACAAGTAGCTGCCGAAATCGGCCGCGACGTATTCTCTTGGTCGAGCGGAGGGAAATACCGGTGGTGGCGATCGAAGTGGCCGATGCGGAGCTGGCCGCGCTCTACGGCGAGCTCGGTACGGAGTTCGCGGCGTACGAGCGGGTCAAGCAGCTGATCATGGCGCAGATCAAGGGTGGCCGATGGAGTGCGGGGGAGCAGATCCCCTCGGAGAATCAGCTGGTCGCCGCGCTCGGGCTGTCGAGAATGACGATCAACCGCGCCCTGCGCGATCTCACCGCCGACGGTGCCCTCACCCGGGTGATGGGCGTCGGCACGTTCGTCGCCGCGGGCAAGGCCACCTCGCCGCTGTTCGAGGTCAGGAACATCGCCGACGAGATCGCGCGGCGTGGGCACCGGCACCGCACCGAGGTCGTCTTCGTGCGCGCCGAGCAGATCGACGAAGGCCATCCGATCCTCGGAAACGACCTGAGCGGCACGGTGTTCCACTCGCTGCTGGTGCACCGCGAGGACGAGGTGCCGATCCAGCTCGAGGATCGCTACGTCAACCCGGCCCAGGCGCCCGACTACCTCGCCCAGGATTTCACCACCGTCACCCCCAACACCTATCTGAGCGAGGTCGCCCCGCTGCTGCGTGGCGAACACATCGTCGAAGCCGTGCGGGCGAGCAAGGACGAGTGCGCGCTGCTCGGCATCGCCGGTGACGAGCCGTGTCTGCTGATCCGGCGGCGCACCTGGTCCTCCGGCGGCTTGGTGAGTGCGGCCCGGCTGATTCATCCCGGGTCACGCAATCGTCTCGAAGGCACTTTCGGTACCGAGCCGGGCTGAGCGCGACTCGCGCGCCTCGGTGACGGCATTCATCGGAGTCGCTGAATTAACATGACCCATGAGCAAATATTTCGCAAACCGAGTTATCACCATTTCGTGACAATCGGGCGAATGGCGTTCACCGGGCTGTAGCTTTGTTTATGGATCGCTGAGTTCGACGTTCGCTGAGTTCCATCCATGGAGAGGGCGGAAATGGCTACGATCACGCGACGCTCCGGGGCGACGATGGCGCCCTCGACTCTGGTAACTCTCGGTTTGATCCTCTTGATCCCGGTACTGCTCACCGCGGGCCCGATCGCCGCCTCGGCGATGATCGCGCACTACGCCGGTGTCGGCTGGTCCGGGGGACTCGTCCTGTCCGCGATCGCGGTGGTGGTCGTCGGGTCGATCCTGGCCGCCGCATGGTCGTTCCGGCTGGCTTGGCAGCGCGGTCACCGTCCCTTCGGTTCGCGCCCCCGCTGACACGCCCCCGCTGACAACCGCCACGCCACGCCACGGCGTCCTCGCCCGTGGCGTGTCATCGCACGGAATCCCCCTGAACCGGTGTTTCGCTGCCGCACAGCCCATTTCGGGGCCGTGCGGCTGTGGTTTTCGATTCGCGCGACCGCGTCACCGATTGTAGAGTCGCGAACGTAACACTTCTCGGCCGTCGAAGTCGCCGGCCTCTGGATGTCTCCCGCTGACCTCTCAGCGCAGATGCGCAAGCCCACAGTGTCGTGGCACCCCTCCGTGAAACCGTACCCGCGACGAACAGTCGCGCGCTGACCGCACCCCTCCGGCCTGCTTGCCGCACGTGCGTAAACGCTTGTGCCGCAGCGTGTTTCATGTCACTACGGTGATGACATCAAGACGTCGGCTGTAACGCTGTCATCAGTTAGTTCTGCTCAAAAACATTGTGCTCCAGTGCTATTCGTGCACGTCAGGGCGAAACCTTCACTAGTGCTTGACAATTGGGACAACCGTCTACAAAACTACCCGTCGGTAGCCAGTGATCGGGACAACACGGCCCCGACGCCCGCCGGTGGCGACACCCCTCCGACTCCTCCGCGGCGATTCCTCGAAAACCCCTGTCCACCAGGCGCAATGAGCCCTGCCGCCATCGTGACCACACCAAAGGAGTTCAGCGCTATGGACAACTCCGCGCTAGCCTCAGCCCATCGCCCCGAGGTTCCCCAGGCGGTGCACGTGGAGCACCCCGGTGACCAGGTGAGGGTCCTGCCGCGACCGGCCGGGCCGGTCGAGCAGCTCCCGCTCGTCACCGCGCGCCTGTCCGAAATCCTGCTCACCGGTGACGATTTCGACGACATCTACCGCCATGTGCTCGCCGCGCCCGGCAAGCGGGTGCGGGCCAGGCTCGTGCTGGCCTGCGCCACCCTGCTCCCCGAGGCGCCGGGCGACGCGGTGTCGCCCGCCGACGCGGTCGACCTGGCCTGCGCGATGGAGATGCTGCACGAATCCTCGCTGATCCACGACGACATCTGCGACGGCTCCCTGCTGCGCCGCGACGCGCCGTCGGTCCCCGCGGCCTTCGGTGTCCGCCAAGCCGCCCGCGCCGGTTTCCACATGGCGGGCGCCGCGATGAAGGTCGTGGCCCGCGTGCTCGCCGACAACCCGGCGATGGCCGAACGCATCACCGACGCACCCGGTATCACCTTCGCCGACCGGCTCTCGGAGCTGTCGTTCGGCCAGCTCATCGAGACCTTGCCACCCGCCGTCGACGTGCCCGCGCTGCGCAGGCACTACGAACTGGTCGCCATCGCCAAGACCGGCACCCTGTTCCGGCTGTCGTGCGCCTACGGCGGCACCGCGGGCGGCGTCGACCTGGACCGGCTGCACGCGCTGATGGTGTACGCCGACCAGCTCGCCATGGCCTTCCAGATCATGGACGACGTCCGCGATATCGAGGGCGGCCCCGGCCTCGGCAAGGACGCAGGCGGCGATCTCGAACGTCGCGTGCCGACCTGGCCGGTCATCGAGTGGCTCGACCTGCGCGAGGGCGCCCGCGACCTGTGGCTCGACCCGGCCACACCGAGCGAGACCCTGCGCACCGACCTCGTCGACAGCGGCGCGACCAAGGCCGCCCGCGTGGTCGCGGTGACCGCCACCGAAACCGCGGCCGACGCGCTCGACGTGTTCGGCCCCTCTCCGGCGCGGGACGACCTGCGCGAACTTCTGCGGCAGGTGATCTCCCGATGAGCGATGTCCGACTCCTCCAGCTGGCCCGCGGCCTGCGAGTGCTGCGCCGCGCCCCCGACCTGGCCGCCATGCGCGCCGCGCGCACGCCCGAGGAACTGGCCCGGCTCGCCCTCGTTCCGGCCGGACGCAACCTCGGTATCGCGGTGAGTTTCCTGCCCGCCCACCAGCGTGCCGAAGCCGCCGCGGCCCTGCTCGCGTGCCGGGTGCTCGACGCCTACGAAGATCTCGCAGACCGCGACCACGCGGGTTCGGCTGTGCTGGCCGCAGCCGAATACCTCAACGGCACAAGCGATTCCGCCCCACCGGCGCTGCCGCCGACTACCGGCGTCGTGCGCGACAGCGAGGCGCTGGACCTGTTGCTCGCCGAGCGCATCGCCGACATCCGCGCGCTGGTGACCGGATTGTCGCCGCAGGCGCGCGAACGGGTGGCGAGCGTGCTCACCGACATGGCCGCGGTGATGGCCCGCAACCTCGACAAGCCGCTGCCGCGCGTCACCTACAGCGAGGGCGTGCTCGGCCGCGTCACCCACTACGCGTGCACCCTGGTCGCCGACGGCGTACTGCCCGAGGACGACCTGCGCGAGCTCACCGGCTGTATCGCGGTGATCGCCCAGTCGGCCAACGACCTGCGCGACGGCGAACTCGAGCTCTACGGCGCCGCCGACCGCGAGGAACTCACCCGCATGGTGATGCTGCGTCAGCTCGCCCCGACCCTCGGCGGATTCGCGCTGCTCGCCCGGCTCGGCCCCGGCACGCCGGGATTCGGTGCCCGCGCGGCCATGGCCTACATGACCATCACCACCTCGGCGTTCCTGTGCGGTGCGGTCGGTGCGCCCAAGCCGTACCGGCGTCCGCTCACGGCGTCCGTGCTGGCCGCGGGTTCGTCGAAGTACTGGACCCGCATGCTCGAGCGGGTGCGCGCGGGGGCCGACGGCGCCATCCACACCATGCTCGACGCCGCGCCGGACTTCGCGGCCGAGCGCCACGTCCCCAAGACCGATGTGCTGCGCGCCGGTGGTGAGAACTCGGCCGCGACCTCGCTGGTCCCGCTGATCGTCGACACCACCTTCGCCCTCGTGCGGGCCCTGCCCGAGGAACCGATGACCGGCGAACCGGCCGGCTCGACGGTGCGCACCATGATGATCGCCGACCACCTGGCCTTCGGGGCCATGGAGCGGGTGCCGGGCAACCGGCCCGACGCCCTGCGCGACCTCGCCGAGCGCCTGCAACAGGCAGCGCTCGCCACCGACGCAATTCGTTCATGAGCATCGTCACTACTAGCGAAGGAGCTCGCCCATGAGCACCCCAACGCCCGTCGCGCCCACCGAGAAACCGCCGTTCAGCCGGCGGGTCCTCAAACTCGAGCACGCCTCCAATGTCGGTCCGCTCGTGCACATCGCACTGTGGATGGGGATGACCGCGGCCGCCCTGTTCGTCCCCGCCGCGGGCAACTGGTACATCGCGATCCCGCTCGTCATCGTGCTGTCGCTGCTCAACCTCTCGCTCACCATCGGCGTGATGCACATGCACACCCATCGCCCGCTGTTCGTGTCGAAGCTGCCCAACCGGGTGGTCGACATCCTGTGCTGCCTGCCGGGCAACCTGACCGCCGCCGAGATGCGCGAGGTGCACGTCCTCAACCATCACCGGTTCAACGACGGCCCGGGTGACGTCACCGCCACCACCGGCATGGAAAAGGGTCTCGGTGCCATCTGGTACTGGATCCGCTACGGAACCATCGTCAAGATCCACACCGTGCGCACGGTGTTCGCCGCGAACCCGGCCCCGCGCCGTCGTCGCACCCGCCACCAGTTCATCTTCGACCTGGCGGTGTACTTCGTGGTCATGGCCGCGGTCTGGTACGCCGCGGGTACCGAGCGGTTCGTGCTGTTCTACTGGGTGCCGTTCCTCATCACCCAGGTCAACGCCGGCTACTTCGCCTGGCTGAGCCACGCGCCGGCGCGCCGGTTCGAGGACGAACCGAGCACCTCGCTCAACAACGCGGGCAACATCCTCAACTTCCTCATCTTCAACCAGGGTTACCACAGCGTCCACCACCGCTACCCCGGTATCCACTGGAGCCAGATCCCCGACAAGCTCGACTACATGCGTGATGTCAACCCCGGCGTCATCGTGCCGTACTGGATGGTCGCGCAGTCGGGCTGGCGCCTGGTCGTGCCCGGTGGCTTCCTCAACGAGCGCTACGGCACCAAGTGGAAGGCGCGCCTCGAGCAGCGCCTGGAATCGGGCACCGTCCGCAACCGCTACCTGCCGTGGTTCGCATGGATCTGATGACTCCCCAGCAGGCGCGGGGCGTGCTGAGCACGCCCGGTCGGCTCGTCCCGTTCCTGTTCTCCTTCGCCGTGTACGCCTTCGCGGGCATCACGGTGCCGCTGATGCTGTTGTTCGCGGGCGGCTGGTTCCTGCCCAAGACCGTCGACAAGGGACCGCACCTGTCCGCGGTGCCCGCCGTCGCGATCGATCTGGTGCTGCTGGCCTTGTTCGCCCTGCAGCACTCGGGCATGGCCCGGCCGGCGTTCAAGGCCTTCATCACCCGCTGGGTGCCCGAAGCGCTCGAGCGGACGGTCTACATCATCGGCGTGTGCCTGGTGATGTGGGTCATCATGCTGGCCTGGCAGCCCATACCACACGTACTCTGGTCTGCTGAAGGTGCGGTGGGTATCGCGCTCGATATCGGGTTCTGGATCGGGTTCGTGCTGGTCTACGCGGCGACTCTGCTGCTGAACCATTTCCATCTACTCGGTATCAGCCAGGCCTACCGGCAGTACGTGATCCAGGTGCCGGATGCCACCGTCGACCGGTTGCAGGTCAACGGTGTGTACCGGCTGGTGCGGCATCCGCTGATGACCGGGCTGCTCGTGTCGTTCTGGTTCGCCAGGGAGTTCACGGTCGGCCACCTGGTGTGGGCGCTGGGTCTGACCGGGTACATCCTGCTCGGCACCTACCTGGAGGAGCGTGACCTGATCGCCCGCTTCGGTGCGTCGTATCGCGCCTATGCCGCACAGGTGCCCGCGTTCTTCCCGTCCGTGCGCAGTATTCTCGGCCGATCGACTCGGTAAGCGCGAGGCCGACCGCCCGGCGTCGTTCCGGTAGGAAGGATGTCGGGCGGTGAACCTGCCCGAGTTGGGAGAGGAATCGATGTGACCACGAAAACGGGCATGGTCGTAGGGATCGGGCGCGCCCACGCCAAAGCGATCCTGCTGGGCGAACACACGGTCGTGCACGGCACGCCCGCGATCGCGTTCCCCCTGCCCGCCCTGCCGGTCCGCGCCCTGGCGCGCCCGGCCGAACCCGGCACCGGGTCGCAGGTTCCGGCCGACGGGCACTTCCGCTTCACCGTCGGTGGAACCGACACCGCCCTGTCGGGTCCACGGGTCGCGGCCGAGGAAGCGTTGCGGCGGTGGGGAATCACCGATACTACCGTCGAAGTCGTTGTGGAGTGCGGGATTCCGCTGGCTCGTGGGCTCGGTTCCAGCGCCGCGTGCGCGGGGGCCGCGGTGCGCGCGGTCGCCGATCTGCACGGGCTCGTCGTCGAACCCGGCGAACTGTACGACCTCGTGCAATGTGGCGAGCAGGTCGCGCACGGGCGGGCCAGCGGCATCGACGCCAGTGCCGTCCTGGCGAACGGTCCGATCCGGTTCCACCAGGGCCGGGCCGAGCCGATGCCGATCGGGCTCGACGCCGCGCTCGTCATCGCCGACACCGGCGTGCCCGGCTCCACCCAGCACGCGGTGGCAGGCGTGCGGCGCAGGCTCGACGAAGACCCCGTGCGGGCCAGGTCGTTGCTCGAGCGCGCCTCGGGCCTGATCGCGGCCGCGGGCGACGAGCTGTCGGCCGGTGCCGCCGAATCGCTCGGCAAGACCATGCTCGATTTCCAGGAACTGCTCGCCGAGCTGGGGGTGAGCACGCCGCACATCGACGCCCTCGTCACCGCCGCGCTCGGTGCGGGCGCCCACGGCGCCAAGCTCACCGGCGCCGGTCTCGGCGGCTGTGTGCTCGCCCTCACCGAGCCCGCCTCGGCGCCCGGGGTGAGTGCCGCGCTGCGCCATGCGGGTGCCGTGCGAACCTGGACGGTGCCGACTCGCGCCATGCACGCCGGCGCCACGCCCCTGTCCGCCACGACTTCGGAACCCGGTACCCACCAATGACTTCGACCTCCGCCACCGGCGAGGCCACCGCGCTCGCCTACCCGAACATCGCCCTCGTGAAGTACTGGGGCAAGCGCGACGAAACGATGTTCCTGCCCGTCACGAGCAGCCTGTCGATGACGCTCGACATCTTCGCGACCACCACCACCGTGCGCGTCACCGACGGCCCGGCCGACGAGATCGAGTTCAACGGCACCGCCGCCACCGGGTCCGCGCACACCCGCATCGAACGCTTCCTCGACCTCGTGCGGGCCAAGGCGGGCCGTGCCGAACGCGCCACCGTGGTCACGGTCAACGACGGCCCGACCGGGGCCGGGCTGGCCTCCTCGGCGAGTGGTTTCGCCGCGCTGGCCACAGCCGCGGCCACCGCCTACGGTCTGGACCTGGACGGGCGTGCCCTGTCGCGGCTGGCCCGGCGCGGGTCCGGGTCGGCGTCGCGCTCGATCTTCGGCGGTTTCGTGGTGTGGCACGCGGGCGAGGGCGACGGCGAGGCGGGCGATCTGAGTTCCTATGCCGAGCCGATCGGCGGCGACGAACTCGACCCCGCCCTGGTCGTCGCGGTCGTGAACCAGACCGCCAAAACGGTGTCGAGCCGCGACGCCATGCGCGCCACCACCCAGACCTCCCCGTTCTACCGGCCGTGGGCCGAGTCGTCGATGCTCGACTTCGACGAGATGCGCCGCGCCGTCGCCCGCGGTGACCTGGCCGCCATCGGTGAGATCGCCGAACGCAACGCGCTCGGCATGCACGCCACCATGCTCACCGCCCGCCCCGGCATCCGCTACCTCTCGCCGCACTCGCTCGCGGTGCTCGACGCCGTGCAGGCCCTGCGCGCCGACGGTGTGCTCGCCTACGCGACCATCGACGCGGGCCCCAATGTGAAGGTGCTGTGCACCCGCGCCGACGCCGCCCGAGTGGCGGCGACCGTGGAGAGCCTCGGCGATTTCGTCACCACCCGCACCGCGCACATCGGTCCCGGAGCCACGCTGCTCCCGGACACCGCGCAGGTCGGGGTCTCATGATCGCCTGTCGTGCCCCGGGCAAACTGTTCGTCGCGGGGGAGTACGCCGTCGTCGAACCGGGTCACCGGGCCGTGCTGGTCGCGGTCGACCGCTACGCCACCGCAACGGTCACGGCGACCGACGGCGACACCGTCCTCGCCACGGACCTGGAGGGCGGGAGCTCCCTCCGGTGTAGCCGCGTGACGGGCGACCAGGCTGGTGTCGCCGCCTCGGCGGAATCGGCCCCCACGAACTCGGCGACGGCCGCCCTCGCGGCGGAAGCGGTCGTGACCCGGGCGCCCGCGTCGGCAGGCCACCCCGGTTCCTTCGTGTCGGCGACCGGGTCGGTTCCGGCCACCTTCTCCTATCTGTTCGCCGCCGCATCGGTGCTCGACCGACTGGTGCTCGAACGCGGAATCACCCCGCGCCCTTATCGTTTGGATGTCACCGCCGATCTGGGCGACGCCGACGGCCGCAAGTTCGGGCTCGGTTCCAGTGCCGCCGTGACCGTCGCGGCGGTGGCCGCGCTCGGCGAGTTCTACGACCTCGGCCTGAGCCTGATGGACCGCTACCGGCTCGCCATGCTCGCCACCGTCGAGGTCAACCCCCGCGCCTCCGGCGGTGACGTCGCCGCGAGCACCTGGGGCGGTTGGATCGCCTACAGCTCACCGGATCGCGCGCGGGTCGCCCGGTCCGCCGAGACCGAGGGCGTCGACGCGGCCCTTCGCCTGCCGTGGCCGGGTCTTTCGGTGCGCCCCTTGCCCACTCCGACCACCCTCGACCTGCACGTCGGCTGGACCGGTACCCCCGCCTCCACTCCCGCGCTGGTCGCCGGGCTCGGCGCACCCCTGGAACGCGCCGATTTCCTGGTCCACAGCAATGCCTGCGTCGAACGCCTCGCCGCCGCCGTCGACGCCGACGACCCCACCGCCATCCGCACCGAAATCGACTGCGCGCGTGAGCTTCTCCTCGGTCTCGACGCGGCCGAGCGGCTCGGCGTCATGACCGAACGCCTCGCCGCGTTGTGTCACGTGGCGGCCGAGGTCGGCGCCGCCGCGAAACCCTCGGGTGCCGGTGGCGGCGACTGCGGTATCGCCCTGCTCGAGCACGGCCGCGCCGCCGCTGTCGCCGCACTGACCGACGGCTGGGAAGCCGCCGGAATCCGCAAGCTGCCCTTGCGGATCCACCCGTCCGAAGGAGTTCGCGCATGATCGCCGACCGCAAGGACGACCACGTTCGCCACGCGGTGAACCATCGCCGCAACCACAGCGGTGGCAACGATTTCGACTCCGTCGCCTTCGTGCACCACGCCCTGGCCGGCATCGACTCGGCCGACGTGCGGCTCGGCGTCGATTTCGCCGGAAAGCACTGGAACTCACCGCTGTACGTGAACGCGATGACCGGTGGCAGCACCAATACCGGCGAGATCAACCGGCAGCTTGCCGTCGCGGCCCGCGAGACCGGAGTCCCCATCGCCTCGGGGTCGATGAGCGCCTACTTCCGTGACCCCGCCGTCGCGGGCACCTTCCGGGTGCTGCGCGAGGAGAACCCGCACGGGTTCGTCCTGGCCAATGTGAACGCCAACGCCACTCTCGACCAGGTGCACAGCGCGATCGACCTGCTCGAGGCCGACGCGCTGCAGATCCATGTGAACTCGGTGCAGGAAGTCGTGATGCCCGAGGGCGACCGCGCCTTCGCCGGGTGGCCGCGCCGCATCGAGGAGATCGTCGCGGGCGTGCCGGTGCCGGTGATCGTCAAGGAGGTCGGGTTCGGCCTCAGCAGGCAGACCGTCACGTGGCTGCGCGAGGCCGGGGTGGCCGTGGCCGACGTCGGCGGACGCGGCGGAACCAATTTCGCGCGCATCGAGAACGACCGGCGGGCGGGCGCCGACTTCGCCTTCATCGAACAGTGGGGTCAGTCGACGGCCGCGTGCCTGCTCGACTGCACCGGCATCACCGGCATCGACATCTCCGCCTCCGGTGGCATCCGCTCACCTCTCGACATGGCCCGCGCCCTGGCACTGGGCGCCAAGGCGACCGGCGTGGCGGGAGCGTTCCTGGAAACGCTCGTCGACCACGGCACCGAGGCCCTCGTCGCCAAGATCACCACCTGGCTCGATCAGCTGCGCAACATCATGACCGTCCTCGGCGCGACCACGCCCGCCGAGCTCACCGGTCGCGATGTGCTCGTCACCGGCGACCTGGCCGGCTTCTGCGCGCTGCGCGGCATCGATGTGGCCTGTCTCGCCCACCGGAGTCCCTGGTGGCGCGAATCGAACCTCCGAGAAGGAGTCATCCATGAATGACATGTCGTACGCGGCTGTCCCGATGCAGTGGGTCGGTCCGCTGCGGATCACCGGCAATGTCGTCGACGACTCCGTCGATGTGCCACTGGCCACCTACGAGACCCCGCTGTGGCCCTCGGTCGGGCGCGGTGCGCGGATCAGCACCCTCACCGAGAAGGGCATCGTCGCCACCCTCATCGACGAGCGGATGACCCGGTCGATCCTGCTCGAAGCCGACGACGCCTACACCGCCTACACCACCGTGCAGCAGCTCGAGGCCCGCATGCCCGAGCTGCAGGAGGTCGTCTCGGGCAGCAGCCGCTTCGCCCGGCTCATCGACCTGAACCACCAGATCGCAGGCAACCTGCTGTTCCTGCGGTTCGAGTTCACCACCGGCGACGCCTCCGGCCACAACATGGCCACCCTGGCCAGCGACCACCTGATGGACCACATCCTGTCGACCATGCCCGGTGTGCGCTACGGCTCCATCTCGGGCAACTACTGCACCGACAAGAAGGCCACCGCCGTCAACGGCATCCTCGGTCGCGGCAAGAACGTCGTCACCGAGCTGCTGATCCCGCGCGAGGTGGTCGAGGCGCGGCTGCACACCACCGCCGCCAAGGTCGTCGAGCTCAATATCCGCAAGAACCTGATCGGCACCCTGCTCGCGGGCGGAATCCGTTCCGCCAACGCGCATTACGCGAACATGCTGCTGGCCTACTACCTGGCCACCGGTCAGGACGCCGCCAATATCGTCGAGGGCTCCCAGGGCGTCACCCACGCCGAGGACCGCGACGGTGATCTGTATTTCTCGTGCACCCTGCCCAACCTGATCGTCGGTACGGTCGGTAACGGCAAGCACGCCAGTTTCGTCGAGGACAACCTGGTGCGCCTCGGCTGCCGGGCCGAACGCGAGCCCGGCGAGAACGCGCGCCGCCTCGCCGTGATCGGTGCGGCCACCGTGCTGTGCGGTGAGCTGTCGCTGATGGCCGCGCAGACCAATCGCGGTGAATTGATGCGTGCCCATACCCAATTCGAGCGGTCAACCACGAGCAACGGGACACAACGATGACCACAACGCCGGTCGGTATCCACGACCTTTCGTTCGCCACCACCCACTACGCCCTCGATCACGCCGTCCTCGCCGAGCGACTCGGGGTGGATCGCGACAAGTTCTACCTCGGCATCGGCCAGGAACGCATGAGCGTGGCCGCCGCCGACGAGGACATCGTCACCATCGCCGCCGCGGCCGCCCAGCCGATCCTGGAACGGCACGGCACCGACAACATCCGCACCGTGCTGCTGGCCACCGAGACCGGTGTCGACCAGTCCAAAGCCGCTGCCCTGTACCTGCATTCGCTGATCGGGCTGCCCAACGCGGCGCGGGTGGTCGAGCTCAAGCAGGCCTGCTACGGCGGCACCGCCGGGCTGGCGTTCGCCGCGGGCCTGATCGCGCGTGACCCGTCGCAGCGGGTGCTGGTGATCGCCGCCGACATCGCCAAGTACGAACTCGACACCCCGGGCGAGCCGACCCAGGGCGCCGCGGCGGTCGCGATGCTGGTCACCGCGAACCCGGCCATCCTCGCGCTCGACCCGATCTCGGGGCTCTACAGCGCCGACATCATGGACTTCTGGCGCCCGAACTACCGCTCCGAAGCCATCGTCGACGGCAAGACCTCGGTGAACGCCTACCAGAAGGCCGCCCAGGAGGCGTGGAGCGACTACCGCCGCCAGGGCGGTCGCGAACTCGGCGAGTTCGCCGCGTTCTGCTACCACCAGCCCTTCACCAAGATGGCCTACAAGGCGCACCGGCACCTGCTCGAGAGCCAGGGCCACACCGCCGAGGCAGCCGACCTCGAGGCCGCCATCGGCGCCACCACCACCTACAACCGCACCGTCGGCAACAGCTACACCGCCTCGCTGTACCTCGGCCTGGCCTCGCTGCTCGACCACGCGGACGACCTCACCGGCAAGGCCCTTGCCATGATCAGCTACGGCTCCGGCAGTGTGGCCGAGTTCTTCAGCGGCACAGTACAACCCGGCTACCGCGCGCACCTGCGCACCGAGGCCAACCAGGCCGCGATCAGCTCGCGCGAGATGCTCGACTACGACCACTACCGTGCCCTGCACGAAGCGGTGCTGCCCACCGACGGCGCCTACCACGCCATGGCCGAGGAAACCCGGCGCCCGTTCCGGCTGGCCGCGATGTCGGGCCACAAACGCATCTACGAAGCTCGGTGACCGTGGCCGATCCGGATATACGGCACGTCAGGATCATCATCGTCGGAAGCGGGCTGTCGGGTGTCGGCGCGGCGGTCCGGTTGAGTCAGCAGGGGCACACCGATTTCCTCGTGCTCGAACGTGGACCCGATGTCGGTGGCACGTGGCGGGTGAACACCTACCCGGGTGCCGGGTGTGATGTGCCCTCGCAGTTGTATTCGTATTCGTTCGCGCTGAACCCGAATTGGACGAGGTCGTTCTCCCCGCAGGCCGAGATCGAACGCTACATCCGGGACGTGTCGGAGCGTTTCGGGGTGCGCGACAAGCACCTCTTCGATTGCGAGATGACGGCGGCGCGCTGGAACGACACCGATGGCCGATGGGAGATCCACACCAGCCGTGGGCAATTCACCGCCGACGTGGTCGTGTCGGCGGCCGGTGTGCTCGCGGAGCCGAATCTTCCCGATATCAAAGGGATGTCGAGCTTCGAGGGGGAGATCTTCCATTCGGCGCGGTGGAATCACGAGTCCACCCTCGTGGGCAAGCGGGTGGCGGTGATCGGCACGGGATCGTCCGCGGTGCAGATCATTCCGTCGATCGCGCCGGAGGTGGCGAGCCTGGATGTGTATCAGCGCACCGCCACCTGGGTGATGCCGCATCTGGGCCGTCGCTATACGGCGGTCGAGCGGTTCGCGTTCCGGCGGATTCCCGGCTTCCAGCGGCTGGTCCGGGCGATGATCTACCTGCTGCGCGAGATCTTCGTCGTCTTCCAGGCCAAGTATCCGCGTGCGGCGGTGCTGCTGGAGTTGGTCGGCCGGGTCAAGATGTTCCTCGAGATCCGGGATCCGCAGGTGCGCCGGAAGGTAGTGCCGACGCATCGTCTCGGCTGTAAACGGATGCTGGTGTCCAACCGTTTCTATCCGGCGCTCGACCGCGACAATGTGGATCTGGTAACGGATTCGATCGCGGAGGTCCGGGCGAATTCGATCGTCACCGAAGACGGCACCGAACGCGAAGTCGATGCGATCGTGTTGTGCACGGGTTTCCGGGTATCGGATTCCCCGACCTACAACCTGTACGTCGGCCGCGACGGGCGCACGCTGTCGGAAATCGGTGAGGCGGAAGGGTATCGCAACTACAAGGGCACAACGGTCGCGAACTTTCCCAACCTGTTCTTCATGCTCGGTGCCAATTCCGGCTTGAATTACACCTCGCTGATCTACATCATGGAATCCCAGTTCCGGTACCTGATCTCGGCACTGGAAACCATGGAGCAGCGCGGTCTGCGCACCGTCGAAGTGCGCAAGGACGCCGAGGAAGAATACAACCGGGGAATCCAGCGCAAGATGGCGAAAACGGTGTGGGCCACCGGTGGGTGCCGCAGCTGGTTCCTCGACAGCACGGGCAACAACGCGGTGCTGTGGCCGGACTACAGTTTCCGTTACCGCAGGCAGATGCGCGTTTTCGACCTCGAGGCGTATCAGACGACCACGAACTGAACCCGTCGATTCCGGAGCTGTCGTCGGCTCCGGAATCGACGGTTTACTCACGGATCGTTGTTCAGAGGATCGACCCGATGATCTTCAAAATACTGTCGATCAGGTCGCCGACTGCTGCAGACATCAGTTTCTCCTTCGAGATGGGGATCGTCTCGCAAAATTGCACGGCGATGGCACCGACAGCGTCGGTGTCATCAGGGTTGTGCAGCTCAACGAATTCGCGAGATGATCGCTGGATATCCGGATGCACACCTGGCTCGGTGTGGGACTGCGGTATCACCGTAGCAATGGAGTTTGGCTCCGACAAGCAACGGGTAGACGTGTCAGCACGGAATTTCTCTGTGCCCTTCCGCATTTGCTGACAGTTGTCAGGACGAGCTCAGCGACGACATTCCCGGCGGGCGCGTCGAGGCGCGCAGTGGATTCGCGGTCGGGAAGGTGATCGACGGCAGCGTCACCCACATACGCACCCGGGTGCCCTTTTCGTCGTGGGTGAATTCGAGATCCTCGGTGAGTACCCGCATCATCTCCACCCCACGGCCTCGATAGCCGGGGTCGGTGGGGGTGGGCACCCAGCGGCCGGTGTCGGTGACCTCGATGACCACCCGGTCGCCCTCACAGGTGGCGGTGAGCACCACCCGGCCGGGTTCGGTGTCGCGGTAGGCGTGTTCGACGCTGTTGCTACACGCCTCGTTGGCGGCGGCGACGAGGTCGGCGGCCAGGTCGTGCGGCACGGCGGCCGTGGCGAACCAGCGGTAGAGGGTGCGCCGCAGCCCGGTCAATTCGACTGCGGCGGCGGGTATGTCGACGTGCAGCGGTTCCGGCGGCTGACGGTAGACGACCATCGCCACGTCGTCGTCGTAGCCCGCGGGCGGGCACAGCCGCGACAGCACGGCGTCGGCCACATCGCGGGGGAGCGCGCCGCCGGTCTCGCTGAGGACGTCCGCGATCTTCACGAAGCCCTCCTCGATGTCGTAGCCGCGCTGTTCCACCAGTCCGTCGGTGAACAGCACCAGCGAGGAGCCCGCGGGCAAGGCGGTGGTCGCCTCGGGGCGGCGCGGAGTGTCGAAGGTGGCCAGTGGCACTGCCCGCCCGCCTTCCAGGATCCGGCCCGGCCCACCGGGTGCGGCCAGGATCGGCGGCATGTGGCCGGCGTTGGAGTAGCGAACCACGCCGCGCTCGGGGTCGAGCACGGCGGCGCACACGGTGGTGCACATGGCGCCGGGAATCCGCGCGGCGACCGCGTCGAGCTCGGCTAGCAGCTGGGCGGGTCCGGCACCGCGCAGCAGCAGCGCCCGTGCGGCAGTGCGCAATTGGCCCATCACCACCGCCGCGGACAGTCCTCGGCCGACGCAGTCGCCGACGACCACGCCGATGGTGCCGTCGCGCAGCGGGACCACGTCGTACCAGTCGCCACCGATCTCGAGCGGCGGCAGGGCGGGTTCGTAGTGCACTGAGAATCGCGGCGGCAGTTCGATCGGTCCGAGCATGGCACGCTGCAGGGTGAGCGAGGTGGCACGGGCCTGATCGAAGTTGCGTGCACGCTGCAACGCGACACTGAGATGGCCGACCAGCAGCGAATACAGCGCCCAATCGGCGGCACTCACGGCGCGCGGGGCGCCGAAGCGCACCCACAGCGCCGCGTCGCCGGTCTCACCGAGCGGCGCCACGACGGCGTCCACGCCGCCCTCGTCGCCGGTGATGGCCGACAGACCGCGCGGGGACTGCCTGCGCGCCCGGTCGAGCAGTTCGTTGGTCTGCTCGTCGAGCACCACCGGGGCCTCACCGCGCGAACTCGGCTGCTGCACCGGCGTCGCGACGAATCTGGCGTTGGCGGAGACGAATTCGGGTTCCGGCGGGGCCTGTGCCGCGGTGGGGGACTCGCCGCAGGAGTAGAGGTCCGGTCGACCGGTGCGGCTCGGCCACACCGCCACGAGTGCCGTGCGCGCGCCCATCGTCCGCCGCAATTCGTCGAGCCCGACGGCGAGGACCTCCACCATGCTGGTGGCCGCGCCGACCGCGGTCGCCAGTCGCGAGGCCGCCTGGTCGCGGGCCTGCGCGTCGTGCTCGGCGGTGACGTCGCGCACCGTGCCGACGAAGATCCGCTCGTTGTTCTCCTGCTTCACCAGCGAACTCGCGCTCACCGCCAGCCAGCGTTCGCGGCCGTCGCGGTGACACACCGGCATCACGAAACGGGAAGCCTCCGTACCGATCTGGGGATAGCCCTTGCGATCGGTGAGGGCCCACGGATGCGGCAGCGCGAACGGCACCTCCTCGGGCCCGTACCCGGTGAGCACCCCGAACGCGGAGTTCACCTCGACGATGGTCCCGTGCTCGTCGGCGACGAAGAACCCGTCCTGCAGCGACTCGACCAGCGCGGTGCGGAACGCGTCGCGACCCGCGAGATCCTCGGCGCGCGAACGCTGTTGCTCGTAGCGCTTGGTGCCGTCGAGGTAGCCGCGGGTGGCGATGTCGAGCGCGGCCATCGTCTGCAGCAGGAATTCCAGCGCCACCTCCGCCCCGCGCGAATACGCCTCGCTGCCGGCGAGTTCGGCGACGGTGCGGAAGTGGTGTTCGGTGAGATCGAGCAAACTGATGCCCTCGACGAGGGCGCGCCTGCCGAGGTCGTAGCCCTCGCTCAGGCCTGTCTGGCCCGGCGCGGCGACATGGCGGCGCAGGGCAGCCGAATAGTCGTCGAGGAACGCGGCCAGGACAGCACTCATCGGCACCCTCTCATGATCCTGCTCCCCGGAATCGGGCCGCCAGGACCAGCGCGTCGTCGGTGTCCTTGGCGTCGCGGGCGAGCAGGTCGCCCGCGATGGCGGCCGCGGGCCTGGCCAGGTCGATCTTGTCGGCGTCGGCGGTGACGAGACCGTCGGTGGCCATCAGCAGCAGGTCGCCCTGTTTGATCGGCAGGGTCTGCGGCTGGAGATGCGCGGGCAGGCGGTAGCCGACGATGCCGCCGGTGAGCAGCATGGTCGCCCGCAGCTCCGGGCCCGCCGGACCGAGCGTGAGCAGCCGCGACTCCACGTTGCCCACGCCGATCCATTGCAGGGTGTCGCCCGGCCCGATCAGCGCCAACGACATTGCGGCGCCGCGGGTTTCGGCCATCGCCCGATGACACAGCACCATCAGCACATCCAGTGGTTCGCCGCGGTTCTCCGACAGCACGAGGGTCGCGCGATCGGCCGCGTCCGCTGCCGCGGCGCCGTGGCCGAGACCGTCGAGCACGCCGAACAGCACACCGCCGTCGCCGGTGTCGAGGACGACGCCACGGTCACCGGAGACGTCCTGGCCGGGTAGTGCCCGGCCGGCCGTCGACCATTCCGCGCGGCCGGTGATCCCGTCTTCATGCACCGTCGGGTACCCACTTCCACATTTCGATCAACGTCCCCCGGCCGGGGGCGGAATCGATGGTGATGCCGTCCATCAGCCTGCGAGCGCCCGGCAGGCCGAGGCCGAGGCCGCGACCGGTGGAGTACCCGTCCTCGAGCGCGCGCGGAATGTCACGGATGCCGGGACCCTGGTCCTCGGCTTGGACCACGAGGCTCTGGCGGCCGTCGCGGATGTCGACGAGCAGGCGGATCTCGCCACTGCCCGCGTAACTGGTGATGTTGCGGGCGATTTCGGAGATGGCGGTGGAGATCATGGTGCGGTCGGTGAGGGTGAAGCCGAGGTGAGCCGCCAGCTCGTGCCCGGCCTGGCGTGCGGTCACGATGTCCTCGGACACCTTGACTGCGATCGCGACCTGCTCAGCGGCCACTGTCACGACCATCTCGTCGGCTGCGCGGGTGACGGTTCAGCCAGGCGAGACCTTCTTCGAGGTCGAGGGCCGTCTGCATGTCCTCGAAGGTGAGCCCGAGCTGCACCATCGCGAACGCGACCTCGGGCTGTAAACCGACGATCACCGTTTCCGCGCCGCGCAACTGGGTCATGTGGGCGATGGTGCGCAGCGACCGGGCGGCGAAGGAATCCATCACGTCGATGGCCGTGACATCGACGATGATGCCGGTCGCGCGATAGCGGCTGACCTGCGTCATGAGATCGTCCTGCAGCCGCTCGGTGTCGGCGTCGGTCAGTGCCGACTGGACCGAGGCGATCAGGAATGTGCCCTGTTTCAGGATGGGTACCGGCATGGCGGACTGCTAGCGCCCGTCCCGCTCGCTCAGCCGCTCGGTGACCCGGGTGACCTCGTACCCGAGCAGCCGCTCGGCCTCTTCGATACCACCCTGCAGGTCGCCGACCGCGTTCATCTTGGACAGGTCGAGGCCGATGGTCACCAGGGTGAGCGCGATCTCGGAGGACAGACCGGTGATGATGACGCTGGCGCCCATCAGGCCCGAGGCGTCGACGGTCTGCACGAGGTGGTTGGCGACCACGGAGTCGATGGCGGGCACACCGGTGATGTCGATGACGACCACCTTGGCGCGATTGGCCCGGATGGCGCGCAGCAACTGCTCGGTGAGCTGACGGGCGCGCTGGGAGTCGAGCACGCCGATGATGGGCAGGATGAGCAACTGCTCGCGCACCTGCAGCACCGGGGTGGACAGCTCGCGGATGGCTTCCTGCTGGCGGCTGATGACGCGCTCGCGCTCCTGCACGAACGACACACCCACGGTGTTGGCGATGCGGTTGGCGGCGGGCTCGTAGGCGTCGAGCACCTGGTTGAGCATCTCGAAGTTGGACTGGTACTTCGAGAACAGCGAGCGGGCGAGCACGTCGCGCAGCAGCAGCACGATTCCGAGGACCTCGTCGGTCTCGACGCCTCGGGGAATGATGCGCTCGGACAGGTCGCGGGCGTAGGCCTGCAGGGCCTCGACGCTACCGGTGACCAGCACCTCGACGTAGTTGTCGTACATGGAGGTGGCCTCGGAGAAGATCTCCTCCGGGGTCATCGCGGTGAGCAGTTCGGCCTCGGTGATGCGCCGCGCCCATTCCTCACGCAGGCCGGTGCGGTTCTGCCGGAGGTGCTCGACCAACTGGGGGAGCAGGTTGTTGTCCACCGGGCGCGCCGGTGGCGCATCCGCGGAAAGACTCGTTGACACCTCGGACATGGAAGCTCCTGCCCCTTTCGACGTTTTCACCAGGTGCGCGCAGCACACGTTGACCGAAGCCTACTCATACCCCATCCATGGTGCTGCCCAAACCTGCCGGTAACCGGCTATCCGGGGTGAAGCCGCGAGCCAGCGCCGCCAGGGCCCGATCCAGGTACACGGTGAGATCGGCGTCACCGCGTTCGAGCCAGGCGTCGAAGGCCGCGCGGGCGGCCGCCAGGGTGGTGCGGCCGACGGCCAGGGGGATCAGGTCGTCGGCGCTGGTACCGAGCCTGCGCGCGGCGAATTCGCCGACCGCGCGCTCCCAGGCGTCGTAGTGCGCGCCCGCGCCCGCCGACAGTGCGGGGATCCCCGAGATCAGGCGCATCCTGGTGCGCAGTTCGGGGATGTCCTCGGCGCGATACCTGTTGGCCGCCACCACGATCCGCCGCACCGCCGTCATCATCGGCTCGTCGTCGGCGACGGCGGCGAAGGCCGCGCGCAGGTCGGCCACCTCGTCGTCGAACTGGTGCCACAGCACCTCGCCCTTGCTCGGGAAGTAGCGGAAGAAGGTGCGTTCGCTGACGCCCGCCTCGGCCGCGATCTGCCCGACGGTCACCTCCTCGAAGCCGTGCTCGGTGAACAGGCGCATCGCGATGAGTTCCAGGGCGCGGCGGGTGGTGCGCGGTGGGCGGCCGCGCTGGGTCGGGGCTGACATGGATACAGCGTAGGGAGTGGGCCGCCGGGGGGAGCCAGGTCTTGATTATGTCAGTGACTGACGTTAATGTTCGGTCATGTTCGTGGCCCAGCTCACATCGCCGGAGGTCGACGCCTGTCGCGCGTCGATCCTGCTGGTTCCGCTCGGCGCCATCGAGCAGCACGGACCGCACCTGCCGCTGTCGACCGATCTCGACATCGCCTCGGCGCTGTGCGCGCGGGCAGCGGCCGCTCGCGACGACGTGCTCGTCGCGCCCGCCGTGCCCTACGGCGCCAGCGGCGAGCACGCCGGATTCGCCGGCACGCTGTCGATCGGGCAGGCCGCGCTGGAGCTGCTCGTGGTGGAGCTGTGTCGTTCGGCCACCGCGACTTTCGAGCGGATCGTGCTGGTCAACGCCCACGGCGGCAATGTCGATGCGCTGCGCCGGGCCGTCACCCTGCTGCGCTCGGAATCGCGCGACGTGCGCCTGTTCTGCCCCGGCTACGGCGGCGACGCGCACGCGGGCCACGCCGAAACCTCCCTCCAGCTCGCCCTCGCGCCCGACCGGGTGCGCACCGAGCTGGCCGAACCGGGCGACACCCGCCCGCTCGTCGAGGTGCTGCCGCTGCTGCGCACGGGCGGGGTGGCCGCGGTGAGCCACAACGGAATTCTCGGCGACCCGACCGGGGCGAATGCCGCGGCGGGCACCGAACTGCTGAGTGCGGCGACCGCCGCGCTCCTGCACGACCTGGGCCGCTGGTGGCCGGGTGACAACGAGGAAGGACCACGTCGATGAACCCCTGGTTCGAGACCGTCGCCGAGGCGCAGCGTCGCGCCCGCAAGCGGCTGCCGAAGTCGGTGTACGGCGCGCTGATCGCCGGTTCCGAACGGGGCCAGACCATCGAGGACAACCAGACCGCGTTCACCGAACTCGGTTTCGCACCGCACTGCGCGGGCCCCATCGGCGACCGCGACCAGTCGACAACCGTGCTGGGGCAACAGGTTTCGATGCCGGTGCTGATCTCGCCGACCGGTGTGCAGGCGGTGCACCCCGACGGTGAGGTCGCCGTGGCACGGGCCGCGGCCGCCCGCGGCATCGCGATGGGCCTGAGCTCGTTCGCGAGCAAGCCGGTCGAAGAGGTGATCGCGGCCAACCCCGCCACCTTCTTCCAGCTGTACTGGTGCGGCAGCAAGGACCAGATCCTCGAACGGATGGAACGCGCGAAGACCGCCGGTGCGGTCGGGCTGATCCTCACCCTCGACTGGTCCTTCTCGCACGGTCGCGACTGGGGCAGCCCGCAGATCCCCGAATCGCTGAACCTGCGCACCATGATGAAATTCGCCCCGCAGACCCTCGCCCGTCCGCGCTGGCTGGCCACCTACCTGCGCTCGGGTTCCATCCCCGACCTCACCGCACCCAATATGTCCGTCGGCGGCGGCGCCGCGCCCGGCTTCTTCGGCGCCTACGGCGAATGGATGCAGACACCAGCCCCCGACTGGGACGACGTGGCCTGGATCTGCGCGCAGTGGGACGGCCCGGTGCTGCTCAAGGGCGTGATGCGAGTAGACGACGCGCTGCGCGCGGTCGACGCCGGCGTCGCGGGCATCTCGGTGTCCAACCACGGCGGCAACAACCTCGACGGCACCCCCGCCGCCATCCGCGCCCTGCCGGTGCTGGCCGATGCCGTGGGCGACCAGATCGAGGTCCTGCTCGACGGCGGTATCCGGCGCGGCAGCGATGTCGTCAAGGCCGTCGCCCTCGGTGCCCGCGCGGTCCTCATCGGCCGCGCCTACCTGTGGGGTCTGGCCGCCAACGGCCAGGCCGGTGTGGAGAACGTCCTCGACATCCTGCGCGGCGGCATCGACTCCGCCCTGCTCGGCCTGCGCAAGACGTCGGTCACCGACCTGACCCGCGACGACATCGTGGTCCCGGAAGGTTTCGAACGCGCCCTCGGCATCCCCGACACGGCCCGCACCGCGAACACCGCCGAGAAAGTATTGCGGTAAGCGGTATTTCGCCGAGGGTCGGACGGGTTGTCCGGGCGGGGACCGGTCGCTATGGTCGAGCGTTGACCTGTCGGTCGCCGGAGGGGGAGATCATGGACGTTCGGGTAATGCGGTCGCGCAGTGTGACTTTCACCCTGCCCGCCTTGGTCGCGGTGGCGCTGGTGTCGGCCGGGTGCAGTGCGCCGGGTTCGGCCCAGCGCCCGACGACCACCACCCGCCCGCCGGTGACCACCCCGCGCACCACCACCTCCGCGCCCGCCACCACCTCGTCGGCGCGGCCCACCACCAGCACCGCCGCCCGCCCGGCCTCGGTGGGGGTCTGCGTGGAGACGGCGACGAACAAGCGGGTGGCCGACGACCGGTGCGACACCTCCGACGCGAGCTACAAACGGTTCTGGTACAAGCACACCGACACGCTGGTCTACCCGGCGGTCGGCGCCACGATCGCCCTGGCGGCGGGCAGTTTCCTGCGGCCGAGCACCGGCGACGTCTACGACCGTGGGGCACCGGTCGCGGGCGGAACGGTCCTGCGCGGCGGGCTCGGGCAGCGCCCCGACTCGAGCGGTGGCGGCGGAAGTTCGGGGTCCTGACTCACGCCATGTCCGCGGCCGGTGTCGCCTCCTTCGCCGCTACGCGTGTGCCGAGTTCCCTTGCCGCGCTGCGGTGGTGGTCGATCAGCACGTCGTAGATCTCGGCGAGTGCGGCCAGTTGCGAGCGGTCGAGCACATCGATCATGTGCCGTCGCACGCTGCGCACATGGGCGGGAGCCGCCGTGGTGAGCAACTGACCGCCCGCGCTCGTCAGCCGCGCGACGGTGCGGCGCTGATCGTGCGGCATCGTCTCGCGCACCACCAGTCCGCGCTTCTGCATGCGGGTGATCTGGTGTGAGAGTCGGCTCTGCGACCACTCGAGCGCACCCGCCAGGTCAGCGAAGGTCAAACGCTGGCCCGGTGCGTCCGCTAGGTACACCAGCACGGAATATTCGACATAACTGAGATTGGCCGCCCGGCCGGCGTCACGCCCGATCGCCGCGGCGATCAGGTCGCGGGTACGGACATAGCCCAGCCAGGCGCGCATTTCGACATCATCGAGCCACTGTGGATCGGTCACGATCGAGCTCCAGATTCGCCGGTGCAAGCTTCGGATTGAACGGCGCACGCCCACCACCGCCCGGGAGAATGGGTAGCACCGTTTGTGTTGAACGTGCAACCTCGACAATGCTTTATGTTGAGTAAGGGTTGCCTAATCCGCAGGTCGGCGGCCGGTGGTGGATAGGCTCTGCGATGCTCTGCCCACCTGCCTGAAGGAGTGCGATCCGTGACCGCGCCGGAGTTCCGCTATTCCGATCTGCTGCCGATCGGCGCGGACGACACGCCGTACCGTCTGCTGACCACCGAGGGGGTCAGCACCTTCGAGCACAACGGCCGCACCTTCCTGCAGGTAGAGCCCGAAGCCCTGCGCCTGCTCACCGAGACGGCGATCCACGACATCAGCCACTACCTGCGCCCCGCGCACCTGCGGCAGCTGCGCAAGATCATCGACGACCCGGAGTCTTCGGGTAACGACCGTTTCGTGGCGCTCGACCTGCTCAAGAACCTCAACATCTCCGCGGGCGGCGTGCTGCCGATGTGCCAGGACACCGGCACCGCGATCGTGATGGGCAAGAAGAGTGAGGGTGTGCTCACCGGTGTCGACGATGCCGAGTGGATCAGCCGCGGCGTGTTCGATGCCTACTCCCGGCTCAACCTGCGCTACTCCCAGCTCGCGCCGATCACCATGTGGGAGGAGAAGAACACCGGTTCCAACCTGCCCGCCCAGATCGAGCTGTACTCCACCGAGGGTGACGCCGACAACCCGGTCTACAAGTTCCTGTTCATGGCCAAGGGTGGCGGTTCGGCCAACAAGTCGTTCCTGTACCAGGAGACCAAGGCCGTCCTGAACCCCGAGCGCATGCTCGAGTTCCTCGACGAGAAGATCCGCTCCCTCGGCACCGCGGCCTGCCCGCCGTACCACCTGGCCGTGGTCATCGGCGGCACCAGCGCCGAATTCGCTTTGAAGACAGCGAAATACGCCTCGGCGCACTACCTGGACAACCTGCCGACCGAGGGTTCCATCACCGGTCACGCCTTCCGCGATCTCGAGCTGGAGGAAGAGGTCTTCCAGCTCACCCGTGAGTTCGGTATCGGCGCCCAGTTCGGTGGCAAGTACTTCTGCCACGACGTGCGCGTGGTGCGCCTGCCCCGCCACGGCGCCTCCTGCCCGGTCGCCATCGCGGTGTCCTGCTCGGCCGACCGCCAGGCCCTCGCCAAGATCACCAAGGACGGCATCTTCCTCGAGCAGCTGGAAACCGAACCGGCGCAGTACCTCCCGGAGCAGACCGAGGACATCCTCGGCGGCGACGTGGTGCAGATCGACCTGAACCGCCCGATGGACGAGATCCGCGCCGAGCTGTCGAAATACCCGGTGAAGACCCGGCTTTCGCTCACCGGCCCGCTGGTCGTTGCCCGCGATATCGCGCACGCCAAGATCAAGGAACGCCTCGACGCGGGCGAGCCGATGCCGCAGTACCTGCGCGACATGGCCGTCTACTACGCGGGCCCGGCCAAGACCCCCGAGGGTTACGCCTCCGGCTCGTTCGGTCCGACCACCGCCGGGCGCATGGACTCCTACGTCGACCAGTTCCAGGCCGCGGGCGGTTCGATGATCATGCTGGCCAAGGGCAACCGGTCCGCCCAGGTCACCAAGGCGTGCAAGGAACACGGCGGTTTCTACCTCGGTTCCATCGGCGGCCCGGCCGCGCGCCTGGCCCTCGACTGCATCAAGAACGTCGAGGTGCTCGAGTACCCCGAGCTCGGCATGGAGGCGGTCTGGAAGATCGACGTCGAGGACTTCCCGGCCTTCATCGTCGTCGACGACAAGGGCAACGACTTCTTCGCCGAGACCTCCAAGCCGATCGCCCTGCGCGTGCGTACCCGCTCCAAGGAACGCGTGTAGAGACCCGCTCCCGAGGACCCCGGCGGCTGCGTCTTCGCGGGCGCCGGGGTCTTCTGGTCGTGCGTCCAGCCGTCGCGGTGTAACGTGACCGGCGACATACGGTGAACGGGGTGGCTATGCCCGCTGGAATTCCTGGGGGCCGGGTGGCGCGCGGCGCCAAGCTCGGACAGTTCGCCGCGGGCCAAGCGGTGCGCGGGGTCGGCAGACGACTGTCGATGATCGGTCGCACCGAGGAGGCCAGGCAGGTGCTGGCCGAGCGCTCGGCGATGACGACCGCGCAGCAGATCGTCACGGTCCTCGGCAGCATGAAGGGGTCGGCGATGAAGCTGGGGCAGATGGCCTCGGTGCTCGACCTCGACTTCGTTCCCGAATCACATCGCGAACATTTCCGCGCCCAGTTGGCCGCGCTGCAGGACAAGGCGCCCGCGGTCGCGTTCCCCACCATGCGTGCGGTGATCGAGGACGATCTCGGACCGCTCGGCGGCGTCTTCGCCGACTTCGACGAGACCGCCATCGCGGCCGCGTCGATCGGTCAGGTGCACCGGGCCACCCTGCGCGACGGGCGCGTGGTCGCGGTGAAGGTGAAGTACCCCGGGGTGGAGCGCGCCGTCCACGCCGATATCGGCAACCTCGAATTCCTCAGCAAGATGGGCAGATCCGTGCTGCCGAGCATGGCCGACACGGGTGTGCTCGAAGAGATCGCCGACAATCTGCGCAGCGAATTGGACTACGAACGCGAGGCCAGTACCCAGCACCGGGTGGCGCGGCGGTATCGCGGACACCCGTTCATCACCGTGCCCGACGCGATCGTCGAACACTGCTCGCACAATGTGCTCGTCACCGAATATGTCGAGTCACAACCCTTTTCGCACATGCGCACGTTGCCCGACGCCGACCGCGACCACCTGGGCGAACTGATCTACCGGTTCTACATCTCCAGCCTGTTCGTCGACAACGAGTTCTGCGGCGACCCGCATCCCGGCAACATGCTGCTGGCCGCCGACGGGAAGCTCGCCTTCGTCGACTTCGGCCTGTACAAGCAGATGGACCCGGCGCATGTCGATTTCGAGCGCGACGTGCTGCGTGCGGCCGCCGAGGGGCGCGGTGAGGACCTGTACACAGCGTGGGTCGACCGGGGGATCATCGACCCGAGCGCCGGGGTGTCGGTCGAGGAGAGCCTGGCCTACGTGTGGGCCGCCACGGGCTGGCACCTGCTGGACGAGGACGTCACCATCACTCCCGAATTGGCCACCGGCGCACTGCTGCTCGCGGTCGACCCGCGTTCGTCGCAATTCCACGGCATGCACCGGCAACTGCTGCCGCCCGAGCACGTGTTCTCCCGCCGGGCCGACCTGTTCACCTTCGCCACCCTCGGCCAGTTGCGGGCCACCGCGAACTGGCACCTGCTGGCCCGCGAATGGCTCTACCACGAGCCGCCCGTCACCGAGGTCGGCCGCGAGATCGACCGGTGGCGCCGATCCGGGTGAGGCGAACCGCGCCGAACCGGGGCCGATAGGATTCCGGCATGCACTCTGTTCTCCGCATCCTGGTCGGCGTGTGCGCGGTCGCCGCGATGACGGCCACCGGCACCGCAACGGCCGACCCCGATCAGCGCGAACAGGTCCAGTCCGCCGCGGGCACCGAGGGCCTCGACCCACCGCTCGCCCTGGCCTACACCCTGGCCGAACAGCAGGCCCACGCCGAGGGCGTGCCGCTGTCGGTCACCTCCGGCTACCGCACCCCCGAACAGCAGGAAGCGCTGTGGCAGGACGGCCTGGCCACCCACGGCACCCCGGAGGAGGCCCGCCGCTGGGTCCTCCCGCCCGCCGAATCGACCCACGTCTCCGGCCACGCCGTCGACGTCGGCCCGCAGATCGGCGCCCAGTGGCTCGAGGCCAACGGCAACCGCTGGGGGTTGTGCCGGACTTTCGACAACGAGTGGTGGCACTTCGAGTTGGTGACGGTACCGGGGGCGCCGTGCCCGCCGACCGTGCCCGACGCGAGCATGCGGTAGGTCGACCGGCGCGGTCTTGTCTGTCAGTGCAGGGCGGCGAAGAACGTCCGGATGTCGGCGACATGCGCCGCCGGTTCCTCCATCGCCACGAAGTGGTTGCCGGGGTTGCCCGACGGCCAGTGGGTGATCTTGTTGTCACGTTCGGCGAGCTTGCGCATGAGCGGTGAGCCGCCACCGTAGACGCCCGTCGGCACCAGGTTCTGGCCGGTCGGCCAGCCGAAACCGCCGTCACGCAACCCGTTGTACATGGGCCACGAGGACGTGCCGGTGGTCTGGGTGAACCAGTACAGCGACACCGTGGTGAGCAGATGGTCGCGGTCTATCACGTCCTCGGCGAGGTCGGCCATCGGCGTGAACTCCTGGAACTTCTGCGTCATCCACGCCAGCAGCGCGACGGGTGAATCGTTCCAGCCCAGCGCGAAGGTCTGCGGTGCGGCGCGCAGCAGGGTGTGGTGGTCGACGCCGCCGGTCATCCACAGCTGCATCTGATCCCACTCGGCGCGGTCCTCGTCCGACATCGCGGGGACGTCGGCTTCGGTCGGCATGCCGATTCCACCGTCGAGATGGACCCCGATCACGTGCTCGGGGGCCGCGAGCGCCATCTCCGGTGCGATGTAGGCGCCCAGGTCACCGCCCTGCGTGCCGTAGCGCTGGTAGCCGAGCCGGTCCATGAGCTGCGTCCACATCCTCGCCACTCGTGCGGTGGTCATCCCGGCCTCGCGGGGAGCCTGGGAGAAGGCGAAGCCGGGGACCGACGGGACGACGACGTCGAAGGCCAGGGCGGGATCGAGACCATGGGCGCGGGGATCGGTCAGCGGGCCGATGACCCGGGTGAATTCGGCGAAGGTGTTCGGCCACCCGTGGGTGAGCAGCAGTGGCACCGCATCGGGCTCGGGGGAGCGGACGTGGACGAAGTGCACGTCGAGGTCGTCGATGGCCGTCTGGAACTGAGGGAAGGCGTTGAGTGCGGTTTCCTGTGCCCGCCAATCGAATTCGTCGGCCCAGTAGGTGGCGAGCTCGCGCAGGTACGCGGCAGGCACGCCACGTTCCCAGCCGTCGCCCGGCAGTTCGGGGGTCCATCGGGCTCGGGCCAGCCGGTCGCGCAGGTCGTCGAGATCGGCCTGCGGGATGTCGATGTGGAAGGGGCGGACAGTCATTCGGAACTCCTCGTGATCGGTGTGAACCCGACGCTACGAGGCATCTAGGACAGGTTCGGTCCTAGATATGCGCGAGAATCGACAGCATGACCGACACCGCCGCCCGACTGCTCCGATTGCTCTCGCTGCTGCAGATGCCACGCGAATGGCCGGGCAGCGAACTCGCCGACCGCCTCGGCGTCACCGACCGGACCGTGCGCCGCGATATCGACCGGTTGCGAGAGCTCGGCTACCCGGTGCTCGCCGCGCTGGGTGCGAGCGGTGGCTACCGCCTCACCGCCGGGTCGGCGCTGCCGCCGCTGGTGCTCGACGAGGACGAAGCGGTCGCGGTCGCCGTCGGGCTGCGAGTCGCCACCGGGCAGGCGGTCGGTGGGATCGAGGAGGCGTCGGTGCGGGCGTTGACGAAACTCGAGCAGGTCCTGCCCGCGAAGCTCCGCCGCCGGGTGCGGGTGGTCGGTACAGCGGTCGCGGTCCGGGTAGGTGAGGGGCCCGCCGTGGAGCCGGAGGTCCTCACCACCCTCGCCGCGGCCGTCACCAACCGGGAACGACTGCGTTTCGGCTATTTCGACGCCGACGGCGCCGAGTCACGCCGCCATGCTGAACCGGTCGGCGTCGTCGCGTCCGGTCGGCGCTGGTACCTGGTCGCCTACGACCTCGACCGAGACGCCTGGCGCACCTACCGCGCCGACCGGATCGCCCACCCGCACCCGACCGGTGCCCGGATCACCGCGCGCGAGCTACCCGCGGCCGACGCCGCCGACTATGTGGCAGGCCGCCGAACCGATTGGGCCACCGCCCCGTACCGGGCCGACGTCACCATCGACGCCCCGCTCGCCCGGGTCACCGGCCGACTCGGCGAGGACCCCGCCACACTGCACTCCACCGGTGCCACCACCTGCCGCCTCACCGGTGTCCGCGATGACGACCCCGATTGGCTTGCCCGGCAGTTGGTTTCGCTCGGGGTCGCGTTCCGGGTACGCGACTCGCCCGAACTGTCCGCGCGACTGCGGGCGATGACGGAGCGCATCGGGCACGCGCTGGGTTGAGGACCGTGTCAGGGCCGGGCCGCGACCGCTTCCACCTCGAACAGCACATCGGGGGTGGCCAGCGCCGCGACACCGAGGAGTGTCTGGGTGGGTGGGGTGGTGCCCCAGTGCTCGGCGACGGCTCCGGCGATCGGACCGAGTTTCGTGACATCGTGGTTCACCACGTAGGTGCGCAGCGCGACGACGTGGCTGAGATCCAGGTCGTGGGCCGCCAGAGCGGTGGCGATATTGTCGAAGGTCCGCTTCACCTGGTCGGCGAAGTCGCCGGAGACGACCGCGCCGTCGGCGTCGGAACCGTACTGGCCGGAGACGAAGACCAGCCCGGAACCCGCCGGGACGGCGGCGGTGTGGCTGTAGCCGAACGGAACCGGGTTGTGCAGGCCGTCGGGGTTGACGATGGTGTGCGCCATGCGAGGCACCTCTCGTGTGATGGGTCGTTGTGACGCAGATGAGCCTGTCAGCAATACACGACATCCTCTGTCGTGTATTCCGGGTAATCTTTCGCGAGTGCGCGCCGACCGGCTTGTCTCCCTCGTGCTGCTGCTGCGCAGACACGGCAGGCTGACCGCGGACGTGCTGGCCCGCGAGCTGGAGGTCTCCACTCGCACCGTGCTGCGCGATATCGAGGCGCTCTCCTCGGCAGGTGTGCCGGTGTACGCCGAACGCGGCAGGCACGGCGGTTTCGCTCTGCTTCCCGGTTTCCAGACCGAGCTCACCGGGTTGAATCACGACGAGGCGCTGGCGCTACTGGTCGCCGGATCACGGCGTGGGGCACAAGCTTTCGGCCTCGGTGGCGCGCTGGCGTCGGCCATGCGCAAGGTCGTCGACGCACTGCCCGAGAGCTATCGCGACACCGCGACCGGCGCCGCCCGTCGACTGCTCGTCGACCCCGAGACCGACCTCCTGTCGCGTCGCGTCGTGCCCGAGGACCTGCCCGACGCCGTAGTGGCCGAGGTCCGCCGCGCGGTGCTGACCGGTCACCGGTTGCGCATCAACTACGCCGCCGTCGACCAGTCCGCGCAGTGGCGAACCGTGGACCCGATCGGCCTGGTCACCGTCGCCGACCAGAGCTATCTGCTTGCCACCAGGTCGGGGGAGGACCGCACCTACCGCCTGTCGCGCATTCTCGACGCGGAGGAACTGCCCGAACCCGCGCAGCGGCCGGAGCACATCGACCTGGATCAGGCTTGGAAGGAACGCAGCACCCGGTTCCGTGCCGGGAGTGACCAGATCGCGGTCGAGGTCAGGGTGAACGGTACTCGGCGGGCGGAACTGGTCGACACTGCGGTGACCGTCCGCTCCGAATCGGTCGATCCCGACGGATGGCTGCACCTAGAGCTCACCTTCCAGGATCCCCGGCACGCCGAATGGGCGCTCTGGCAACTCGGCACCCACGCCGAAATCCTCACGCCCCCATGGCTGCGCACCACACTGCACGACCGTGCCGCGGCCCTCGCCACCCACCACGCCGCGCCATGACGCAGGAGGCCGCCACCGGGTGGGTGGCGGCCTCGGATGCGTGCACGAGGAAAGCGTCGCGACTAAGAGGGAAGGTTGGGAAGGAAGCCACGACATAGCCTCGAGCACAATATACACAGCGCGTCAGGCGGGAATCAGATCCTTCACACCCGCCAGATCTTCGATACTCAACCGCACTGTCACACCCTCGGGGACGGTCGCCCCTCGCCCGATGATCGACACCTGGTCGGGCGCCATCCAACGCACCAGGTCCCGCACCGTCACCCAGTCGCGCCCGAGGATCCCTTCGACCATCTGCATCGTCGAAACCTGGTTGCTCTCCACCCGGTTGAACGACGGCCACCCACGGAGGAACAGGTGCAGCCAGTGCACCGACCAGCCGGTGTCGCCACGCACGAACACCAGCGGCAGTGCTACCCGGTTCGGGCCACGGAGGTCGGACTTCATCCGCACCGTCCGAGGTTCGAACGGGCTACCGTCCTGGTCGCGGTCACGCAGCATATACCCGAAGAACGATTCCTCGACGTCATCGAACCCTTCCCCGGAGTAGATGTTGACCTGCGGGACGATGTATCGCGCCCGCACCTTCGACAAGTCGAGGTCGATGAATTCCGACGCGCCGTCCGGTGCCGAGGTGATGTCACCGGAATGCACCCCACCCACGGCCCGCAACGACGTGTACGACAACCAGTCCACCTGGCTGGCGTCGTCGATCATCAGCGCGGACAAGTCGTAGTCGGTTCGCCGCTCGGCTTGCTTCCAGTACGTGAAAAACCGCAGCGAGGTTCCCTCCACCGGGGTCGACGAACCACGGGGCAACAGCCCGAAACCCGGCGGCATCATCTTGTCGGAGAGCGGCAGAGCAACATCGAGCAGGTCCGCGTCGACGGCGAGGTGTTCGATGTGGGGCAGCCGACGCGAGATCTCCGCGTCGAGTACCGCGAGCACCTCATCGACCGATCTCGCGTCGAGCGGTACGCGGTCGTCCGCAGTGACCCACGCACGTCCCTTTCGGTTGGTGAAGGTGCGCGGCCCGGTGGCCGTACGCCGACGATTCCGCAGGTGCTCCCGTGTCGACAGGATCACTCGCCCGGAGACGTCGTCGACGGTGGCGGACACGGTATCGACGATCGCGTCGGTTTCCGCACGAGACGTCGCCAGCCGCAGCAGGCGATCCAAGGAGCGGAACAACAGGCCGGGTGTGTTCGCCAGGATCGACGTCGCGAGAACCACGTTCCCCGCCTCGATTGCGGCGTCGACCCGCCCGGCGATCGACGGTGCGTGCCGGTCGCCGCGCGCTATCGCGAAAACCGTGGCTGCTGAGGACCATTCGGGGTGTTCGTTCGGGTGGAGCCGCTCGGCGAGACGTTTCCACGCTTCCCGACGCGGTCGGATGTTGCCCAGTGCGGCCGGGTCGGCGTCGATCACCCGGTCGAGTGCGGCGAGCAGTGCACGCCGGTACCGGCGAGGGAGCGACTGGAACCGGGTCGGTTCCTGCAACGTGACGTCGCCACCGGACAGGGCGCACGCCAGACGCAGCACGTCCGTCGGGGTGTCCACGAGGATGTCGCGGCCGACCTTCAGCAGTGCCTCGTTGACGAGCGCCCGGTTCTCCCTGATCGGGATCGGACTCGGCGGATCGGTGTCGTCGGCGCACCTTTCGGCGAGCAACCGCAAGGCGTCGCGATCGTCCTCGCCGAGGGGGATGGCCGACTCGGCGAGCCGCCGATACAGTGCCCGGATTTCGTCGTCGAGCGGATCGCCGGCGTGCAGCACGGTCATGCGGTCGGTGGCGCGCTCGACGAATCTTCTGTGCGCTGCCCGCATATCGGCGTAGTCGTGCTGGTAGCTCCCGTACGCGGGGAGGCTCGGGAGGTTCAGGGTGTTGAAAAACAGCCCGTCTAGCACCTCGCCTGCCGCATCGGGATCAGCGAGCGCTTCCGCGAGGCATTCGGCCCAGAACTCCGTCGTGTCCGGCACGTTGTTCGGGAAGTCCCGGAAGTACACGTTGTGCTCGACGTGGTCACCGACGAGGTGCCTGACGGCGCCGAGGACCATCACCGCGGTGTCGATGACAGCGCCTGCTCGGTGGCCGCACAGGCGGTCGAACAGTTCCGGCGACAGTGTGAAACCCACCGACATCAGGGCCGCGTCGAACTGACGTGTCGCGGGTGCACCGTCTCCTCGGCTGTTTTCCAGGGCGGGGACTCGAAGTGTGCGCCGTACGATGAGCTCATCCAGCGTGGTCGTTGTGGCGGTCATGCGTTCGAATCTCCTCACGAATCAGCCAATCGTAATCAGCCGGATCGCGATTGCGCACGCGCCCGTTGCGCTCGGTTCCCGCCGGACGGGCACGACGCCGCCCAGTCAGCTCAGGTGTTCAGCTGCCTTCCGATGTGCCCTCAGCCGACCGACGCCGGTTCTCCTGGCATCCCTTCCAACGTGAGGCCGCCTTCGATGGTGTTGGGGAGGCGGCGGCGGTTGGGGGAGCCGAGGGCGGTGGTGAGGTCGCCGCCGTCGTGTTCGGCGAGGAGTTCGCCGCTGTCCCACACCAGCAGGGTTGCGCTCACGGTGTTCTCGGCCGTGGAGTGGGCCAGGTCGTAGTGGGCGCAGCCGGGGACGTGTGGGTAGGTGATCCACAGGTCGTAGCCGGTCATGAACAGGTCGAGGTCGAATTGCACGCTGAGGCCGAGCAATTCGCTGCGGCCGTTGTCGTCGACGCCGGCGAAGGCTTCGTCCAGCGCCAGCAGGCGTGGTGCCTGTGGGTCGGCGGAATCGAGCATCACGTGGGCGGCGGCGAACAACGGCAGGTGCAGCGACACCGACTGCTCACCACCGGAGAGCGCGCTGTGGCGGGCGACGGTGAGCTTGTCCTCGGACCCGTCGCCGGATATCAGCGTGAACGAGAACACCCGCCAGGACCGGTAATCGAGGGTGGCGGCGAGGATTTCGGGGTAGGAGCGTTCCGGGTGGGCGGCGCGGGCGGCCCGGATCTCGGCGGCGAAATGCGCGCGCACCGCACCCAGATCGTCGGGGCTCAGCGCCGAGGTGTCGCGGTCGAGCAGCTTGCACATGGCGCGCGCGGCCTCCGACAGGCCGTCGGCCAGCACCCAGTGCACGCCGATGGTGTTGCCCGACGACATCCGCCGCTGCTTCATCTCCGCGCCCATCCGGGAGATCAGTTCGCGTGCGTCCGTTGTCCGTTCGTGGATCTGCTGGGCCAAGCCGGTGAGTAGCGCGTCCTCGAGGATGCGGCGTTCGGCGTCGGTGAGCAACAGTTCCTGGTCGCGGCGTGCGGCGTCGATGCGCGCCGCGAAATCGGCGAGCGCGGTCTGGCCGTTCTCGTCGTGCACGGCCACCACGGTGAGCCCGTCGGCGGCATCCCAGTGCAGACGATAGTCGCGGCCGGAGGCGGTGAGCGCGGCGTCGAACTCCTGTAGTGCGCTGGTCACCGCTGATCGGGTGGACTTGCGCCCGGCCTCGGTGGCGCGAACCTGTGCGGTGGCGGCATCCAGGTCGGCGAACAGGGCCGCGACCTCGTCCGGCAAGACCACCGGATCGGTTTCCGGGCCCGCGGCGACGATGCGGTACTGCAGCTGCTCGGGTGTCGACCAGGCGGCCTCACTGCCCGGCCACCGGTGTTCGACCGACGCGCCGAGCAGGCTCAGCAGGTCGGGCCGCGCGTACGGAGCCAGCGACCGCACTTCGGCGAGCACCTCGGTGAGCGCCGTGGCGAGTGCCTCGTGCGCCGTGCGATATGCCGCTTCCGCATCACCCACCGCCTCGATCGCCGCATTGGCCGCCTTGCGCGCGGCCCGCTGCTCGGCTTTCGCGGCTTCGATGGCCGCGCGCGCCGCATCCAGCTCACGGTCGATGTCGGCAGCACTGGCGCCCAACGCTTCTCGCAGCGTTTCGAGCTTGCGCTGCTGCTCGGTATATCCGGCGCGGGCCGCCTCGGCCTCCTCGGCGAACGCCTCGGCAAGGGCACGGGCCTCGTCGTGCCGATCGGCGCCCTCCCGTTCGCGCTCCCGTTCCCGCTCGTGCTCGGCACGTAACCGCAACAGCCCGGTGCCGGTGTTCTCGAAATGCCGGATCGCGGCGGCCAGTGCGTCGAGTTCCCGTGCCTCACGCGGCGTGCGATGCGCCTGCGCCGCCGCCCGCACCTTCTTGTCCTGGGCGGCCACCTCGGCCACCGCCTGATCGAGCTCCCGCTCGGCCTGCGCCGCCGCCTCCACCCGTGACCGCATCAGTCCGGCGGTCTCCGCGACCGCCCGAAGTGCGGCGGTCACCGCCGAAGGTCGTGGCAACGACTTCGCCGCAGCGGTGAGCTCAGCCAATTGCGCTGCCGCCGAAGACTCTTCGGCCCGAGCCGCCTCGTATTCCGCGCCGGCCGCCTCGATCGCCGCCTCGATCTCGGCGAGCCGCAACGCTCGCCTGCGCGCCCGCGCGGTCGCACCGATGAACTCGGCCTCGGTCTTGTGATGCCTGCCGACCAGGACACCCAGCCGAAAGTGGCCCGCTGTTCCGATCACCACGGGGCCAGCCTCGGCGGTCAGCGCACTCAGCGTGGCGCCTGGGATGGTCCGTCCCATGCCTTCGCCGTCCGCAACACCGGCGCGATCCGCACCCGTCGCCGCGACTGTCGTCGATATCGCTCCGCCTCCCGCGCCTGGTGCGGAGTCTGCTCGGGCCGACGTGGTCGGCGCCGGGTGCGTCTCGGCGGCTTCGTACCCTGAGTGGTCGTCGGCTGCCGTAGGGGCGGAGCTGTCCGAGCCAGGGCGGAGTTCGTCGAGGGCGATGGAGGCGAGCACGGCAGCGACCGTGTCCCTCGGAACCTCGACCTCCGCCGTATTCTCCTCCACCACAAGAACATCGGCGAGGGTGCGACCGGTCGGGCGCTGGTCGACGGGCAGTGGGAGCAGGAAGTGGTCCGACTCGACCTCGGCGGGCAGGGTCGGCCCACAGATCCAGCTGTCGAGCAGACCTCCGGCCTGAAGCGCGGCCTCGATCCCCGCCGCCTCCTGCGCGGACACCCCATCCCCGAACCGCACCAGCTTCCACAGCGGAGCGCCCGGAAGTCCCTCGCGCATACCGGTTCTGGCCGACGACGACGGAGGGGCGTCATCGTGTTCGGCAGCGATCTGCTTGCGTTCGGCCGTCAGTGCGTCGCGGCGCGCGGCCGCAGCATCAGCCCGCGCCCGCGACTCCTGCCGACGGGTGCGGATCCGCTCGCGTAGCGGCTCGATCCGCTCCGCCAAAACCTCTGCGGCAGAGGGGATGTCCTCCACTCCGGCACCAGCGAAGGCGGTCTCCAGCGCCTCGAACAGTCCACCGTCATCAGCCCCCGTCCGATCGGATCGCGCCCCGATGACGCCGTGGGCAGGGTCGCCCCCGTCGATGACTGCTTCGGCGGCTTGGGCGTTCACCGAGGATTCCGCGATGCCCGCAAGGAGGGCTGAGTTGGTCTTCCACCAGGCGCGCAGGTTCGCCGCAGAATCTTTGCGCGCCAACGCAACCGCGGCTTCTGCATGCGCGACTTCGGCGGCTGCCGCGTCGCGCAGTTCTGTCGCGCGTTCGGTGAGGCGTTCGGCGCGGGTTCGGTCGGCGGCGGCGGATTCCCACTTGCTCACCGCCTTGCGGACCGCGCGCACGTCGGCGTCGCGTTCCTCGGCGTGGCCGCGGACGGCGGCGGTGAACTGGTCGCCCCGGCCGTCGGTGCCGGGCGTGGTCCACTCGATGCCCGCTTCCTCGGCGGCCGAGCGGAGGGCCTCTTCGCCGCGCACCAGCGCGGCGGCGGCCGTGCGTACCGCTTCGGCCGCCTTCTCGGCTTCCTCGGCGCGCCGCTGCAACGTCTGCGCTGCTTCGGCGGCCTTGTCGCGGTGGGCGGCAGCGGAGGTTTCGAGTCGGCGTACGGCGTCGGCGAGGTCGTCGAGTTGCTGTTTGCCCTCGTAGGCGCTGGAGCGCTGCAGGTTCTCGCGGTCGGCGATGGCCTGTTCGTAGGCGCGGTCGGCCTCCTCGGCACGGGCCTCGGCGGCGGCACGGTCGGCGTCGCGGCGGGTGCGTAAGGCGGTCGCGGCGAACAGGGCGGTCGAGGCATTGGTGACGGCGTCGAGCCGGGTGCGCACCTGATCGACGTCCGACTTCGCTTGCACCGCAAGGTATTTGCGATACACATCGACGAACCGTCGGGTGGCGGTGTCGGCCTGGACGAGCCCGTCGAGAGTGCGGCCCACTTCCTCCATGTCGCTGAACGAACGCGCCGCGTCGAGGATGAGCTGTTCGTCGAGGGGACGCAGACCGTCGGTGAGGGCCTGGGACAACCCCCGCGGGTCGAGGTTCTTGGCGAGCTGCGGGCGACGCAGCGTGAGGATCAGGTTGATGAGCTGGTCGTAGCGCTGCATACCGAGCCCGAACATGCGGGCATCGATCGCGGCCCGGTATTCGACCGGCCGGTCGACGATGGCGTCGCTGCCGATCTGTTCGGCGAGCTGTTTGCGGGTGAGCGGGCGGTCGTCGGGACCGATGAGCGAGAAATCGACACCCACGCGGCCGTCGGCGACGAAATACCAGCGCGTCACCTTGTCCGAGGACCGGGTGGCGCGCATCCCGATACCGACCGTGACGACCTCGGGATCCTCCCAGCTGCCGCGCGCGAATTCCATCCACACATACGAGTACGCCGATTCCTGCTTGCGGTAGAGCAGGTTCGACTTCATGGTCCGTTCCTCACCGGCGAACGGATTGAGCCTGCGCGGCTCGATCCGCCCGTCGAGCACGAACGGGAACAGCACCTCGAGAGCCTTGGTCTTGCCGGAACCGTTGGGTCCGCGCAGTACGAGGCGTCCGTCGGCGAAACAGAATTCCTGGTCGCGGTAGTCCCACAGGTTGACGATGCCCGCGCGGGTCGGGACGAATCGCACTCCGCCGTGAATGAGCGTCATCTGCTCAGCTCCCTCCCACTCCGGTGCCGACATCAGCGGCGGTGACGAACAATTCCTCGGTCTTGCGCACCCGTACCGTGACGACCGCACCCCGGTATCTGGCCAGCGCGGGCAGCACGAGCAGACCGTCTTCGACGGGCCGGATCAGCCGCAACCTGGTGAGCAAGGCAAGTACCTCGGCGGTGAGGCCGGCGGCGTCGGCCTGCCATTGCGCGGCGAAGGTGGCACCGTAGCGATCGGTGAGCGCGGTGACGGTGGTGCGCACCCACGCATCGTCGAGGAACGGATAGGTGTCGGGTTCCTCGGCGACCTCGTCGTCGGAATCTGTTGCCGGGTCGGGTGTTTCGTCGGCCAGCGGGACGAACACCCCCGCCTCGGGGATCGCGGTGTCGAGCTGGGCGAGGAGTTCCTCGGCCGGATCGAGGTCGGGCAGTGGCCGGTGCGGCAGCGGGTTGTCCAGATCCAGCACCGCGTCGGCGATCTCACCGATCATCAGCAGCCCCACCTGCGCGAGCGTGCCGGTACCCGGGAACCGCGTGTCCGACAGGCGACCCGACGTGTCGATGAGCGCTACACCCTCGGCCCGCCGTTCGGCCCGCAGCCCGGTGCAGTACTCCACCTCACCGATCAGGCGCTGCTGACCGAGCAGTGCCCGTTCGGCGGGCGTCAGATCCGCGAGGTACACGACCGGTCGCTCCACCAGCGCGCGCCGCACCCGGCGAGCGATGTCGGCCGCCACCTCGGTGTCCTCGGCCAGCAGACCGCGCACGCTGTGCAGGTGCTGCAATGCCCGCGGTGGCCGGAACAGCGCGAAAACCACCGGGCGGTCGATGTCGTAGAGCGCTTCACCCGCGTCGGGGTCGCTGGCCCACCCGCTCGCGTCACCGTCGGCCAGGGTCAACGCGCCGCGCGCACCGAGCCAGCCGACGGCGTCGACGAAGGCGTCACGATCGGCCGCCCGCTCGGTGGACAATTCGAGCCCATCGATGCGGCTCGCGTAATCGGCGACATGCTCTGCCAGTTCCGACAGGGTGATCTGATCCCCGGCCCGCCCCAGCGCGGCGAGTGCCAGCGACAGATAGGCGTAGCGCCGCCGGTCGAACACCCGATCGTTCACACTGCGCGCGGGCCGGGCATCCTCGAGCCGATCGTGCACCGGATACAGCCGCGCCGTCGTCTCGGTGATCTCCACCCGATACCCGAACAACTCGGCCATGTCCTCGCGCAGCTCGGTCGCCCACCGCCGGATCAGCGGCAACGCGATCCGGTCCGGATACACCCGCGTGACAAGGTGATTCGCCAGCATCACCCGGACCGCCCGCTGGTAGCTGTCGAGCGCGAGCGCATCGATCCGCTGCCGCTTCACGCAGCCACCCCCTGCCGCACCGCACCACAGCACGAGCCGTCGATCTCCGGATGCGCGATCGAGTATCGGCCTAGGCTCAGCACACCGATGTGCGCCGTCGTCATGCCGCCGTCGCTCAGCGCGGTGTGCCGCGACACCGGAACAACGCCGCAGCACGGCGCCGGTAGCCGCCGAGGCTTCCAGGGCATCCCGCGGTCCGCCCCACCGGGTGAACCAGGCCGGGCGCCGATGCTCGCGGTCATCGCTTCCCACCCCGCCGTGTCGAACCCTGTACTTCGAGGCGGCGGTTGTTCAAGTGGAGCAATCCCGCCGCCGTGCGGATCACCGTCGACCCGTCGCACGGGCGAACCGTCAGGGTGACGCCGTTGTCGGAACCCGTTGTGCCCTCGACCCGTCCACTCACCGGCACCCAGGCTGTGGAGGCCGCGTCGAGCAGGCGCAGCAGCACCTCGGTCTCGCGCTGGTCGAGTACTCGTTCGTGCACGTTGCCGGTGGCCAGGGAGGCGGCGGCCGCCGCTCGTTCGCGTTGGGCGGCCAGTTGTGCCTCACGCAGGCGGCGTACCCCGGCGTCGTTGCGTGAGATCCGGGCGGGCGCGCCGGCGGCGGGGGCTCGGCCGGTTTCGGCGAGGGTGCGGGAGATCTCCAAAGGTGGTGCGTCCCACCAGGATCGGTCGGCCGGCACCAGGTCGGCGTCGGGGTGTTCCAGCGACAGGTGCCGTGGTTTGCCGAGGCCGAACACCGCGTCGTACAGGGCGTGCGCACTGTCCGAGGTGGGGGTGGCGACGAACCACGCCGCCAGGTGGCGCAGCGCCGATTCCCGGCTGATCCCGCCCCGGCGGGTCTCGGTGACCCGGCGCAACAGCGACAGCACGGCCGCGATGGCGCTCATCGTCGCCTCTCGCAGCCGGTCGGCCTCACACGATTCACCCGGCTCGGTGCCCGCGACGAACCAGGTGCGCAACCCGTCCCAGCGGGCCCGCCAATCCGCCTCCCGCTCGACCGAACTCAGCAGCACCCGCTCGTCACACCCGGCCGCCCGACCGATCAACGCCTCGACGCCGGTGTCCTCCACCTCGCCGATCGCGGCGGCCAGGCGCGGCGCGAACCGAGCCAGATCCATGCTGAACTCCCGCATGTGCGCGAGCAGCGCGTCCTTGTGCGCCAGAAACGACTCGGGGGTGATCTCGGTGGTCCGCACCAGGTCGCCCAGCGACAGATAGAAGTGCGCGGCGCGCGCCGCCATGTCGGTGAGTGCGGCGTCCAGCCTGCGCAGGGTGGTGTAGACCCGCTCGGCGTCGCCCTCGCGATTGGCGGTCGCCAGAGTGCGCAGGTCCGCGAGGAGCTCGGGAAGCACCAACCGCGACAGCGACGCGTCCTCCATCCGCGCGGACAGCACCCCGGCCACCGCCTGATACGCCTGGAAACCGGCCTGTGCGAACTGGTACACGTAGTGCCGGTTGCGGTACTCGGCCAAGGTGGCCGCCCGGGTGCCGTCGTAGCTGCGCTCGAGCACACCCCAGCGGTGCAGCTGCTCGAGCAGCGGACCGATCTCGGCCGCCGACAGCGGCACCCCCGCCGGAGCGGGCCCCTGCGTGCCCGCCTCGGCCTTGGCGATCCACTCGGCGACATCGTCGGCGTGCAGCAACACCACGTACGCCGCGCGCGCACTGTCGAAGGCGCGCAGAACCCGCAGGTAGTCGGCGCGTTTCTCGGCGGTGGCGAACGAGAACAACCGCAGCCGCTCGTCCCACAGGGCAGGGACGGCGCTGGGCAGGCCGTCGGCGCGGTGGTCGGTCACCGTAGACAGATTAGTGGTGACCGAGCACTGCTCCGACCGACCCGCCCCGGATCGGCGTGGCATCGCCGCCGCGCTCACCCGACGTTGAGCGAGCGCAACTGCTCGAGGAACGACTGGGTACGCGGATCACCGGGGAAGCGTTCGATGATCTCGCGCGCCGCCTCGCCCGCGATCCAGGCCAGTGACGGCAGCGACTTGCGGCCCGCCGTGAACGCCGCGACACCTTCCTCCACCGCGCGCTCCAGATCGCGGTCGCGCACCGCGACCACCGCGAGCGTGAGCCGGGCTTCGGACACGCGCATCGGATTGCGCACACTGCCGTCGGGCCGCGTCGAATCCTTGATCACCTGCTGGGCATAACGTTCGGCCAGCCGGTCCTGCCCGGCCACCCGGCAGCAGTCCATGGCGTAGAAGTCGAATTTCGTTGCGTCGACGACGAAGTGGTTGTCCAGATCGGCCGGATGACCCATCCGCGCCAGAATCGCCCGGCCCTCGTCGAGCGCGGTCTGCACCGCCCGGCGATCGCCCAGGCGCGCCCAGCCCTTGGCGCGTTGCGCGGCCAGCTGCACCCCGACACCCATCGACGTGGTCCCCGCCATCGCCTTCTCGGAGACGTCGATGGCGCCACGAAAGTTGCCCTGGGTCAACGCGAACCACGCCGACATCTCCGCCGCCCAGCCGACGATCTCGGGGTTGCCCGCCTCGCGGCCGAGCGAATCCGCCGCCCGCCGAGTGGCTTCCGCGCCCGCCCGGTGGCCGAGGTCGTAGTCGACGCAACCCACCAGCAACGCCACCCAGCCGGCCAGTACGAGGATTTCCCGATGCTGGCTCAGGGTGAGTCGGCCGTCGAGCAGCGAGGTGATCCGGCGCAACCACGCGGTTCCCTCGGCGTGCAGCTCGTGCGGGTCGGCATAGGCGTACTCGCAGCACAACCGTTCGGCGGTGATCCGCACCGCGTCGAGGGTGGCGCTGTTGACATCGGACATGCGTAGCCTGCCGATGAATTCGAGTGTGTCCATACCGGTTGCGGATAACAGCTCGTCATCGCGGTTCGGACGGGCTTTGGGGAAGAACGCGGCGGGGACGGTGTCGAACGCGGCCGCGATGATCGGCGCGTAGAACTCGTCGGGTCGTGATTCACCGGACTCCCAGCGGCGCCAATTGCGCAGCAGAGTACTGTCCGTCGGCAGGTTGTGTGAGGACTTGGCACGCATCGCGCGGACGGCGTCGGCTTGCGACCATCCCCTCGCGTCACGTTCCGAGCGCATCCGGACAGCCCAGACGGGTCGATCATCAGTTGCGGTCACGGCCGTAGTATTCCACCAGTTAACGTTCGGCGTCCCGGATAGGGCACGTAGATGTCATCGGTTTGACATCTGCTACAACGGAGCACGAATGCGCATGCTGTAAGTAGGTGCTCGGCCGGACCGATCACCCGCCCCGCAGGAGAGCTTGCGAGGCAACGCAGTACCCCCGCGCGGCGGCTGGCGCCGCGCGGGGGGATCCGACAACAGAACAGCGATCCCAATCCAACGGAGGTTCGGGTGGAAGCGTTGATCTATGGATACTTGCGTGACGATCTGGCCGAGGGCCAGGGCGATCAATTGGAGGATGCGCTACGCAGCCTCGCGGCTACGGCGGGGATGTGTTTCGCCGCGACGTTCCATGAATCGACCGCGGGTGACGGTGCGGCCTTCGCCGAGCTCACCCAGGAATTGAAGCGGGCCGACGCGCACCACGTGGTGGTCCCGTCGCTCGATCATCTTGCCGGGCAGACGATTCCGCGCGACATGCTGATCGCCAAACTGGCGCACGAAGCCGCCGCCCAAGTCCTCACCCTGGAGCGCTGAGATGACGGCCTCCGACACCGAACCACCATCCTGACGGCGGCGGCCCGAGCGGGCCGGTGCATCGGGTCTACAGCCCGAAGCTTCCCGGCCCGCGCCTGCGCAGGTACTTCTCGAACTCCGCGGCGATCGCGTCACCATCGATCTTCGACATCGTCTCGTTGAGATCGAGTGCCGCATCGCCCCGTTCCTCGAGCGAGCGCACGTATTCGCTGATCTCCTCGTCGCCGACGGTCATCTCGTTCACCGCGGCCTCCCACTCCTCGGCTTGAGCAGGCAGCTCGCCGAGCGGCACCTCGATGTCGAGGACCTCCTCCACCCGGTGCAGCAGCGCGATCGTCGCCTTCGGATTCGGCGGTTGCGACACGTAGTGCGGCACGGCGGCCCAGAACGACACGGCGGGCACGCCCGCCTTCACACACTGGTCCTGCAGCACACCGGTGATTCCGGTCGGACCCTCGTAGCGCGTCTGTTCCAGATTGAATCGCTCGGCGGCCTCCGGGCTGTAGGCCGAACCGGTGACCGGCACCGGCCGGGTGTGCGGCGTGTCGGCCAGCAACGCGCCGAGGATCACCACCGTCTCCACACCCAGCTGTTCGATGAACTCGAGCAGGTCGTTGCAGAAGCTGCGCCAGCGCATATTGGGTTCGATCCCGCGCAGCAGCACCACGTCGCGATCGCTGCCGGGCGGCGAGCACACCGACAGCATGGTCGAGGGCCACTGGATCTCCCTGGTCACCCCGTCGACCTGACGCACGGTCGGCCGGTTCACCTGGTAGTCGTAATAGTCCTCGGAGTCGAGTTCGGCCAGCGGCTCGGAGTCCCAGAGCAACTCCAGATGTTCGACCGCGCCACTGGCGGCATCTCCGGCGTCGTTCCAGCCCTCGAAGGCCGCGACCAGCACGGGATTGCGCAACGTCGGCAGTTCCGTCTCGGGGGTCTCACTGGCATCCACCAGGTCAGCCTAGTGTCTTGTGCCAATTGTTTTGTGGCGACCGGCAGGGTTGCGTGTTGTGTGGTCCGGGCCACTGGATCACCGACAGTGGTCTCGTGTGTCGGAGGCGCCCACTAGTCTTGAACCATGCCTGCGTCCTTGCCCACCACTTTCGATACCACGCTCCTCGACACGCTGCGACGCCGTGTCGTCATCGGCGACGGTGCGATGGGCACGATGTTGCAGGCCGCGGACCTCACACTCGACGACTTCCGCGGCCTCGAGGGATGCAACGAGATCCTCAACGACACCCGCCCGGATGTCCTCGCCGACATCCACCGCGCGTACTTCGCGGCGGGCGCGGACGCGGTGGAGACCAACACCTTCGGGTGCAACCTGCCCAACCTCGCCGACTACGACATCGCCGACCGGATCCGCGACCTGTCCGAGCGCGGCACCCGTATCGCCCGCGAGGTCGCCGACGAGATGGGCCCCTCGGCCGACGGCACCCCGCGCTACGTCCTCGGGTCGATGGGCCCGGGTACCAAGCTGCCGACGCTGGGCCACGCCCCGTTCGCCGCGCTGCGCGACGCCTACACCGAGGCCGCGCTCGGCATGCTCGACGGCGGCGCCGACGCCATCCTCATCGAAACCTGCCAGGACCTGCTGCAGGTCAAGGCCGCGATCACCGGCAGCCGCCGGGCGATGCTCGCCGCCGGTCGCCGGATCCCGATCATCACCCACGTCACCGTGGAGACCACCGGCACCATGCTCGTCGGCAGCGAGATCGGTGCGGCGCTCACCGCGCTGGAACCGCTCGGTATCGACATGATCGGCCTGAACTGCGCCACCGGGCCCGACGAGATGAGCGAGCACCTGCGGCACCTGTCGCGCCACGCCACCATTCCGGTGTCGGTGATGCCGAACGCGGGTCTGCCGGTGCTCGGTGCCAAGGGCGCGGAGTACCCGCTCACCGCCGAGGAGCTGGCCGTCGCGATGAGCGGTTTCGTCTCCGAGTTCGGGCTGTCGATGGTTGGCGGTTGCTGTGGCACCACGCCCGAGCACATCCGTCAGGTCGCCGAGGCGGTGCGCGAGGTCGAAAAGACGCTGCCGCCGATCGACGATCGCCGTCACCCCGAGCACGAGCCCGCCGTGTCGAGCATGTACACCGCCGTGCCGTTCGAGCAGGACGCCTCGATCCTGATGATCGGTGAGCGTACGAATGCCAACGGCTCCAAGGCTTTCCGCGACGCGATGCTGGCCGCCGACTGGCAGCGCTGCCTCGAGATCGCCAAGGACCAGACCCGCGACGGCGCCCACATGCTCGACCTGTGCGTCGACTACGTGGGCCGCGACGGCGCCGCCGACATGAACGAGCTGGCTTCGCGCCTGGCCACCTCGTCCACCCTGCCGATCATGCTCGACTCCACCGAGGTCGCGGTCCTGCAGGCCGGGCTCGAGCACCTGGGCGGCCGGTGCGCGGTGAACTCGGTGAACTACGAGGACGGTGCCGGTCCCGAGTCGCGGTTCCAGCAGATCATGGCGCTGGTCGCCGAGCACGGTGCCGCCGTGGTCGCGCTGACCATCGACGAGGAGGGCCAGGCCCGCACCGCCGAGCACAAGGTCGCCATCGCCGAGCGGCTGATCGAGGACATCACCGGCAACTGGGGGCTGGCCGAGTCCGACATCATCATCGACACGCTGACCTTCACCCTCGGCACCGGTCAGGAGGAATCGCGCAAGGACGGTCTCGAGACCATCAACGCGATCCGCGAACTCAAGCGCCGCCACCCACAGGTGCAGACCACCCTCGGTCTGTCCAACATCTCCTTCGGCCTGAACCCGGCCGCCCGGCAGGTGCTGAACTCGGTGTTCATGCACGAGTGCGTGGAGGCGGGGCTCGACTCGGCCATCGTGCACGCCTCGAAGATCCTGCCGATGAGCCGGATCCCCGACGAGCAGCGCGAGACCGCCCTCGACCTGATCTACGACCGCCGCGGCGAGGACTACGACCCGCTGCAGAAGCTCATGGCCATGTTCGAAGGCGTCTCGACCGCGTCCTCGAAGGCCTCGCGCGCCGAGGAGCTGGCCGCGCTGCCGCTGTTCGAGCGCCTGGAACGCCGCATCGTCGACGGTGAACGCAACGGTCTCGGCGAGGATCTGGACGAGGCGATGAAGTCGGTGCCGCCGTTGCAGATCATCAACGAGACGCTGCTGTCGGGCATGAAGACCGTCGGTGAGCTGTTCGGTTCGGGTCAGATGCAGCTGCCCTTCGTGCTGCAGTCGGCCGAGGTGATGAAAACCGCGGTGGCGCACCTGGAACCGCACATGGAGGCCACCGACGACTCGGGCAAGGGCCGCATCGTGCTGGCCACGGTGAAGGGCGATGTGCACGACATCGGCAAGAACCTGGTCGACATCATCCTGTCCAACAACGGCTACGAGGTGGTGAACCTGGGCATCAAGCAGCCCATCGCCACCATTCTCGACGCCGCCCAGGACAAGAAGGCCGATGTGATCGGCATGTCCGGCCTGCTGGTGAAGTCCACCGTGGTGATGAAGGAGAACCTGGCCGAGCTCAACGCCAAGGGCGTGGCCGAGCAGTTCCCGGTACTCCTCGGTGGTGCCGCGCTCACCCGCTCCTACGTCGAGAACGACCTCACCGAGGTCTACGACGGTGAGGTGCACTACGCGCGTGACGCTTTCGAAGGTCTGCGGTTGATGGACGAGATCATGACCGTCAAGCGCGGCGGTGGACTCGACCCCGACAGCCCGGAGGCGATCGAGGCGAAGAAGAAGGCCGCCGAGCGCAAGGCCCGCCACGAGCGGTCCAAGCGGATCGCCGCCGAGCGCAAGGCCGCCGAGGCGCCCATCGTGGTGCCCGAGCGTTCCGACGTGGCCGCCGATCAGCCGGTGCCGACCCCGCCGTTCTGGGGCACGCGTGTGGTGAAAGGCCTTCCGCTGGCGGAGTATTCGGGTCTGCTCGACGAGCGGGCGCTGTTCCTCGGGCAGTGGGGTCTGCGCGGGCAGCGTGCTGGTGACGGGCCGAGCTACGAGGAACTGGTCGAGACCGAGGGCCGTCCCCGGCTGCGGTACTGGCTCGACCGGCTGGCCACCGAGGGCGTGTTGCAGCACGCCGCCCTGGTGTACGGGTACTTCCCGGCGGTGTCGGAGGGCGACGAGGTCATCGTGCTGACCGAGCCGGAACCCGATGCGCCCGAACGGTATCGGTTCACCTTCCCGCGTCAGCAGCGCGACCGGTTCCTGTGCATCGCCGACTTCATCCGCTCGCGGGACAAGGCTCGCGAGGCCGGTCAGGTCGACGTGCTGCCCTTCCAGCTGGTCACCATGGGTCAGCCCATCGCCGACTTCGCCAACGCCCTGTTCGCGGGCGACAGCTACCGCGACTACCTCGAGGTGCACGGCATCGGCGTGCAGCTCACCGAGGCGCTGGCCGAGTACTGGCACCGCCGGGTGCGCGAGGAACTGAGCATCGACGGGCAGTCGGTCGCCGACAGCGACCCGGCCGATGTGCAGGACTACTTCAAGCTCGGCTACCGGGGCGCGCGGTACTCCTTCGGCTACGGCGCCTGCCCGGACCTCGAGGACCGCGCCAAGCTCGTCGACCTGCTCGACGCGGGCCGGGTCGGGGTGACGCTGTCGGAAGAACTGCAGCTGCATCCCGAGCAGTCCACCGACGCCTTCGTCCTGCTGCATCCCGAGGCGAAGTACTTCAACGCCTGACATCGGTGTTCGGTGATCGGGCCGGTCCACCTCGGACCGGCCCGATTCGTACTGTGCCCGTTGTGAATCTGATCACGAACCCGGCGGGTCGACCATGGTGGTCGATGGTCGGCAACGGAATCGAAGCACTGAGGCACGTAGGATTTTCGGAAGTTTCATCCCGCTGTGGCGCGGAGGGCTGGACGACTCGGCGGTAAGCAGGAGGGGCACACGTTATGACATCGGATCGGTTGATCGCGGGACGCTATCGACTCACCGACCCGATCGGCACGGGTGCGATGGGTGTGGTGTGGCGCGCCACCGACGTCCGGTTGCGGCGCACCGTCGCGGTCAAGCAGGTGCTGCTCGCGCCGGGCCTCACCGGAACCCAAGCGCTGGAAGCGAAATTGCGGGCCATGCGTGAGGGTCGCATCGCCGCCCGCCTGCACCACCCCAACGCCATCACCGTCTTCGATGTCGCCGAAGAGGACGGCCAGCCCTGGCTGGTCATGGAATACATGAACGCGCCGAGCCTCGCGGTGAAGATCTCCGGCGGGGCGACGCTGTCGCCGATCGAGGTGGCCGGGATCGGTGCGCAGGCCGCGGCGGCGTTGTCCGCCGCGCACGACGCCGGGATCATGCACCGCGATGTGAAACCGGCCAACCTGCTCGTCGGTGACGACGGCACCGTCAAGCTCACCGACTTCGGCATCTCGCACGCCACCGGCGATGTCACCGTCACCGCGACGGGCTTCCTCGCGGGCACCCCCGCCTATCTCGCGCCCGAGATCGCCCGTGGCGACAACCCGAAACCGGCCGCCGACGTGTTCGCCCTCGGGTCCACGCTCTACGCCGCCGTCGAGGGCGCGCCGCCGTTCGGCGAGGGCGACAATCCCCTCGCTGTCCTGCACGCCGTCGCGCGCGGGGTGGTGCCCGAGCCGAAGAAGGCGGGCCCACTCGGACCGGTGCTGATGTGGTTGCTCACCGCCGACGACGCCGAACGCCCGACCATGGCACAGGCCAGGCGTGCGCTGGAAGACGTTGCGGCAGGCCGTGTTCCGGCCCTGCCCGCGACCGCGACCAAGGTGCTCGCGCTCGGTGAGACGCCTACCGTATCGCCCGCACCCGAGAACGGGGGAGTGAAGGCCGCCGGATTGCTCGGCAGCGGTTTGGCTCTCGCGAAGGCGGCCCGCTCCGCGATCACCGGCGGCTCGTCGGGCCCCGCCGCGGGCGTGGTCGGACCACCGCCCCCGGCCGAACCGCGGGTCCAGGACGCCGCGGCCTCGGCGAACGACATCGACTCCGCCGCCGCGACCGAATTCATCGGTGGTGTCGGTGATACCGGCGGGCATTCGTCGGGCAGGCCACCCGCCTTTCCCGCCGCGCCGCCGCGGACCGATTCGTCGAACAACCGCGCCGTGCTGTTGCTCGCCGCCGCCGTCGCCGCATTCACGGTGATGCTGGTCGTCCTTGTCGTCACCCGTGACCGTGGCGGAGACGCCGGGCAGCAGGCGCAGGACCCGCCCTCGCCCGTCACGGTGACCACCATGGTCGACGGCAAGGTGAGCACCGTGGTGATCGTGCCCGAGCAGGAGACGATCACCGTCTCGGCGCCGCCGCCGTCCGGGGCCACCACCGCACCCACCTCAAGCCCGGCCACGAGCAGCGCGACCTCCACCCCGCGCCCCACCACGACCACCATCACCACGACACCGTTCGGCCCACCGACGCCCGAACGCGTCAACCAGTTCATCGCGAGCTACTACGGGATGCTGCCCGGCAACACCAGCGGTGCCTGGTCGCGCCTTGCCCCCGGCTACCAGGCCCAGACCGGCGGCTTCGGCCAGTACTCGTCGTTCTGGTCGACGGTGCGCTCGGTGACTGTCGGATCGATCACCCCCAGCGGCCCCGATCGTGCGGTCGTCTCGCTCACCTATCACCTCACCAACGGGTCGGTGAGCTCGGAGAACCGCTGGATCCAGGTCACCGGCGACGCGGGCAACCTCCAGATCGCCGGATCAGGGGTATGAACCGAACCCGTTAGGCTTGACCGGGCCCCGCGAGCGCTGGTGCCGGCGAGACGACGAGAACGAGGCGAGTGAACACGTGAGCGCGCGACCGGCCGCGGTGCTGTGGGACATGGATGGCACGCTGCTCGATTCGGAGAAGCTGTGGGACATCGCGGTGCGCGAGCTGGCCCGCGAACACGGCCACGAGATGAGCGACGAGTTGCGTCACTCCCTCATCGGCGCCTCCGGACCCAATGCGCTGCGCATGCTCTTCGACGGCATCGGCGTCACGGCGACCCCGCGGGTGATCGCGGCGGCGGGGGAGTTCCTCGAACAGCGCGTCACCGAACTGATGCTCGGCCCCATCCCGTGGCGCCCCGGCGCGCTCGACGCGCTGAACATGGTGCGCGCCGCGGGTCTGCGCTGCGCGCTGGTGACCAACACCAAACGCTCGCTCACCGAGTACGGTCTCGACACCCTCGGCAGGCACTTCTTCGACCTGTCGGTCTGCGGTGACGAGGTGGCCCACGGCAAGCCCGCGCCCGACGTCTACCTGCGCGCCGCCGAACTGCTCGGTGTCGATCCGGCCGACTGTGTGGCGCTGGAGGACTCGCCGACCGGTGCGCTGGCCGCGCAGGGGGCCGGCTGCGCGGTGATCGTGATTCCCTGCGAAATCGAGGTTCCCGAGGTCGCCGGGCGGGTATTCAGGGAATCACTGAACGGATTGTCGGTGGCAGACCTGCGTGCCGCCTTCGCCGCACGGGACGAACGGGCCACTGCCACCGCGTGATAGGGCGTAATAGCCTACCGTGATAATTCCGTCATCGGGATGGAATTTGCGAAAACTGTTGTGGCACAGATGAATTCACCTCCCTGTGATCTGTTCGGGATTGGCCGATTCGACCGAATCCCGGGCGTGTCACAGAATTTTCGCGCAAACTGTTTCCATGACAGGCACGCGGGGGCTTGACGAAATCGTCGACATCGCACGGTATCCACTCACCGATCCGGGTGATCCGGGTAGACAGGCCGCGATCGACGCGGCCCGTGCCGAACTCGCCGAGGACGGCTGTACCGTGCTGCGGGAATTCATCCGCCCGCAGCTGCTCGACACCCTGCGCGCCGAGGGCGAGGCCATCGCCCCGCACGCCCACTACAAGGTGGAGCGGGTCAACGCCTACAACATCCCGCTCGACGCCGACCTGCCCGCCGATCACCCGGCGCGCATCGTGCTCGACCGGGGCAACGCCTTCGTCGCCCGCGACCACATCCCCACCGACGCGCTGATCCAGCGCCTCTACACCGACCCGGTGTTCCAGCGCTTCGTCGCCGACTGCTTCGAACTCGACGAGCTGCACGAATTCGCCGACCCGCTGGCCGGCCTGTGCCTGAACGTGGTCGAGCCGGGCATGTCACACCCCTGGCATTTCGACACCAACGAATTCACCGTCAGCATGCTCACCCGCCGCCCCGACTCCGGCGGTGTCTTCGAGTACTGCCCCAACATCCGCGACCCGCACGCCGAGAATCTCGACGACGTGCGGGCCGTGCTCACCGGCGAGGGCAGGCGCTTCATCCGGGCGCTCGAACTGCGCCCGGGCGACCTGCAACTGTTCAAGGGCCGCTTCTCCCTGCACCGCGTCACCGAGGTGACCGGTGCCGGACAACGACATTCGGCGATCTTCGCCTACACGGACCGGCCAGGGGTGATCGGCACTGTCGAACGCACCAGGCAGCTGTTCGGCCGTGTGCTACCCGATCACGTGGCCGCCGCGGCCGCCGCCGTCCGAGGTGACCGACTGCTCGACTGAGAGGAACCCATGTCCGTTCCGTTGCACACCACCGGTAAAGCATCCTTCGACGACATCTACGAGAGTCCGGACCCGCGTGCGTATTTCGCGCGCATGAACGAGCTGGACTACCGGATCCCGGAACTGGCGAAGCCGCATTTCGCCGAGCAGTTGCGCCAGCTGCGCGCCGCGCGTCCGGACCGCATCCCGACGGTGCTCGACCTGGGCTGCTCCTACGGAGTGAACGCGGCGCTGCTGCGGACCGACACCACCGTCGACGAGCTGGCCACGCACTACCGCGACCACGCCGACACCGACCGCGTCGGCCTCATCGCCGCGGACCGGGAGCGGTTACGCACCGACCTGATGCCCGACGTACGCTTCATCGGGATGGACGCCGCACGCCCGGCGCTGACCTACGCCCACGCCGCCGGACTCCTGCACGACTACGTGCACGCCGACCTCGAGGCCACCGAGCCCACCGAGGCACAGCGACGTGTGCTCGCCTCCGCCGATCTGGTGATCTCCACCGGATGCGTCGGCTACATCACCGAGAAAACCCTGTCCAGGGTCGCGCAAGCCGATCCACACAAGCGACCGTGGATGGCGCACTTCGTGTTGCGGATGTTCGACTTCGATCCCATCGCCGCCGAACTCGCCGCGCTCGGCTATCGCAGTGAGCAGCGGCCCGGTATGTTCCAGCAGCGTCGCTTCGCCTCGGCGCAGGAACGTCAGCAGGTACTCGATGCGTTGGCGGCCAAGGGAATCGACACCACCGATCACGAAGCCGAAGGCTGGCTCTACGCCAACCTGTTCCTGTCCCGCCCGCATCCCATCGAGACCTGAGGATCTGGATTGAACCAACCCACGTTCGCCGCCGAAGACACCCTGCCCCGGGTTCCGCTGCCGACACTGGAAGACAGTTGCGCGCGGTTCCTGCAGTGGTGCGCTCCGCTGCTCGGCGCCGAGGAATACGCCACCACCGAGGGCGCGGTAGCCGAGCTGCTGCGCCCCGGTGGGGCCGGGCGCACCCTGCACGCCGCGCTGGCCGAATACGACGCCACACCCGGTGTCGGCAGCTGGCTCGACGAGTTCTGGCCCTCGCGTTACCTCGGCCGCCGCGACCGGATCGCGCTCAACGCCAACTTCGTGTTCCTGTTCCGCGACGACACGCCGCTGGCGTCGTCGACGGTGGCGGGGCAGGCCGAGCGGGCCGCCGCGCTCATCGGCGCCGCTGTCGACTACAAGCTGGCCCTGGACGCGGAGAAGATCCCGCCGGTCACCCAGCGTGGACAGCAGTTGTCGATGTGGCAGAACAAGTACCTGTTCTCCGAGACCCGGATTCCGGGCGAGGTGCAGGACTCCGTTCGCAAGCCCTACAGCGACGAATGGCCCGGGCCATCGGATGCCCGCCACATCGCGGTCTTCTACCGCGGCAACATCTTCCGGATGGACGTGGTCGGGGCCGACGGTGCGCCGTACGCGTTCTCCGACCTCGTCGACGGGCTGCGCGCGGTGATCAAGGCGGGCACCAAGCCGGCCGCCACCGACACCTCGGTCGGTCATCTCACCACCAAGGCACGCGCCGAATGGGCCCGCAGCCGGGCCGCCCTGCGCACCGTGCCCGCCAATGTGGAGGCGTTCGACGCCATCGAGACCGCACTGTTCTCGGTGTGCCTCGAGGACTTCGCGCCCCGCGACGAACTGCACGCCTGCGATCAGCTCCTGCACGGCGACAGCGGCAACCGCTACTTCGACAAGTCGGTGTCGTTCATCGTCTTCGCCGACGGCCAGGCAGGCATCAATATCGAGCACTGCGGGCTCGACGGCACAACGGTGCTGTCGTTCGTCGACGCGCTGCTCGAGCGCGGCGCCGACGACCACGCCGCCACCAGCGGTGCCAAGGCACAGGGACTGCCCGCCGTGGAGCCGGTCGAGTTCGAGCTCGATTCGGCGGCACGGGCCGATATCGCCGCCGCCGGAGCGGATTTCGCGAAGTTCGCCGCCGACACCGCCACCTCGCTGGTGTCGTTCGACGACTTCGGCACCGCCGACGCCAAGAAGCTGGGGATCTCGCCGGACGCGTTCGCGCAGTTGAGTTATCAGCTCGCGCACCGGCGCAGCAAGGGCATCACCGGGGCGACCTACGAGTCCATCGCGACCCGCCAGTTCCGCAACGGCCGCACCGAGGCCATGCGGGTGGTGACACCGGAGATGGTGGCCTTCGTCGACGCCATGGTCGATCCCGAGGCCGACCAGGAGACGAAGCTCGCCGCCGCGCGGGCCGCCGCGGCCGCGCACGTGAACCGCGCCAAGGAATGCCAGGCCGGCCAGGCGCCCGAGCAGCACCTGTGGGAGCTCGAGTGGATCCAGCGCCGCCGCGGTGCCGAGCTCGGTGTGGACGGTGAGCGGATCGCGTTGTTCGACAGCCCCGGCTGGACGGTCATGCGCGACGACTACCTGTCGACCAGCTCGGCGCCCTCGCAGTACATCCGCTACTTCGGTTTCGGGTCGACCAGCCCGCGCTGTATCGGCATCGCCTATGTGCTGCTGCCGGACCGCTGGAACATCTACCTGGCCACGCCGAAGTCGGTGGCCGATCAGATGTATGCCTTCGCCGACCACCTGCGTACGGCGGTTGGTGAGCTGCGGGAGTTGCTCGCGGCATGATCGGTGTCCCGCGCACCCCGGCCCACCCCGGCCGTGGTGCGCGGGAAAACCGCTGTGCACGGTGTGAAACAATCGGTCACCGTGAAGAACTTCGAGTCCCTGTTCGCCGAGCTGACCGAGCGTGCCAAGACCCGTCCCGAGGGGTCGGGCACCGTGGCCGCGCTGGACGCGGGCGTGCATTTCCAGGGGAAGAAGGTGCTCGAGGAGGCCGGTGAGATCTGGCTGGCCGCCGAGCACGAGAGCGACGAAGCCCTCGCCGAGGAGATCTCCCAGTTGCTGTACTGGGTGCAGGTGATGATGGTTGGTCGCGGGCTGACGCTCGAGGACGTGTACCGACATCTGTGACGGCTGATCCGTCCGGTTCGACACTCCTCCCGTCATCCCCGAAAGGACCACCTTCCATGTTGCGCGTCGCAGTTCCCAACAAGGGCTCGCTGTCGGAATCCGCCGTCTCCATCCTCAGCGAGGCCGGCTACCGCAAACGCACCGACTCCCGTGACCTCACCGTCCTCGACCTCGCCAACCAGGTCGAATTCTTCTTCCTCCGGCCCAAGGACATCGCCATCTACGTCGGCTCCGGCGAGCTCGACCTCGGCATCACCGGCCGCGACCTGGCCATGGACTCCGGTTCCCCGGTCACCGAACGCCTCTCCCTCGGCTTCGGCCGCTCCACCTTCCGCTACGCCGCCCCCGCCGGGGAGGACTGGAAGGTCGAAGACCTCGCCGGCAAGCGCATCGCCACCTCCTACCCGAACCTGGTGCGCGCCGACCTGGCCCGCTTCGGCATCGAGGCCGAGGTGATCCGCCTCGACGGCGCCGTCGAGATCTCCATCCAGCTCGGCGTGGCCGACGCCATCGCCGACGTGGTCGGTTCCGGGCGCACCCTGCGTCAGCACAACCTCGTCGCTTTCGGCGAGTCCCTGTGCGACTCGGAGGGCGTGCTCATCGAGCGCACGGGTGCCGACCGCGACGACCGCGCCCGCAACCAGCTCATCAACCGCATCCAGGGCGTGGTGTTCGCCCAGCAGTACCTGATGCTCGACTACGACTGCCCCAAGTCGCTGCTCGACCAAGCCGCCGCCATCACCCCCGGTCTGGAATCACCGACCGTCTCGCCCATGCGCGATCCCGACTGGGTCGCCGTCCGCGCGTTGGTCCCCCGTAAGCAGGGCAACGAGCTGATGGACCGTCTGGCCGAACTGGGTGCCAAGGCCATCCTCGCCACCGACATCCGCTCCTGCAGAGCATTCTGAGTCGCTCGTTGGCGGCCCTCATCTGTCCGCACAGGTGAGGGCCGGATCTTCCTGCTGTCCTGACTCTCCGACCTACTCGGGCTTTCCGGTTCCGTAAGTCGGTCGTTTTGTTTCGGGATGTCGCGGTGTGACATCCCGAGTCACGTGTGGCGAGGTGCGTTGCCGGTACACCGTGCAACCGGTGGCGCACTGAACCACAAGAACGCCTACGTCGGCCAAGTCGGTCACGGTGAGCGGTTCTCCGCACTTGAAGCAGGTCGCGGTGATCTCCTCATTTCGACTGTGCTGTTTCAAGGCGAGCAGGACAGAGGGCATTTCGGGATGTTTGTTGCGGATGAACTCGGGGACCTCATATCGGTCAGCATCGCTGGACATCGATCAGTACCTGCCTGTCTCTCGCATCTGCGCTATCTCCCGCTTCATCTCTTCTACCTCTTCATCGGTGATCGCCCACTTGTCCCGGTTCGCGATGATCATCTCTCGTGCTTCGATTTCATTGTCGACGATGGAGCCCCCACCGTCTGCCCCGGCAGACACCTCGCCTGCGGCGTTCTGGCGGGTGTGTATCCATTCCTCGCGCAAAATCCTGACGTCGGTCGCGTGTTCCGGCCGGATCATGATGAGATCGCCGAGCGTAACCGCGTGCATGTCTTCCGGTGCGATTCCCTGCATCCTCGCGCAGAAGTTGAGATATTCGTCCGCTTCCTGGTCGGAACGCACCTCGATCCCGTCGCGTGCGATGTCCGCGAGAACGTCCTGGAGAGCCTGTTGCCGGTCGGCTGCCACGGTGGAGTCGGAGGCAGTCGTGTCGGGTTCGGTGGTGTCGGGGCGATTGTCCGGTTCGGCTTTACCCGCCGGTCCGGTGTTTTGGGACGTGTTGGGATCGGCGAGATCTTCCGGGCTGGCAGGGGGTCGACCTGCCTCCACGGTCGGCTGAGTCGGAGTCGGATTGCGTGGTGGTGCAACGGTATGGGGATCACGGAGAGTTCCCTCGTCGGGCTCATCGTCATCGTCCTTGCACTCTGTCGGGATGAGGCCGAGGGGGTCGCGCCAGGTGAGGGGGTTGTGGGGGTAGGTGTGGGGGTTGGGGGCGGGGGTGAGGCCCAGGGGGTCTCGGGTGAGGTAGCGGGCGGTGTGGGGGTCGTAGACGCGGTGGTGGTTGTAGTGGAGGTCGGATTCGGAGTCGTGGAATTGGCCGGGGAAGCGGAGGGGGGTGCTGGTGGTGCCGTGCCAGGTGGTGTGGCCCCAGAGGGAGGTGGTCGCGGTGGCGGTGGGGCGGCCGGTGGTGGGGTCGACGAGTTCGGTGGGGGTTCCGGTGAGGTCGGTGATGACGGCGCAGCACTCGGGTGAGGTCGGGTGGTCGATGGTTTGGGTGAGCGGGACTGGGGTGCCCGGACGGTATTCCCAGCGGGTTGTTGTTGTGCCCGTGTAGCTTTCGATCAGCCGGGTGTCGTCCCAGGTGAAGTCGGTGCGGGCGAGGACGGTGCCGTCGACGGCGAGGTGTTGTTTGGTGGTGCGGCGACCGAGGGCGTCGTAGGTGTAGCGCCACCACTGCAGGTCGGGGGTGTAGACGTCGGTGAGCTGGTCGAAGCTGTTGTAGCGGTAGTGCCAGGTTCGTTCGCCGGAGGTCTTGCGGATCAGGCGGCCCGCACGGTCGTAGTCGTAGGAGCTGTGTCCGTCGTGGATCAGCAGGTTGCCGCGGTACTCGCGGGGGCCGGTAGTGATGTTGCCGAGCGGGTCGTAGCTGTAGTGCTCGGTCAGGTGGTCGTTGTGGGCGACCGCGGTGACCCGGCCGCCCGCGTCGAGCGTGTAGTCGCGGCGCAGAGCAGCAGCCCGTGATCGGGTCGTGCGCTGGGCGGTGACGTATCCGTCTGCGCGGTAACGGAATTCGTCACGACGAACACTCTGTGGAGCGGGTCGCGTCGACCCACCGAGGTCGAGGGAGACCAGGCGGGCGGGGAATGCCGTCACCTCCTGGCCGACGAGACGGCCGAGCCCCGTGACCTCACGGGTGACAGCCACCTCGCCGAGGCGCCAACCGGTGAGATGCCCGGCCACGTTGTACTCGAGGGTGATGTCGTGCGCGCCGATTCCGATGCGGTCGACGCGCCCGGCCAGGTCGTGATGCCAGGTGGTTTCCGCCCCGGTGGGGCTGGTGCGGGCGACGCGGCGGCCGTGCCGGTCGTAGGTGAAACGCAGCGGCGGCCGGGCATCGACCTGCTCGGATTCGAGCAGACCGGCCGGGCTGTACGTGTATTCGATGGTGTGGCAAGGTGTCTCACCGTTGCCCGTGGCTGCGGTGAGGATGCGACCCGCCGCGTCGTAGGTGTGGCGGATCCAGTCGCCGTCGTCGGTGACGATCTCGGTGCGCCTGCCGAGGATGTCGTAGCGGTGGCGCCGGGTGATCCCGGTGGCGGCGGTGACGGTGGCGAGACGACCGGCCGCGTCCCACGTGTACGTGGTAGTCGTTGCGGTGTAATCAGTTTCGGCGATGAGCCGACCCGCGGTGTCGTATTCGTAGGTCCAGGACTGGCCGAGGGGATTGTGGACGGCGATCAGGCGACGTTCGGTGTCCCACTCGTACCGCGTGACCGACCCGTCGGCATCGGTGCGTGAAGCCAGCAGATCGAACGCGCCGTAGGTATAGGCGGTGACACCACCGGCGGGATCGGTGCGGGCGACGATATTGCCTTCGCCGTCGTAGTCCCACGATTCGCGGCGACCGTCGGGATCGGTTCTGCCGATCAGGTTTCCGGCCGGTGACCATTCGTAGCGGGTGACCGCACCGGCCGGATCGACCGTGCGCACCACGCGTCCCGCGGCGCCGCGTTCGATACGGGTGGTCGCGCCGAAGGCGTCGACCAGGGCGACCGGCAACCCGGCGGCATCGACCCGCACCGTCGTGCGCACCCCGTCGACCACCACGTCGGCCGGTGCACCCGAGGGATGATAGGTGAACTCGGTGCGGGAACCGGTGGGGTCGGTCGCGGCGAGCAGGTCACCGTTGTCGGACCATTCACGGCGATGGACCGCACCGTCGGCCGTGGTGATCGTGGACGGCCTGTCACGCCAGGCGTAGTCGTATTCGAGCGAAACACCGTCCGGGCGAATGATTTCCACCGGATCACCCGCGCCGTTGTAGCGGTAGGTGGTGGTGGTCGCAGGGTCGGGACCGGTGACGGTCAGGGGCTTGCGGTCGGCGTTGTAGTCGGTGTGGAAGTGGGCGCCGTCGGGGGTCACGAGATCACGCAGTTGCAGCTCACGGTCGAAACCGTGCGACGTCACCGCGCCGAGCGAATCGGTGACGGCGGTCAATCGGCCTGTGCCACCGGGGAAGTCGATGTACTCGTAATCGCAGTTCAGCATGCCCGCAGTGCCGCGCTGATGGACGACCCGACCGGACTCGTCGAAGGTGTTGACCATCCGATTGCCGTTGGAATCGGTCCATGACGTCATCCGGTGGTTCGCGTCGTAAGTGTAGTGCGTGGTCGCGCCGACCGCGTTGGTGACAGCTGTCAAGTCGCCTGATATATAACCGAATTCGCGGATGGGCTCGTGGTGATCCTCGGCGACGAGAGTTAGACCGGTGACCCGTCCGCCCGCCGTGTCGACCCGAACCCGGTACCCACCGGAGTGCGACACCTCGACCGGAACACCCTCGGTGTCGTAGTGGAACCGCACCCGGTTGTGATGCCGGTCGGTGATCGCCGAGACGGCATAGTTCCCGAGCTCGGCATCGAGACCGTCGAGCCCCGGCTCCGGCGCGAAATGCCAGATCAGCTCGCGCTGACGGTCCCACGCCCGGTAGCCGCCGGTGTCGGTGCGGGTCAGCGACCAGGCGCGACCACCGGTGAGCGGGTGCACCGGCTCGTCCACCGCGGCATGCGGGAAGGCGAGCATGATGCCGTCCTCACCCACGAAAGTGACACCGCCGTCGGAGACGATGACCCGCGCGTCCAACGTTCCCGACCACGACGGCCCGAACCAGCGGCCGAAACGAAAATTCGAATGATGCGAACGGCGCAGCACGAGCGGCAGGACACCCGGCAGCTCCAGATCGATTTCGGGCAGCAGGAATTCGCCGGTGCTGATATCGACCGGGTCTTTGGAGCAGGTCTTCTGATCCGGGGTCCGGTCGTGTTCCGCGCCGGACGTGCGTGCGTGGTCGTGGGCATCGCGGTCGGCGTCGGCACGGTCTGTGGGGGTGGGGTTGTCCGCGTCGCGGTCGGTGTGGTTGTCGGGGTCCCGATCTGGGGTGTTGTCGGTGTTGTCGGGGTCGCGTTCCTTTGCGCGATCGGTGTCGGGGTCTCGGTCGGGAGTGCGGCCGGTGGGAGCGTTCGGATCGCGGTCTGTTGGGGAGTTGTTGTCGCGTTCTGGTGTGCGGTCCGCGGGCGCATCGGGGTCGCGGCGGTTCGTGGTGTTGTCGGGGTCGCGATCGGTGGAGCGCTCGGTGTCGGGGTCGCGCTCGTGGGTGTGGTCGGTGGGGGATTCGTTGTCGCGATCTGGTGTGCGGTCTGTCGGCGCATCGGGGTCAGGAGTGCGCGGCGCGTGTGTGTCAGGGCTGGGGGTTGGAGACCCGCTGAGGTGTTTCGGCGACGGGGCTTCGGTCGTGGTCCGGACGTGGAGTGGGGTCTGCGTCGGTGCGCGGCGTTGCGTGGTGAGGTGTGGCCCGGGTGGGGGAGTCGGTTGTCCGGGGTGAGTGCTCGCCGGAGCGGGCCGCGCCGAGTGGGCGACCGGGTGAGTCGGGTGCCGCACCCGCACGCGATATCTCCGGGGTGGGACGTGATTCGGGTGTGGAATCACGGTGCGGCCGGGGCGATGTCGGATCAGGGCGAGCCGGTGATTGCGGGGTGTGTGGTCCCGCCGCCGGGGAGGTTCCGGGCTGGGTGCGAGGCGTCGCGCCATCGGGAGTCGATCGGGGTGCTGTGCCGCTGTCGGGGTGGGCAGTGTGGCCCGGTTGCCACATCGCGGACGGTGTCGCGGGATTCGACGTGGACGGGGTGTCGCCGGTAGCAGCGGTCGGTCGGGTGTCCGGGCTCGTCGAGGACGGTGACGTGTCGCTGGTCGGCCGGGTCTCGGGCGACGAATCGCCGTAGTTGCCCGAATCCGTGCGCGTGGTGGGCGAATCCGGACCGCCGTCGGTGCGGGTGTGCGGGGAATCAGAAGGACCCGACTGTCCCGGCGTCGAGTCACCTCGCTGCTGCGGTACATCGTTCGCCTGCTGATTCGGCGACGAGTCGCTGCGCTGGGGCGGGTCGTCGGTCCGGTGGATCGGCGCCGGGTCTGTTCGTTGCGTCGGCGCGTCGGCGGGATCGGTGCGCTGGGTCGGTGCGTCGTTCTGGTGCGTCGACGCGGGCTCGGTGCGTTGTGTGGGTGTGTCGGTGTGGTTGGTCGACGCGGGCTCGGTGCGTTGTGTGGGTGTGTCGTTCTGGTGCGTCGGCGCGGGGTCTGTGCGTTGGACGGGTGTGTCGTCGGTGCGCTGTGTCGGTGACTCGCCCGGGTCCGTGCGCTGGGGTGTGTGCGGGTCGGTGCCTGCAGCTTCCGGACGTGGTTCGGTGCGCGTCGGTGGCGGGTCGGGATCGGGGCTGCGTTCCGGGGTGGGCGCGGGCTCTTGGCGGGTGGGCTCGGGCTCACGGGTGGGTGCGGGCTCGGCCGCGGCCGGATTCGGGTCGTTGTCCGGTTCGGTGCGCGTGGCGGGCGCGGCCTGACGTGGCTCGGTGCGCTCGGGCGTCGTGTTCCCGGCGCCGGTGTCCTCGGTCCGCGGCGCCGGTGCTTCGCGCTGTGGTGCCGCCTCCACCGGGCGAGCGTTGCCCGGCGGCTGATTGTCCGTGGAATTCGGCAGGCCTGCGCTCCGCCGCGGATCCTGCTGCCCCTGCGGGTCGGTCTGCCGCGCCGGATTCGGGTCCGTCTGGCGCGCCGGAGTCGGGTCGGGCGAACCGGTGTCCCGGCCGGACACCCGCCTGGCCGCGTCGGCGGCCCGCTTGGCCGCCGAAACCGCCACCTTCGCACCGCCACCACCACCGGTCGCGGCGGTGAGGATCAGGTCGGGGGCGAGCGAACCGGCGAATTCGAACGGGTTGGCCCTTGCCTCCTTCAGGATGGCGTCGACCGCCGCACCCGGATCGGCGGCGGCGACAACGAGTCCCGTCCCCAGATCGGACAACCCTTTGGCGTATTCGGCGGGATGGGTGATGTTGTAGATATCGGTTGGATTCACCTGGCGGACGAATTGCACCATTCCGGTGACGGCGGTGAGGAATCCGGCGGTGAAATTGAGGGCGGCGTGGTCGAACACCCCTTTGAGATCGGAGATATTGGCGATCCACCGCTCACTGAACGGCGGTTCCTTCGGCGCCCGCTCGGTAGCTGTCTCGATCGCGCCGACCGCGATCGACGCGCCGTTGTCGCGCTGTACCCGTGCGCCGCGCAGGATCTCGCGCGCCTCGTTGCGAATGGCCGTCCAGGTGTCGATGAGCGGATTGGCCTGCTGCTGCTCGCCGGTCAGGCCGTTCCACCAGGTCTTCTGGCGACGTTCTTCGGCATCGGCCGCTTTCCAGCGATCGATGGCGGTCTGGGCCTTGTCCTGGGCGGCTTTCACCTCGTTCTGCCAGGCTTTCAGCGCCTCCGCCGCGGCTGCCATCGCGTCGGCGCCGTCGAACCACAGTTTCGGCTGTTTGTCGTAGACGGCGTTGAACGCGTCGGCGCCCTTACCGGTCCATTCGGCGGCATCGATCTTCTGCAGCGCCTGACCGGTCGACTCGATCGCCTCGGCCATCTTTGTCAATGTCTCGGCGGCGGAACCGATTTCGGACGGCTCACCAAGGATCAGCTCTTTAGGGTCCTCGGTCTGCCCGAGCTCTTCCTCTTCGACGTCGCCGCCGGTCGCGGAGGCGATGTTGTCGCCGAGGTCGTCGAGCGCATTGCCGATCTTCTCCAGCCCGACATGTTTGGCGGCGTCACCGACCACGTCCAGGCCGTCGTCGATGATCTGGCCGGCACCCTCGACGACATTCTCGACGCCGTCTTCGATCGCGCTGCCGACTTTGTCGAAGATTTCGCCGATCCCCACGGGTTACTGGCCCCCCTGCTCCTTCTTCATGATCTCCGCGGCTCGCTCGGCCGCACCGGTATTCCAACCGGGAGTTTCACCGGTGAGTAGGCTGCCGGTCACCGGACTGATATTCGCGTACGCCTGCGGTCCGACCGCCTCGATGACCTTCATATTGGCCTGAATGTGCTGGCCGGCATCCTGAAAGGACTTCACGCTGTAATCGGCGTTGCGAATGTGATTGAACGAATTGTCGGCGAACGTCTCACCCCAGGAACGCTTGGTGATCTCCTCGCCCGACAGATGTGGATTGCCCGCCATATGCGTCCACATCGTCTTCAATGTGTCCTCGGACTTGGTTTCCATTTCGTCGTAGCGGCCCGCCGCCAATCCGAGCGTGCGGGCGATCGAGTTGCCTGCTTGCACCAGGGCGCGCACGCCCCACGACCATCGCTCGGTGAACTCCTCGAAGGTCTTCTGCACGGTGTGTTTGCCTGCCTCGAGCGTCGACATCGTGAGCAGCGCGAATCCCCGGCCCATATTGCCGGTTTCGCCGATCCCCATCGCCGACAGCTCGCCGATGGTGCCTTCGATGCCCGTCGCGGCCTGCTGCAGCACCGCCGGGTCGACTTTCACCGTGGTCATCGCATGCCCTGCCCGTCTGTCGCGTGTTCGGTGAGATCAGGTGGAAACGCCATCGGCGCGGATCCGAGGATGTCGATCGCGATTCCGGCTGGTTCGTCGCGCGTGTCCAGGTAGTCGCGCAGGCGTCGCCCGAAAATCCAGTGGTAGCGGTAGTCCTGGTCGAGGTCGGTGGCGTCGCCGAGGCGATCGCGCGCGGCGATGAACCGGGCGTATTCCTCGACGCTGGTGAACGTGCACAACCAGTCGACACCACCGAACGGAAGGAAGAAGACCCGGTTCTCGGCGGTGAGCGGAACCAGCAGGGCCGCCTGTCGAAACGCGGCGTGCAACTCTTCCGGCTGCCCGAATCCCGCGTAGAAGGCGGCTATTTCGGCGTGGAGGCGTTCCCTGCCGTCGCCATCGGTCATCCGACGCAACCTCCCCCGTGCCCCGTCCTTCACTCTCGAACGGCAGTGTACGCGAATGGCGGCCGTCGTAGGGAGTCCCGTAATCCAGGGGTTTGTCGGACAATTCGCGCGATTCCGTGTGCGACGGGGGTGAATGCCGAGGTCGTGAGCCCGGCGGTCGATCGGTCGAGATCGGTTCAGGGTGAGTGTAATCGGTGTGTGCGGGCGGGTGGCGCGGTTAGTTTCCGGTTCTCGATGAGGAACGCAAGGAGTCACAGTGTCGCAAGCAGAGACCGAGCCGAGGCCGGGTAGTGCTTTCAGGTGGAACGAGGATTGGGCGGCGACCGTTGTCGGTCTCGTGCTGATCGGTCTCGTGCTGGTGGGGGCTGTTCCCGATTGGCTGGTGCCGTGATGGCCGAGGTGAGGACGACATCCGAAACGGCTGCGGTGCAAGGCAATACGCGAACGACGGGTGCGGATATCGCCGCCGGGGTACTCCTGGTACTCGTGCTCGGCGCGCTGACGCGATTCTTCGACACGCAGGTGCCGCAGTGGGCGGCCGATACGCCGTTGAAGCGGGTCGCGAAGAGCATCGAGTACCCGGTGTACGCGATTGCGATCGGCCTGATCGGCAACCTGGTGCTCGGCAAACTCGGTCTGCGGGATCGGCTTTCGGCCGGATTCCGGACGGAGTTCTTCATCAAGACGGGCGTGGTGCTGCTCGGTGCCTCCGTCAATCTGAAGATTCTGGTGACGGCGGCGGCGCCCGCGATCGTGCAGGCACTGGCCTTGATCACCATTGTTTTCGGATTCACCTGGTGGTTCGGTGGGGTGCTCGGGCTCGACGACAAACTGCGCGCCCTGCTGTCGTCGGCGGTGTCGATCTGCGGGGTGAGCGCGGCCATCGCGGCGGCCGGAGCGGTGCAGGCGCGGCGTGAACAGATCGCGTACGCGGCCTCGCTGGTGATCATCTTCGCGCTGCCGTCGATCTTCCTGCTGCCCTGGCTCGCCGACCTTCTCGGGCTTTCGGATGCGGTCGCGGGTGCGTGGATCGGTGGCAATATCGACACCACAGCCGCAGTGGCCGCCGCCGGTGCGCTCGCGGGCGAGGAATCGTTGCAGATCGCGACGATCGTGAAGACGACGCAGAACGCGCTGATCGGACTCGTCGCGATCGCGCTCACCGCGTGGTTCGCGTTCCGGGTCGACCGCACGCCGGGTGCCGCGCGCCCGAGCCTCGGTGAATTCTGGGCCAGGTTCCCGAAATTCGTGCTCGGATTCGTCGCCGCGTCGATCATCGGCACCCTGTACCTGCAATCGGTCGACAAGAAGACCGGTGCCGCGCACATCGCGATCGTGAACGACCTGCGGACCTGGTTCCTGATCCTGGCCTTCGTGTCCATCGGCCTGGAATTCTCACTGCGCGGATTGCGCGAGGCGGGGTGGCGGCCGATCGCCGTCTTCGGTTCGGCGGTGCTGGTGAACCTCGCTGCCGGACTCGGCCTTTCGGTGCTGCTGTTCCGTGACTTCGCGGCGTGACGTGGTCGAACGCTCGCCCGGCGGGTACCGGAGGGGCTGCACCCACCGGCAGCGCCGAGCCCGTCTGCGGCTGAGGAGGGGCGCCCAGGTGCTCTGAGCGGTCAGGTCGCGGCGCCGAGCTTCTGGGCGCAGGCGAGGAGTTCTGTGCGGTACAACTCGCGGTCGCCAGGGGAGACGGCCGGATGCAGTGGCCCGATCTGCAGCTCCCAGCGCGGAACCTCGTCGCGGTCGAACACCGGAGCCGCGAGGTAGGCGATGGGTAACGGCGCCGCCGCGGCGAGGTCGGCGGCGGTGTGGGGGTAGCCGCTGAGGTCGCCGAGCAGGCCGAGGACACGACGGCGTAGTGGTCCGGAAGCCGGTGAATGTGCCAGGTGGCCCGCTACTTCGGCGAGGACATCGAGGGTGGCGAGGTCGGCGGGGTCGATGCCCCAGACCGCGAGGCCGGCGGAGCGGATCTCGGCCAGTGCGGTGGTCAGTTCGTCGCGTCGGCCGGGGTCGGCGGTGGCCAGCCACGCGCGCTGCCGTTCCGGCGCGCAGAACGCGATGACACTCGCGCCCGCGGGAGCGCGCAGCGGCACGCGGGCACCGACCTCGATCCCGGCGGGCACCCGGCCGTGATGGGCGGCCAGGCCGACGAAAGTCATCGAGGTCGACGAGACCACCGCCAGCGCGGCGCCACACCCGACCCGGCGGGCCAGCTCCCGCAACGCGGCGTCCGCGCCCGCGGGTGCGGCTGCCCGGTGTGCGGTGGGGAACGTGGGCCCGAGTCGGTAGGTCAGGTCGCGAGAACGCCGCGCCCAGCCACGCGACTCCAATGTGGTGAGGATGGCGGCGACCGTCGACCGGCTCAGTGCGAGCCGGTCGGCGACGCTCGCGGCGGTGAGCGGCGCCTCGGTGGCGAGCAGTTCGACGACGGAGACGACCCGATCGGTCGGTGGTGATGTGCTCACGCATTCCCTCTTGTTCTTCCCGACGCGGTCGTCTACCGTCCGCGTGCCGAAAATCCGACTCGACGACACGAATATTCGTGTCCGGAGGAATGTTATGCCGAACTCGTCGCTCCTGGACCACCTCGACATCACCGATATCGACTTCGCCTTCCAGGACACGCCCGACCTGCACCGTGTGCTGGCCGACCTGCGCGCCCGCCGACCGTACGCGATCGTCCCTTTCGCGGGGACGCGTGCGGTGCTGCTGCTCACCCATGACCTGGTGTCGGCGGCCTTCAAGGACGAGGAGACCTTCCCGGCCCAGGCGGTGTACTCGCTCACCACCGAGCCGGTGCTCGGCCGCACCTTGCAGTGCATGACCGGCGACGAACACCGGGTGAACCGGGCCATCGTCGCCCCACCGTTCCGCCGCAGTCTGGTGAGCGGCTGGATCGAACCGCTCCTCGCGCCGATCGCGCACGAGGTGATCGACCGCTTCGCTCATCTCGGCGCCGCCGACCTGGTGGCCGAATTCACCACGCGCTACCCGGTTCTCGTGATCAGCAGATTGCTCGGCCTGCCCGTCGGCGACGAGGCGACGGTGTTGCGCTGGGCGCACGACCTGTTCTACTTCCCACTGGATCCCGCTGCCGCACACCAGGCTTCGCGCGAGTTCGCCGACCATGTGCTGCCGATCATCGCCGCACGGCGCGAGCAGCCCGGTGAGGACCTGATCTCGAAGCTGGTCACCGAGAGCGTCGAGGGAACCACCCTGTCCGACGATCAGATACTCGCGTTCCTGCGGCTGCTGTTCCCGGCGGGCGCCGACACCACCATGCTGGCGCTGGGAAATACGTTGTCCGCCTTGCTGACTCACCCGGACCAGCTCGCCCTGGTGACAGCCGACCCGGAGGAACAGGCCGAGTGGGCGATCTGGGAGGGATTGCGCTGGGAACCACCGGTCGGGCTGCTGCCGCGAGCTTGCCCGAGGGACACCCACTGGCAGGGTCTCGACATTCCCGCGCTGACCCCGATGTTGTTCGCCGTCAACGCGGCTCACCGCGACCCGGCGAAATACCCGGCGCCACACGAGTTCGACATCACCCGCCGCGCCACCACCATGCTCTCCTTCGGGCAGGGCCCACACAGTTGCCTGGGCAGTTGGCTGGCGCTGGCCGAGCTCCGCACCGCCCTCACCGCTCTGCTCACCCGCCTGCCCGGCTTGCGGCTGGCCGACGCGACGGCGGCCGAGGACGCCACCGTGACCAGCCAGGTGGGCACCGCACTGCGAGGCCCAGGTGCCCTGCGCGTGCGCTGGAACTGAGCGGTGTCGTTGTTCGAAGTCGTTTTCAGTAGCGCTCGAAGCGCTGTTCAGTGAGACCGCCTAGGACTGGTGTCGTTTCTCGAGTGATGTGACGCAGGTCGAGTGCTGCGACCCCGGGGATCCACGTGCAGCGTCTCAGCCCTTGTCAGCGGGATGGGCGGCGGATAGGAATATCGGGTGGCTGATCAACAGAGTGTTGCCCGGATCGTTACGGCCGTCTCGTCGGTCGTGGTCGCCGTGTGTGCGGTGGTGGTGACGGTAAAGGTGGCGGGTGCTGATCTCGACCCTGCCGAACCACCGCGGGTGCTGGACCAGGCAGCGCTGGAGCAGCAGGTGGCAAACCGGTTGCAGGGTGTGAGGGATCAGCCAGTGGGTAGGGTGACCTGTCCCGGTTCTGTTCAGGTCGTCGTCGGTAACCAGTTCGATTGCGAAATATGGGATGACCTGCATTCCGTAGCGCGCGTTGAGATCGTCAGCGATCAGGGCGAGATCGAGGTCACCAGGTCGTGACAGGGAGCGGGATCCAGGTTGATCCAGCATCTGCTGGGCTCGGTTGCCCGTGCCCGGGTCGCGCATCACCCAGCCGACCGTCAACGGCATGGATGCGCCATGATCAGGCGGCCGCCGCCGCGCGGCTTTCCTGCGACCGCAGTTCGTCGGCGGTCAGGACACTACGCTCGGCCAACGCTGAATCGGCCATCCCGCAACCCCGTGCTGAAGACGAGTACGAGACACGCCGATGATCGCCAGTCCCGTTCAGCTGCAACCGAATCCGCAGGTGAGCACTGAACAGGACTTCGACAGTCGACCAGCGGCTTCGGTGCCGGCAACATCCTGGCGCGTAGGCTGAACCTGGGGTTTTGTCCGGACAACAGCGGATCGGGGCGAACACATGTCGAACAAGAACGAACACGAAGAGAAGATCGAAAAGGAACAGGTCGAGCGCGAGGAAGAACGCCGTCGGCTGGAAGAAGAAGAGGAACGTCGCCTGCGCTAGGCGACGAACGGTCCGACCAGTTCCACAACGGCCTCGGGTCGTTCCACCTGCGGACTGTGTCCGGATCCTGCGACGACCCGCGGTGTCAGCCCGGCCTCGGTGAATTTCGCGATGTTCGCGGCCGAGGGGGCCAGAGTGTCGTGCTCACCCCAGATCACCAGCACCGGCTTACCGAGTGCGGCGAGCCGCTCCGCCACGGCGCGCTCGTCGTTCATCGTGGTCGCCGCGGTCGATCGGCACACCGTCCGGTGAGTGGCCCGCTCGAGTGACCGATGCGCGAGAGCCGGTGGCGGAAAATCCTTGGCGAACCCGGCCTGCAGCGAACTTTTCGCTATCGCGTCGATGCCGCGGAAGCGATCTATGAGTGCGCCGAGGACCGGCTGGCAACCCAGGGTCTTCATCGCAGGCATGTCTTTGAGGCCCGCGCCGCCCTGGGTGTCGATCACGGCGACCCGTTCGATCAGTTCCGGCTTCTGTTCGGCGACGAGCGTGGCGATGTGGCCGCCCATGGAGTGCGCGACCAGTGCGGCGCGCCGGATTCCGAGTACGTCCAGTGCGTTCTCGACGGCTGCCGCCTGCCCGGTGGCGCTGTAGTCGTCGTCTTCGGTGGTCGCTTCGGACCCGCCGTGGCCGACCAGATCGATGGCGACGACACGGTGGCCCGACGCCGCGAGAGCGGGCGCCACCTGCTCCCACCATTCGATCGACGACAGGTAGCCGTGCAGCAGGACAACAGCACGCTCGCCCGACATCGGACCGTACTCGCGCACATTGAGGTCGGGGCCCGGCAGTGCCAAAACGCGACCACCTGCGAACGGTGTGGCGCCGTGGGAGTCGCGGTCGACGAGGAATGTGTTGACCAAGAGCGCCGCGAGCACTCCGGTCAGCACCAGCGCGGCCGGACGCACACCCTTCGGGAAACCCATCCTCACCCCTGAAATCAACCGAACCGCAACATAACCCAACCTACTGGGCGGTCGGCCATGAAATGAAGGCGGGACCGAGGATTCCGGTGGCGCGATGACGATCGGGAAGGCGACGAGCAGGCTCAGACGTCTTCGAGGGTGCGGACCAGGGGAAGGCCGAGGTCGATGTCGGTGGTGGTGGCGTCTCGGGTGGGCCAGCCGGGGTAGGGGGGTGGGGTGCCGCCGAATTCGGGGCACAGGGCGTGGAAGTCGCAGTAGCGGCACATCGAATTGCGTTGGGGTGGGAAGTCGCCTGTGCGGCCCGCGTCGAGGATGGCTTGCCACAGGGCGGTGAGGATGCGGGCGAAGCGGTCGAGTTCTTCGCGGTCGGGGGTGTAGGTGAGCAGCACCTTGTCTGCTAGGTAGATCAGGCGCAGCTGTGCGGGGAGGATGCCGCGGGTACGCAGGATGACCAGGGCGTAGAACTTGAGCTGGAACAGGGCGCGGGCCTCGTGCTGGGGGCCGGGCGCGCGGCCGGTCTTGTAGTCGACCACGCGCAGCAGACCGTTGGGCGCCACGTCTATGCGGTCGACGAAGCCACGCAACGGGATCTCACCGTCGAGGTCCACCTCGACCCGCTCCTCCAGACCGTCCGGATCGAAACGGGTGGGGTCCTCGAGCTCGTAGTACCCGGCGACCAGGCGGCGCACCTCCTCGAACAGCGCCTCCGGACCACCCGCCGCCACCAGCTCGTCGAGCCCCTCCCGACCCGCCCGCACCCGCTCCCACGCGCCGGGAACCAGCTCGGCCGCCCGGTCGGGCCCACGCTCGGCCGCGGGTAACCCGAACAGGTCCTCGAGCACCGCGTGCACCACCGTGCCGCGTACGGCCGCGCGCGTGGGCGGTTCCGGCACCCGATCGATCGCCCGCAACCGGTACTTCAACGGGCACTGCTTGAAATCGGCTGCGCGCGAAGGAGACAACGCCGGACGTGACCGGGTGACCGGTTCGGCGGAAGTCTCGTCGGCGATCGACGCGGACAGGGGCACTGACATGTTCGCCACGGTAACGGCACCTACCGACAGGTTCACGATTCGTCCATCGGGGCGGCGTCTGTCAAGATCGCCGAATGCGAACGATCCGGGTGGGGGCGGCCGTGGCCGCGATGATCATGCTCAGCGCGTGCCAGGAAGAACTGCCACCCGTGGCCACCGCCACACCGGCGTCGACCAGTGCACCGGTGACCAGCACCACCACCGGGCAGGATCTGCGCACAGGCAAGCTCGCCGAGGGCGCCCGGATGGCCGACGCCTTGACTCCCGGCTCCGAGATCGACCCGGTGTTCGTGCGCAGCGGCCAGCTCGGCATCCTCACCGACGCCATGCTCACCATCATGACCGGGCACAACACCGCCGTGAGCGCGGCGGCGACCGCCAACGGACTGATCACCGGCTTCGTCGCGTCGCGTTTCACCGACGCGGCGGCGATCGCCGACACCGAGTGGCTCACCCACGGCGTGATGCGTTTCCCCGACGCCGCGTCGGCGACGGCGGCGGCCGACGACCTCGCCACCGCGGCGACCACCCAGCGCGGCATGCTGCAAACGGACGACTGGGTGGCCACCGACTTGCCTACCGCGCCGGACAGTCGGGTGGTCACCATGGAGAATCGGGACCGGCTCGAAGCCATGGCTTTCACCCCCCATCGCGAGTACGTGGTGTTCACCAAGGTGCGCAAGGGCGGCTTGGCCGAGGTCGAGAATATCGTCCGCACGGCACTGGAACATCAACTACCCCAGCTGGATTCGTTCAAGGCGACCCGGGTCGACGAGCTGGCGGCCGTACCCTACGACGCGACGGGCATCCACGACCTCGCCGTCGGCGAAGGAGGCGCGAGCAGAGGCGCGTTCGGCAGGCTGGGCGCGGCGCACTACGCCGATGACCAGCAGGCTGCGCGCGCCGCATTCGACAAGGCCGGGGTGAGCGAGGTCGGCGTCGAGGGAACCATCGTCTACCGCACCGTCGACGCCGCCGGTGCCGCAAGCCTGCTCGCCGACCAGACCGCGGAGTACGGGTCGGACCCCGGGTGGAAGGCGGCGCCCGCCGCGCCGGATGCACCAGGGTCGGCGTGTTGGGCAGAGACGGACGACCGCAGCTGGCTGTGTCTGGTGACGGCCGGTCGCTATGCCGCCCAGGTGCCCGCGAAGTCGCAAGCCGAAGCGCACGCCCTCACCGCCGAACAGCACCGCGTGCTCACTGCCGCGAAATAGCTGACCCGTCGGTCGCGCGCGACGTCGCACCTGGCAGGCTTGAGACTTCCATTCGAAGAACGGGAGATACATGACGGCCAGACGGACCGGTCCATTCGCGATCGGGGACCGGGTGCAGCTGACCGATGCCAAGGGGCGCCTCTACACGGTGGTGCTCGAGGAGGGCAAGGAGTTCCACACCCACCGCGGCGGCATCAAGCACGACGACCTCATCGGCGCCGACGAGGGCTCCGTGGTGAAGTCGATCAACGGCACCCCGTACCTGGCCCTGCGCCCGCTGCTCACCGACTATGTGCTGTCGATGCCGCGCGGCGCCACCGTCATCTACCCCAAGGACGCCGCCCAGATCGTGCACGAGGGCGACGTGTTCCCCGGTGCGCGGGTGCTCGAGGCGGGCGCCGGTTCCGGTGCGCTGACCTGCTCGCTGCTGCGCGCGGTCGGCTCCGAGGGGCAGGTGATCTCCTATGAGATCCGCGACGACCACGCCGAGCACGCCGTGCGCAATGTGGAGACGTTCTTCGGTGAGCGGCCGCCGAACTGGTCGCTGACCGTCGCCGACGTGGCGAACTACGACGGCGAGCAGGTCGACCGGGTGGTGCTCGACATGCTCGCGCCCTGGGAAGCGCTGCCCGCGGTGTCGAAGGCGCTGGTGCCCGGTGGCGTACTCATCGTCTATGTCGCCACCGTCACCCAGCTGTCCAAGGTCGTCGAGGCGATGCGTGAGCAGGAGTGCTGGACCGAGCCGCGCTCCTGGGAGTCGATGGTTCGCGGGTGGCATGTGGTCGGGCTCGCGGTGCGTCCCGAACACCGGATGCAGGGGCACACCGCGTTCCTGGTGAGTGCGCGCCGCCTCGCCGAAGGCACGGTGACGCCGAAACCCCAGCGTCGTCCGTCGAAGGGCTGAGTTCGATCACGGTCTGCCCCCGCACCGGGTGCTACGGCGAGCCGATGAACAGCTGACGGAAGATCGGCACGGCATCGCGGGTCGGCGCGCCGAGCGGGGGCACACCGCCGTTGCCGCCCCGGAGCCGTGGGCCGTTCATGCCCTGGTGAGCAGCCGCGTACCGAACAGTGCTGTGGCGGCGACCGCGAACCAGGGCAGACCCACCGGGGTGAGGCCTCCGCGAGTCGCCTGCAGGATGGCGAGGCCGGCCGCACCGACGGTGAGCACGACCGCGGCGGAGCGCAGGCCGCGCACCGGCGCGACCGGACCGTCCCACCAGCGCAGCGGTGTGTTCTCGAGCCCACGCAGCGCGACGAACAGCACTGCGGTGAGAGTGGCTGTCGCGGTGAGCTGACCGACGGTGAGCAGCCAGAACCCGGCCTCCGATGGGCCGCCGCGGTCGAATCCCAGCAGGTGGCTGAGCACCAGCACGGTGAGCAGGGCGGGCATGTGCCACAGGTACAGCGTCATCGCCCCGGTATTGCCGATCACCGTCAGCCACCACACGCGCGGTCGCGCCGCCACCCGCCGCAGCCACGGTGCCACGGCGATCGCCGCGCAGCACAGCACCATCGCGTGCCCCGCGAGCAGCAGCGACGGCGGCGCCAGGTTCGACAACCGCTGCCCGGGAACCGTCACCATGCTGGTGTCGTACGGCCCGGCGACGACCAGCGCCACGTCGACGAGCAGGACCACACCGGCCAGCAACGCGGCGACCCGACGGGACAGCAGGCCGCGCAGATAGCCGATGCCCAGCACCGCCGGGATCAGCCACACGACGAAATTCAGGAAGCCGGCTTCGGCGGGTCCACCGCCGAGCCGCACCGCGTCGACGAGCGCGGTGGCCAGCACGATCGCCGCGATCGTCGCGAACATCCTGCCGGTGCCGGTCACCCAGGTGGCCAGCAGCGGTGTACAGGCCAGCACCGCCAGATACATGCCGAGGAACCACAGCAGCTGCACACTGGTGATCGCCAGTGGCCGCTGCCAACCCGGCGCCAGTACCAGCCCGGCCACGAATACCAGCGCCGTGGAGGCGGCCAGGAAGTAGCCGACCGGCCGGATCAGCCGCTGCGTGCGCCGGAAAAGCCAAGCGCCCCAGGAAGTTCCGGGGGCAATGCCGCGCGCGCCCGCCGCGACGCCCGCGAAGAAGAACAGTGGGAGCACCTGCAGCAGCCAGGTCAGCGGCTGGAGGGCAGGCAGATCGGCGAGCACATTGCCGAAGCGGACGTCGCCGCCCGACGCCGACACCGTCAGCATCAGGCAGTGACCGACCACCACGACCACCAGCGACGAGATCCGCAGCAGATCGAGGAACCGATCGCGATCGGCGGGCGTATTCGCCGCCACCACAGCCACACTCGGCACAACACTCATGCCGCAACCATGGCAGAAACCGGCCCGCGACCACAGCGCGGAACTACCCACCCCGTGCGTGGAATTACTCGGATACGATCCGCCGAACCGATTTCCGCGCGCCGGAGGCGGATCGCCGCCCGGCGGCACACGAGGGGGACAACGTATGACCGATCAGTCCGAAAAGCCGGTGCGTGACCCGTCGGCGGGAACCTTGTACCCGGGCACCTCGACCCGGTTCTACCGCGCCGCGTTCAACGTGTTCCCGCCGTACCTGTTCGGCGGCGTGCGCGTGAAAAGCATTGCCCCCGACTGGACTTCGGCGCACATCACCTACACGGTCCGGTGGTGGAACCGCAACAGCCCCAACCGGGCGGCCTTCGGCGGCACGCTGTACTCGATGACCGACCCGTTCTTCGCGATCCTCGCCTATGGCCAGCTCGGGCGCGGGTACCGGATCTGGAACACCACCGGGTCGATCGAATTCCTCACACCGGGCCGCGGCACGGTCGCCACCGACATCACCCTGTCGACCGAGGAGGTGGCGGCGATCAGGGAGACCACCGCCGACGGGGCGAAGTCGCTCACCCAGCACACCGCGCAGATCTTCGACCGGGACGGGACGCTCGTCGCGCGCGCCGGGCAGACGCTCTACGTGCGCCGCCTACGGGACTGAGCGGGCTGCTACGTGGCCTATCGGCCCGGGGCGGTACATCGGGTCCCCGGGCCGGAGCGAAACGTCAGGCGGGCGTGCAGGGCGCCTGCGCGAAGCCGAGGAGCAGGCAGCCGCTGGCGTCGGAGAGCTTCCAGGTGCCGTCGACGCGCTCCCAGGTCACCGGGAACGCGGGCGCGGTGCCGTGCGGCGAGGTGATGGTGACGTCGGCGGTGGCCTTGTCACCGCTGGTCGCGACGTTGTCGACCGCGAAGGTCAGGGTGTAGCCGGCCAGCATGCCGTTCATCTGGTCGATGTTGGCCTTGCGCGCCTCACCGTTGACGATCAGCTTCGCCTTCTCGTCGCTGGACAATCCCGGGTCGGCGAACTGGACGAGAGTGGCCTTCAGGGAATCGGCGGACGGTGCTCCCGCGTTGTCTCCGGTGGGTGCCGGAGTTGCCGAAACGCTGGACGGAGCGGCCGAGATGCTGGTACTGCTGCTGGTGGCGTTCGTCGAGGAATCGTCGGAACCGCAAGCGGTGAGGCCGACGGCGAGGACTGCGGCGGCGGCGACGGTGACACGGATCGTGCGGGTAGGAAGGAGCATGTTCGGCAACAACCTTTCGGCTCGATGGGCGAGTAGCCCGCCCTGTGCCCCGTACGGGCTTAGGGGAGCCTAACAGGAGGTATTCGGTGGTTTGATGTCGTACCGACCGTACAAGATGTGATCACGACGAAACCATGTCGGAAAGCGAGAACGGACCGCGCCCGGTAGCGTTGATAGACCGGGACTGGGAGGAGCAGCATCATGAGCCCCAACGAGAATTCGGATTCGGCGGCCTGGCGAGAGCTCGAGGCGGTACGCGCCGAGGCGGCTGCTCTCCGCAGGCAACTCGCCGACTCGCCGGATCGCGCACGCGAATTGGAAGCACGAATCGATTCGTTGACCATCCGCAACGGCAAACTGATGGACACGCTCAAGGAAGCGCGCCAGCAGTTGATCGCCCTGCGTGAGGAAGTCGATCGCCTCGGTCAGCCGCCGAGCGGCTACGGCATCGTCATCCACACCTACGACGATCAAACGGTCGACGTGTTCACTTCCGGTCGCAAGATGCGCCTCACCTGCTCACCCAATATCGAGGCCGAGACCCTCGAGTACGGCCAGACGGTCCGCCTGAACGAGGCACTCACCGTCGTCGAGGCGGGCAAGTTCGACGCGATCGGCGAAATCGGCACCCTGCGTGAGATTCTCGACGACGGCCGCCGCGCCCTCGTGGTGGGCCACGCCGACGAGGAGCGCGTGGTCTGGCTGTCGGGCCCGCTGTCGAAGATCGCCGAGTACGACGACATCGACGACCCCGATTCGCCCATTCGCAAACTGCGCCCGGGTGATTCGCTGCTCGTGGACACCAAGGCGGGCTTCGCCTTCGAGCGGGTGCCCAAGGCCGAGGTGGAAGACCTTGTGCTGGAAGAGGTTCCCGACGTCGACTACACCGACATCGGTGGGCTCGGCCGGCAGATCGAGCAGATCCGCGACGCGGTGGAACTGCCGTTCCTGCACAAGGACCTGTTCCGCGAGTACGCGCTGCGCCCGCCCAAGGGCGTGCTGCTCTACGGTCCGCCCGGCTGCGGTAAGACGCTGATCGCCAAGGCCGTCGCCAACTCGCTGGCCAAGAAGATCGCCGAAGCCCGAGGTGAGGACGCCAAGGAGGCCAAGTCCTTCTTCCTCAACATCAAGGGCCCCGAGCTGCTCAACAAGTTCGTCGGTGAGACCGAGCGCCACATCCGCATCATCTTCCAGCGGGCGCGCGAGAAGGCCTCCGAGGGCACCCCGGTGATCGTGTTCTTCGACGAGATGGACTCGATCTTCCGGACCCGTGGTTCGGGTGTGTCCTCCGATGTGGAGACCACCGTTGTGCCGCAGCTGCTTTCGGAGATCGACGGTGTGGAGGGCCTCGAGAACGTCATCGTGATCGGCGCGTCCAACCGCGAGGACATGATCGACCCCGCGATCCTGCGGCCCGGCCGCCTGGACGTGAAGATCAAGATCGAGCGGCCCGACGCGGAATCGGCGCAGGACATCTTCTCCAAGTACCTCACCGAGACGCTGCCGCTGCACGAGGACGATCTGCGCGAGTTCGACGGCGACAAGCAGGCCTGCGTCGAGGCGATGATCGAGAAGGTCGTCGACCGGATGTACGCCGAGAGCGACGACAACCGGTTCCTGGAGGTCACCTACGCCAACGGTGACAAGGAGGTCCTGTACTTCAAGGACTTCAACTCCGGCGCGATGATCCAGAACATCGTCGACCGGGCCAAGAAGTACGCGATCAAGTCGGTGCTCGACACCGGCAACCCCGGTCTGCGTATCCAGCACCTGTTCGACTCGATCGTCGACGAATTCGCCGAGAACGAGGACCTGCCCAACACCACCAACCCCGACGACTGGGCGCGGATCTCGGGCAAGAAGGGCGAGCGGATCGTCTACATCCGCACGCTCGTCACGGGCAAGAACGCCTCGGCCAGCCGGGCGATCGACACCGAGTCCAACACCGGTCAGTACCTGTGACCATCGGCTGAGGTCGGGCCGTGTTCCCGCTGCGGGAGCACGGCCTCCTCAGTGTTTTGTTCGGATTTTTTTCACCGAAACGCTGCGCGCGGATAAGTGAATAGGGCACGCTTCACTTGTCTCTCCCAGTGAGGGAGACCAGTTACGAGGGAGTGTTGCCATGACCGGTTCGGCCGCCGATTTCCTGACCGAAGTGATCCTGCAGACGATCGCCAACCTGTTCAGCTCGATCAGCGCGGGCTGATCCAGCCCGGTTGCGCCGAAGGGCCGCGTCTCCGTTGTCGGAGACGCGGCCCTCGTGCGTTGTGGCTCAGTTCGCGGCGGTGCTCACCTGGTCGAGGACGACCTCGGCCAGCGGGGTGCCGTCCGAGCCGCCGCCCGCCACGCCGCCGTTCGCGATCGTGGTCAGCGCGTCCATGCCGGAGACCACCCGTCCGAACGGGGTGTAGTTGGGTGGCAGCGTGCTGTCGCGGTAGACCAGGAAGAACTGGCTGCCGTTGGTGCCCGGTCCCGCGTTGGCCATGGCGACGGTGCCTGCCGGGTACACCGCGCCCGCGAGGTTCTCGTCGCCGAACTTGTAACCGGGTCCGCCGAGGCCGGTGGCCGTCGGGTCGCCGCACTGCAGGACGAAGATGCCCTCGGTGGTGAGCCGATGACACCGGGTGTGGTCGAAGTAGCCCTCGCCGGCGAGGAAGGCGAACGAGTTCACCGTGCGCGGCGCCGCGGCGGCGTCGAGTTCCAGTTCGACCGTGCCGCAGGTGGTTTCGAGAGTCGCCGTGTAGGCGGCGGCCGGGTCGATGGTGAGCGCGGGCTCGGCAGGCCACTGCTTGCCGTTGGGCTGGCCCGGTGCGGCCGGGCTGCAACCGGGCAGTACCTGCTGCTGCGGCGCGGTCTGCGCGGCGGGCGCGAGGGCGACGAGTGCGGCCGCGGCAACGCCGACGCCGAGCATCGCGCGCCGGAGAGTGCCGATGGATCGAACCTGCGAATGACTGCTCACCTGGGCGGTGTCTCCTCGAAATGGGGTGCTGCCGGACGATGTACCGCGCATCCTGCCAGCCGCGCCCGCCGGGGGCCAGGCTTTGGGGTACGAATCAGCGCGGAGTCAGCTGCACGACCACACCACCCTGCTGCCACGTCTGATAGATGTCGGCTTTGGACGGCTCGCCGTCGGCGGTGTAGCCGATCCCGTTGAACTTCGCGTTCTGCTTGTTGTCCCTGGCGATCACGGTGTACAGGTCGAGCACGGCGGCTTCGTCGGAACGCACGGTGGCGGTGAAGGTCTCGGGCGCCCCGCCGCGAGTGAGCCGCACCTCGGCGCCGCCGCGCAGGTTCTTCACCCAGGGGCGCAGCGCGGTCCCGATGAGCAGGGTGCCCTCGTGGACCGTGTAGGCCACGGGAATGTCGTAGACCTTGCCGGATTTGCGTCCGGTGACGTGCAGGGTCGCCAGGCGCTTACCGACGATGCGCGACAGCACCGGCACCTTCAGCAGTCCGCGCACGAAGGTGTTGACCCGGTTCTGGTACGGCCGCAGTGGCTCCGGGCCGGTGGTTGTCGGTGTTCCGTAAGGGTTTTCGGAGGGGACGCTCATGGCTCCCAGTATCGCCGCATGCGCCGATCAGCGCGCCCGCAGGCGCCACAGCGTGGTCGTCTCGGCGGTGCGGGCGGCGGCCAGCGGGTCTTCTCGATCGCTCGCACGGGGGTGGCGTGGGCGGGTGGTGAGTTTGCCCATCACGTGCAGGCCCGCGTCGTCGAGCAGGCGGGCGATCTCCTCGGGCGGGCGCAGGCCGAGCAATTCGGCGAGGTCGGACAGCACCAGCCAGCCCTCGCCGTGCGGGGTGAGATGGGCGCGCAGTCCGTGCGCGAATTCCCGCAGCATCGACTGATCCTGGTCGTAGACACCACGTTCCAGGTCGGAGGTGGGGTCGCCGGGCAGCCAGGGCGGATTGGACACCACCAGGTCGGCGCGCCCGGGCGGGTACAGGGCGGGGCCGGTGACGGCGATCCGATCCGACCAGCCGAGGCGCTGGGCATTGTCGGCCGCGCACCGCAGCGCGCGGGGATTGATGTCGGTGGCGACGATCTCGGAGACACCGCGCTGGGCCAGCAGGACCGCGAGCACGCCGGTGCCGGTGCCGAGATCGAAGGCGGTGCGGACTTCGGGGTCGAGGGGGGCGTCGGCGACCAGGTCGACGTATTCGCTGCGGGTCGGCGCGAAAACCCCGTACCCCGGGTGGATGCGGGCACCGAGCGCGGGCACCTCGATGCCCTGTTCGTGCCAGCGCTGCGCGCCCAGAACGCCGAGCAGCTCGGCGAAGGTGACGATTCGGGCGCCGTCGGCGCGACCGTAGGCAGCGGTGCAGGCGGCCCGAACGTCGGGCGCGCGGCGCAGATCCAGTTCGTTGGCCGCGTCGAGGCAGATGAGTACCTTGCCGAGAATGCCTGCGCGCGTGCGCTTGCGAGCTCGCTCGCGCTGGTAGAGGGCGCCGAGATCGGTCGGCGCCTGCTTGGCCGGCCTGCGGTCGGCACGGCGACCGAGCGCCTGCAGCAGCTGGCGTCCGTTGTGGTAGTCGCCGCGCCACAGCAGCGACTCACCCGCGCGGATGCGGCGGAAGGCGTGATCGGCCGAGAGGGTGTCGTCGGCGACGGTGACGGTGTTCGGGGCGGGCGTGCCGTTCTCCGAATGCCAGTCGGCGTGGAAGCGGTTGTTGTCTTCGGTCCAGGCGATGGTGGACACGGGGATCTCCCGGTGATCGATGTGCTGTGAGACGCGACGAGCACTTCGACGGGAGACGACAGGGGAAACCGCGGTCGCTACCGCGTCGAAATGCGCGGGTCGGCGTCGCCGAGGACCATGCCGAGCGTCACCACTGCTGCCTTTCGAGGGGAGGAAGGTTCCATTCTGCCGTACAGGCCGGGTGGGCCGCCCACCGGCCGCGATTAGGCTGCGGTCATGACATCTGGACAGACCGAGATCTGGCACAACCCGCGGTGCACCAAGAGCCGGAACGCCACCGCGCACCTCGACGCGAACGGCGTGGAGTACACCGTGCGGCGTTACCTCGACGACCCGCCGACCGTCGAGGAGCTGCGCGCCGTGCTCGCCCGCCTCGGCAAGGAGCCGTGGGACATCACCCGCACCGGCGAGCAGATCGCCAAGGACCTCGACATGGCGAGCTGGGGCCGCACCGCCGCCGACCGGGATCGGTGGCTCAGCGCGCTGGCCGAGCACCCGAAACTCATCCAGCGCCCGATCGTGCTCACCGCCGACGGCGGCGCTGTCGTCGCCCGCGACGAGGAATCCCTGCGCGCGCTCGACTGAACACCCGCGATTGCCTGGCGATAACTATTCGGGCACGGGCGTAACGTGTCGACCGGATCCGATGATGTAGCTCACATCAGCGCGACACCGTGTCCGCTGCACATCTATTCGGACCGAGCGTGGCCAAGCCTGCGGATCACCGAGCAGCCCGACCACGCGCGTGGAGGTTGACATGAAATCGCTTCGCAAGATCGCTGTCGCGACCACCGCCGCCGGGCTCATCGGCGCGTCGACCATGCTCGCCGCGCCGGCGCAAGCCACCCCACCGGGGCGCTGTTCGGCGAATCCCGTGGCGGCCACCGGCGCCTTCTCGCAGTGCGGGGACCCGGTCTGGCACCAGGTACGTGTCACGTGCTGGGCGTGGTGGAACTGGTTCAGCAGCTACGAACGCTACGGCCAGCCCGCGTTCCACGGATTCCACTCGCAGACCGCCTGTGACCTGCCCTTCAGCATGCAGACCTGGTCGGTCGTCGTCCACCCCTGACCCTCAGTCTCGGAAGCCTTCGTCCCCGGTGAGCAGGTCGTCGAGGACGGCCCGCGTATCGGGGACGAAGGGCCACGTCGGGTCGCTCAGCGCGGCCCGCAGTTCGGCCTCGGTCCACCACCAGCCGTCGGCGATCTCGGACGGCTGGTGGTGGATCGGACCGTCGTGGCGGTACTCGAAACCGAACAGATGACAACGCAGGTGCCTGCCCGCCCACACACCGTCCCAGGACGCCGTGGCGCGCAGCGGTAGGCGCGTGCCCGGCGTGACGGTGATGCCGAGTTCCTCGCGCAATTCGCGGACCGCCGTGTCGGCCGGGTCCTCACCCGCGTCGACCACACCGCCCGCCAGACAGTCGTGCATCCCCGCGAAGACGAGTTTGCTGTCGGTGCGCCGATGCACATAGACGCGCGTCCCGTCCACGGATCGGACGAGGACGCCCGCACTGGCATGCCAGAGCCCGTCGCGATAGACGACGCCCCGCTCGGCCGTACCCGTCACGCGGCCGTCGGCGTCGTACACGGCGAGCAGTTCGGACTCCGGATGCGGCGACACGGCCCGAGACTAACCGGCCTTTCGCTGTCGCGGTGCCGCGTCGGGCGCTGCAACCTCGGGTATGAAGGCCCGGCGGAGGAGATATTGCTGGCAGAGGGTCCACAGGGCATTCGTCGCGAAGTACACCAGGACCACGATCGGCAGGATCGCCCCGCTCACCAGCGCACCCGCCGGGAACACCCACAGCGACAACGTCCGCATCACCGAGGCCGTCGGGTTGTCGGCTGCCAGGGGCGTGAGGCGAGCGGTGCAGTGGGTGGCGAGCGCGGCGATCACCACCAGTGCCACCACGAACACAGCCGCCGACGCGCCGGTCCCGAACAGTGTCGCCGACAACGGCGCACCGAACAGGCGGGCATCGAGAAAGGCCCGGACCTCGTCGGCACCGAAGAAGTAGTTCGCGGTGGCCGCGTTGACCTCCGGCGACAACGGTGTGCTCGTCGCGGTGAACGGGCCGACGGCGAACGCCCCGGTCCGGTCGAACGAGCGAAGCACATGGAACAGGCCGAGGAAGACGAAGGCCTGCCCGATCATCGGCCCGAAACCCGCGAACAGGCGCACGCCGTGCTCGCGGTGCAGCCGGCGGATCTCGGTCGTCTGAGCGAGCGGATCGTCCTTGTGGGTGCGGCGGATGCTGTCGATGCGTGGTTGCAGTGTGCGCAGAACCGCCTGCGACCTGGCTTGGCGCAGCGCTGTCCTGACCAGCAGCGCGCGCACGGTGACAACGAGTGCGAAGACGGCGATCAGCCAGGTGATGCCGGTGGCCGGGCCGAAGGCGAGGGCCGAGAGCTGATGCCAGCACCACAGGAGTGCGGACACGGGGAAGTACACGAAATCGAGCATGGCGGAACGACCTGTCCGAAGGGCGTGCGCGACGGCACGGCAGGGGAGTGGGATCACGGAATCCGACAGGCGCGCGGCCTGTCAGCGGTGATCGATCCCCGGTGCTCGAGGACGTGGGCGACCGGCGCCGTCCGGATTGCTCTGCGGCAGGAACGCACCACGCAGCCTGCGCTGCGCCGAACGGGGCGGACCGGCACACGCGACTCGGACGGGCACGTGCCTGCCGCTGGTGACGGCGACCAGCGCGCACACCATGGCGGCCGCCAGCGCGCCGAAGGCGAGCATGCGCGCGGTCTCGCCGCCGGGGGCCGTCATGAGCACGAAGGCGGGCAACACGCACGCGAGAACCGCGTACGCCAGAATCATCGCCCGTGCCTGCACGCCGCCGAGCATACCGGCGCGCCCACACTGTGCCGATGGATCGAGGCCCGTGCTCCGAGCGGCACGTGATCGCGCTACGCTGGCGAGGAACCGGACCGTGGTCACCAGTTGCTGGAACGCGATGTCACGGTCAGTTTTGTGCCGCGTATCGTTGGCACTGTGATCGCATCATCCGCGCAGGCCGAGCAGACCGCAGGCGACGGGCGCGCCACCCGCTGGCAGGGCCACAAGGCCCGGCGCCGCACGGAGATGATCGATGCCGCCATCGAGGTCATCGAGGAACACGGCAACGAGATCTCGGTGCAGCTGATCGCCGAACATCTCGGACTGCCGAGACCGGTGGTCTACCGCCACGTCGGCGGACGCTCCGAACTCGACGCCCTGGCCCGCAGGCGCATCCTCGATCTGCTGCTCGCCGAACTGCTGCCGACCCTGCGCCCCGACGGCACCCTCAAAGAGGTGGTGCGCGCGGTGATCCGCACCTACCTCGGCTGGATCGAACGCCATCCGAACCTGCACCGCTTCCTCAGCGACGCCGCACCGCAGGTGGAGGGCGCCCCCACGCTGTCGCCCGCGGGCCGGGAGATGGGCGGTCAGCTGGCCGACATGTTCTCCGCGACCCTGGCCCGCTTCGGCATCGATCCGGCACGTGCCCGGCCGATGGCGCTGGCCGTGGTCGGCCTGGTCGACGCGGTGATCGCCGGCTGGCGGGCCGAACCGGAACCGGTGCTCGGCGCCGAGCAGATTCAGGGCATCCTCACCGAATCGGTGCTGTCGCTGCTGGAGGGCAACGCGCGCAGCCTCGGTGTTCCGCTGCAACGGGATTCGCTCGTCGCGGACCTGCTCGTCGCCCCCGAGGCGGCCCCGCCGCCCGAGGACCGGCTGCGCTGAGCGTCAGCCGCGGGCCAGCGTGGTGTAGGTGCGCTGCCACAGCCATTCCACCGGCCCGCGCTCGAACCGCCGCAACCACAGGTGGGCGAAACAGGCGATGAGTGCGACCACCAGCAGATAGATCCCGATCGTGAACGGTACGCGCGCACCGTCGGACACCCGGGCCGCCAGCCCGAAGCCCCATCCGTAGCACAGGACTCCGGCGATCAGATTCTGCAGGATGTAGCAGCTCAGCGCGGTGCGGCCGACCTCGCTCAGGCGTGCCCCGGTGAAACCCACGCGCGGATCGCGCAGGTAGTAGGTGGCGACGGCGGCGAGGATGCCGAGCGCGACGAACGGCGCGGTGCCGTACCGGGTGAACAGGACCAGGTCACCACCGCCGAACACGCCGACCGCGAAGTCCACCGGCGCGGCGACGCCGAAACCGATCACCATGAGCCATCGGCGAATTCGCGCGCCCTCGGCCCGGAACACGCCCGCCCGGTACAGGTGGGCGCCGAGCAGGAACAGCGCGATCGACATCGGGAAGACGAAGATCGTTTCGATGCGGAAGGTGAGGGCGTTGTCGATCCGGAAGGCGACCAGCTCTCCGAACGAGCCGTCCGCGTAGGGGTTCGGGTCGAGCGTCGAGGGGGTGGCGCGCGTGTCGTCCGGTTCGACGGCAAGTGCGGCCGCGAGCAGCGTGAGTATGCTCACGTGCACGGCGCTCGCCACGATCACCCAGCGGCGTTGCGCGCGTTCACTTGTCGCCAGGAGGTAGGCCACGACGAGACCGGTGACCGCGTACCCCATCAGCACGTCGAATTCGGCGACGAGCAGGAAGTTCAGCAAACCGTCCAGGAACAGCAACGCCGCCCGGATCGGATACTTCCCCGGCCAGCGCCTGCCCGCCCGCCGCGCGGAATCCTGCTGGATCGCCAGCCCGATCCCGAACATCACCGTGAGCAGACCGAGGAACTTGCCCTGCGCTAGTTGCTGCAGCACCCGCTCGGTCCACATCCACCCACCCTCGGCGGCCGCACCGAGCCCGTCGAGATAACCGACGAGGCCCTCGGGATCGGTGAAGATCCAGACATTGGTGCCCAGCGTGCCCAGAATCGCGATGCCACGCAACACATCCAGCGCGGGCAACCGCCGTGGCGCGGCCTGCACCGCGGTCTCGGTCCGTGTCACGATCTCGCTCATGATCCGAGTATCGCGAGCGACGGCTCGGCTCGGATCGCCCGCGAGGACCACCGGAGGTCCCCCGTCCGGGGGACCTCGACCCTGATCGACGAGCCGCGCCGGTGCCCGAGGCGACCCCGTGGGGCCGAGATGACGGTGCGGGGGTGGCACGTCGCCTAGGCTCGACAGCATGCAGCGCATCATCGGAATCGAGGTCGAGTACGGCATCTCGACCCCCACGGAGCCGACGGCCAACCCGATCCTCACCTCCACCCAGGCCGTCCTCGCCTACGCGGCCGCCGAAGGGGTGCCGCGCGCCAAGCGCACCCGCTGGGACTACGAGGTGGAATCCCCGCTGCGTGACGCACGCGGTTTCGACCTCAGCCGGATGAGCGGGCCCGCCCCGGTCATCGACGCCGACGAGGTCGGCGCGGCCAACATGATCCTCACCAACGGGGCCCGGCTCTACGTCGACCACGCCCACCCGGAGTACTCCGCGCCCGAGGTCGTCGACCCGCTCGACGCCGTCATCTGGGACAAAGCGGGCGAACGGGTGATGGAGGCCGCCGCGCGCCACGCCTCGAGCGTGCCGGGCGCACCGCGCCTGCAGCTGTACAAGAACAACGTCGACGGCAAGGGCGCCTCCTACGGCACCCACGAGAACTACCTGATGAACCGCGATACGCCGTTCAGCCACATCATCGCCGGTCTCACCCCGTTCTTCGTCTCGCGCCAGGTGATCTGCGGGTCCGGCCGGGTCGGCATCGGCCAGTCCGGTGACCACGCGGGCTTCCAGCTGTCCCAGCGCGCCGACTACATCGAGGTCGAGGTCGGTCTCGAGACCACCCTCAAGCGCGGCATCATCAACACCCGCGACGAACCGCACGCCGACGCGGACAAGTACCGGCGGCTGCACGTCATCATCGGTGACGCCAACCTCGCCGAGATGTCTACCTACCTCAAGGTCGGCACCACCGCGCTGGTGCTCGACCTGATCGAGGCGGGCGAGGACCTCTCGGAATTCCAGCTGGCCCGTCCCGTCACCGCCGTGCACCAGATCAGCCACGATCCCACGCTGCGCGCCACCGTGGCCCTCGCCGACGGCCGCGAGCTGACCGGCCTTGCGCTGCAACGCCTCTACCACGAGCGGGTCGCCAAGTTCATCGACCGCGAAGGCAACGACGACCCGCGCGTGCGCGACATCGTCGAGAACTGGGCCATGGTGCTCGACCTGCTCGAGCGCGACCCGATGGAATGCGCCAATCTGCTCGACTGGCCGGCCAAACTGCGCCTGCTCGAAGGCATGCGCAGCCGTGAGGGCCTTGGCTGGGCCGCCCCGAAACTGCACCTGATGGACCTGCAGTACTCCGATGTGCGCCTGGACAAGGGCCTCTACAACCGCCTGGTGGCGCGCGGATCGATGAAGCGCCTGGTCAGCGAGCAGGACGTGCTCGACGCCATGACCAACCCGCCGACCAACACCCGCGCCTACTTCCGCGGCGAGTGCCTGCGCCGGTTCGGTGCCGATATCGCCGCCGCCAGTTGGGATTCGGTGATCTTCGATCTCGGTGGCGATTCGCTGGTCCGCATCCCGACGCTGGAGCCGCGGCGCGGTACGAAAGCCCACGTAGGCAAGCTGCTCGAGGCGGCGGAGTCGGCGGCAGATCTCGTCGAACAGCTCACCCACTGAGGCGATCCGCAGCACGACCGGGCGACAATACGATCGCTAATCGACCATGTTGTCGGATCTGCTCGGTAGGGTTGAGGAACGAGCACGATCATTGAGTGGAAGAGGAGGTCGGCTGCCATGGCACAAGAGCAGACCAAGCGCGCCGGGGGTGGCGACGAGGACGAGGGCCCCGAGGGCGACGGTGCGGCAGGACAGGAGCGGCGCGAGAAGCTCGCGGAGGAAACCGACGACCTGCTCGACGAGATCGATGATGTGCTCGAGGAGAACGCCGAGGACTTCGTGCGGGCATATGTGCAGAAGGGCGGCCAGTGACCCAGGGTGACCCGTTGCGTCTGCACGCAGGTCGGACGCTGTCCTCGTTCACCGAACATCTTCGTCTGCACGCGCCGGACCTGTTGCCCGCCAACAGGTTCGGTGGCGGCGAGGCCAGCGGCGCGGATTTCGCGCCGCACGGCACCACCATCGTCGCGGTGAACTACCGCGGTGGTGTGCTGATCGCGGGCGATCGCCGGGCCACCCAGGGCAACCTGGTGGCCTCGCGCGACATGGAGAAGGTGTACATCACCGACACGTTCTCGGCCGCAGGCATCGCCGGTACGGCCGGGCTCGCGGTAGAGATGGTCCGCCTGTTCGCGGTGGAACTCGAGCACTACGAGAAGATCGAAGGCGTCTCGCTCACCTTCGACGGCAAGGCCAACAAGTTGTCGAGGATGGTGCGCGAGAACCTGCCCGCGGCCATGCAGGGACTGGCGGTGATCCCGCTGCTGGTCGGCTACGACGACCAGGTCACCGACCCCGACAAGGCCGGGCGGATTGTGTCCTACGACGTGGTCGGTTCGCGCAGTGAGGAACGGTTCGGCTACACCGCCGTCGGCTCCGGCTCGAATTTCGCCAAGTCCTCGCTCAAGAAGCTCTACCGGCGCGGTCTCGACGCGGATCAGGCCCTGCGGATCGCGGTGGAGTCGCTGGTCGACGCCGCCGACGATGACACCGCCACCGGGGGACCCGACGCCCTGCGCGGGATCTACCCGACGGTGGTGACCATCGACGCCGAGGGTGCGGTGGATGTCAGCGAGGAACGGCTCGGTGAGGTCGCTGCGGCGATCGCCGCCGACCGGCAGGCCGCAGTGAACGGGGGTGCCAGCGCATGACGCTGCCTTACTACGCGTCCGCCGAGCAGATCATGCGGGACAAGACCGAGCTCGCCCGCAAGGGCATCGGTCGCGGACGCAGCGTGGTCGTGCTGGTGTACGACAAGGGAGTGCTATTCGTCGCCGAGAATCCGTCGGCGACCCTGCACAAGATCAGCGAGCTCTACGACCGCATCGGTTTCGCCGCGGTCGGCAAGTACAACGAGTTCGAGGCGCTGCGCCGGGGCGGCATCCTCCAGGCCGATCTGAAGGGCTACCAGTACGACCGGCGCGATGTGAGCGGTCGTTCGCTGGCCAACCTGTATGCCCAGAGCCTCGGATCGATCTTCACCGATCAGCTCAAGCCGTACGAGGTAGAGCTGTGTGTGGCCGAGGTCGGCTATCCGGAGCAGGCGCCGACCTCGGTGCTCTACCGGATCACCTTCGACGGTTCCATCGTCGACGAGCGTGAGTTCGTCGTCATGGGTGGCACCACCGAGCCGATCGTCACCGCGCTCAAAGCCGCCTACAAGCCGGGCCTCACCCTTGACGAGGCACTGAAGGTGGCCATCGGTGCACTGCAGGCGGGCCAGCCCGAGGCCGACAAGGACAAGCGTGCGCTCAGCGTGTCGTCCCTCGAAGTTGCCACCCTCGAACAGGCACGTCCGCGCCGGGCGTTCCGGCGCCTGCAGGGCGCCCCGCTCGAGCAGGCACTGGCCGGGACCACCGGCAAGAAGGTGACCGAGGCGAAGCTGCCCGAACCCGAGGACGGTTCGGACGGCTGACGCCTGGGTGAAGATCGTGATCGGGCCCGTGAACCACCTCGGTTCACGGGCCCGACCTCGTCGTGGGCACACGGTCGTTCGCTGTCCGAATCGTTGTGAACACGTATGCGAATGGGATCTCAGAGCGCCGCGCGGGTACTGGTCATGGCTGTAGTGTCGATAGTGTGCAGCGACGAATCATGGGGATCGAGACCGAGTTCGGTGTGACGTGCACCTTCCACGGTCACCGTCGGCTGTCCCCCGACGAGGTGGCCCGGTACCTGTTCCGCCGGGTGGTGTCCTGGGGCCGTAGCTCTAATGTCTTCCTTCGCAACGGTGCCAGGTTGTACCTCGACGTCGGATCGCATCCCGAGTACGCCACGGCCGAATGCGACAGCCTGGTGCAGCTGGTCACCCACGACCGGGCCGGTGAGCGGGTGCTCGAAGAGCTGCTCATCGACGCCGAACAGCGGTTGGCCGAAGAAGGCATCGGCGGCGACATCTACCTGTTCAAGAACAACACCGACTCCGCGGGCAACTCCTACGGTTGCCATGAGAACTTCCTCGTGGTGCGTGCCGGCGAGTTCTCCCGGATATCGGATGTGCTGTTGCCGTTCCTGGTGACGCGTCAGCTCATCTGCGGTGCCGGCAAGGTGCTGCAGACGCCGAAGGCGGCCACCTTCTGCCTGTCGCAGCGCGCCGAGCACATCTGGGAGGGTGTGTCCTCGGCGACCACCCGGTCGCGCCCGATCATCAACACCCGCGACGAACCGCACGCCGACGCCGAGAAGTACCGGCGCCTGCACGTGATCGTCGGTGACTCGAACATGGCCGAACCGACGACGATGCTCAAGGTGGGCACCGCCTCGCTGGTGCTGGAGATGATCGAGGCCGGGGTGTCGTTCCGCGACTTCGCCCTCGACAACCCGATCCGCGCCATTCGCGAGGTGAGCCACGACCTCACCGGCCGCCGACCCGTGCGGCTGGCGGGCGGACGGCAGGCCAGTGCGCTCGAGATCCAGCGTGAGTACTACGCGCGGGCCGTCGACCACCTGCGCAACCGGGACCGCGACCCGCAGATCGATGCGGTCGTCGACCTGTGGGGCCGCACTCTCGACGCGGTCGAGGCGCAGGACTTCGCCAAAGTCGACACCGAGATCGACTGGGTGATCAAGCGCAAGTTGTTCCAGCGCTACCAGGACCGGTACAGCATGGAGCTGTCCGATCCCAAGATCGCCCAGCTGGACCTCGCCTACCACGACATCAAGCGTGGACGCGGGGTGTTCGACCTGCTGCAGCGTAAGGGGCTGGCGAAGCGGATCACCGAGGACGAGGCGGTGGACGCCGCGGTCGAGACGCCGCCGCAGACCACCCGCGCCAAGTTGCGGGGTGACTTCATCACCGCGGCTCAGGAGGCCGGTCGCGACTTCACTGTCGACTGGGTGCACCTGAAGCTCAACGATCAGGCGCAGCGCACCGTGCTGTGCAAGGACCCGTTCCGGTCGGTCGACGAGCGAGTCGATCGCCTGATCGCCTCGATGTAGGCGAACCCCCACAGACGGGGGGACCGACAAAACCGGTGGCGCATGGGAGCGAACGCGTAGGCGCCACCGGTTTTGTGCTGTGCGGAGGAGCTGAGGTTGTCGGCGCCGCTATGCCGCTGTCGGGCAGTGCCGTGGATCAGTCGGCGACAACCGCCGCATAGGTGGTCTGTAGCCCCGCGATGAACGCTGTCAGTGCCAATTCGAAGCTGTCGTCGTCGATTTCGTCGGCGATCGCGCGAAGCAGGTGCGCCTGGTTCAGGTGGGGGTAGCGGTCGCGGTAGACCTGGACATCGTCGGCGAAACCGCCGGCGAACGAGCCGACCGTCGAGCCCATCACCAGGTAGCGGGTCGCGGCGCCGATCATGGTGGCGTAGCGGGGTGGCCAGCCTGCCCCGACGAGACCGCCGTGGACGGCGTCGGCGGCGCGCAAATTCTCGGTGCGGCGGCCAGGGCCCGCGGCGAGGTACGGCACGAAGTTGGGGTGGGTCGCCAGGGCGGCTCGGTAGCTGCGGGCCCAGGCGGCGAGCGCCTCGTCCCAGGTCGCGCTGTCGAAGGCCGAGGTGTCGACGCGGCTCATGATGCGGGCGGCGATGTCGTCGAGCAACTCGTCCTTGTTGGGGTAGTGGCCGTAGAGCGAGGCGGCCTGCACACCGAGTTCGGCGGCCAGCTTGCGCATGGAGACCTCGGCCAAGCCGTCGCGGTCGATCAGGGCCAGCGCGGCCTCGCGGATGCGCTCGCGGCTCAACAGCGGTACGCGCGGCCTGGCCAATGCGCCTTCCTCTCCTGCGGGAACTCCTCGGGACTCGAACCGTATCACCGCGGGCGGAGAACACCTCTTGATTAACCGAACGCCGTTAGGATACGGTGCCCGAGTAAACCTAACGCTGTTTGGTTCAGGAGTGTCCCGTGGATTTCCAACTCTCGTCGGCGCACAGTGATCTGCGCGATCTCGCCCGCAGCTGGGTGGACAAGGAGGTCGTGCCGCATGCGACGCGGTGGGACCGGGAGGAATCGGTGGACCCGGCGATCGTGGGCAAACTCGGCGCGATGGGGTTCCTCGGTATCGGGATCGACGAGGAATTCGGTGGGTCCGCCGGTGACATGCTCGCCTACTGCGTGCTGCTCGAGGAGCTGGGTCGCGGTGACAGCGCGGTGCGCGGCATCGTATCGGTCTCGCTCGGCCTGGTCGGCAAGTCGATCGCGGCCTACGGCACCGAGGAGCAGAAGCGCCGGTTCCTGCCGTCGCTGTGCGAGGGCGAGCGTCTCGGCTGTTTCGCGCTGACCGAGCCGGGCACCGGCTCCGACGCGGCGGGCCTGGTCACCCGTGCGACCCGTGAGGGCGACGACTGGGTCATTTCCGGTACCAAGATCTTCATCACCAACGGCACCTGGGCCGACATCGCCCTGGTGTTCGCCCGCACCGGCGGTCCGGGGCCGAAGGGGATCACCGCGTTCCTCGTGCCCACCGACGCGCCGGGTTTCGGCCGGACCGAGATCAAGGGCAAACTCGGGCTGCGTGGCCAGGCCACCGCCGAACTCGTCCTCGACGGCGTGCGTGTCTCCGACGCGAATCGGTTGGGAGAACTCGGCCAGGGTTTCCGTATCGCGATGGGCGCGCTGGACAAGGGCCGCATCGGCGTCGCCGCCGGGTGCGTGGGTGTGGCGCGGGCCTGCCTGGAGGCGTCGGTGCGATACGCCGGTGAACGCGAGCAGTTCGGCAAACCGATCGCGGGCTACCAGCTCGTGCAGGAGCTGCTGGCCGACATCGCGGTGGAAACCGAGGCCGCGCGTTTGCTCGCCTGGCGCGCGGCCGACCTCGTCGACCGGCGTGAGCCGTTCGGTACCGCCGCCTCGATGGCGAAGCTGTTCGCCTCCGAAGCCGCGGTGAAAGCCGCGAACAACGCCATCCAGGTGTTCGGCGGGTACGGCTACATCGACGAATACCCCGTCGCCAAGTATCTGCGCGACGCCCGCGTGCTCACCCTCTACGAGGGCACGACCCAGATCCAGAAACTGCTCATCGGCCGCGCCCTCACCGGCGTGAACGCCATTGTCTGACACAGGAGTACGACTCATGCGCTCGAGAACTGCCTTCGTGACGGGGGCCGCGCGCGGTATCGGCGCGGCGACCGCGGCGCGCCTGGCCGAGGACGGCTGCGCGGTGGCCGTGGTCGACCTCGACCCCGACGCCGCGATCCTGGCCGCCGGAAAGATCAACGCCGCGGGTGGCACCGCGATCGGCATCGGCTGCGATGTGTCCGACGAGACCCAGGTCGCCGACGCGGTGGCCCGCACCGTCGCCGACCTCGGGTCCCTCGATGTGCTGGTGAACAACGCCGGCGTGCTGCGCGACAACCTGCTGTTCAAGATGTCGGTCGACGACTGGGACACCGTCATGGCCGTGCACCTGCGCGGCGCGTTCCTGTGCAGCCGGTCCGCGCAGAAACACATGGTGGACAACGGAGGTGGGGCCATCGTCAACACCTCGAGTGTGTCGGCGCTCGGCAACCGCGGCCAGTCCAACTACGCCGCCGCCAAGGCGGGTATCCAGGGACTCACCCGGACGCTGGCGATGGAACTCGGCCCGTTCGGCATCCGGGTCAACGCGGTGGCGCCGGGCTTCATCGCCACCGAGATGACCGCGGCCACCGCCGAACGGATGGGTGTGAGCGCCGCGGACTTGCAGGCGAAGACCGCCGAGATCACCCCGTTGCGGCGCGTCGGCACCCCCGCCGACATCGCGAACGTGGTCGCGTTCCTGGCCTCCGACGACGCCGGATTCGTCACCGGGCAAACCCTGTACGTCGACGGCGGACGCCGTCTCTGAATCGCGGAGATCATCATGCAGCGAACAGTTTTCACCGACGAGCACGAAGCGTTCCGTAAAACGGTGCGCGCGTTCGTCGAATCGCGGGTCGTGCCCGTGTACGACCAGTGGTACGAGGCCGGCATCGTGCCGCGCGAGTTCTACCGCGAGCTGGCCGAGCTGGGTGTGTTCGGGATCGAAGTGCCCGAGGAATACGGTGGCGCCGGTATCGAATCGTTCAAGTTCCAGGCCGTTCTGCTCGAGGAAACGGCCCGTGCGGGTGTGTCTTTCGGTGGCTCGGGTGTGCACGTGGGGCTGTGCCTGCCCTACCTGAAGAACCTTGCCACCGAGGAACAGAAGCAACGCTGGTTGCCGGGTTTCGTGTCGGGCGAGATCATGTTCGCCATCGCCATGACCGAACCGGGCACCGGCTCCGACCTCGCCGGAATGCGCACGACCGCCCAGTTGTCCGAGGACGGTACGTATTACGTGCTCAACGGCGCGAAGACGTTCATTACCGGCGGGGTACACGCCGACCGCGTGATCGTCTGCGCGCGCACCGCGCCGCCCTCGGATACCGATCGCAGACACGGGATCTCGCTGTTCGCGGTGGACACGGCCTCGCCGGGGTACGCGGTCGGGCGCAAACTGGACAAGCTCGGGTTGAAAGTGTCCGACACGGCGGAACTGTCCTTCACCGATGTGCGGGTGCCGGTGTCGGATCTGCTGGGTGAGCCGCACCAGGGTTTCGATTATCTGGGGCAGAACCTACCCCAGGAACGGCTGTCGATCGCGCTCGGTGCCTACGCGCAGGCGAAGGCGGCGATCCGGTTCGCCCTCGAATACACCAGGGACCGCAAGGTTTTCGGTCAGCCGGTGGCGCAGTTCCAGAACACCAAGTTCGAGCTGGCCGCCTGCCAGGCCGAGGTCGACGCGGCCGAAGCGGTGGTGGACCGGGCCCTCGACGCGCTCGACAGCGGCGAGCTCACCCCCGCCGACGCCGCGTCGGCCAAACTGTTCTGCACCGAGGTAGCCTCGCGCGTGATCGACCGCTGCCTGCAACTGCACGGCGGCTACGGCTACATCACCGAATACCCGGTGGCGCGCTTGTACGCCGACAACCGGGTGAACCGGATCTACGGCGGCACCAGCGAGGTGATGAAGATGATCATCGCCAAGAACATGGGTCTGTGATGGCCACCGCGTACCTGGTCGACGGTGTGCGAACTCCCTTCGGCCGCTACGGCGGCGCACTGGCCGAGGTGCGGCCCGACGACCTGGCCGCCCACGTGATTTCTGCTCTGGTGCGACGGTTACCGGCTGTGGACTGGGCAGCCGTCGACGATGTGGTGTTCGGCTGCGCCAATCAGGCGGGTGAGGACAACCGCAACGTCGCGCGGATGGCGGCGCTGCTGGCCGGTCTGCCGGTCCGCGTGCCGGGCGTCACCGTGAACCGTTTGTGCGCCTCGGGGCTGGACGCGGTGGGGTACGCGGCACGCGCGATCCGGGCCGGAGATGCCGACCTCGTGATCGCCGGCGGGGTCGAGTCCATGACGCGGGCACCCTATGTGCTGCCCAAAAGCGCCGCCGCGTGGGATCGCTCGACCCAGCTGGCCGATACCACCCTCGGCTGGCGGCTGGTGAATCCGCGTCTGCACGAGCAGTACGGCACCGACACCATGCCCGAGACGGCCCAGCACGTCGCCGACGAGCACGGTGTTTCCCGCGCCGATCAGGACGCCTTCGCCCTGCGCTCGCAGCAGCGGGCGGCGACGGCGAGCGCGCGCGGGCGCCTCGCACGCGAGATCGCGCCGGTCGCGGTAGCGCAGCGGCGGGGGGAACCGGTCGTCGTCGAGCGTGACGAGCATCCGCGCGAGACCAGCGCCGAGAAGCTCGCTGCCCTGCCGCCCGTGGTGGCGGGCGGCTCCATCACCGCGGGCAACTCCTCGGGCATCAACGACGGTGCCGCGGCGGTCCTGCTCGCCTCCGAAGCCGCCGTACACCGCTACGGTCTCACCCCGCTCGCCCGCGTAGGTGCGGTCGCGGCGGCGGGCGTGCCGCCGCGCACGATGGGCATCGGTCCGGTTCCGGCGGTCGGCAAGCTACTCGCCCGAACGGGTCTCGGCATCGGTGACGTCGACGTGATCGAGCTCAACGAGGCCTTCGCCGCCCAGGCGCTCGCGGTGGTGCGGGCGCTCGGTCTGCCCGACGACGCCGAGCACATCAACCCGAACGGCGGGGCGATCGCCCTCGGCCATCCGCTCGGGGCAAGCGGCACCCGGCTGGCGCTCACCGCGGCGATCGAACTGGCCGAACGCGACGCGCACCACGCGATCGCCACCCTGTGCGTCGGCGTGGGCCAAGGTCTGGCCGTCCACCTGCACCGGTGACCGGCCCGCACAACCGCCGAGCGTGTCGCCATCCGATCGCGCCCGCGACACGCCCGCACCCGGGCGAAACGTCCCGGCCGCCACGCACAGCTGCCCGACCCCGCGTGGCACCGGCCTGAGCGGTCTCGATATCGGACACCGCCGTGTAACCCGACGGTCCAACCCAGCCCCACCCGCAATCCATGACGATCCCGACCCGGTCGGAATTACTTCTCGCCCGTCACCGCAACAACGTCCGCCCGCACGAGCGGGTTCGGACAACACCTCGCCGACGCCGTCGAACCCAGGAGCACCCGTGAACGCCACCCTCTCCCTGGCGAGCATCCTCGCCGAACCCGCCCGCCGCCGCCCCGAGCACCTCGCCCTGATCGAGGGCGAACACCGCATCACCTTCGCCGAGCTGTGGCGACAAGCCCGCGCGCAGGCCGCCGCGCTGATCGCGCGTGGTGTGAAACCCGGTGACCGGGTGGCGCTGCTGTGCCCGAACACCGCCGACTTCCCGCGTGCGTACTTCGCCGTGTTGGCCGCGGGTGCGACGGTGGTGCCGGTACATCTGCTGCTCACCGCACCGGAGATGGAATACGTCCTGCGCGACAGCGGCGCCCGCCTGCTGATCTGCCACCCGATGGTCGCGCAGACCGGTGGCGAGGCCGCGCGGGCCGCCGGAATCGAGGTGGTGGTACCGGAAGACCTTGTCGGCGAGCCGATCCCGAACTTCGTCGCGCGTGGGCCACTCGACACGGCCGTGGTGTTCTACACCAGCGGCACCACCGGCACCCCCAAGGGCGCCGAGCTGAGCCATCTCAACATGGTGATGTGCGCGACGGTGAACACCTTCGACGCCAACGAGATCCACCGCGACGACATCGCCCTCGGCGCCTTGCCGCTGTTCCATGTGTTCGGGCAGACCGTGTCGATGAACTCGCACTGGCGCGTCGGCGGAACCCTGGTGCTGATGCCGAGATTCGACGCCGCGCAGGCGATCGCATTGATGACGGCCGAACGGGTCAACCTCTTCCACGGGGTGCCGACCATGTACCTGTCGCTGATCGAGGCCGCCGCGACTGCGACCGGGCTGCCGGCGCTGAAGCTCTGTGTCAGCGGTGGTGCCGCACTGCCGGTGTCCGTGCTCGAAGAGTTCGAACGGGTCTTCCAGGCACCCGTGCTCGAAGGGTACGGCCTGTCGGAGACCTCGCCCACGGCTGCGGTGAACCAGCCGGTGTACGGCACCGAGGCAGGCACCGTCGGGCACCCGGTATGGGGTGTCGACGTGGAGATCGCCGACCCGGACATCGCCGACCGCATCGAGCTGCTGCCGGCCGGCGAGGTCGGGGAAGTGGTGGTCCGCGGACACAATGTGTTCAGCGGCTACACCGGCAAGCCCGAGGCGACCGCCGCCGCCGTGATCGACGGCTGGTTCCGCACCGGCGACCTCGGCACCCGCGACGAGACCGGCCGGATCCGCATCGTCGACCGCATCAAGGAGATGATCCTGCGCGGCGGTTTCAATGTGTACCCGACGGAGGTCGAGGCAGCACTGATGCGGCATCCACGCATCGCTCAGGTGGCGGTCATCGGGGTGCCCGACGAGCACTACGGCGAGGAGATCGTCGCCGTGGTCGTGCCCGACGGCGAGGTGAGCGAGCAGGAGGTGATCGACTTCGCCAGATCCCGGGTCGCCAAGTACAAGTACCCACGTCGCGTCGAGTTCGTCACCGAACTCCCGCTGGGGCCCACGCACAAAGTGCTCAAGCGGGAGCTGCGGCAGCGCTTCGGCTCCGGAGAATGAGCGACGCCACGTAGATTCGGCGTGATCGCCCGGCGGCCCTTGCGTTTCCGGGTGAGATCCGGGCCGGTGGCGAGAAGCTGTTTGTCGTGCCACGCTCGGAGGACAGGTACTTCTCGCCATCGATGCAGGAGGTAGGGATGAAGCTGGCCGCCGTCACGATCGACTGTCCCGACCCGGATGCGCTCGCCGAGTTCTACGCGCGGGCCACCGGCTTCGAGCGCAGCCCCGACTCCGATCCCGAGTACATCGAGCTGACCGGCCCGGACGGAGTGTCACTCGGCTTCGAGCGCGTCGCCGACTACCGCCCACCGCAGTGGCCGGGACAGCAGACACCCCAGCAATGCCACCTCGATTTCGCGGTCCCTGACCTCGACGAAGGTGAAGCCCGGCTGCTGACGCTCGGCGCCACCAAAGCCGAGGTGCAACCGGAACCGGATCGCTGGCGTGTCCTCATCGATCCGGCGGGGCACCCGTTCTGCTTGGTGATCGACGGCGCCTGAGGCCGGTCGACGGCAATCGTGCGCCGACGCGCGAGCCGACGCCCTCGACCATTACCCTCTAACGGGTGGCGATATCCAAGGTCGAGCGGCTGATGAATCTGGTCATCGCGCTGTTGTCGACCCGGCAGTTCCTGAGCGCGGAACGTATCCGTGACAGCGTGGCAGGTTACGAGGAGTCCGCGACCGACGAGGCGTTCAGCCGGATGTTCGAGCGCGACAAGAACGAACTCCGCGACCTCGGCATCCCGCTGGAAGTAGGTCCGGTGGGTCGCTTCTCGACGCTGGAGGGCTACCGGATCAATCGCGACGCCTACGAACTGCCCGATATCGACCTGTCCAGCGAGGAAGCCGCCGCCGTCGCGGTCGCCGTGCAGATGTGGGCGTCGCCGGAACTGGCCGGTGCCGCCGAAGGCGCATTGCTGAAGTTGCGGGCGGCCGGCGTCACCGTGGAGACCGACAACGTGGGTGTCTCGGTGCCCGCGGTGCCCGCCCGCACCCGAGGCTCCGAACCGGTGCTGCGCGAACTGCTCGCCGCCATCGACGCGGGACAGGCGGTGCGGTTCGGGCACCACAGCGCCGTCACCGACCCGTTCGTCACCCGCGATGTCGAACCGTGGGGTGTCGTCACCCGCCACGGTCGCTGGTACCTGGTCGGCCACGACCGGGAACGCGACGCCGTGCGCACGTTCCGGCTCTCGCGGATCGGGGGCGAGGTGAAGGCGTACGGGCCGGTCAACGCGGTACACAAACCGGCCGACGCCGACCTGCGCGCCATCGTCGACCGGGTCACCGGCGACGCGCCTGTCACCGGGACGGCCACCGTGTGGGTCGCCAAGGGTCGCGGCCGCGAACTGCGCCGCATCGGCACCGAGGTCGACACCCGTGACCTCGGCGGCCGCCCGGGCTCGGTGCTCGAGGTTCCGGTGCGCTCACGCGACTGGGTGGCCCGGCTCATCACCGGCCTCGGGCCCGATGTACTGGTGCTCGATCCACCGGAATTGCGCGCCGATGTGATGAACCGGCTACGGTCGGTACTGGACCACACGGAGGTGACATCGTGAGTTCGCGCCTGTCCCTACGACTTTCACGCCTGCTGAACATGGTGCCCTACCTGCTCGCGCACCCCGGCATCAGCGCCGCCGAGGCCGCGGCCGAACTGGGCGTCACCACCAAGCAGCTGATGAGCGACCTCAACCAGCTGTGGATGTGCGGGCTGCCCGGCTACGGCCCCGGCGACCTCATCGACCTGTCGTTCTCCGAGGAGAGCATCGAGGTCACCTTCTCGGCCGGCATCGAACGCCCGCTGCGCCTGACCTCCACCGAGGCCACCGCACTGCTGGTGGCACTGCGCTCGATCGTCGAGATGCCGGGCATGGTCGACCCGACCGCCGCGCACGCCGCGATCGCCAAGATCGAATCCGCCATCGCGGGCGGCGATGTCAGTCGCCCGCCCGCGCAGGTGCCCGTCGAACGCCCGGTGGTGGCCACCGTGCGCGCCGCCCTCGCCGACGCGCACGCGCTGCGCCTGGTCTACTACTCGGCCAGCCGCGACGAGGTCTCCGAACGCGTCGTCGACCCGATCAGGGTCGTGCTCGTCGACAACAACAGCTACCTGCAGGCTTGGTGCCGTCAGGCCGAAGGCGTCCGGCTGTTCCGGTTCGACCGCATCGAGGACGCCACCGAACTCGACGAACCGGCCCGCCCACCGAGCCACGCCGCCGCCGACGCCGCCGCGCTCGACCTGTTCCAGGACGACCCCGACGTTCCGCTCGCCCGCTTACGCATCCGCGCGGACTACGCCTGGGTGCTCGACCAGTACCCGATGCACCGCATCCGGTCGCGCCCCGACGGCAGCATCGAAGCGGGCATGCGGTTCGCCTCGGCCGACTGGATGGCACGGCTGCTGCTCGGATTCGGCACCGGCGTGAGTGTGCTCGGACCGCCCGAACTGGTCTCGGCGGTGCGTGAGCGCGCCGATGCCGCCCTGGCCGCCTACGCGGCGGCCGGACTGCTGGGGGAGACCGAACCCGCGTGAGTCAGCGAGTCCTCGTCCTCGGCGCGGGTAGCGTCGGGGTTTTCGTCGGTGGTCAGCTGGCCGCGGCGGGTATGGAAGTCATCTTCGTCGGACGTCAGCGGGTCCTCGACGACATCGCCGAACACGGTCTGCGCCTGACCGACCTCGACGGCGGCGCCACCGAAGTCGGCCCCGACCGGTTCGGGCTGGCGCTCGCCCCCGACGAACCCGAACGCGCCGACCTCGTCCTGGTCACCGTGAAATCCGCCGACACGGCCGCCGCCGCGCGCGCCGTCGCGGGGCGATTACGCCCGGGCACCCCGGTGGTGAGCCTGCAGAACGGCATCGGCAACGACACCGTCATCCGCGAGATCCTGCCGACCAGTGTGGTCCTGGCGGGCATGGTGATGTTCAACGTGGTGCACCGGGGCGAGGGTCGGTTCCACCGGGCCAGCGACGGTGTCGTCGCCGTCCAGGACGACCCGGTCGTCGACCGGTTCGCCGACCGTTTCCGCGAGGCGGGCCTGCCGCTGCGCCGCCACCGCGACCTGCGGCCCGTCCAGTGGGCCAAACTCCTGCTCAACCTCAACAACCCGATCAACGCGCTGTCGGGCAGGCCGCTGCGCGAGGAACTGGCCGACCGCGACTACCGGCGGTGCCTCGCCCTCACCCAGTCCGAAGCCCTCGCGGTGATGAACACTGCGCGAATTCGGCCCGCTCAGCTCACCCCGGTGCCACCGGAACTGATGGTGCATCTGCTGCGCGTTCCCGACTCCCTGTTCCGGCGGGTGTTCGGCCGGGTCCTCGCCATCGACCCGGTAGCGCGGTCATCGATGGCCGACGACCTGGCCCGTGGCAAACGCACCGAAATCGCTTGGCTGTGTGGGGAAATCGTGCGCCTCGGGGAGATGGTCGGACGGCCGACACCGGTCAACCGCAGGCTCGTGGAACTGATCCGGGCCGCCGAATCCGGCGACGAACGACGCTTCAGCGGCAGCCGCCTGTTCGCCGAACTGACCGCCGCCGCACGCGCCGTCGCCCGTTGAACGGGTGGCGAACACCTCCACGGGCGCGGGTCCACGAAACTCCGCGCACAGGTAGCATCGGTAATCACCACAGTCTTTGGAGGTAACTCATAATGGGAACGTTCAGCTGGTCGCACCTGCTGATCATCGCGCTGCTGTTCGTCCTGCTCTTCGGTGCGAAGCGGCTGCCGGACGCGGCGCGCGGTCTCGGCCGGTCGCTGCGGATCTTCAAGAGCGAGGTCGGGCAGATGCAGGCCGAGTCCTCGGCCACGACCACCGCGCCCACCGACGCGGCGCCGCAGCAGCAGCTGCCCGCCTCGGCTCCGCAGGTCCAGGCCACCCCGGTCGCGCAGCCGCAGCCGCAGCACAAGACGCTCTGACCCACGCATTCACCCCGGGGCGGTAGCGGCCGCTCCGGGGCGCCGTGCTGTTTGCCGAGCATCCGCCGAACCGAGGGTTAGAGGCCACACCAACCATGCGCATCCCGTTCGATCCACGGCGCAGCAAGCGCAGGACGAATCCCGACGGCACCATGTCGTTGGTCGAGCACCTGCAGGAGCTGCGCACCCGGTTGCTGCTCGCCCTCGCCGCCATCGCGGTCACCACCCTGCTCGGTTTCTTCTGGTACGCCACCCCGCTGTTCGGGCTCGACAGCCTCGGCGAGATCCTGCGCGGCCCCTACTGTGAGCTGCCCGCCTCCGCCCGCGCCACCCTGACGCCCGACGGTGCCTGCCGACTGCTCGCGACCGGGCCGTTCGAACAGTTCATGCTCCGCCTGAAGGTCGGTTTCACCGCCGGTGTGGTGCTTGCCGCGCCGTTCTGGCTGTATCAGCTGTGGGCGTTCATCACCCCCGGCCTCTACGCCAAGGAACGCCGGTACGCCTTCGGGTTCGTCGGGGCCGGATCGGTGCTGTTCGTCACCGGCGCCGTGCTCGCCTACGTCGTCGTGTCGCACGCCCTGTCGTTCCTGCTCACCATCGGTGACAACGTGCAGATCACCGCGCTCAGCGGTACGCAGTACTTCGGGTTCATCATCCAGCTGCTCATCATCTTCGGTGTCAGCTTCGAGACGCCGCTGATCGTCATCGGGCTCAACCTCGTCGGCGTGCTGCCGTACGTGAAGCTCAAGGCATGGCGACGCGGCATCGTGTTCGGCCTGTTCGTCTTCGCCGCGATCGTCACCCCGCAGGACCCGTTCTCGATGCTCGCGCTCGCGCTGGCACTGACCGTGCTGTTCGAGCTGGCGGTGCAGTTCGCCCGGTTCAACGACGCGCGCCGGGCCAGGCGTGCGGCCGCCGACGGCCTGGCCGGGCTGTCCGACGACGAGGCGTCGCCGCTCGGCACGCCCGATCCGGTCGCACCGAGCGGACCCGTCGAGGACGCACGGAAAACAGAGCGACCGGTGTCGGACTACTCCGATACGCTCTGAGATGTGACCGATTCTCCCGCGCGGACCAGCGAGTTGGCGCAGTTCGCCAGCGAAATCTCGTTCGACCTCGACCCCTTCCAGCGCACCGCGTGCGAGGCTTTGGAAGAGGGGCACAGCGTGCTGGTCTGCGCACCCACCGGTGCGGGTAAGACCATCGTCGGCGAGTTCGCCGTGCATCTGGCTCTCGCCTCCGGCGGCAAGTGCTTCTACACCACGCCGATCAAGGCGCTGTCGAACCAGAAGTTCGCCGACCTCACCGCCCGCTACGGTCGCGACAGCGTCGGCCTGCTCACCGGCGACCAGTCCATCAACCCCGACGCGCCCGTGGTCGTGATGACCACCGAGGTGCTGCGCAACATGCTCTACGCCTCCTCCGACGCGTTGCGCGGACTGTCGTACGTCGTCATGGACGAGGTGCACTACCTGGCCGACCGGTTCCGCGGCGCGGTGTGGGAGGAAGTGATCCTGCATCTGTCGCCCGATGTGCGGCTGGTCAGCCTGTCGGCGACGGTGTCGAACGCCGAGGAGTTCGGCGCGTGGATGGAGACCGTGCGCGGCGACACCGCGGTGGTCGTCGACGAGACGCGCCCGGTGCCACTGTGGCAGCACGTGATGGTCGGCAAGCGGATGTTCGACCTGTTCGACACGAAATCCAGCGATCAGAAGGTCGTCGTCGACGAGGACCTGGTCCGGTTCATCCGCCAGCGCGAGGCCAGTGACCGCATGCACGGGTACGGCGGTCCGCGCGGCCGCGGCGCCCGGGGCAATTTCCGGCCGTTGCCGCGCCCGGAGGTGCTGGCCCGCCTCGACGAGGAAGGGCTGCTGCCCGCCATCACCTTCATCTTCAGCCGGGCAGGCTGCGACGGCGCGCTGGCCCAATGCCTGCGTGCCCGGCTCGATCTGAGCAGGCCGGGCGACGCCGAGGTCGTCGACGAGATCATCGAGAAACACACCGGCGACCTGCCCAAGGCCGATCTCGAGGTGCTCGGGTACTGGGAATGGCGCGAGGCACTGCAGCGCGGGCTCGCCGCCCACCACGCGGGCATGCTGCCCGCCTTCCGGCACACGGTGGAGGAACTGTTCGTCAAGGGCCTCGTGCGGGCCGTGTTCGCCACCGAGACCCTTGCCCTCGGCATCAACATGCCCGCCCGCACGGTGGTGCTCGAGCGCCTGGTGAAGTTCAACGGCGAGACGCACGCCGAACTCACCCCCGGCGAATACACCCAGCTCACCGGTCGCGCGGGCAGGCGCGGTATCGATGTCGAAGGCCACGCGGTGGTGCTGTGGCAGCCCGAGGTCGACACCAGCGCGGTCGCCGGTCTGGCCTCCACCCGCACCTACCCGCTGCGCAGTTCCTTCCGGCCCGGCTACAACATGTCGATCAACCTGATCGACCGGATGGGCGCCGAAGACGCCCGCAACCTGCTGGAACGGTCCTTCGCCCAGTTCCAGGCCGACCGTTCGGTGGTCGGGCTGGTGCGCGGTATCGAGAAGAACCAGGGCGCGTTGCGCAAGCTGGAGAGCCAGCTCGGTGGCGTCGACGGTGACTTCATGGAGTACCTGTCGCTGCGGGACCGGATCAAGCAGCGCGAGCGTGACATCCAGCAGCAGGGCCGGGCCGACCGGCGCGGCGCCGCCGTGCGCGCGCTGATCGAACTGCGGCGCGGCGATGTGGTCGCGATCCCGTCGGGCAAGCGTGCGGGGCTCGCGGTGATCCTCGAACCCGATCAGACCCCAGGCGACCCACGACCCCTGGTGTTGACCGAAGACCATTGGGCCGGAAGGGTTTCCGCCGCCGACTTCCCCGTCCCCGCCGAACCCCTCGGGCACATGCGGTTGCCGCGCCGGGTCGACCACCGCACCGCCCGTATCCGCCGCGACCTCGCCTCGGCGCTGCGCGGAACCGGCATCTCGGCGCCCGGCCGTGGCAGGCGCAGGCGCAACGATCACGCCCGCGCGGGCGAGGACCGTCAGCTGGCCACTCTGCGCCGCAGCCTGCGCGCCCACCCCGCGCACAGCAGGCCCGACCGCGAACAGCTCAGCCGCATCGGCGAGCGCTACGCGCGGCTGGCCCGCGAGACCGAGTCGATGCGCCAGAAGGTTGCCGCGACGACGAATTCTCTCGCGCGCACCTTCGACCGCATCGTCGGCCTGCTCGAGGAACGCGGTTTCGTCGAGCACGGTGAAGTGACGCCCGACGGCAGGCGGCTGGCCCGCATCTACGCCGAAAGCGACCTGGTCGTCGCGGAATGCCTGCGGCAGGGGCTGTGGCGCGGACTCGGTCCGGCCGAGCTCGCCGGAGTGGTGTCCGCGCTGGTGTACGAATCGCGGCAGGAATCCGGCTTGCTCACCGCGCACGGCCCGACCGACCCCATCCGGCGCGCGGTCGCCGCGACCATCGAGGTGTGGGGGCAGTTGCGTGCCGACGAGGCCAGACACAAGCTGCCGCCCACCCGCGAACCCGACCTGGGATTCGTGAACGGGGTGTACAAGTGGGCGCGCGGTGACGCGTTGGCCGAGGCGTTGCTGGCCAGCGGTGATCAGAGCAGCGTGATGTCGGCGGGCGACTTCGTGCGCTGGTGCAGGCAGGTGATCGACCTGCTCGACCAGATCCACAACACCGCCGACGACACCGAGATCGCGAGCACCGCGGCCAAAGCCGTGCGTGCCGTCCGACGGGGTGTCGTCGCGGTGGACGCCGCGTAGATGTTTCGTCTGTGATTTGATTTCCTGGCGTAGCCGGCCTGGCGCGGGGGGCTACCGTGTGTACAACTATGCGAGTGGAGGCGAGTGGATGAGCGGCCCGTACGGACCGAACGGCCCAGGGGAGGGGAGCAACGATCCCACCCAGCACTGGGGGGGTCAGCAGGGGGCCGGTGGCGCCGGTCCCACCCAGCACTGGGGTGGTGCGGCACAGCCGCCGCAGCAGCCGCCCCAGGGCGCCCAGCCGACCCAGCAGTGGGGTGACCCCAACGCCGGACAGCAACCGCAGCAGCAGTGGGGCCAGCCCCAGCAGCCGCAGCAACCGCAGCAGCAGTGGGGTCAGCCGCAGCAACCCCAGCAGCCGCAGCAGTGGGGTCAGCCGCAGCCGCAGCAGCCGACGGGTCCGCAGCAGCAGTGGGGACAGACCCAGCCGCCGCCGCAGGACTGGAACGCGCAGCAGCCCGCAGGCGCCCAGCAGTGGGGCCAGCAGCCGCAGCAGCAATGGGGTCAGCAGCCGCAGCAGGGTCCCGGGGGCAAGGGTAAGGGCAAGGGCCTGATCATCGGCCTCGTCGTGGCCGGCGTGCTGGTGATCGCCGCCGTGGTCGGCCTGCTGCTCGTCGTGTTCTCGGCCGACGAGCTCGACCAGTCGGCGGTGCAGGACGGTGTCTCCTCGGTGCTCACCGGCTCCTACGGCATCGCGGATGTCTCCGATGTGTCGTGCCCGTCGGGTCAGAAGGTCGAGGTCGACGCGACCTTCACCTGTGACCTGAAGGTCAGCGGTGAGGACAAGAAGGTCACCGTGAAGATCACGAAGGAAGACGGTACCTACGAGGTCGGCCGCCCCAACTAGGCTGTCGTACCGCGGTTTTCAGCCTACCGCCAGGTGGTTTCCGGGCCGCCCGCACTGCGTGCGGGCGGCCCGGCGTCGTTCACGCGGTGTGCGCGGCGGCCAGCGCCGTGATCAGCCGGGTGATCGGGCTCTCGGCGTTGTAGGCGGCGGCGAGTTCGCGCAGTCGCTCCGGGTCGGCGGGAACCGCGGGCAGGGTGTCGGGCCCCGACAGCTCGACATCGGCATCGCAGACCACCCGGACCACCGGTGCGGCCGCCTTCAGGTAGTCCTGTGCGGCAACGAGTTTGGCCCGCACGCCCTTGGCGAGATCGGAAGCGGGATCGTCGACGGCGGCCATCAGGGCGTCGAGGGAGCCGAACCGGGAGATGAGCTGGGCGGCGGATTTGTCGCCGATGCCCGCCACCCCCGGCAACCCGTCGGAGGCGTCGCCACGCAAGGTGGCCATATCGGCGTAGGCGGGCCCCGCGTTGACCACGGGCACACCGTATTTGGCGGACACCTCGGCGGGCCCGTACAGCTCGGCCTTGGCCAGGCCGCGGCCCGCGTAGAGCACCCGCACCGGCGGTGCCGGGTCGTCGCGGACCAGTTGCAGCAGGTCGCGGTCGCCGCTGACCACCACCACGGAATCGGTGCGCTCGCGGTGGGCGAGGGTGCCGAGGACGTCGTCGGCTTCGAGCCCCTCGGCGCCGCCGGTGGCGATCCCGGCCGCCGCGAGCACGTCCAGGATCATCGGCACCTGCGGGGTGAGGGTGTCGGGAACCTCCTCGGCGCCGGGCGCCGCTGTGCTGCTGGTGTCGAGGCGGTGCGCCTTGTACGACGGCACGAGCGCCACTCGGAACGGCGGGCGCCAGTCCAGATCCAGCCCGACGACGAGCCTGCTCGGCCGGTGTTTGGTGATCAGCGAGGCGACCATGTCGGTGAAGCCGCGCACCGCGTTCACCGAGCGGCCGTCGGCGCCGCGCAGCTTGTCGGGGATCGCGTAGTAGGCGCGGAACCAGAGGCTGGCGCCGTCGAGGATCAACAGGGGTCCACGGGTGCTCTCGGCAACGGTCACCCGGTGATTGTGCCTCGTGGCTCCGACAGGTGAGCGAGATCGGTGCCGCGTCGGCCGTCGCGCTCGGCGGCCGTTGTGGTGGGTTCGCCCGAGATCGCACGTCGTGCGGGCGAATCTGCGCGTCACGCGGCGCGGCGGGTAACGTCGGAGACTATGAGCGCGCACACGAATGCCAGGTTCGCGGCGGATGTCTACGGTCAGCGGCTCGAGCGGGCGGTGGAATTGATGCGGGCGGCGCATCTGGACGCCCTGCTCATCACCCCCGGCCCCGACCTGCGATACCTCGTCGGTTCCGATGCCGAATCGTTCGAACGGCTCACCTGCCTGGTGATCACCGCCGACGGCGCGACACCGTCGATCATCGTGCCGAAGCTCGAACTCGCCGCGCTCGACGGCTCGGCGGCCGGGGAGCTGGGTCTGCGGATTCTCGACTGGGTCGACGGCGTCGACCCGTACCAGCTGGTCCGTTCCACTCTGCACGCCGGTTCGCGCATCGCCGTCGCCGACGCCATGCCCGCCCTGCACCTGATTCCGCTGGCCGAGCAGACCACGGGGCTGCCCTCCTCGGCCACTCCCGTGCTGCGCCAGTCGCGGATGATCAAGGACGAGGCCGAGATCGACGCCTTACGCCGTGCGGGCGCCGCGATCGACCGCGTGCACGCCCGGATGGGCGAGTTCCTGCGGGCGGGCCGCACCGAGGCCGAGGTGTATGCCGACATCGAGGCGGCGATCGTCGAGGAGGGGCACACGGAGGCGGAGTTCGTCATCGTCGGCAGCGGCCCGAACGGGGCCATCCCGCACCACCTCTTCTCCGACCGTGTCATCGAGCAGGGCGACGTGGTGGTGATCGATATCGGCGGACCGGTGACGCCCGGCTACTACTCCGATTCCACCCGCACCTATGTGCTCGGCGAGCCGAGGAAGCAGATCGCCGAGCGGATGGCGTTGCTCGAGGCGGCGCAGGCGGCGGCGGTGGCCGCCGTGCGCCCCGGTGTCACGGCCGAATCCATCGACGCCGCCGCCCGCACCGTGCTGGCCGACGCGGGTCTGGGCGATGCGTTCGTGCACCGCACCGGACACGGCATCGGTCTCTCGGTGCACGAAGAGCCCTACATCGTGGGGGGCAACGACCTGGTGCTCGAGCCGGGCATGGCGTTCAGTATCGAGCCGGGCATCTACTTCCCCGGGCAGTGGGGTGCGCGCATCGAGGACATCGTGGTCGTCACCGAGGACGGCGTGGCGTCCATGAACCAGCGCCCGCACGGCCTGACCGTGTTGTAAACGGCCACAAGCTATTTGAGCGTGCTCGACGACAGCACCCGGTGCACCTGGATCGCGACGACCACGCGCGTCGGGTTCTCGCGCGGCACGCGGTAGCGCTCGGTGTAGCGGCGAACGGCCTCGGCGACGTCGTCGGCGTCGGTCAGCACGGTGGCCGGCCCTTCGAGGGTGAGCCACCGCGCCCCGTCGACCTGGCTGACGGCCGCGTACCCACCCCGCGCGGCATTACGGGCCTTCACCGACGCGCCATCGGTGATCACCCGCGCGATGCCGCTGTCCGCGTCCCAGGTGAACCCGACGGCGACGACGTGCGGTGTGCCGTCCGCCCGCAGGGTGGTGAGGGTGGCCAGGTGCCGCTCGGCGACGAACGCGAGGGCGGCGGGGGAGAGCTGTGTGGTCGCGGTGGGCATGTGTTCGACGCTAGTCCGTCACCACGCGCGCCCGATCGGCGGGCGCTACACCCACAGCGGCAGCCGACCGGCCGAGCTCAGGCAGTGCCGAGCGGGTTGCAGGGGCGTTCGCGGGCATGCCGCTCGAGCGGAGTGTCACGCGGGACCCGGCTGTTCGGGTCGGCTGTCGGTGTCGCCGCCGCGTGGCTGTCACGCGGGACCCTGTTGTTCGGTCAGTTGTCGGGTGTCGCGGCCGCGTGGCTGTCGTGCGACACCTGGCTGTTCGGCAACTGCCGGTGTCACACCGCGTGTTCGAACGCCGGCGTCCCGGTGTGGCTTGGCCGCTCGCGCTTCATGATCGCGGGGCGGCCCGGTGGCGGCGGTGATCCGGGATGACAGACTGGGCGTATGGGTAAGCAGCAGGCGAACCAGGGGCCGGTTCTGGTCTTGGGTGGGCGCAGTGAGATCGGGCTGGAAGTCGCGCGCAGGCTGGCGCCGGGCCGGGTGGTGATCCTCGCCGCCCGCCGCTCCGACGCGCTGGCCGCCGAGGTCGAGCAGGTGCGCGCGGCCGGGGCGACCGCGGTGCACACGGTCGAATTCGATGCCGACGACACCGCGACGCACGCCACGCTGCTCGAGAAGATCGCCGCCGAACACGGTGGCATCGGCACTGCCGTCCTGGCATTCGGCGTTCTCGGCGACCAGGCCCGCGCCGAACACGACCCCGACCACGCCGTCGCCGTCGTGCACACCGACTACGTCGCCCAGGTCAGCGTTCTCACCACCCTCGCGAATCTGCTGCGCGCACAGGGCAGTGGCCAGATCGTCGTCTTCAGCTCCATCGCGGGCGTACGGGTCCGGCGGGCGAACTACGTCTACGGTTCGGCGAAAGCGGGCCTGGACGGGTTCGCCAGCGGCCTCGGTGACGCCCTGCACGGCACGGGCGTCCAGTTGCTCTTGGTGCGATCGGGTTTCGTCATCGGCCGCATGACCGAGGGCATGGACCCCGCGCCCATGGCCAGCACCCCCGACCAGGTCGCCGATGCCGTCGTCCGCGCCTTGAACAAGGGCGCCACCCGGGTCGCCGTCCCCGGCCGCCTAGCGCTGGCCTTCTTCGTCATGCGCCTTCTGCCGCAGTCCATCTGGCGCCGGATGCCACGGTGATTGCCGCCCCGATGGTCCGCTGCGCGCGTGTCGCTTCGGCGCCGGATGCTGCGATGACCTCGGCTTCGATGCGGCGGCGTGCGCGCCCCGGTTCGGCGCCGTATGTCGCGGTGGCTGCCGTCCCGACGGCCCGGCGTGAGCGCATCGACACTGCTCTGCGTGCGACAACGACAGTCCGCTCGCAGACGGGTGGGGTACCCCGATGACTAGTGCGGCGTGGTCGGGTGTCCCGATCCGCGTGGTGGGTATCGGCGCGGACGGGTGGGGTGGCCTGGGGGAGCGGGCCAAAGCGGCAGTCGAGGACAGCGAAGTGGTGTTCGGGTCGCCGCGACAGCTGGCGCTGGTACCGGACGGGAAGTTCGAGCGAATCCCGTGGCCGACACCCCTGCTGCCCGTTCTCCCGGAACTGCTCGCGCACCACAGCGGTCGGCGGCTCACCGTGCTCGCCAGCGGCGATCCCATGTTCTACGGCATCGGTGCCACCCTGGCCCGCATCGTCGGACCCGGCGCGCTCGACGTGTACCCGCAACCGTCGTCGGCGTCACTGGCGTGCGCCCGGCTCGGCTGGCCGCTGGCCGAGACCTCGGTGGTGAGTGTGGTCGCCCGACCGCTCACCACGGTGCTGCCGGAACTGGCCGACCGCCGTCGGATTCTCGTCCTGAGCGAGAACGAATCGAGCCCGGCCGCGCTGGCGAAACTGCTGCGCGACAACGGTTTCGGTGCCTCCACGCTCACCGTGCTCGAACAGCTCGGCGGCGAGAACGAATGCCTGCGTACCGGCACGGCCGACGACTGGCAGCACCCCCCGGGTGACCCGCTCAACCTCTGTGCCGTCGACTGCGTGGCCGACCCGCATCACCCGCGCCGCACGAGAATGCCCGGCCTGCGCGACGATTTGTTCACCGGCGACGGCCAGCTCACCAAGGCCGAGGTCCGCGCACTCACCGTCAGCGCCCTCGCCCCGGCCCCCGGCGAACTGCTGTGGGATGTCGGCGGCGGTTCGGGCACCATCGCGATCGAATGGTGCCGTACCCACCCGGCGTGCCGCGCGGTCACCTATGAACGCCTGCCCGCCCGTCGCGATCAGATCACCACCAACGCGCACGCGCTCGGTGTGCCCGGCATCGCGGTGCGCGGCGCGTTCCCCGACACCCGCACCGACTCCCCGGCGCCCGACGCGATATTCCTCGGTGGCGGACTCACCCAGGACGGTGTTTTCGACGCCTGCTGGCAACGCCTGCGGCCCGGCGGCCGTCTGGTGGCCAATGCGGTGACCGCCGAATCGGAAACGCTGCTGCTGGCCTGGTACGCGCGCCACGGTGGCACCCTGCGCAAATTCCAGATCTACCGAGGCGAACCGCTCGGCGGATTCACCACGTGGCGGCCGCAGCTTCCCGTCGCGCAGTGGATCGTCGTCAAACCGCGCGCAAATTCCTGACGGGTCACCCGTCTCTCGCATAACGATGTGACGGGGTGTGCGCCCCGAATTTGCTCTTTTTCGCCGGACCACCCGATGTGACTGTTCAGTCCTCACGTGGTCTCGCGCACCACCGGCCGAACATCGCTCACACACGGCTTATGTGTCCGATGGCATCGAGATGCTGGGCAATCGCCCAGTGCCGCTGTCGGACTCGAAACCGTTGCCGTGCCCGCCGGTGCGCCCGCACCGTCGACCCAGGCGCGGACGGCGAACATGCTGGTCAACCGTCCATGTCGCCACCGTGCCGATCACGGTCAGATCACGACCAGATCACGGCCGAACGGTGAGTGCATCTGCAAGCTCACCCAGAAAGTTATGCACCGAAGGTGTAACACTTCCTCAACGGGGGTATGGTCGGGCGCGGCCCGGGCAAAACCCGGAGCCTCGATTTCGATGGACGGAGTTGTATGCGGTGCACCAGGTCGACCACCCCTGACCGGGACGACGTCAGCGGGCAGTCCTGAGAGTTCTGATCCTCGGCGGTACGGGCGAGGCTCGTGAGCTGGCGAACCTGGCGTCCGGTGAGCGTGGAGTCGATATCGTCTCCTCGCTGGCGGGACGTGTCGCCAACCCGCGATTGCCGGTCGGTCCGGTGCGCATCGGCGGATTCGGTGGTGTCGAGGGCCTCCGAACCTGGCTACGCGAGAACCGTATCGATGCCGTCGTGGATGCCACCCACCCCTTCGCGGCCCAGGTCAGTACCCATGCGGCGACCGCGGCCGCCGACCTCGGCCTGCCCGCGCTGCACCTGCGCCGCCCCGAATGGGTGCCGCGCCGGGGCGACCTGTGGACGCGGGTACCCGATCTCGCCGGGGCCGCCTCCGCCCTGGCCGACCGGGGCGAGAACGTGCTGCTCACCATCGGCCGCCAAGGTGTCGGCGCCTTCGCGGGCTGTCGCAGGCAGCGTTTCGTCATCCGAGCGATCGACGCGCCGACCGGCCCACTGCCCCCGCGCTACGAATTGCTGCTCGCGCGTGGGCCGTTCACCTTCGACGAGGAACTGGTGCTGATGTCGCGTCATCGCATCGACGTCCTGGTCACCAAGAACAGTGGCGGCGCGCAGACCGAGGCGAAGATCGCCGCGGCGCGCACGGCCGGCGTGCCGGTCGTCATGATCGAACGCCCACCCCTGCCCGCGGGCGCGAACGCCGTCGACGAGGTCGGCGCCGCCCTCGACTGGTTGCGGCTCGCGACCGCGCACAGCGTTTCCTGAGTTCAGCGCGGCGGTTGCCCGGCAAAGACGGCGGGCAGCTGGTCGAACCACTGCAGGACCGCGCGCTCGTAGCAGATCCCGAATTCGAGAGTGGCGCGCTGGTAGGGCGCCAGAGCGGTCGCGTCCTCGTCGAGATAGCGGTCGAGCCGGTCCTGGTGGATGTTGCGGTTGGCGGTGATGATCCGGTCGCGGTGCGTGGGATCGAGGTGCTCGCCGAACGACAGTGTGAGCAACAACGGCACCCGGATCGTCTCGGCACCGGGGTCGCGGGCGATCCACTCGGCGAATGCCTCCCGTCCGGCCTCGGTGATCCGGTAGGGAATGCGCTCTCGCGCACCTCGTTCGCCCTTGGTCACCAGGCCCGCGGTGTCCATCGTGGCGAGTTCGCGGTAGACCTGGCTCTGGGTGATGGTCCAGAAGTCGCCGATGCGTTGCTGGGCGAGAGTCGCCAGGTCCCAGCCCGACATCGGACCCTCGTGCAGGAACCCCAGCAGTGAAGCCGCGGTGGAGTTCAGCGGGCGGCGGCGGGTCGCGGTGTCGGTCAACGGTCAACTCCCTTCGAACTACATTCCTATGTGGAATGTTAGGCCAGTGTGGGGGTCGCGCCAAGGTTGCCCGTGTCGCGGCGTGTCGTGGGTCTAGGCGTTCTCGTAGCGGCGCGCCGTGAAGACGCGGGTCCCCTCAGGCGTGTCGAAGGCCGTCGTGGTGGAGGCGCCGATGATGAGCAGGGTGCGCATGTCGACCTCGTCGGGGTTCAGGTCGGCGAGGGTCACCACCCGCACCGATTCCGTCGGCCCGCCGACATCGCGACCGAGCACCACCGGCGTCTCCGGATCACGATGGGTCAGCAGGATCTCGCGCATCGCGCCCACCTGCCAACGTCGCTGCGTGGAGGCCGGGTTGTAGATCGCGATCGCCATATCCGCCGCCGCGACAGCCGAAAGCCGTTGCGCCACGACCTCCCACGGCTTGAGCCGATCGGAGAGCGAGATCATCGCGTAGTCGTGGCCCAGCGGTGCCCCGACCCGGCTCGCCACCGCGTTGGCCGCCGTGAGCCCCGGCAGCACCCGCACCGGCACATCCTTGAACTGCGGTTCGGCCGACACCTCGAGCACCGCCGAGGCCATCGCGAACACCCCCGGATCACCGGAGGACACCACGGCGACCCGCGCACCCCGCTTGGCCAGATCGAGTGCCATCGCGGCGCGCTCCGACTCGACCTTGTTGTCGCTGGCGTGCCTGCGCTGGCCGGCCCGCTCGGGGACACGGTTGATGTAGGTCGTGTAGCCGACGAGATCGGTCGCCTCGTCCAGAGCGGCGGTGACCTCCGGCGTGGTCCAGTCGGTCGCACCGGGCCCGAGGCCGACGACCACGACTTCGCCTGTGGCGCTCGCAGATTCGTCGTGCGAACTCGTTTCGGTCCGCTCCGACCCGGCTGTCGGCGCGCCGCGGTGCTGTCCGCCGAGGAGGGACGCGACCCCGGTGGTCGGGGTGGGCCCGGGAACCAGCGTGATCGAGAAGTACGGCACCTCGGCCTCGTCGACATCGGCGGCCGCGAGCACCCGCTGACGGGTGCTGCTCGCGCGCTCGACGTAGTAGGCGTCGTCGAGGCGACCGGCGTCGGCGAGCGCCCGGCGCACACCGGGAAAGGTGCGTCCCAGCTTCATGATCGCCGCGGCGTCGGTCTCGCGCAGCCGCTCGGTGAGTTCGTCGACGGGCATGGTGCCGGGCAGCACCGTGAGCACCTGCTCGCCTTCCACCAGGGGGGTGCCGAGCGCCGCCGAGGCCGCACTCACCGAGGTGATACCGGGGACGATCTCGGCGTGGAACCGGTCGGCGAGGCGGCGGTGCATGTGCATGTACGAGCTGTAGAACAGCGGGTCACCGGCCGCGAGCAGGGCGACATCGCGTCCGGCGGCGAGGTGGGCGGCCAGCCGGGCGGCGGCCTGCTCGTAGAACTCGTCGATCGCGCCCTGGTACCCGCCGGGGTGGTCGGTGGTCTCGGTGGTCACCGGGTAGACGAGGTGCTCCTCGATCTGGCCGGGCCGCATGTACGGCTCGGCGATACCTCGGGAGATGCTTCGACCGTGCCTGGCGCTGTGGAAGGCCACCACGTCGGCGGCGCCGATGAGCCGGGCCGCTTTCACCGTCACCAGTTCGGGATCGCCGGGGCCGAGGCCGATGCCCCAGAGTGTGCCGCTCATTCCTGTTCGCTCGCAATCGCGTTCAGCGCCGACGCGGTGATGGCGCTGCCGCCCCGCCTGCCGCGCACGGTCAGATATTCGACGCCACCGAAGTCGATCAGCGCCTGCTTGGATTCGGCCGCGCCGATGAAACCGACGGGGATGCCGATGATCGCGGCGGGTCGCGGTGCGCCTGCGTCGAGCATGTCGAGCAGGTGGAACAGCGCGGTCGGGGCGTTGCCGATGGCGACCACCGCGCCGTCGAGTTCGGCGCGCAGCAGGTCGAGCGCGGCGACCGAACGGGTGTTGCCCATGCTCGCGGCCAGCTCGGGCACGCGCGGATCGGTGAGGTTGCACAGCACCGGGTTGTCGGCGGGCAGCCGCTTGCGGGTGACGCCCGAGGCGACCATGTTGGCGTCGCAGATGATCGGTTTACCCGCCCGCAACGCGGCGCGCGCGGCCGCGACCACACCGGGGGTGTAGGCGATGTCGCCCGCGAGGTCGACCTGTCCGCACCCGTGGATCATCCGCACCACCACGCGCTCGACATCGGCGGGGAAACCGGCGAGGTCGGCTTCGGCGCGGATGGTCGCGAACGAGCGCCGATAGATCTCGGCCCCGTCGGTGAGGTAGCTGGTGCGCACGTCGGACATGCGCACAACCCTAGAACCTGGCCGCGACGTGGTGTTCGGCGCGGTCGGCTCAGGTGCGTGGGCGCTCGAGGATGCGCGACATCACCAGCGAACTCCTGGTGCGCCCGACACGCGCGTTCTCCCTGATCCGCTCCACGGTCACCTCGATCTCGGCCATGTCGGTGGCCATCACGTGCACCAGGGCGTCGGCCTCGCCCGCGATGGTGCACACTCCGACGACCTGCGGGATCGGTTCCAATGTCCGGCGCAGTTCGGCGGGGGAGATGTTGTCGCGGTAGTACACCTCCACGTACGCCTCGGTGGTCCAGCCGAGGGCGACCGGATTGACCAGCGCGGTGAACCCGGTGATCTGCCCACCCGCCACCATCTTGTCCACCCGCCGCTTCACCGCGGGCGCCGACAATCCGACGGTCGAGCCGATCTCGCCGAAGGTAGCGCGCGCGTTCTTCAGCAGGGCGGCGAGAATACGGCGGTCGATGTCGTCCATGGGGATCCTCTCACGCAATGGATCACCATTTTCCCATCGATACACGCAATGAATCGGTGTTCCCCACGCAACGTGACGACATTTACCGTCGAGACGTCGATTCGCGCCGCGCAGCCACCGGGAGTCCTGATGACCGCCGTCCTTCCCCTTCCCTCCTCGACTCCGGCGCGGGTGGCCACCCCGCGCCGCTTCGTGATGTGCCGGCCGGACCACTTCGAGGTCACCTACGCGATCAATCCGTGGATGGATCCGGCGGCGCCGGTGGACCGGGCGCGGGCGCTGTCGCAGTGGGAGATCCTGCGCGCGCTGCTCGAACAGCACGGGCATTCGGTGGAGACCGTGCCGGGTGAGCCGGGCCTGCCCGACATGGTGTTCGCGGCCAACAGTGCGATCGTGATCGGTGGTCGTGCGTTGTCGGCCCGCTTCGCCCATCCCGAGCGGCAGCCGGAGGGCCCGGCGTTCCACCGCTGGTTCGCGGCGCGGGAGTTGCGCGAGTTGGCGGTGGCGGCCGAAACCAACGAGGGGGAGGGCGATTTCACGTTCGCGGGCGAGCGGATCCTGGCCGGAGTGGGATTCCGCTGCACCGCGGCGGCCCACGCCGAGGTGCAACGGTTCTTCGGTCTGCCCGTGCTCTCGCTCGAGCTGATCGACCCTCGCTTCTATCACCTCGACACCGCGCTGATGTGCCTCGACGAGACCACCATCGCCTACTACCCAGGGGCCTTCAGCCCGCAGGCCCGCGAGGAGCTGGCCGTCCATTACCCGGATGCGATCCTGGCGACCGAGGCCGATGCCCTGTCCTTCGGCCTCAACGGGGTGAGCGACGGTCGCCACGTCTTCCTCGACCCGGGCGCGACCGGGCTGATCGCGGCTCTGCGCGAGCGGGGTTTCGAACCGGTTCCGGTCGACATGTCCGAGCTGCGCAAAGGTGGTGGCGGCGTGAAGTGCTGCGTCCTCGAACTGCACACACTCCGGCCCTGAACCGGCCGGGGAGCGCTGGTCTCCCCGGCCGACCCGATCATTCGAACTCGGTGCCGCCGTCGCGCAGCAGGTACGCGTCGGAGACGATCTTGCCGATGGCACGGCTGCCGAGCACGGGCGAGTGCCGCTCGCGCGCGGCACGCACCACGAGCCCCTCGCGGATATTGCCGCCCGACCCGCTGACGGTCTCGGTGCCCTCGGCCAGCTTCAGCAACAACTCCGCGTCGTAGGGGCCTTCGTAGAGGACCGGTACGCGCGGGACGCCGAGACCGAGTTCGCCCAGTAGGGAGCCGATCTCGTGGTGGTCGAGCCAGCGCACCGGCGCACCCGCCTCCGCGACCGCGACGTCGAACAGGGCGAAACCGAGCGTGTCGTCGTGCGCGGCCGACGCACCGTAGTGCAGGTCCTGCACGCCCGCCCCGAACACCTCACCGAAGAGCCCGACCCGGTCGGCGTCGAGGGCGTCGGCGAGCACGCGGGCCGCCTCGTCGAGCCGATGGCTGTGCACCGCCCGCCAGTACAGGTTGCCCTCGGTGCGGATCAGTGCCTGCGACCGGCCACCGATTCCCTTGGACGACACAAAGATCCGGTCCTCGGCGCGCAGATGGGTGAGCAGAAAGGCGGTGCCGTGGATCTTCTCCGTCGCCACCACCGGCTCGCCTTCGGTGAAGATGTCGGGGAACCGCTTGATGTTCTCCACATCGACCCAGCGCAGCAGATCGGGAGCGGGTTCCACTTGTCCCGACATCGAAACCGGAACCGGCGGCACCCATTTCGTCACACCGAGCTCGGCCGCGAAGTCGGTGCGCGCCTCGGCCGCCGCCGCGAGATCCGTGCCGGACAGAGCGCTCGGCGTGCAGACGATGCCCTGGGACACCTCCCCACGCAACCGCACCGCCTTCACCCGATTGCGCTGTGCCCCGGCCAGTTTGCCGGTGAGACCCAGCTCGGCGATCAGCAGGTCCGGCACGATCGCTTGCTCCGGGATGTAGACGGCATGGTCGCCGGTGACGAACTGCCCCTTGGCAACGACGGCCCGATACAGCCCGACCTGGGCCAGCTCCAGCCGGTCGGCGTTCGGGTGTGGATGGACGACCAGCCGCTCGGCTGTCACCTGCAATGTGGACATGAGAACCCCCTCGTTCAGAGGGGTCAGCGTAGGGCTGGCCCGATCGCGGAGTCGAGCGGTTTTCGCGTGGGATGCACGCCCGCGAGTGGCGTTCCAAGCTCGGCGAACCTGGACACCCTCGACGCCATCCACCACCAGGCAGGCAACTACCTGATCGACCTCGACGGCGACGAGGCCACCGCCCACGCCGACTCCATCGCCGTCCACGTGAACAACGCCGCCGTCAACGGCAAGACCCGCACCTTCATCGGCAGCTACGCCCTCGCCGCCCGCCGCACCCCCGCGGGCTGGCGGATCAGCAAGTTCCACTACCTGCTGAAAGTGATCGAGGGCAACGCCGACCTCACCTAGTCCGGTCTGTTGATCCGGTACCCGCCTTCGGTGGCGACGACATCGGTGACAGGCCCGGTCGGGCGGCCACAGCGGCGTTCGCAGCCGGACCAGTGTTGACGGCCGGTCGCCACCACGTCGGCGGCATCGAGGCCGGACTCGGCACGGTCCGCCGCGTCGGCGGGAAGGGTGCGCTCGGCATCGCGGCCAGGCTCGACTGTCGCGGGACGCCCCTCGGTCGGGTCGGGTGGTTCGTCGCCGAGCACGCGCCCGGTTTCGATGGCTTCGGTGAGGTCGGTGCGGACGTCGCTGTGGGACTTGGCGCAGCCGGGGCGGCCCGCGCAGGCGCTCACCTGTAACCACGGGGAGCCGGCGTCGAAGATCAAGCCCATCGGCGCCAGCACCCGCACCACCGTTTCCGCGGGGCCCTCCTCCAGGTCGGGTAGCACCACACTGCGCCACGGCGTGAGGAACACGGGGCGTTCGACGGCGGCCAGGAATTCGGCGACCCGCGCGGGCAGTGTGCCGAGCGGAACACCCGCGCCGAGGGCGATCAGGCCGTTGTCCTGTTCGAGCCAGCCGATCGGAATGTCATGTGTTGCACCGAGTTCCAAGCGCGCACCGGCGGGGGAGCGGTCCAGGGTCTCGGTGACCTTCTCGACACCGCCGGGGATCTCGTGCAACCGCCACTGCCCCGATTCCGCACGCAGGTCGAGGAATCCGCGGGCGGCGTCGAGCATGGCTGTGACGGCCTCGTCGGGAGTGACGCGGATGCCGGTGTCGGTCCCGGCGAGCAGCAACGCGAACTCGTCGCCGACGGCCTGGATCCCGATATCGCCGCGCAGAGTGCTCACGTCACCGCGACCGTCGTCAAGGGTGAACAGAACCCGGCCGGGCAGGTCCGCCAGCGCGGCATCGGACTGCAAGCCCACATCCAGGTCGGTGGCCAGCCCGTGTACATCGGCAAATCCACCCACCCGCCCGGACAGCGGTGAGGCGACGATATTGCGGACTCGCTCGTGCGTGCGGCTCGGCAGCAGGCCCGCTGTGGCCAGCCGGGCGGCCAGTTCGTTCGCGTCCCGTACCCGGCGCAACTGCACATTGCCGCGGGAGGTCAGCTCGAGGCTCCCGTTGCCCAGGTCGTGCGCGGCCTCCGCGAGTACCTGCACCTGCCCGGATTCCAGTCGGCCGCCGGGCACCCGGATCCGCGCCAACGGCCCGTCCGCGGCATCGTGCAGCCGCAGAACCCCTGGGCAAGAATCGGGAGCGCTCCTGGTCATGATTCCCCAGCCTACGACCACCGCCGGGAGCGATCCGGCGTCAGGGCCGGGTGTAGTGCACCGACACGGCGCCCGAGTCGGGGAGGGTGGTCGCGGCGGCGAGGCGCCAGGTCGACGCGTAGTTGTCGGGGAGCAGGCGCAGGCCGCCGCCGAGGGTGGTGGGGACGATGGTGAGGTAGAGGTCGTCGACCAGGTCGGCGCGCAGTAGACACTGAATGATGCTGGCGCTGTTGGTGATCAGGATGTCGCGTCCGGGGGCCGCTTTGAGCGCGCGCACGTCGGCTTCCGGGTCGCGACCGATTCTGGCGTTGGACCACGCGGCCTTGTCCAGGTCGGACTGGTCGAGGGTGGTGGTGAAGACGACCTTCTCGACCTTCGCGAGCCATTCGCCCAGCTCACGGGTGCGGGCGGAGCTGGCGGGGTCGGCGGTGATGCCCGGCCAGACCGCGGTGAACCCTTCCCAGTTGGTGCGTCCGAGGACGACGGTGTCGGCGCCGCGCCAGATGCCCTCGTAGGTGATCTCGGTCTGCGGGCTGGTGATGTAGTCCATGCACCAGCTCATATCGTCGTCGGGACCGGTGCCGCTGTATCCGTCCATGGACACGGTGACTTCGGCGACGACTCGGCGGCCGGTGCTCTGCGGGGTATTCGACATGGGCGACATCCGTTCTCGTTCGGTTGCTCGTTCAGAGGAACAGACGCCACAACGTGGCCGAACTCATCGGTGATCCGCGCCGTGCTCGTGTTTGCGCACCGGAAGGAAACGGTATCCGCCTAGTGTGAGTGGCGGATCGCCGCCGGAGCAGTGCCGACAGGAGAGGTCAACCGCATGCTGCGTGAATTCGTGGACAAGCGTGTAGTTCCCGCGCTCGACAAGGTCGCCCACGCGCAAGCACCCGTGGTGCAGCGTTATGTCGACTGGTTGGGCAGCAGGCACCCCGACGATTCACCGGTGGAACTCGTGCAGCGGCTGTCGCGCCAGTACCTCGTCGTCGTCACCGCCAGCGGCGTGACGGTGGGGCTCACCGCCGCCGTACCCGGTATCGGCACGCTGATCGGCCTGGCCGCCACCGGTGTGGACACCGCCGTCTTCGTGGAGGCGTCCTCGGTGTTCTCGGTGGGCGCCGCCGCGGCGTACGGCATCGCGCCCGAAGATCCGCGCCAGCAGCGATTGGTGTCGAAGGTGGTGCTCGGCGAGTCGGGCACGAAGGTCCTCGAACAGACAGCAGGTCATACGAAGGGGCAGTGGCTCGGCGTCGTCACCGACCACATCCCGGGTCTGTCGAGCATGCCCGACGGGCCTGCCAAACGGTTCATCGTCAACTACCTGGTCAAACGCGGACTGCTGCTCTTCGGCACCCTCATCCCTGCCGGGATCGGCGCGGTGATCGGCGGCTACGGCAACAACGCCCTCGGTCAGCTGGTCATCGCCAACGTCTACCGCCACCTGGGCACCGGTTCGCCCGAGATGGTCGCCGCGGGCACCCGTGATGGTTCGTCTTGACCTTCGAGTCGCTGCAACCCCGATCATGAGCCGGTGCCTGACACCGAACTGATCACCATCGGAGCGTTCGCCCGCGTCTGCGGACTGAACGCCAGCGCCCTGCGCTTCTACGCCGACGCCGGAGTCCTCGTTCCCGCCCTGGTGGACGAGGACACCGGCTACCGCTACTACACCTCCGATCAGGCCGGTCCCGCCTGCCTGATCCGCCATCTGCGCGCCGTCGACATGCCGTTGCCGACTGTCGCGGCGGTGCTCGCCGAACCCGACGCAGCCAGGGCCGCCGCCCTCCTCGACGCCCACCTCGCCGAAATGCACTGCCGCCGAAGGGAGTTCGACGCCGCGGCTGCCGCCGCGCACCGGGCGCTCGGCGTGGACCCCCGACCGTTGCCGGACCGACGTGATCTCGGCGCGGTGCCCGGCACCGAACCCGACCGGGCCGTGCGGGTCGGCGGACCGGCGCTCGCGGCAGCCATCGACCAGGTCTGCACGGCAACCCTCACCGATCCGGCCCTGCCCGTGCTCGACACCATCCTGTTCGAAGCCCGCCCCGACGAACTGACCCTTACCGCCACCGACCGCTACCGGCTGGCCTCGCGAACGCTGCGCCCGATGTCCTCGGCGACGGCGGAGTGGTCCGCGACCATCGATGCCGCCGAACTGCGTGCCGCCGCCTCCTGGCTGCGCCGCCAGCACACGGTGATCCTGCGTCCCACCTCCGATTCCATCGAATTCCGCACGGCCACCGAGGATTCAGCGGCGAGTCAGCGCTGCCGCCGCTCGCCCGAGGAGTTCCCCGACTACCGCCGCATGCTGGCAGCCCTGCCCTCGACCCCGACCAGAGCCGTCCTCGACCGCGCGCACCTGCTGGAAACGCTGGAACGCGCGGACTCACCGATCGTGACTCTGCGCTTCGATTCCCCGGACACGGCCACGATCTCGGTGCCGAGCCCGGACGCGTCGACCCAGGACGGCATGCCGAACCCGCCCACCGAGCTGCGTGCGACGGTCTCCGGCCCACCGATCACCATCCACTTCGCCGTAACCACCCTCTACCCGGCGATCGCGGGTGCCATCGGTCCCGACATCATGTTCGACCTGTCCGCCCCCGACCTCCCTGCCCACATCCGCTCCGCCGATGACGGTGACCTCCGCACCCTCGCCATGCCGTGCGAACCGGCCCCCTGATCGCTCGACCTGCCGGGTTGTGGCCCGGCAGGTTCACTGCTAAGTTAAGTGCATGCACAAGCATGGACTTACGGAACGGGGAACACCCTCGGTCGGCGACCCGGTCGACGACTGGTTTCGTGCTTCCGCTCTCGTCGCGACCGTCGACTCGGGCCTCGGTAAATGGCTGACGCTGCACCACGGCATCGGGCTCACCGAGTACCACGCGCTCCGGCAGCTTGCCGCCGCACCGGACAAGGAGATCCGGGTCAGCGAGCTGGCCCATCGGATCGGGTTGAATCAGAGTTCGGTGACCCGATTGCTGGGGCGGCTCGAGGCGCGAGGGTTCACGCGGCGGGACTTGTGTTCGGAGGACGGGCGCGGTGTGTACGCCGTGATCACCGAGGAGGGGGAGGCGCTCGTCAGGGACGCGCGCGAACCCTTCCAACTCCAGCTGGAACGTCTGCTCGACGACGCCGAAGAGCTGTCGCCGATGTTCGATGCGCTGCTCGCGCGTCGAACGGGGCGCCAGGACTCCTGAACTGACCTGACATGCCGTAAGGGTCTTCCGCTCGGCATATATATGTATGTACAACCATAGAAGGGCACAACCGTGAACTGGCTCTACCTCGCCATCGCCGTCGTCTTCGAGGTCACCGTCGCTCTGGCTGCCGGAAAAGCGAAGGGCTTCACCGATATTCGATGGACTGTCGCCACCTTGGTCAGCGGCGCGATCGCGACCTACTTCCTGAGCCTGGCGCTGCTCACCTTCGACGTCGGCGCCGGCTACGCGATCTGGACCTCCCTGGCCGGTGTCGGAATCGTCGCTCTCGGAGCGGTGCTGTTCGGCCAACGAGTCGACTGGCGAAAGGCGGTCGGCATCGTGATCGTCATCGGCGGTGTCGTCGGCCTGCAGCTCAGCAGCGGCGCCTGAGCAACCTCGTTCTCAACCACTTCTCACCGAAAGGCCGAACAATGATCACCGACAACCGCACTCCCGCCACCGCCTGGCTCGTCCTGCTGCTCGCCGGCGCCTTCGAAGTCGGATATGCCCTCGCCGTCGGCGGCAGCCACGGTTTCACCGTGCTCACCTGGTCGCTGGTGGCGATCGTCTTCTTCCTCCTCACCCTCTTCGCCCTCAGCGTCGCGCTGAAAACGATCGACGTAGGAATCGGCTATGCCGTCTGGGCGGGTATCGGCGCGGTCGGCGCCGCACTCCTCGGCCCGGTGTTCTTCGAGGAAACGCTCACCCCGCTCAAAGCGTTCTGGCTCGCCGTGGTGATCGCGGGAGTGGTCTGGCTCAAACTCGCGGACCGCGCCGAAGCCGCCTGAGCGACCCCGGACGCGGGCTGGAAAGTTGCGGGCGCGTCCGGGCCAGTACCATCGACTTGCTCGGCGGGCGTCGAGGAAACCGGTGGAAATCCGGTGCGGTCGCGCCACTGTGAACAGCCAGACCCTCTCCGGCGAGCACCGCAACCCGATGGGCGCGTCAACCCGAGGAAGGTCTCACCCTGTGATCCTGCTGCTGTCCACCTCCGACACCGACCTGCTGAGCGCCCGCGCGAGCGGCGCCGAGTACCGGTGGGGCAACCCCGCCCGGCTGCTGGTCGAGGATCTCGGGCAGCTGCTCGACGGCGTCGACCTGGTGATCGTGCGCATCCTCGGCGGCAAACGTGCCTGGGAAGAGGGCCTGGACGCGGTGCGGGCCAGTGGTATTCCGATGGTCGCCCTCGGCGGCGAGATCGCACCCGACGCGGAACTGATGGAATGCTCCACCGTGCCGGTCGGTGTCGCCGCCGACGCCCACAACTATCTCGCCGCGGGTGGTGCCGGCAACCTGCGTCAGCTCTACAACTTCCTGTCCGACACGGTGTTGCTCACCGGTCACGGATTCGAGCCGCCGGTCCAGTTGCCCACGTGGGGTGAACTCGAACGCTCGGCGCGCATCCTCGAACCGCACGCCCCCACGGTCGCCGTCGTCTACTACCGCGCCCAGCACCTGGCGGGCAACACCGGCTACGTGGATGCCCTGTGCACGGCCATCGAAGCCAAGGGCGCCCGCGCCCTGCCCGTGTACGCGGCGTCGCTGCGGACCGCCGAGCCGGAACTGCTCACCCTCCTCGGCCGGGCCGACGCCCTGGTGGTCACCGTGCTCGCCGCGGGCGGCAGCAAGCCCGCCACCGCGTCGGCCGGTGGCGACGACGAGGCCTGGGACGTGGCCGCGCTGGCCGCCCTCGACGTGCCGATCCTGCAGGGGCTGTGCCTGACCAGCCCGCGCGCGCAGTGGGAGGCCAACGACGACGGCCTGTCCCCGCTCGATGTCGCCACCCAGGTCGCGGTGCCGGAGTTCGACGGGCGCATCATCACGGTCCCGTTCTCGTTCAAGGAGTTCGACGAGGACGGTCTGTCCACCTATGTCCCCGATCCCGAACGCGCCGCCCGCGTCGCCGGGATCGCGGTACGCCACGCCCGCCTGCGTCATATTCCCAACGGCGACAAGCGGATCGCGCTCATGCTGTCGGCCTACCCGACCAAGCACGCCCGCATCGGCAACGCTGTCGGCCTGGACACCCCGGCGAGCGCCATCCGGCTGCTCACCGAAATGCGTTCCGCCGGTTACGACCTCGGTGATATCGACGAGATCCCCGGCCTCGCCGAGGGCGACGGTGACGCCCTGATCCACGCCCTGATCGCGGCGGGCGGCCAGGATCCCGACTGGCTCAGCGCCGAACAGCTCGAGGGCAATCCGATCCGCATCGGCGCCACCGTCTACACCCGCTGGTTCGAGTCGCTGCCCGACGACCTGCGCGAAGCCGTGGTGGAGGCGTGGGGGCCGCCGCCGGGCGAACTGTACGTGGACCGGTCGGCCGACCCGAAGGGCGAGATCGTCATCGCCGCACTGCGTTTCGGCAATGTGGTGCTGATGGTGCAGCCGCCGCGCGGTTTCGGGGAGAACCCGGTCGCCATCTACCACGATCCCGATCTGCCGCCCAGCCACCACTACCTGGCGGCCTACCGGTGGCTGTCGTCGGCCGACGGTTTCGGTGCCGACGCGATGGTGCACCTCGGCAAGCACGGCAACCTGGAATGGCTGCCGGGCAAGACCCTCGGCATGTCCGCGTCCTGTGGCACCGACGCCGCCCTCGGCGATCTGCCGCTGATCTACCCGTTCCTGGTGAACGACCCCGGTGAGGGCACCCAGGCCAAGCGCCGCGCCCACGCCACCCTCGTCGACCACCTGATCCCGCCGATGGCGCGCGCCGAAACCTACGGCGACATCTCGCGCCTGGAACAACTGCTCGACGAGCACGCCAACATCTCCGCTCTCGACCCGGCCAAACTGCCCGCCATCCGCCAGCAGATCTGGACCCTGATGCGCGCGGCCAAGATGGACCACGACCTCGGCCTGGCCGAACGCCCCGACGAGGACGTCTTCGACGACATGCTCCTGCACGTCGACGGCTGGCTCTGCGAGATCAAAGACGTGCAGATCCGCGACGGCCTGCACATCCTGGGTCAGGCCCCCGAGGGCGAGATGGAACTCGACCTGGTGCTGGCCATGCTGCGCGCCCGCCAGCTGTGGGGCGGCGAACAGAACGTGCCGGGCCTGCGAGAAGCGTTGGGGCTCAGCGAAGCCGGTGACGAGGCGCGCACCCGCGTCGACGTGGTGGAGGCCCGCGCGCGCGAACTGCTCGGCGCGTTGCAGGCCGAGAACTGGTCGGTGGACGCGGTCGACGCCCTGGTCGACGATTACGCCACCGCGATTCTCGCTGGGGGAGTGGAAGATTCCGCTGAGTCCGGTGCTGCGATCGACACCGTCGGTGGGGCTACGGATCGCGCGGACGCCGTGCGCGGCACCACCTCCGCGACTGGTGGGACGGCCCCTTCGATCGGCGGTACCACGTCCGGTGGCATCGCAGTCAGCCACCGCCTGGATGCCGTGAAGACTGTGCTGCGATTCGCCGCAACCGAGGTGGTGCCACGTCTGCGCCAGACCAACATCGAGATCGAACGGGTCCTGCACGCCCTCGACGGCGGTTTCATCCCCGCCGGCCCCAGCGGTTCACCCCTGCGCGGCCTCATCAATGTGCTCCCGACCGGCCGCAACTTCTACTCCGTCGATCCGAAGGCCGTCCCGTCGCGCCTGGCGTGGGAAACCGGCCAGGCCATGGCCGAATCGCTGCTCGCCCGCTACCTGTCCGATCACGGCGAATACCCGAAGTCGGTCGGTCTGTCGGTGTGGGGGACCTCGGCCATGCGCACCTCCGGCGACGATATCGCCGAAGTCTTCGCCCTGCTCGGCGTGCGCCCGGTGTGGGACGAGGCGAGCCGCCGCGTCACCTCCCTCGAGGTGATCTCCCTGGACGAACTCGCCCGCCCGCGCATCGACGTCACCGTGCGTATCTCCGGTTTCTTCCGCGACGCCTTCCCGCACGTGCTCGCCCTGCTCGACGACGCCGTCCGCCTCGTCGCCGCCCTCGACGAACCGGCGGAGGCGAATTACGTTCGCGCCCACGCCGATGCGGACCTGGCCGAGCACGGCGACGCCCGGCGCGCCACCACCCGCATCTTCGGTTCCAAGCCGGGCACCTACGGCGCGGGCCTTCTGCAGCTCATCGACTCCAAGAGCTGGCGCACCGACGACGACCTCGCGCAGGTGTACACCACCTGGGGTGGCTACGCCTACGGCCGCGATCTCGACGGCGCTCCCGCCGCCGACGACATGCGCACCGCGTACAAGCGAATCGCGGTGGCGGCCAAGAACACCGACACCCGCGAGCACGACATCGCCGACTCCGACGACTACTTCCAGTACCACGGCGGCATGGTCGCCACGGTGCGCGCGCTCACCGGGAAGAACCCCGAGGCCTACATCGGCGACTCCACCCGCCCCGACGCGGTGCGCACCCGCACCCTGTCCGAGGAAACCACCCGCGTGTTCCGTGCGCGCGTGGTGAACCCGCGCTGGCTCGAGGCGATGCGCCGCCACGGCTACAAGGGTGCCTTCGAGATGGCCGCGACCGTCGACTACCTGTTCGGTTACGACGCCACCACCAATGTCGTCGCCGACTGGATGTACGAAAAGCTTTCCGAGAGCTACGTTTTCGACGATGTGAACCGCAAGTTCATGGAGCAGTCCAACCCGTGGGCGCTGCACGGCATCGCCGAACGACTGCTGGAGGCGGCCGAGCGCAAGCTCTGGGAGCACCCCGAACCGGAAACCCTGGACAAGCTGCGCCAGGTCTACCTCGAGACCGAGGGCGAACTGGAGTAGTCCGCCTGCGCGGCCTGCAGCAGAACCCGGTCGCGGTAGATCCGCAGTGCCGCGACGACGGCCAAGACCGCGGTGAGCAGGCCGCAGGCGATGCGCACCGCATGTGCGACCTCGATCTCGGCGACCGTGCGGTGCAATTCGTCGACTGTGTACATGGCGCGATCCTCGAACAGGATCGGCCAACGCGGCCACAGGTACAGCATCGACAGCAGGAACATCCCCGAGACGAACGGCACCAGCGACGCGAGCAGCCAGCCGCGGGCGCGCCCCGACCACACACCGGCAGCCACGGCGAGCACAGCGCTCAGGGTCAGGAACATCCCCAGCGGGCGCATCACATCGCCGACCGAGACCACGGCGGTGAATGCCTCGCCCACCTCCAGCGATGCCGGAATGTCGTGGAAGTAGTTCGGGTACAGGAAGATCGTTTCGGCGATCGTGGTGCACACCACCAGGGTCGCCAGCACGGCGTAGACGGTCGCGGCCGTGAGCGCGACAGTGAGTTTTCGCATGGTGTTCTCCTCGTGGGTGTGCTGTCGACGCTAGGCCGACGTCGTATCGGAGACATCCGGTGCCGACCCTGAACTCGGGTCGGGGAACTCACCCAGGTCTCGTGATCGACGGCGAACGCGAGTGGGTTGCCGTAAAACTGCAACGCGTTCTAATCTTGGCGGGTGAGCCCGGGAAACACCCTGGCCGGAAAGGGTCGCCATGACCACCTCACCGGCGTACTTCACCCGCACGGGCGCGGTGTTCGAGCCGACCAGGTTCTCGCTGAGCCTGTGGGGCCCCAAGACGCTGTCGGGGCCGCCGGTGTGCGGGTTGATGGCGCGGGAGGTGGAGGCGCGGTACTGCACCGAGGAGTTCGTGCCCGCCCGGTTCACCGTCGACCTGCACCGCGCGGTGCCCGCCGTGCCCGTGACCGTCGAGAGCGAGCTGGTGCGTGACGGCAAGCGCGTGCGCGCGGTCGCCGTCAGCCTGCGCTCGGACGACGCGGTGGTGGCCAGGGGCAGCGCGTTGCTGCTGAAACGCTCGGCGCAGCCGCCCGGTGCGGTGTGGCGGCCCGACCGGGAGCGGCCGCTGCCGCCGCCGGACGCGCGCGCGGCGATCGAGGAGGGGTTGCACCTGTTCGGCAGCGACGGCCATGCCGACGGCTGGTCGATCCGGATGACCGAGCACCAGAACGACACCCGTAAACGCAAATGGGTGCGCAACATCCCGGTCGTCGCCGGTGAGGAGTCCTCCCCGTTCTGCTACGCCGCGATGACGGGTGAGCAGACGAGTCTGGTCACCAACTGGGGCACCGACGGCATCGGTTTCATCAATACCGATGTGTCGATCACGTTCTCGCGCATGCCGATCGGTGTCGAGATGGGCATCGAGGCGGAAGGTCACCTCAGCGACGACGGGATCGCGGCGGGCGCGGCCGTGCTCTACGACGCCGACGGCGCGTTCGGGATGTGCACCACCACGGCACTGGCCAACGAGAGCCACCAGATTCGCGGCGCCGTCATCGACAAGCTCACCGACAGGGTGATGGCGGAGCTGGCGTCGGGGCACTGAGCCCGCCGATCACGGTTCCTGCGAACGCATTTCGAGGGGCAGGTCGCCGGCTTCGATGCCCTGGGCACGCAAGGCGAGCGGAACCTGCCGGGTGAAGCGTCGCGGGGGCCGGTAGTGGGTGCTGTGATCCGACACCAGCAGCACCCGGCCCTGCCGCGCCGCGATCTCCCCGGCGGCGGCCACCGGGCCACCGGCCAGGAAACTCGAATGGTGGAACCTGCCGAGCAGGTGCTGGGGCGAGGAGTACAGCGTGCCCGCGGCGTCCATGACGAAGATCGCCCGGCCGCCGTCCGGTGACCACAGGGTGCTGGCCGTCGTGGTGTCGAACAGGGCGCCGTCGGCGGTGTGGAGCAGGCCGTCGCGGGCGTGGAGCCGGAACCGCAGGCGCGCTTGCTCGTCGAGATAGGTGACGTGAGTGCCGTCCCATACCCGGTTCCCCGGCAGGTGCTCACCGGCGAACTCCGGTCGCAACGGAGTCGTCTCGAACACGGTCGGTGCGGAATCCGTTCCGGTGCCGAACAATCGGCGCACGCGGTGGGCGAAGCCCGTCATGCGGGCACCAGGGTGACGATCACTTCGTCGGCCACCGTTTCCGCTTTCACCACGGCCTCGCCGAGGTACAGGGTCGCGGCGCGCGGTCGGCCGTCGGGCAGGGGTACGACCGAGACGGCGTCGACGCGGCGGCCGGTGAAGGCGCTGTAGGGTTCCTCGTCGGTGACATCGAAGGCGGTGTATTTGCCCGATTCGGCGACGTATTCGATATTGACCGGGTCGACGAGCGGTTCGAACGGGTCACGCCACGGCGCCGACCGGATCCGCAGTTCCGAGCCGTCCACCCCGGAATCGAGCAGCAGGGTGGCACCGTTGTGGAAGGTGAACTCGATCGGGCCCTCGGAGCGGTCGACCTCGTCACCGAGGACATAGAACATGCGGCGGACGGCGACAATGGTCCCGTCGACCGCGCCGTTGAGCGCGCTTCGGCCGTGTTCGTCGTTGTCGGACACCAGTTTCCTCTGACATCGCCGGGCAGATGAGTCATCATGTCGCCGCACCCGCTCGCCACGCAACTCCACCGGCGTGCCGCCCCGCGCCCGCCCACTCGTACCATGACCTCATGGGCGAGCCCACCCGGGACCTGGTGGAGCGTGCGGCCGAGCTGCTGGCCGGACGCCGCGTCGTGGTGGTGTCCGGGGCGGGTTTGAGCACCGACAGCGGCATCCCCGACTACCGCGGCCCCGATTCACCACCCCGCAATCCGATGACCTACCAGCAGTTCGTCGGCGACGCCGCCTTCCGGCAGCGGTACTGGGCCCGCAACCACATCGGCTGGCGGCGGATGGACGCCGCCCGCCCGAACCCGGGCCACCGCGCGCTGGCCCGGCTGGAACACGCGGGCGTGGTGTCGGCTGTGATCACGCAAAACGTCGACCTGCTGCACACGAAAGCAGGTGCTCGCCGGGTCATCGACCTGCACGGCACGTATGCCCGCGTGTGCTGCCTGCGCTGCGCGGCGGTGATCTCCCGCATGTCGCTGGCCGAACAGCTGGAGGCGGCCAATCCCGATTTCGCCGACCAGGTTTCGCACGGCGGCGGTATCGAGGTCGCGCCCGACGCGGACGCGGTGGTCACCGACACCGACCGCTTCCGGATGCTCGACTGCGCCCGGTGCGGCGGCATGCTCAAGCCCGACATCGTCTACTTCGGCGAAACCGTCCCCGCCGAGCGGGTGGCGGCGGCCTTCGCCCTGGTCGACGACGCCGAGGCGCTGCTGGTAGCTGGATCGTCACTCACCGTGATGTCCGGGCTGCGATTCGTCCGCCGCGCCGCGAAGAACGGTGTGCCGGTGGTGATCGTGAATCGCGGCGCAACCCGCGCCGACGACCTGGCCGCCGTGCGCATTCCGGCCGGCTGTTCGCAGACCCTGTCCACCCTGGCCGACCGTCTCACCACCGCGACCCCGGCCGTACCGCGATGAGCGATTCCGTCGACCCCGCCGTCGAGGCGTACTTTTCGGGCAAACCGCACTCGCGTGAGATCTTCGCAGTACTGCGCGAATTGATCGCGAGCAATGGTCCGGTCGAGGTGTCGGTGGCCTCGCAGATCGTTTTCGCCGTCGCGCGGAAGTTCGCGTGGGTGTGGCTCTACAACGTCACCGGAAAGAATCCGGAAGGCACCGTGCAGATCATGCTCGCGCTCGACCGGGAAATGGCGCACGCACCGGTCTACCGGGTGACACAGGTGGGCCGTGCGCGCTGGAATCACCTGGTAGTGGTGCATTCTCTCGACGAAGCTCACGATCCACGACTGGCGGAGCTGATAGCCGCCGCCTACCGTTTCGGCGCGAAATGAACGGTAACTTGATCCCTCGGTGACGGCCGCGAATCCGACGTGGGTAAGCTCTGGCCACCAGCGCATGAAGAGTTCCACCCGCGGCGCAAAGTTTTCCTCGCAGCGGGGTTGTCGGCCCTTGTGTGGGCCGAATGATCGACACCCACCAGCCAGCCGATCAGAACCAGGGCTTTTCCATGACCGATAGCGTCGTCGCCGAACCACGCCTCACGCACCGCCAGACACTCACCATTCTGTCCGGCCTGCTACTCGGGGTGTTCCTGGCCGCACTCGATCAGAACATCGTCAGCGTCGCGATCGTGCGGATCGCGAACAGTCTCGACGGCTTCGACGAACAGGCCTGGGCGACAACGGCATACCTCATCACCGCGACCGTCACCACGCCCCTCTACGGCAAACTCGCCGACATCTACGGGCGCAAACCGTTCTATCTGCTGGCGATCGCACTGTTCGTCTTCGGTTCGGCGGCCTGCTGCTTCGCCCAGACCATGTATCAGCTGGCCGGGTGCCGCGCCTTCCAGGGCCTCGGGGCAGGCGGGCTGATGTCGTTGGCGTTCACCATCGTCGGTGACATCGTGCCCGCCCGGGAACGGGTCCGCTACCAGGGCTATTTCCTCATGGTCTTCGGCATCGCGACGGTGCTCGGGCCGGTGGTCGGCGGGTTCCTGTCCGACTACGAGAGCCTCGGCGGTATCGAAGGCTGGCGCTGGGTGTTCCTGGTCAACGTGCCGGTGGGTCTGCTCGCGTTCCTGGTGGTGTGGCGGGTGCTCGATGTCGGCCACACCCGGCAGCGCAGCCGGATCGACTGGTTCGGTGCGCTGGCGCTGGTCGTCGGGGTGGTGCCGCTGCTGATCGTCGCCGAGCAGGGCAGGCTGTGGGGCTGGACGTCCCCGAAATCGCTGCTCTGCTACGGCATCTGCGTTGGCGGGCTGCTGGTGTTCGTGATCGTCGAGTTCCTGATGAAGGACGCGGCGCTGATCCCGCTGCGGTTGTTCCGCAGTTCCACCTTCAGCGTCGCCATTCTCGGCGGATTCCTCATCGGTGTCGCCATGTTCGGGGCCATCACGATGGTTCCGCAATACCTGCAGGTGGTGCGGGGGTTCTCGCCCACCGAGGCGGGCCTGCTGATGCTGCCACTGGTGCTCGGCATCATGGTCGGCGCCCAGCTGTCGGGCCTGATCACCAAGGCCAGCGGGCGCTACAAGGTGCTGCCGGTGCTCGGGGCGCTGATCCTGGCCATCGGCTGCGGATTGTTCGCCCGCATCACCTACGACGGTCCGCTGTGGCAGCCGCTGGCCTACAGCGCGATCATGGGTTTCGGGCTCGGTGGTTGCATGCAGACGCTGGTGATCGCCGCACAGAACGCGGTCGGGCGCACCGAGATGGGTGTGTCGACGGCGGCGGCCACGTTCTTCCGGCAACTCGGCGGCACCCTCGGCGTCGCGGTGTTCCTCACCGTGCTGTTCGATCGCCTGCCCGGTTCCATCCTGAGCGCGTTCGGCGGCACCCTTCCGCCCGGTTTCGACGCCGCCCGGCTCGAGGCCCTGCAGAGCGACACCAGTGGCATCGCGGCCCTGCCCGACCACCTGCGGATCCCGATCCTCGAGGGTTTCACCGACTCGATGCACACCGTGTTCCTGCTGGCCGCCGATCTGGCGATCGTGGCCTGCCTGGTCCTGGTGTTCATGAAAGAGATTCCGCTGCAAGAGGATCCCGTGCCCGACGAGGCCGACGAAGGTGCCCAGTTGCGGGATGTGAGCCTCTACGACGCGCACGAGATGGCGGGCAAACTGCGGCCGGGCGCGACGGGCCGGGTGATCGCGGGTCTGCTGCGCCGCGACGATGCCCGCCCGGTCCCGTCGGCGACGCTCACCCTGATCGATCAGCACGGTCACCAGGTGGCGCGCGGCAACGGCGACGCCGACGGCGCCTACATGATCGAGGCGCCACGACCGGGCAACTATGTCCTCATCGCGGCCGCCGCCGGTCATCAGCCCGAGGCGGTGAGCGTGTCGATCGGGGAGCGGGCCCAGCACGTCGATCTGATGCTCACCGGGGCGGGTGAGCTCACCGGGGTGGTGCGCTCGGCGCGGCGCGGCGAACCACTGTGGGGTGCGACCGTGACCCTGACCGATCCCGAAGGGGAGGTGGTCGGGGCGGCGATCACCGGCGAGGACGGTACCTACGTCTGCCGTGATGTCGTCAGCGGCACGTACACCCTGGTCGCGGTGGCCGACCACATGCGCCCGACAGCACTCGCCCTGACCGTCCCGGAAACCGGCTCACTGCACCGCGATATCGATCTGGAACCGATGGCCATCCTGACCGGCTCGGCCTGGGTCGACGGCGACCGCCCGGTCGCGGATGTCGAGATCACCGTCCTCGATTCCAGCGGCGACCCCGCCGCCACCACCCGCACCGACGAGAAAGGCCGCTACCTCGTGCCCGACCTGCCCGAGGGGGAGTACACGGTCGTCGCGCGCGGATACCCACCGGTCGCGAGTCAGGTGGCGGTCACTCGTGGCGAGATCACCCACGACGTCACCCTGGGATACGACAACGAAGAATCGATGCATCGCCGGTAGGTCGTTCCAGCCTCGCCATCGACGAGCACGAACCGGAACGGCTCAGGCGGATTCGGCGACCTGTTCGGCGCGGTAGACCTCGGCCAGCTCGGCGAGCGGGATCGTGAGTGCTTCGGCGAGCCCGACGATGGTGCCGAACGCGGGGGAGGGCATGCGCCCGGATTCGATCTTGCGCAGGGTCTCGGGAGAGATCCCCGCCCGCCCGGCCACCTCGTTCAGTTCGCGATCGCCCCGAGCCGTCCGCAGTCGCCGACCCAGCCGGCGCCCGGCTTCGACCTGGGCGGGACTGAGCGGAAGACGAACCATGCCCCCGATGGTAAGTGCTCACTCACCGAGCCGCCAAGAAAGCGCCCCTGACGGCGCTGATCCGTCCCAGGGCGTCGCGGCGTCCATGAACTAGCGGGTGGGACGCCAGGGGATTCGGCCGTTGCCGTCGCCGGTGGGTGTCCATTGTTCGGCCCAGTCCCAGACCTGCTGGAGGGACTCGGCCAGGAGGGCGCCCTCGGTGGTCAGCTCGTAGGCGCCGCGCGGTCCGTTCTTGCGGGTCAGGCCCGCGGACTGCAATTGCTGGAGGCGGTCGGACAGCATGCTCGACGAGCAATTGCCCATCCGGCGGCGCAGGTCGAGGAAGCCGAGGGGACCGGGCTCGAGTTCCCAGATCACGCGCAGCATCCACCGCTGGCCGAGCAGGTCGATCGCGGCCACGATCTTCGCGGAGGGTTCTGCGGTCTCGTCACCGCCGGTTGCGCTTCTCATTCAGAAGCACGATAGCTGGTTCTGTATCAGAAGCATTCGGGCGATCGGACGGGGTCCTGAATCCGGAATACCTCGGGGAGTTCCCCGATGTGTGCGGGTGGTCGCGACGCCTAGCGTTGTCGAGGTGAAGGCAATCGTGCAGCAGGTTTACGGGTCGTCGGCGATGTTGGCGGTGGCCGATGTCGGGCGCCCGGAAGCGGGGGCGGGGGAGGTGCTGGTTCGGGTTCGTGCGGCGTCGGTGAACGCGCGGGATTGGCATGTGATGCGCGGAGATCCGAAGATCGCGCGGTGGATGGATCGGTCGGTGTTCCGTCGCAAGGGCCCGGCGAATCCGGTGCAGGGCGGGGACTTCGCGGGGACGGTCGAGGCGGTGGGCGACGGGGTCACCGATGTGGCGGTGGGCGACGAGGTGTTCGGAGAGGCGGTCAGCGGAGCGTTCGCGGAGTACCTCGCGGTACCGCGCGCTCTCCTCGACCGGAAGCCGAAGAACCTGAGCTTCGAGGAGGCCGCGGCCGTACCGCTGGCCGCCAACACCGCCCTGACCTGCCTGCGTCACGTCGACGCCGGAAACCGCGTGTTGATCATCGGTGCCTCCGGAGGGGTCGGCACCTTCGCGGTCCAGATCGCCCGGGCCAGGGGTGCCGAGGTCACCGGGGTGTGCAGTACCCGCAATGTCGAGGCGGCACGGTCACTCGGCGCCGCGCATGTGTTCGACTACACCCGCGAGACCCTAACCGGCCGCTACGACACCGTTCTCGACCTGGCGGGCACACGGGGCCTACGCGAACTCCTCCGCCTGGTCGAACCCACCGGCACCCTGGTCCTGTCCGGCGGCGGCAACTTCGACGGTGGCAGCGTGTTCGGTCCGGTCGGCTTGCTCGCGCTCGGCCAGCTGGCTCGGCCGTTCGTGAAACCGTCGATCCGCGGCCCGCTGGCTCAGCAGAGTCCGGAGTCGCTGACAGAACTCCGCGAGCTGATCGAGTCGGGTCAGGTCCGCCCGGCCATCGACCGGACCTACCCACTGGCCGAGACGCCCGCGGCCATCAGCTACATGGAATCCGAACACGCCAGGGCGAAGATCGTGATCACCGTCGCCGCATAGGTCGAATCGCCTGGCCGAGCACCCCGGCTACGCGCTGCGCCTCAATCGGGACGCGCAGGTGGATCTCGCGAAGGCGATGCTGCCCTTGATGCCGTCGGGTGGACGCATCGTGTTCGTCACCAGCCATCAGGCGCACTTCATTCACGAGAAGTCCGATGTGCCTGCGGGTTACGCACCGATCGCGCGGAGCAAGCGCGCGGGTGAGGATGCTCTGCGCGCGCTGATGCCCGAATTCCGTTCGCGGGGAGTTGGTTTCACCGTGGTGTCCGGCGACATGATCGACGGCACGATCATCGTCCGGCTGCTGGAACGGCGTGACGCGAGCAGTGTCGCGTCACGCCGTGCGGCGGGCCCGTTGCCGACTGTCGAGGATTTCGCCGCGGCGATCGTGACCGCGGCCGAGTCCCGCGACGCCGACGGGCGGACGGTCTATGTCGGCGGCGCGGACTATCTCACCTCGAGTGCCGTCGGGTAGTGACCGCGGCTAGACCGTGGCTCGGCGTTGCAGTTCGAGGGCGATGTCGATGAGCTGGTCTTCCTGGCCGCCGACGAGTTTGCGTTCGCCTGCGCGGACGAGCATTTCGGCGGCGGAGACGTTGTAGCGTTCGGCTTGGCGTTCGGCGTGTTTGAGGAAGCTGGAGTAGACGCCCGCGTAGCCCATCATGAGCGATTGGCGGTCCAGGAGGCATTCCTGCGGCATGGCCGGGCGCACGACATCTTCGGCGGCGTCGGCGATGGCGAAGAAGTCGATGCCGGTTTCGATCCCGAGTTTGTCGCAGACGCCGACCAGGGCTTCGACGGGTGTGTTGCCCGCGCCCGCACCGAAGCGGCGTGCGCTGCCGTCGATTTGAGTGGCACCGGCGCGAATGGCGTAGATGCTGTTGGCGACGGCGAGGTCGAGGTTTTCGTGACCGTGGAAGCCGACCCGGGCGTCGTTGCCGAGTTCGGCGACCAGGGCGGCCACGCGGTCGGAGACCTGATCGAGGACCAGAGCGCCCGCGGAGTCGACGATGTAGACGCATTCGCAGCCGGCATCGGCCATGATGCGGGCTTGCTTCGCCAGCGCCTCAGGGGTCTGGGTATGCGACATCATGAGGAACCCGACGGTTTCCAGACCGAGGTCGCGGGCGTAGCCGAAATGCTGGATGGAGACGTCGGCTTCGGTGCAGTGCGTGGCGATGCGGCAGATGGAGGCGCCGTTGTCCTGGGAGACCTTGATGTCTTCTTTGACCCCCACCCCGGGCAGCATCAGGACCGCGATCTTGGCCTGCTCGGCGGTGTCGGCGGCGATTCGCACCAGTTCCTGTTCAGGGGTTTTGGAGAATCCGTAGTTGAACGAGGAACCGCCGAGTCCGTCGCCATGGGTGACTTCGATGACGGGAACACCGGCGCCGTCGAGGGCGGCGACGATATCGCGGACCTCGGTGGTGGTGAATTGGTGACGTTTGTGGTGCGACCCGTCGCGCAGGCAAGTGTCGGTGATACGGATGTCGAGATCAGCGGAGTACGGCATGGGGAGTCCTAACGAGACCGGGGCGGAGGGATGCGCGCTCACACGCGGGCGGCGTGGATCTGATCGGCCATGACTTCGCCGACCTTGGTGGCGGCGGCGGTCATGATGTCGAGATTGCCCGCATACGGCGGCAGGAAGTCGCCCGCGCCTTCGACTTCCACGAACACCGAAACCTTCGCCAGGCCGCCGGAAACCACGGAGGGTTCGTCGAATTGGGGGTCGTTCAGAAGCCGGTAGCCGGGCACGTATTGCTGGATGTCGGCGACCATGCGGTGGATCGAGTCGGTGATCGCGGTGTGGTCGGCGTCTTCGGGGATGGCGCAGAAGATGGTGTCGCGCATGATCATCGGCGGTTCGGCCGGATTGAGGATGATGATCGCCTTGCCGCGTTCGGCCCCGCCGATGGTTTCCACACCCCGGCTGGTGGTCTTGGTGAATTCGTCGATATTGGCGCGGGTACCGGGTCCGGCCGACACCGACGACACCGAGGCCACGATTTCGGCGTAGGGCACCGGAACGACTCGCGAGACAGCGGCCACGATCGGAATCGTGGCCTGTCCACCACAGGTGATCATATTGACGTTCGGCGCGTCGACCAACGATGCGAGATTGACCGGTGGAACAACCGCCGGGCCGACCGCTGCCGGGGTCAAATCGACTGCCCGAATACCCAATTCGGCGTATCGCGGTGCGGCGGCACGGTGCACATAGGCCGAGGTCGCTTCGAAAACAAGGTCGGGCTTCTCCGGTTGAGCGAGCAACCAGTCGACACCCTCGGCCGAGGTCTCCAAGCCGAGCCCACGAGCCCGCTTCAGCCCTTCACTGGCCGGGTCGATCCCGATCATCCACCGGGGTTCGATGGATTCCGACCTCAACAGTTTGTAGAGCAGATCGGTGCTGATATTGCCGGATCCGACGATCGCGGCGGTGACGTTCCCGTTGGCCACGGTAAGCCTCCTCGATATTTGGGCCGGCGAACCGGCGAAGTACTGGATTACCGCGTCGACTCAGCGGCGGAGAGGTAGCGCGGGCCTAGGCGAAACGCAAACGGACCGAACCGAGTCCGGTGAATTCGGCGTGGAAGTCGTCGCCGGGGCGGGCGTCGATGGCGCGGG